>DAOTTQ010000096.1:0-50872 GCA_034437555.1 Anaerolineae bacterium | reverse complement strand
CTCCCCATGCCCACACCACTCGTTAGCATTGTTACGCCCTCATACAATCAAGGGCAGTTTATTGGTGCAACCCTTGATAGCATCCTTAGTCAAGACTACCCCAACCTTGAACTCATTGTGATGGACGGGGGTTCTACAGATAATACCGTTGACGTGCTAAAAACGTATACAGACCCGCGCCTGTCATGGGTAAGTGAGCGCGACAACGGGCAAACCCACGCCATCAACAAGGGGTTGGCGCGTGCGAAGGGTGAAATTTTGGCATATCTAAACTCGGATGACGTGTATATGCCCAATATGATTGCCTTTTCTGTAGATTATTTGGAGAAGCACCCCGATATTGGCGCAGTGTATGGCGACAACTATCTAATTGATGCCGAAGGAAACACCCTTAGCCTACGCCGTTCTTTTCCGTTTCCGCAAAGCCTAAAAGAGGTACGCATTAGCCAACCAAGCCTGTTTTGGCGTAAAAGCGTCACGGATAAGATTGGCTTGTTTGATGAGCGTTTTCATTACACCATGGACACGGAATACTGGTGGCGTATGGCAATTAACGGCTTTCAATTGGCGTATGTCGAGGGTGGGCGTGCGGGGTATCGTTTGCATGGCACAAGCAAAACCGTTAGCCAAGAAAAGGGCTTCATCCGTGACCATCATCTGCTCTATGAAATCATCTATAGCCAGAAAAACTTGCCCCAATACCTGCTAGACATTAAGCCCCACATGGAAGAATACATCCTGTGGAAAGAAACGAAGCAACAGTGGCTGGCAGGCGAATACACCCAAGCACGCCCCCTATTAAGAAAGTTCCTCACAGGCACAAAGAACTCTCGGCGTATTTTAGCCGTCACCATGCTGATAGACAGCTACTTAAAAACGCCCATCACAAACACCATTGATAATCTGTACTTTCGCTCTACAGGGGCGCACTTTGTAAAATAGGCAGCACCAGAGACACGCCATGGCACAAAACCTCGCCCCCTCTCCTGCATGCTTCGCTAGGAGAGGGGGTTCTTTTTTCGCGCCTTTTAAGTCCCCTCGCCTGCGGGAGAGGGCTAGGGTGAGGGCTGTCTCCTACAAAGCCCCTAATCCTTTAGTGACGTTCATAAACAGGCTTTCTAGGCTTTTTTCTTCTTCGTAAAAGCCCAAAAGGGGCATCTCGCTTAACGATTGGTGTAGGGCAATAATGCCCTCATCATCCCCCACAAACTGCACGCCCAAACGAGACCGCCCTGCCTTTGGCAGCAGCACTTCGACATCACGCACGCCCTGCACCCCTAGCACCGCACGTTTGGCGTTTTGCAGGCTGGCATCATCCCGAAGCGTAATGACAAGGTCACGGGTGGTCATCAACTGAGTTTTTAACTCGCTTAGGCTACCCTGCATAATCATTTGCCCATTTTCGATAATGCCAATGTGCGAACAAAGTTCTTCTACGTCTGCCAAAATGTGCGTAGAAAAGAAAATCGTCTTGCCCATGCGTGCCAATTCGCCTAGCAATTCGCGGATTTCCACACGGGCGCGTGGGTCTAGTCCACTGGCAGGCTCATCTAAAATCAGAATGTCGGGGTCGTGTGCCAGCGTGCGCGCCAATGAAAGGCGTTGCTTCATCCCCTTGCTTAGTTGGTCTACCATGTCCTCGCGCCGATGTCCCATGTCTACCAGCTCTAGCAATTGTGGCACAAGCGTTTTGCGTTGTGCTTCTGGCACGTTATAGCACGCCGCAAAAAAATCTAAATACTCCCACACGCGCAGTTCGTCATACACCCCAAATTCATCGGGCATATAGCCAATGCTACGGCGCACCGCTTGCTTGTCTTTAAGCACGTCATACCCATTCACAAACGCCGTTCCAGAGGTGGGCTTGGTGAGTGTGGTCAAAATCCGCATGGTGGTTGTTTTGCCCGCGCCATTATGCCCAAGAAACCCGTAAATTGCGCCCTTAGGCACTTGCAAATCTACGCCACGCACCGCTTCAAATGCACCAAAGGTTTTAATCAGTTGGTGCGTTTCGATGATGTTTGTCATATTGGTTACTTTCGGCGCAACAAACGGCGCAACACAATAAAGCCCACAAACGCCAACAATGCACGCCCAATCCAACGGGGTGAGGCTTGCGGACGCTCAACGCTAGGCGTTACGCGAATAAAATGGGGCATATCTCGCTCGCTATGGCGATAAATAAGGCGTTGGTTGAGGGTGTCAATTTCAAACTCACCATCACTCACTTCTGCGTTATAGCCGTGTGGATATTGATACGATGGGATAAAGAATTCTGTGGGCGCGGTAATGGCGTTATCGTGCTTAAACGTAAACTCAAAAACGCCTGTGTGCATTTGGTATGTCATTCTCACGGGTATGCCTGCCACCGCTTTGGCATAGGGGCGCACGATGGCTTTTAGGGCGCGTCCACCACTGTGAATATCGTTGGGGTCGGTTTGTTGGTCACGGCTAAAGATAGACAAGTCTTCGGCGTTCCAGCCGTCACCGCGTTCATTGGTGTTGTCGGCGGTATAGTTCCACCACGTAAACGGCAACAAATTGGCTTCTAAGGCGCGCATACTGGCATCGGCTGCCAGCTCTTGTGCGCTAAAATTGCCCGTTCTATACGCCAAACCGCCGTTCATATCGTAGGGAATCCCAATTTCACCAATCACCGTTGGCACATTGCCCATGTGTTGCTTGGAATTGTCTTTATAGTGCTTTAGCTGGCTGGCAAAAGATTTTTTCACTTTTTCCATGCCAAACACCACTTTAAGCGTGCGCGTATCAAACGCGGCAAAGGGCAAATATCGTTTGGTAAACAGTGTTAAGCCATCATACCAATGGGGCGCAAAGACGACATTTTTTGCGTCTGTCTCATCCCATTGGGGCGCGTAATCATCGCCCAAAGCATCGGCTTCAAAAAAGATGATGGCGTTGGGGTCTACTTCACGGATGGCGTTGGCGTAGCGATTAGCAAACGGGCGTAAATAATCTTGGACAAAGGTCACGGGTCTGCCGTTGGCATACGCAAAGTGATTGGTACGCAACAGGTGCGCCCGTCCTTCTGCGTCAACATCCCATACGCCGTTTTCACGCCAAATACAGTTAACATCGTCTTTCCATGCCTTTTGTCCGCCCGTTGAGAGCGTCATTTCGGCAATTTTGCGGTTGCCTGTTGCGCCCAATTGCCATTCATCTACCGTTTGGGGCAAGCCCCATCCTAAGAGCATGGCTTGGTAAGGGGTGGCGGTAATGCCTGTCTTGAGCTTGTACTCTAGTTTCGTGAGGTCGCTAAAGCCAATGTAGCCCGCGCTCGGCTCATTCATGGTGTCATAGCCAATGACGTTGGGCGCACCCTTTAGCTTGGTGGCAAGGGCTTGCATCGCCTTAAAGTAATGGCTTTGCAGGTAATCTTGCGCGGATACATCGTTAATTTTGGTGTTGGGCGCAAAGTCATTACCGCCAAAAAACACCGAGAACATAGTAGCAGCTGCCAAACGATTGTAATTGGATGCCCATATCATCACAGGATAGCGTTCCTGCCATTCTTGGTGGGTAATGGTGGCGTGGGTAGCGTGTAACCGTTCTGGTGCAAACCCCAACGCTTCCAGTGTCCAGCCCGGCGCACCATCGCCCCCTGTCCAGCGTGACCACACATCTTGATGGGGGTCAATAAAGAGCGTCATGCCGTATTCGTGCGCCTTATCCACCATGGCACGCACATAATCTAGGTATTCGGTGTCATATTCACCGGGGGCTTTGTGTTCGATAGCTTCCCATGTTACCAAGAAGCGCAAGAACGTTAGCCCCCATTTTTGCAGGCGTTGAAAGTGTTCATCGGCTTCTTTGAGGGGGAATGGGCGACCCACAAAACTCACTTCACGATGATTATAAAAGCCCTCTTTGATGTGCGTTCGCCCGTCGGGGGTATAGGGCAATTTGGTACTGCCCCCCAAATTAACGCCACGCGGTAAGACAATGCGTCCTTCAGCGTCTTTGAACCAAGAGTCTTCAATTTTTAGTGTCATGTGCTTTTCTCCTAAAAAAGTAATTAGCCCCTACTTCAAAATCGTGAGGGGTGCAACGCTGGTCATAATCTGTTTTACGCCATAACGCCTATCCGTAAACGCTACGGTTACCACTTCTTCGCCGTCCTCCAGCGCACTTTGTATTACAGTGCCTTGCCCAAAAACGCTGTGATGCACGCTCATATTGGCACGATACTTCAGTTGGCTCATTGCGCCATTGGGGAATGGAATAATTTTGCCCGCAAATTTGGGGCTTGGGACATAGCTTTCTTTGGGTTTTGGGGGTTCAGGCGGTTCGGGTGGTCGTGATTTTGCAAGGTCATTGCGTAGGCGGTCTAAACCGCTGGGCTTGGGCGTGCTGTCCCACGTGGTCGATTGCTTATACGCCTGTGAGCCTTGTTCGGCAGTAAGGCTAAGGGGCGGGTTGTCCATAAGGGCTTGCGGAATGTCCTTTAAGAAGGGCGATGGAGTGCGTTCTGAACTGCCACTATAGGTATATCGCTTAAACGTGTACGTTAAAAAGAGGCGTTCTTCGGCGCGGGTAATGCCCACGTATAACAAACGGCGTTCTTCTTCGATGCCGTCTTGCTCTTCAAGAGAGCGAAAGTGGGGCAAGAAACCATCTTCCACACCGGCAATAAATACCACAGGGTACTCTAGCCCTTTGGCGGCGTGTAGCGTCATAATGCGCACCGCTTCGGTGTTTTCGCTTTGGGTATCAGCATCCGTCATTAAAGACCAATCCGTCAGCAAATCGGCGAGGGGGAGTTCGTCATCATCAGCGCGTTCTAGCAACGCCCTTAGCTCGTTGACGTTGTCTTTGCGCTCATTAAGCTGAATTTTGGTCTCGCTAATTTCGGCAAGGTATAGCTCAAAGCCAATGTTCAGCAACACTTCGCCCAGCAATTCGTTCAGGTGTCCTGCGGTTGCCGTTTCGCGCCAGCGCAATAATTGCGCTCCAAACGCGGCAATGGCTTTTGCGCTACGGGTGTTCACGCTGGTTTTGCCCCCGTTGACGATGTGCTGTAGTGTTTCTGCAATGCTCATATTCTGGACGGTTGCCCACCCAAAAAGCTGTTCTATACCGCGGTCACCAATGCCCCGTTTAGGTGTATTTGCCACCCGCGCAAAGCCCACGCGGTCATTGGGGTTATTGATAACGCGCAAATAGGCGATGGCATCTTTTACTTCTCGCCGTTGAAAAAAGCCCAAGCCCCCTATCAAGGTATAGGGCAACATGGCGCGGCGCATGGCGGTTTCTAGGGCGCGTGATTGCGAATTGGTGCGGTACATAATGGCAAAGTCGTTATAGCTCTTAAAGCTTTGTGAGCGTAACTGCTGTATTTGCTCAACGATATAACGCCCTTCGGCTTCTTCGTCATAGGCTTCTACCACTTGGAGTTTTGCCCCGCCCGCCTTTTGTGTAAACAGGTGCTTGGGCGTGCGGTGGTGATTGCGATTGATGACGGCTTGTGCTGCATCCAAAACAATTTGGGTACTGCGATAGTTTTCTTCTAGGAGTACCACGCCCGCCTGTGGATAGTCCTTCTTAAAACGGTCTACGTTTCTAAAGTCTGCGCCTCTAAACGCATAAATGCTTTGGTCTTCGTCGCCCACCGCAAAAATGTTATTTTGGGGCAAGCCAAACAGTTTCACCAGCTGATATTGGGCGGTGTTGGTGTCTTGGAACTCGTCTACGAGTACCGAAACAAAGCGATTCTGATACTTTTCACGGACAGCATCACGCTCACGAAGCGTTACGACCATTTGCAAAAGTAAGTCGTCAAAGTCCATGGCGTTGCTAAACAGCAAGAGTTTTTGATAAAGGGGATACACGCGCTGAACAATCTCGCCCAAATAGTCGTTGGCAACATATTGATGAGGTAGCATCAGCTCATTCTTGGCGTTAGAAATGGCGTTTAGCATGCTACGCGGGGGGAACTGTTTTTGGTCAACATTCATTTCTTGTAGCACTTGCGTTACAAGCTTCACTTGGTCATCGGTGTCGTAAATTAAGAAATCGGGGGCGTAGGGCGTATAGTCGTGTTCGATGCGTAAAATACGCGCACAAACCGAGTGAAACGTGCCAATTTGTAAGCCCGAAAGCCCATCTACGCCCTGCAATAAGCCCGTGATGCGCTTACGCATTTCGGCAGCGGCTTTGTTGGTAAACGTGACGGCAAGAATTTGATAGGGCTTTAGCCCCAACGCCTGCATCATATAGACAATGCGCCGTGTAAGCACACGGGTTTTACCACTGCCGGGTCCCGCCAATACCAACATAGGTTGTAAGGGGGCAGATACCGCCGAAAGTTGCGCGTCGTTTAAGCCTTGTGTAATGGTGTCTTGGGTCATGCGCGTTCCTACAATTGCAAGTAAGGTGACTTTTTGCTATTGTAACAAAGTTTAACCGCCTATGGTGAGATGGGTTTTTGGCAATGACGGCACATATTGAAAACATTGAAACGCGCATGACCACCGCACAAGCCTCACTTCGCCCCTATTTGGGCGAGTTGCTAGGACGTTTGGCGCAAACTTACGGCATCCCATTGGGGTTAGGCTTCTTGGTGGCTACGGGGGGTGGTGTATTGGTTACCCAGCTTTTGCCACAAGTGCCACAATCCACGGTGAGCGTGGTTTTATTCGCCATCAACGTGCTTATTTTTTGGTATGGATGGCGATGGCTAGAAGGGCGTACACACGCCACCTCACTCTATATTTTGTACGTGCGTACTAGCCAACAACGTCGCGCCCTTGCACGCCTCATACAGACCGCCAAAAAAGGTCAAGACATCGCCAAGAACGATGTCGCCCTGCATATTAAAGCCTATGAGGACGCGGTAGAGGGGTTTAAGCAAGCCCTGACCACCCCGTTATCATAAAGAAGAGAAAGCGGGAGAAAAAATGATTTTTGGCATTTCTCATCTTACCAGAGCATTGCAGTTTCGCCTGCGCGCCCCCATCAAGGGGTTAGGACGTTTCGCACGGGCATTATGCGAAGTGTTACCGCGTGCTAATGGGTGGGTACGACTGCCCGATGGCTTTGAGATGCTACTCGATAGCCACAATTCTCGTGAGCGCAACGTGCTATTTTATGGCATGTATCACCCTGTATCCTCACGGCTTTTAAGAGAACGCATTAAAACAGGCGACCACTGCCTTGATATTGGCGCAAATTTAGGTTACTACAGCCTGCTAATGGCACAAAGAGCGGGCAAAACAGGGCGCGTGGCTGCTTTTGAGGCAAACCCAAAACTCATAGACTACTTGCAAATGCAAAAAGAGCGCAATGGCTTTAAGATGCTTCAAATCGTTGGTGAAGCGGTAAGCGATACGCTAGGACAAGCCACATTCTATATTGGCGACGACATTGGCAAATCATCCCTAGAAAGCGATAACGTCAAGCAACAAGCTACCCAAGTCAGCGTTAGCCTAACGACCATTGACCACTTCATCCAACAAAATGGCTGGCAACACCTAGACGTGCTAAAAATAGACATTGAAGGCTATGATGTGCAAGCCCTGTTGGGTGCAGAAAATTCTCTAAAGACTTTTAAGCCTTTTGTGATATTTGAGTTTTGGCGCACCACCCCACAAGCGCAAATTCAGCGATTAAACGCCATTCTTCAGCCTTTGGGGTATGGTGCTTATTATTTATTGCCCTCTGGCAAGCTCACTCCGTTTAATTGGCAATTGCCAGAGGGGCAAAAGCAAGTAGACGTAGTGCTACTCTGTGACAAATGATACAGACGATTGTTTTCTTAAAAAGGGCAAGGATGCCAAGAGCGTCATCACTGCGACCACCCCACAAAACAGGGCAAATTGCCCGTTTTCTGCCATTGTGCCTGCGACTATCGCACTAAGCACATAAGGAATACGCACAAATACCGCCACCGTAGAAAGTGTGGTGGCGCGGTCTTGTGAGGGAATGGCTCGATTAAGGAGCGTAGACGAGACCACGTTAAACGCCCCACCGCCCAAGCGAATAAAGAACATTGTTAACGCGCCAAACACCCCCAACGAAAACACGCCAGAGAAATAGCCCAAGCCGATGAGCAATCCCCCCAAAAAGAGACTCCGATTATCGCCCAACACACGGCGCAAACGTGGCGCAAGCCCCGTCCCTACGCTTGCCCCCAATAAAAGAAACGCCGCCACAACCGCCTGTTCATCCGCTTCAAAACCAAACTGCAAGCCCAAAATGGGCAAGATAAGACCCGACTGAAACATATACAGGCTACCACGCACAATCATAATGGGAACAACAATGGGTTTGAGTGCAGGTGTAATTAAGTGACGAAAGCCTGCCGATAACTGCGCCACATAGCCCTTAAATGAGAAGGCAGCGCGTGGGGTGCTGTGTTCTATATGCGGTTCTTTTAACCCCAGCGCAAACACTGTACCCAGCAAAAAGACTGCCCCCCACGCGAGATGAGGCAAGCGTTCATTCAGGTTATACAGCACACCCCCAATAAGCGATGAGGCAATCAATATCGCCACCACGCCCACGCCCACACGACTATACAAGCGGTCAAACTCGTTTTCGCGCCCGTCTGCTTTTAGCGAATCATAAGCAAGGGCTTCACTTGTGCCACTATAGAACGCCCACCCCACTTGTGCAATTAAAAAGCCCACCAACAAGCTCTCTAGGGTGTCCGAAAAGCCCATCACTAGCCAGCCCGCACCATTAAACAGCATGGCACACACCAGCGTATACTTTTTGCCTATCATATCGCCGATTGCGCCTGTGGGGATTTCCATAAACATGCCAAACGCAAACGCCAGCGCATCCACCACGCCCACTTGCCCATACGTCATGATTCTAAGCCAAAAAAACAGCCAATTCCCTACGGGGAAAGCACACGCACTCGCAAACTCTAACAGCGCATAGCGCGTAATGTTGCCCGAATAGATGGGTTTAGCAAAAGCCGTTGCTGATGCGCTCACAAAAAATCTCCATTTGGCAAAAACTGGGTAATAAAGAACGGCTAACAATTATAGTGGGTTTACAAGGGTTCATAAAGGTGCAAGGTGCAGGCAATAAAAAAGCCCCATCACTGGGGCTTTGAATTTTTAGGGAATCACTTGATGATGCAAAGGGCTTAGGCGTTGGCGGCTTGTGTTTCTGTTTCAACAACGCGGGCGGCTTGTACTTCTAGGTTAATGGTCACTTCTTTACTAACCAATACGCCACCGGCTTCAAGGGCAACGTTCCATGTTAAGCCAAAGTCCTCACGGGCAACTTTGGTTGTGGCGGTAAAACCAGCCACTTCTACGCCCCAGGGGTTCTTGCCGACACCGCTAAATTCAACCGACAATTCCACTTCTTTGGTTACGCCGTGCATGGTCAAGTTACCTACAACAACCGCGTTGCTGGGGCTGGAGGACTTTACGCCAGTGCTTTCAAAGGTGATGGTGGGGAATTGTTCTACATCAAAGAAATCTGCACTACGCAGGTGGTTATCGCGGTCGGTTACGCCCGTGTTTACAGTAGTCGCTTGGATGGTTGCGTTTACTTTGGCTGCGCCGGAGTTTGCAGGGTCAAAATCAATGGTGCCGCTAACATCTGTAAAGCGTCCGCGCACCTTAGTAAACATCATGTACGTAACGACAAATTCGGCAAGGGTATGTGTACTATCAATGTTCCAAGTAGTCATAGGTTTGGGTCTCCTGATTGTTTATTTTAAGTGGACTCTCGTCCGTTTACAAAAGAAGAATATCACAAGAAATCATCGCCTGTCCATAAGAGTTGCATAAGAAAAACGGACGCTAGTCCATATCAAAGAGAAACCCGTGATATTAGCGCGCGTTTGTGCTAGGATACGGCACATCAGCATCGTGTTTTTAGCTCAATTTTGTAGGAAGAAGCGCATGGCAATAGATTACATCATTGATTTTGATTGCGCCCCGCGCCAAGCACTTGGCAATGAAGACATTTTAGAACTGTTAAAAGAACAAGAACGCGCCCATATGATTATTCGCATGTTCCGCGAAAGTGGCGACCAACGCCCCCCTAGCGAAATGGGCTTTGAATTTACGCGCACCACGCCCGAAGGCGAAGAAGAAACGCGCCTTTTGGTTGTCCAAGACATCCTAGACCGCACAGAAGAACTAAACAAATACGCGCCCCACTGTGCCAATTGCCCCGCTAACCGCCTACGTAAGCCGTATGGATGCGCCGGCTTTATTCAATACCCCATGAGTGGTGAGGGAGAAGCGTGGCTATTGAATCAATTGCCCACGCCTGACGAAGCGTTGGTGTGGCTATTGCTAAAGCAGGGCGTAGATTCGTTTATGTATGATGGGCAAGACATTGCAGGCTTGCGTGCGGGAAACGAAACTTACTTTCAAGACCGCGTTGCCTCTAGCCGTAGATTGGGCGAATTTGACATTAACGCCAACCAAGTGTTTGAGATGATGTTTAATGTAGGCGACATAACGCCCAACCACGCGGCAATTCTGCTCTTGTTCTTTGGGGGGATTCGGCGAGACATGCAAGCCAACCAAATTATGAGCCTTACGCCAGCACCGCGCAATGTGGCGATTGCGTTGCCCTTTGCACTAAAGCCCAGTGACGATGACGACAACACCACCCACGAAATAAAGGGGTTTTTGAATGCGCTATATGTGGCATGGGCATTAAACGTTAGATTGCACGTTTTACCCTAAACGCCCATGCAAATAGAGCATCTTTCCCTTACGAATTTTAGAAATTATGCGCGTTTAGAGATGAGCTTGCCTAAACGTCCTTTGGTATTGGTGGGGGATAATGCACAGGGCAAAACGAGTTTATTAGAGGCGTTGTATTATTTAGCCACCTCGCGCTCACCGTATACTGCCAGTGACCGCCAACTAATTCATTGGCGCACCGAACACGACATCATGCCCTATGCGAAGCTGGTTGCCGAATTTAGCAATCGCCACGGCATCTTGCAAACGCTCGATATGACACTGATGCTAGACAATAGTAATGGTGCAACGCGCTTTAAGAAGGTCATCAAACACAATAACGTAGAAAAGCGCGTAATGGACGTGGTAGGTGTGCTGGCGGTGGTGCTATTTTTGCCCCAAGATATGTCCTTGATAGAAGGCACACCCCAAGACAGACGGCGTTTTATGGACAACACCCTTAGCCAAGTCAGCGCACCCTATCTAGAAGCCCTAGAAGCCTTTGAGAAACTGCTCCCACAGCGCAACGCCCTTCTACGGCGCATCCAAGAAAAGCGTGCAAAACCCGCCGAATTGGGGTATTGGGATGAGCAATTGGCAGAACAAGGGGCGCAAGTCATCGTGGGTAGGCAAGGCTTCTTACGAGAGCTAGAAAGCGTGGCGCAACAGCATCACCACGCCCTTACAGGCAACGCAGAACTGCTCACGCTTCAGTACCAGCCCAGCTTTTCGCCCACCGCCACCGAAAGCGGACAGCGTTCTTTTAACTTGTTGGGGCTAGACTTGCATCGCCAGCTTGATGTTAGTGATGTTGCGCCACAGTATCTTTTGCAATTGCAACGTGAACAACGAGACGCAATAGAACGTGGCGTAACGCTTTCGGGTCCCCATCGGGATGAGCTACGGCTGAATATCAATGGGCGCGACTGCGGTTTATACGGCAGTCGGGGGCAAGCACGGACGGCAGTTTTGTCGTTAAAATTGGCAGAGCTTTCTTGGATGCGCCAGTCCATTGGCGAACCGCCCATCTTGCTCTTAGATGAAGTTGTGGCAGAATTAGACAGTAAACGGCGGGCTTTTTTGCTAGAACAATTGCAAGAAAACACGCAAACATTGCTAACAACCACCGAACTAGGGATGTTTTCGCCCGAGTTTTTAACACGGGCAACCGTTTGGCGCATTACAGAGGGCAAAGTTTCGCCAACAAACTAAGATAAAAGTGGCAGAAGCATTGGCGCAATCTGCGATTTCAGTTTATTATAAAAGGCGTGTGGGTTACGCAGTCTGGCTTTTGGGGTCAAGTGCGCCTCACCTTCTCAAACAGCACCTAAAGGAAGGGCTAGGGTATGTCTAACCGAGACGACGACTTTAGATTTGATGATGATGATGACTTGTTCCGAAGTGATGATAACAGCAGTTCGGACTTTAGAAATTTTGATGAATTTGATGACAGTGTAGACCTTGATAATGATGACATCTTTGGGCTAGATGATGATGAAATCAGCGACGAGGAAATCGATGCCGAAGAAGGCGAGGGCGGAGGGGGCAATCGAACCTTCGTTATCTTGGCTGTTGTGTTGGCTGTGCTGTTGTTGTGTGGGGTGGGCGTGCTTATTTTCGCCCTCGTACAAGGTCGTCCCGACCCTCTTGCCCCTACGCGCACGGCAATTGCCATTCAAAATGCCACCACCATTGCCAACCTGCAAACACAGGATGCAAACGCGACGATAGTGGCAATAGAAACGGCAACGGCAATGTCCTTTACGGCAACGCCATCGCCTACACTAACACCATCCGCCACCTTTACCCCAGAAATAGACTTTACGGCGACAGCAAACTTTCTTGCCACCCAAAACATTGCCAGCATTAGTGGCACAGCCACCCAAGCCAGCGTACAGCTTACTGCACAGGCGCAGGGGGTGCTAGATGGCACAAACGTGGGGCAAGGGGGCGGTGAAACCGACGACCCGACACCCACTTCTGAAGTGGTACTACAGCCCATTAGTGGCAGTGCCGTAGACCAAACCGCGACAGCCCTTGCCGATATTTTGCGCCCCATTGATGTAACATCCACACCTGCCACAGGCGGTCAATTGTTACCCACGCCCACCGCTATCACGGGTATTCGTGATATCACAGGCAATGGGGGCGGTCAGTTGCCCGATACAGGCTTGTTTGATGAATTGGCAGCCGGCAACCCGTTGGTTATCTTTGGTATTGTGTTTGGCTTGCTGGCGGTGATTATTCTTAGCCGTGTGCTACGCGGTAAATAAGCCCACGCCCTTCTTAGAAACACCCCACGGGAGCAAAAAGGTTTTGCGCCTGTGCTTAATTTAACAGTGTACACAGATGAGGGGCGCAATGCCCCTTATTTGTTAGTAGGTACTTTATCGGCATTAGCCGTACCCAAAGATTGATAGGGTCGTGTTTTATCTGATAAAATGAACCTGTGGTTTACAGCACTCAAAGGCAACCCATCATGACACAACCCAAACTAATGGTCGTTACCCCTACTTATAACGAGCGTGAAAACTTGCCCATTTTTGTAAGTGCGCTCTTTGACCTTCATTTGCCATCCTTAGAAGTGCTTGTTATAGACGATAATTCACCCGATGGCACAGGACAACTGGCAGAAGAACTGCGTGAAACCTATCAGGGGCGCGTACACGTGCTTCATCGCCAGCAAAAAGAGGGCTTGGGTCCCGCTTATCTGGCAGGCTTTAAGCACGCTATCACGCTTGGCGCAGACTATATTGCCCAGATGGATGCCGATGGTAGCCACCAACCACAATACTTAGTGACCATGCTAGAGAAAATTGCCAATCATGACCTTGTGCTAGGCTCACGCTTTATCAAGGGCGGGGGCGTGGATACGTCTTGGAGTGCGTATCGTAAGATGCTTTCGTTGTGGGCAAACCGTATTTACACACCGCTTATTTTGCAAATGCCCATTTACGATGCCACGGGGGGCTTTAAGCTATGGCGCAAAGAAACCCTGCAAGGCTTGGGGCTAGAGCGCATTGAATCGAATGGCTATGTGTTTCAGGTAGAAATGACGTATGTCGCCTATCGGCTAGGGTATAAAATTACCGAGCTTCCCATCTATTTCCCTGATAGAACGCTAGGCACCAGCAAAATGAGTAGCAAAGTGGCATTAGAAGCGGCGTTGCGCGTGTGGCAAATTTTGTTTCGGCATCGCCACCTTATGCCTGCCATGAGGGCGGTGATAACGTAAATTTAACACAAAAGCCCCTATTCAAATGGGTGTTTTTTGGGGTATAATGCCTCGCTTGTTGAATGTCCCAATTAAGGGATTTTTTGGTTTTAGGAGCAAAACACACATGACACAAAGCCTCACAAACGACAAAGTGGGTGTTCTGGCATACAAACTAACTGTTGATGGTGAAGTGGTAGAAAGCGTAGACCGCGACACCCCAATTGAATATTTGCATGGCGCACAAAACATTGTAGCTGGTTTAGAAAATGCCCTTGTCGGCAAAGTTACCGGTGACAAGTTTTCTGTAGTAGTGCCAGCCGCAGACGCATACGGCGATTACGACGAAGAGGACGTAGAAGACGTTCCCGCAGAAGAGTTTGACGACCTTGAAGAACTTACAATTGGCATGGAAATTGAAGTGATGGACGAAGAAGGCGAATTTATCGAAGCCGTTATCGTAAACATCACCGATGAATTTGTCCGCCTAGACTACAATGCCCCGCTTGCTGGCAAAGTGCTTCATTACGAAGTAGAAGTGCTAGAAGTGCGTGATGCCACCGAAGAAGAACTAGAGATGGGCTTTCCAGAAAGCCTGATTGATGAGATGTACGAAGACTTCGACGAAGAAGACGACGACCACGACCGCGACGACTAAGCGCGTCTGCGTGAATTAGAACACCAACAAGGGGCTTTAAGCCCCTTGTTTTAGTATGATATAATGCCACATCACCCAGAATTACCCGCCCATTCACAAGGGTTCTAACACACAATGAAACCCATTTTTGCCGCTGACAACCACGTTATTGACACCGAAAACGACCAATGGAAACTTCGCCCATCCCAAGAAGCTGCGCCAATGGCATGGGTAAGGGACAGTACACTAGCCTATACTGCCAGTTTTGGCGCATCACGCCATCTGCCAGAAAGCGGTCAGTTGCCCCCGAATAGCGTGTTACAAGTGGTGTTGGGCTGGCAAAAGAGCGATGAATCGTGGCACTTGGGGCTGGTGCTAGAACCCACATTAAGCCAAAAGCGCAATAGTCGCTGGTGTGGTCTGGCGTATTGGCCCGATCCCTATAAAGATGTGTTTCAAGAATTGGCGCAAACCGCCGCAGAACGCCTAGCCATTGTGCTTGGTGTGCCATTTACGCTTGTTCCCCCTGAACCCGTTGCGCCACCGCCACCACCGCGCCCTCTACCCGCATCACCCATTAAAACAGGCATGTGGCAAATTGACGCAGACGAAACCGCCAAGCGCGTGCGTTTTGTGCGCGTGCCAAAGTGGAAGCGCGAGCGTATTCGGCAAATTTTAAGCAACTTTTTCTGGATGGTTGTTTATGCAGTTGTGTCTTTGCTAACGCTGTCTAGTGATATAGACCTTCCTAAAGCAGGCACGCTTATTCCAAATCCGCAATGGTTGCCCTATTTAGGCTTAGGTGTCTCGGCGTGCTTGTTTGTGTTTGCGCTGTGGAACATTGCCCAGTTCCTGAGCGAAGTTAACGCCATTGAAGTAGACGGCAACACGCAAACGATTACCGGCTACCACAACACCGCCTCAAAATGGACAATTGACGCGCGTTCTGTGCAATCGGTGTATATCAGCGAAGTAAGCAAAAAGCGCGATAAAACCGCCACCACCGAACACGGCGAGATTAACCTTCATTTGGGCGGGGGCAAGTTTAAGCATTTGCTTCAGCAAGATGATAGCGAGACTAACCGTGACGTTCCCCAGACCGTCACCCCTCCCACACGCACCGAAGCCGTACAACCCCTAACCCGTGACGACTATCGCACAAGCTTACAAGTTGCAGGCTTATGGGTAGGAGAGGCACTTAACCTAACGGTTTGGCTGGATAATCGGATTAAGTAAGTCGTTTATACGCTGTTGATTAGGGATTTTTCTTGCTTTAGCAATGGCACAATCATTCTAAAGCGCGTTCCCTTGCCTAGCTGACTGCTCACTTCAATTCTGCCCTTATGCACGTCCACAATCCACCGCGCAATCGACAAGCCTAAGCCTGCGCCGTCCATTTCGTTACGTTGGACGCGACTGTTATCTGCCTGAAAAAAGCGGTCAAAAATGCGTACTTGATCTTGGGGGCTAATGCCAATGCCCGTATCGCTAACGTCAACATAAGCGCAATTGCCGTCATGCTGAAGCGTGAGCGTGATAATGCCCTCATCCAGCGTAAACTTAATGGCATTGTTCACTAAATTAAGCAAAAGTTGCTTCATGCGGTCAGAGTTGCCATGAATCAGTGTCGGTTGGATATCGCCCAGCAAGATTTTGAGGTTACGCTTTTTCTTCAAAAAGTGGGCTTGCTCATACACTTCTACCAGCAGGCGGTCAAGTTCTATCGTGCTTAAATCTACTTTTAGCTCGCCATTGTCTGCGCGCGCCAATAAAAGCAAATCGTTCACCATCCTAGACATGCGCTCGGCTTCTCTATACACCGCGTCCAACGAGTCGGGGTCTACGCCGTAGCGTTGCATCAGTTCCACATTGCCCATAATTGACGTAAGGGGCGTGCGTAACTCGTGCGAAACATCCCCCACAAAACGCTGTTGCACCTTAAACAAGCCTTCTAAACGCGCCAACGTTTGGTTAAAGACAGCGGTTAAATGCCCCAGCTCATCCATCGGTCCCACCCACTTTAGCCGTGTGCTAAGGTCGTCGGCGTTGACAATGCCAGCGGCTGCCCGTGAGATATTGCCAATGGGCTTAAGTAGCCGTGAGCTAATCCAAGTACCTAGCATCACAGAAACGCCAATGCTAATAAGCCCAGCAATGCCCATGCTAATCACCAGCGCATCGTTGGCTTGTGCCAGCGTGTTTACCGTAGACCCCACTTGCACCACACCCATCATGCGCCCCTCATCCATGAGAATGGGGTATGTGGCAACCCGCGTTAGCACGCCGTTAAAGCGCGTTTCGCTAATGTGCGGTAAGGGATGATGCACCGCATCGGCATCAAGCATTGGCACTTCGCCGTTTAAGCCCGTGCTTTCCTGAACAAGACGCGCGGGAATCTCGCCGCCAATATCATAGGTTTGCCAGACTTGCATCCACATGCCCTCTGACGCATCCATAAGGCTCTCTAAACGCTGAATTTGAAGCTGTAGGGGACCAAACTCACCCACAGGTAAAATAGCGACGGTTTGGGCAATGTTGGCGGCGGTTTGCCCTAAGGTTTGGTCAATAACGGCTAAAATAGAAATGCGGTTTACTGTCATCACCGTGAGGGCAAAAATGATGATGATAAGTGTAAGTAAACCGCTATACCACAGAGTAAGGCGTGTTCTAATGGTCATAATCGACGCTTCTTTAAGCTAGGGTGGTAGATAATGCTAGGGACGGCTTTTTATTCTTCACGCAGAACGTAGCCTACCCCACGCACTGTATGGATGAGGCGCACTTCTTCTTCGAGTTCGGTTTTTTGGCGTAAATAGCGCACGTACACTTCGATAATGTTGCTTTCGCCCCCAAAGTCATAGCCCCACACACGGTCAAAAATTACGTCACGGGTCATCACTTGGCGCGGGTTACGCATAAAGAGTTCTAGCAGTTCGTATTCTTTGGCGGTTAGGTCAATGGCGCGGTCGGTGCGGTGCGCCCGATGTGTCCCTGTATCGAGTGCAAGGTCGGCAAAGCGCAAAATTTCTGGGCGAGACTGTGGCACAATACGGCGTAAAAGGCTACGGACACGCGCCATAAGCTCATCAATCGAGAAGGGCTTTACTAAATAATCATCTGCGCCTGCATCCAAGCCAATCACGCGGTCTTTAACATCGTCTTTGGCGGTTAGCATGATAATCGGCACACTGCCACCAGCACGCAATCGCTTACACACTTCTAAGCCGTCTAAGCCCGGAAGCATCCAATCTAAAATCACAAGGTCGGGCGGTGTATCACGGGCAATCGCCAGCCCGCTTTGTCCGTCGCGTGCCACATTCACGCGATACCCCTCATAAATCAAGCCGCGTTCTACAAATTGAGCAATGCGCGCTTCATCTTCAATAATCAGTATGCGTTCACCAGTCATAGCGTGAAAAAGCCTTTCGTTCCGAGTAAGTTGCATTATAATTCTTATTATACGCCATAAGATAAATAAAAAATGAGCTACATGGGCTAGATTACGTGACAAATGTCAATATTTTTCATAAAAGCCCCATGTGATGGCGTAATTTACTCTATTCCTCTCATCTTTTCTCACTTTTCATGAGAGACCCGAAAGATGAATTCTTCATGTTTCAATCTATTCTCTTACCCGCACTATCATTTGGTTTAAGCGCAGGCTTAATACCGGGGCCCCTACAAGCCTATTTACTGAATGTTTCGATGCAGCAGGGCTGGCGAAGGGGGCTGATGGTTGCCATTTCCCCCTTCTTCAGTGACCCTCCTGTGATTATTGGCGTGGTGTTTATACTGGGGCAATTGCCCAGTGAAGCCATTCGCGCCATCCAAATTTTTGGCGGTCTGTTTGTGTTTTGGATTGCGTGGGGGGTGTTCAAGCAGCTTCAAAGTGGGGTGAGGCTGGGCGGTGCATCGGATGGCGAAGTTATTGCACAACAAACACCCTTACGAATTTTAGGGACGGCATGTGCCATTAACTTACTGAGTCCCGGCGCATACATCTTTTGGAGTACCATTTTGGGCCCCCTCCTCATCCAAGCCATCAATGAGGGCTTGCCTGCGGTCATTGGTTTTTTTGTGGCGTTCTATGGCGCGTTTTTTACCTTGCTTGTGCTTCAGGTGGGCATTTACTATCGGGTGGGGCAAGTGTCGGAAACGCTAACACGGCGCATCTTATGGGGCATGATTGTTTTGTTGATATTCTTTGGCATACGCCTCATTTTGGGCTAAACGCCCCATTTTTGGGGGTGTATGTGGGGCAACCTACTATTGGGATGGGTTATAATAGAGATTGCGTTAAGAAGCAACACAATGTAGCAAAGGACAGAACCTAATGAACAATGAACCCTTACATCCCCTAGAAACAGGGGACAATCCAGAGCCAAGCACCCAAAACGACACGATGGGAAAGCCCAAAGAGCTACCCCGTTTGTACCAAAACACGCTGGCAGAGGTTTTTGGCTTTAGCCCAAGTGACCTTAGCCACAATAGTATGGGGCATATCACCCGCAACCAACAAGACATACTCCTTAAAGATTATCAAGAAGAAGTCGAAGGCTTGTCTTTCTTACTCACCATCTTTTTAGGGGTGGGCGTGCTTTTAGCGTTTATCTTTAGCACACAAGGCTTGCCGATGGAGTTTTTGCTGTTGGGTGTGGGCATTGTTTTGGGTTGGTTGGCGTTTTATAGCTTTCGCCGTCAGGCACGCCGCCGCGAAGATGCCCGCGCCACCAAGCGCGTTAGCTTTGTGATTGGTATTCCCTCGTTTAAGATGGGCAGTTTTGTGGCAAATCCCGATGAGCGTGTCAAGTGGCTGATTAAGGACAAATCGTTTGACTTAACCCAAGCCCAAACCCAAACCTTGGCAGAATACGAAATGCCCCTTATCAAAGCCTATTACACCGCCGATAGCGTGAGAATTGTTTCGGCAGAAGTAGTAGATTACCCACAAGACAAGCCCAAGCGTGACCTGATTGATACCGCCACTGATGCCAGCGAGGGCGTTTACTTTGATGATGAACACGATTTGGACGAAAAGGCAAAACGCGAATGATTATCACGCTCACACTAAACCCCTGTGTCGATAAGTCAACGGCGGTTGAATCGGTTGCCAGTGAGATTAAGCTACGGTGTGATTTCCCCACCTTTCACCCCGGTGGGGGTGGCATCAATGCCTCTCGCGCCATTAACAATGTGGGCGGTGATAGCCTTGCGGTATACGCCAGTGGCGGTAGTGCGGGGCAAACACTTAAAAGCCTGCTGGACATCGAAGGAATCCGCCAAGAACTGGTGGTAACGCAATCATGGACACGCGAAAACCTGATTGTATTTGAGAAAAGCACCACCCTACAGTACCGCTTCGGGATGCCAGGCTTGCCCCTTAGCGAAGCCGAAGTGCAAGCGTGCGTAGAGGCTACACTCGCACACAAACCCGCCTATTTGGTAGCCAGTGGTAGCCTGCCCTCCAATGTTCCCACAGATTTTTATGTGCGTTTAGCAACGCAATTACAAGGCACATCCACGCGCCTTATTGTAGATACGTCCGGTGAAGCCCTTGCCAAAATGAAGGGTGCAAACGCCTATTTGCTAAAGCCCAATATCAACGAACTAGAGCAACTATCAGGCGAAACCTTTGAGGGCGAAGAACACCTCATCCGCGTGGCAAAACGCCTCATCGCCGAAAACATGGCGCAAGTTTTGGTCGTCAGTTTGGGCGGTTCGGGCGCGCTTTTAGTAAGTGAGGGCATTGTGGCACATCTGCGCCCGCCCGTTGTTCCTATAAAAAGTAAGGTGGGCGCAGGTGATAGTATGGTCGGTGGTCTTACTTGGGCGTTATCACAAGGGCGCGACATTGTAGACGCGGTGCGCTTTGGTATTGCGTGTGGTACGGCTACTGTGATGACAGAAGGCACAGAACTTTGCCGTAAAAGTGACGTAGACGCAATTTATCCGCGCGTGACAGTGCTAAAAGAGACATAACGCAATAACCAATGATCAAAATTGGTCTTAAATGGTCTAGGAAAACGCGCCTGTTCTGCTAAAGTGGTAATATCCGCTTGCGTATGGCAATTTTAGCAAAAGATAGGACATCCCTCATGCCACAGCGTTTTCACTTTCCCGTAGACCGCGACAGCGAAGAGCCGTTGTATCGCCAGCTCATTCGGCAAATAAAGACGCAAATTGACAGTGGTCAATTGCCTGCCGGAACGCGCTTGCCCGCCAGCCGTGAGCTTGCCGAGCAAATTAACATTAGCAGAATTAGCGTGGTTAACGCCTATGCCGAACTTCGCGCCGAAGGCTATTTGAGCGCACACGCCGGCAGAGGCACATTTGTGGCAAAAGAGGGGGCAAATACACCCTTACGCCAAACCACGCCTCATCACAATCAAGCCCCCGATAGCGAAGCCCTAGCCGACTATTCATTGCGTGATATGATGCGCCTTGCCCGCAAGAATGGCATGATTAACTTTTCGCATGGCTCACCCCCCCCCGACTTTTACCCTATCAACCACTTAAAGGATGCCATTAACCACGTCCTAGAGCGTGATGGTGTGAATGCGCTGGGTTATGAAGCCCCCGAAGGCTACGCACCCTTGCGTGCTACCGTACGCGATTATGTGAGTGGTTTGGGCATACGATGTAGCGCAGAAAACGTGCTGATTACAGGCGGAGCGCAACAGGCGATTGACCTTGTGATTCAAAGTATTATGAACGAAGGCGACACGCTCGTTACCGCCAACCCAACCTATTTGGGTGTGGTAGACATTGCCCGCGCTCGCAAGGTCAACATTTACGCTATCCCCCACGATGAAGAAGGGATGCGCCTAGACCACCTAGAAAACTACTTATTAGAGAACAAGCCCCGCCTGATTTACGTGATGCCCTCTTTCCATAATCCCACCGGCGTTGTGATGCCCCTGCATCGCAGAAGGCAATTGCTTAATTTAGCCAATGAGTATGGCGTGCCTATTTTAGAAGATGCCGTTTACCATGAACTACGCTTTGAGGGCGAAAACGTGCCATTGCTAAAAGAGCTAGACGATAGAGGCGTGGTATTGCACGTTAGCGCGTTTACAAAGATTATGCTGCCGGGCTTACGTATAGGCTATGTGATTGCCAACAGTCACCATTTAGACCGCCTTTCACGGGTAAAGTTTGCCGCCGATATTTCGACCAGTGGCTTAAACCAACGCGCCATGCACTTGATGATTCAGCGTGGTATTTTGGCAAACCAGCTAGAGCGCAATAACCGCGAACTGCACAAACGCCGTGATGCCGCCATCGAAGCCGCCCAACGCCACTTTCCAGAAGGCACAACATGGAATCATCCGCAGGGGGGCTTATATTTGTGGGTGCGCTTCCCGTCTACGGGTCCCACGTCTGCTGAAATGTTTATTAACTCCGTGCAAAAGGGCGTGTCGTTTGCCATTGGCAACATTTTCTATACCAATAATTGTGGCAATTACCACATTCGCCTCAATTATGGCTTGCAGCGTCCCGACATGATTAACGAAGGTTTTAGGCGCATTGGGCAAGCATGGGAAGAATTGGGCGGTGAATACCACCATATGGACAAATCACCCGTGTTGTAAAACACCCATCAATACGCTATATTTTTAAGTAAGCTAGCTTGAACAAACGCTAGCTTTTTTGTTTTGCAAGTTAAAAATGAGGTTATCAATGGAATTAACGAATTGGTTACTTTTGTGCTGTTGCTTGCCCGCTTTATTGCTACTTGGGATTGGCATTTACGCGCTTAGAAATTTTCCACGCTTTATCCAATGGGTATCTAGTGCCTCTGCCCCCAACACAGAAGAACTGCATAAAGAATACGAAGCCCTTAAAATAAAATATCCTGCTAAAACACAGGCGGAATTGGTAAGATATATCATCAACAAATATGCTTTTCGGCAGGGGATGGTGGGCGCGCTTACCAGCGTAGGGGGCATTTTTGCTTTGCCCATTGGTTTGTTCATTGATATGGCGTATTCTGCGCGGTCTAATTCTGAACTGTCTTACTTTATTGCCCAAGTGTATGGCGTAGACAATAAAGACAAAACGCTCAACGCGGGGCAATTGTTGGTCATCCGCCAAAAGATGCCCTCCCCAGAAGAATTGGTGCTGTGGCAAGAACGCTATATGGGCATTGCCTATCAGCAACTTGTACAGACGGTGTTGCGAAAGTTTCTCTCTAAAATCATTCCTTTTGCGGGCTTGTTTATTGGGTTTGCGGTCAATTGGTCATCGGTGCAGGTCATTGGCAGGCTGACGAACGCCTATTACATCAAAAACGCCCGTCAATTGGATGGTAGTGTGGACGCGCCTGACTAGGATGAAATTGCTACACACACCCTAAAAAATGAACTTGGGCGACCCCAATAACGGGTTGCCCGTGCAAAAACCGCCTTTTCTTCAGTTTTTGATTTTTTACTTTAGCATCGCTCAAAAATAAGGTACACTGTTGAGGTCAATTTTCTCTATTAAAGGGCGCAGAACATCATGGGACAAAAAGAAGACGGTGAATTATGGTTGGCGGAAAACGCTAAAAAAGAGGGCGTTACC
This sequence comes from Anaerolineae bacterium, assembly GCA_034437555.1. Taxonomy (GTDB): domain Bacteria; phylum Chloroflexota; class Anaerolineae; order Aggregatilineales; family Phototrophicaceae; genus JANWYT01. The sequence goes on along the minus strand of DAOTTQ010000096.1, from coordinate 27,777 downwards.
ACCACCAAAAGCGGCTTACAATACAAGGTGCTACAGGCGGGCAACGGCACAACACACCCCACTGCAAAAAGCGTGGTCGAAGTTCATTATCGTGGCACACTGACTAATGGCGAAGAGTTCGATAGCTCTTATAAGCGTGGCGAAACCATCGAATTTCCCCTTAACCAAGTGATTGCAGGCTGGACAGAAGGCGTGCAATTGATGGCAAAGGGCGCAAAGTATGAGTTCTACATTCCTTATCAATTGGCTTATGGGGAACGTGGCACGCCAGGGGGTCCCATTCCAGGATATGCGGCGCTCATCTTTGAAGTAGAGCTTGTAGAAATTCTTTAAGGCACACGCCAATGACTTCGCTTAAAAAACGCGCCACACAAGGCGTAACCCCTATTGTAGAGGGCAACCAAGCCACGTTTGTATGGCTGGGAAAAACTGCCCCCGTACTGCACGGGGATATGAATTGGTGGGGACTAGATACCCCCGCCGTTGCCCTTAAAGAAACCGAAAAGGGCGTTTGGAGCGCGACGGTGACGCTTCCTGAAGATGCCTATATTGAATATGCTTTCTTCGGGGATGACAACGACGGCACAACGCGCCAGCTCGACCCCTTAAACCCGCGCAAAGTGTCTAATGGCATTGGTAAATACAATAACTTCTTTACTATGCCCGCCCACCAGCACGCCCCAGAGCGCAAAACCAAGCGCAACGTGCCTAAGGGGCGTGTGACCAAGCACCTCATTCAAGGGGTGTTTGTTGGTGGGGGCAAGCGTGATGTGTGGCTGTATCAGCCCCCCGTAAAAGAGCCTGTGCCGTTGCTTTTGGTGTGGGATGGTCATGATTATGTTTTTAGGGCAAAACTCCCCACCATTGTGGATAACCTGATTGCCCAAAAGCGCATACAGCCTGTTGCGCTGGCGTGTGTGCAAAACGCAGGCGCGTATCGGCTTACCGAGTACCTTACCGCAGATAGCGCGTTGGTCTTGGCAACCAAGTATGTGTTGCCGTTGGCACAAGAACACCTAAACCTGCTTGACATTAACGCCAATGAGGGCGCGTATGGCGTGCTAGGGGCTTCTATGGGGGGCTTGATGGCACTGTATGCGGGCTTGCGCCTACCCAATATCTTTGGACATGTCATCAGCCAGTCGGGGGCATTCCAGATTAAACTCACGGATAACACGCCCACCTTGATTGAAGAATTGCTCATGTACAAACAACCGCCCCTCAAAATTTGGCAAGATGTGGGCATGTACGAGTGGCTTTACCCGTTAAACCAAGCCATTCACCAGCGACTGACGGGCTTGGGCTATGACGTGGCGTACCGTGAGTATAGCGGTGGGCATAATTATCCTTCTTGGGCTAATCAGCTTGCCGATGCACTGGTTGCCATTTATCCCCCACGCTAAAAAACACACGCCCCTTTCTTCATGGCTAGTTCACATGGCTAGCTCGTGGGGAAAAGGGCTGTTTTCTCTTAGGCAACGCTCCCTTCACCCCCACACAAGTATATTGATGTCTTCATCAACATTTAATTTAGTACAAAGTGTCCGATTTTATGCGTGAACTTACGCACAACTGCGCTAGGCGATTAAACGGGTTCATTGTATTCTAAAGACATCGTCCAAACCTTTAAGAAAGGCAAATCCCGATGAACGCACCTAATTTACGTTGTTGTCGCCCAAAGCAAGCCCAATATCACCTTATCTCCCTCGCAGTCTCCCCTGTCGTTACCCCCCTTGTCTGTGTCGTCCCTGTTAGCATTATTTGCGTCATTCGGCACTAACGCTCGTTCTTCACTCCACAATTTAGCGCAGTGTGTCTTACTACCCAGCAATGTTGATTGCTGTGCGTCATGTTAATGCTTGTTATTGATAAACGGAGAAACACCTCATGATTCTTATTGAGAGCGATGTGCAAATCATCGGCGACATCACGCCCGAATTTGCCGAAATTTTAACCCCCGAAGCGATTGCCTTTGTGGCAAGCCTTGCCAGACACTTTGAACCCATGAGGCGTGGCTTGCTAAAGTCACGGTCAATGCGCCAAGAACGCATTAACAACGGCGAGATGCCCGACTTTTTGCCACACACCCGCGCCATCCGTGAAGGCGATTGGCAAGTGTCGCCTGTGCCAGCCGTCATCCAAGACCGCCGTACCGAAATTACCGGTCCAACCGATAGAAAGATGGTTATCAATGCCCTTAATAGTGGCGCGAAGGTGTTTATGGCAGATTTTGAAGATGCCAACGCCCCATCTTGGCACAACATGCTAGACGGGCAAGTCAACCTGCGTGATGCCAATCGGCGCACCATCCGCTATACCAACGAAGCAGGCAAGCACTACCAACTGAATGAGCAAACCGCCGTGTTATTTGTGCGCCCACGCGGTTGGCATTTGGAAGAACGCCACTTCTTGCTGGATGGCAAGCCCATCGGGGGCGCGTTCTTTGACTTTGGGATGTATTTTTTCCATAACGCCCGTGAACTATTGTCCAGAGGGCTTGCGCCGTTCTTTTATCTACCAAAGCTAGAAAGCCACCACGAAGCGCACCTGTGGAACGAAGTTTTTACTTTGGCACAGCAAATGTTGGGCATCCCACAAGGCACCATCAAAGCTACCGTTCTCATTGAGACCATTTTGGCGGCGTTTGAGATGGACGAAATTTTATATGAATTGCGCGACCATTCCGCAGGCTTAAACTGTGGGCGGTGGGATTACATTTTCAGCGTGATTAAAAAGTTTCATCGTAACGCTGGCTTTGTACTGCCCGACCGTGCCACAGTGACAATGACCGCCCCCTTTATGCGTGCCTACTCGCTCCTAGCCATCAAAACATGCCACAGACGCGGAGCGCACGCAATGGGGGGCATGGCAGCACAAATTCCCATCAAGAATGACCCCGAAGCCAACGAAATCGCCATGAACAAGGTGCGTGCGGATAAAGAACGTGAAGCCCGCGATGGGCATGATGGCACATGGGTGGCGCATCCGGGGCTTGTGCCTGTGGCATTAGAGATGTTTGATCGCTACATGCCCACGCCTAACCAAGTGCTTCGCCAGCGTGATGACGTAAATATTAGCGCGAAAGACTTGCTAGAAATGCCTATCGGCGACATCACCGAAGGGGGCGCACGCCAAAATATTAAAGTGGGCGTGCAATACGTAGAGGCATGGCTGAATAACAACGGGTGCGTGCCGTTATACCACCTTATGGAGGACGCAGCTACTGCCGAAATTAGCCGTAGCCAGCTTTGGCAATGGGTATATCATCGCGCCAAACTCAGCGATGGGCGCACCCTAACGCCCCACTTGTTTGGCGACATGCTAAACGAAGAAATGCGCGTCATTCGTCATGAAATTGGGGATGAACGCTTTGAAGGGGGCAAATTTGAGCTTGCCCAACGCCTTTTTGGTGACATGGTGCTTTCGCCCAGCTTTACCGAATTTTTAACTTTGCCCGCTTACCAATACCTAGACTAACGTTCGACTAAACGCTAAAGGAGACCTTTATCATGACCACAACAAAAGACCTTACGCAAGATTGGCAAACAAACCCCCGTTGGCGTGGCATCACACGCCCCTATAGTGCAGAAGATGTGCTTCGTTTGCGCGGTAGCCTGCTGATAGAGCATACGCTAGCAAAACACGGCGCAGAAAAATTGTGGGAGCTATTGCACCATACGCCCTATGTCAACGCCTTAGGCGCAGTAACAGGCAACCAAGCCGTTCAACAGGTGCAAGCGGGCTTAAAAGCCATTTATGTAAGCGGATGGCAAACGGCAGCCGATGCTAATGGCGCAGGGCAAATGTACCCCGACCAAAGCCTATACCCCTCCAATAGCGTCCCTGAATTGCTTCGTCGGCTGAACAATGCCCTTATGCGTGCCGACCAAATTCAGCACATGGCGGGCAAACAAAACCTTAATTACTATGTGCCGATGGTGGCGGATGCCGAAGCAGGCTTTGGGGGCAACCTGAACACCTTTGAACTGACCAAGCAAATGATTGAGGCGGGTGTGGCAGGCATCCACTACGAAGACCAGCTTTCATCAGCCAAGAAGTGCGGTCACTTGGGCGGCAAAGTGCTTGTACCCACCCAAGAAGCAATACAAAAATTGGTGTCGGCGCGTTTGGCGGCGGATGTGATGGGAACAAGTACCCTTGTGATTGCCCGCACCGATGCCGACGCTGCCAACCTCATCACCAGTGACATTGATGACCGCGACAAACCCTTTATTGAAGGGCAACGCACCGTAGAAGGCTTTTACTATGTGCGACATGGGCTAGAAGCGGCTATTGCGCGTGGGCTGGCGTATGCGCCCTATGCGGACATGATTTGGATGGAAACGTCACACCCCGACCTTGACGAAGCACAAGCCTTTGCGGATGCCATCCATGCCCAATATCCTAATAAGTTGCTGATGTACAATTGCTCGCCTTCGTTTAATTGGAGCGCAAAACTAGACCGTGACACGATTGCCAAATTCCAACGTGAGCTAGGCAAGATGGGCTATAAATTCCAGTTCATCACATTGGCGGGCTTCCATGCGCTTAATTTGAGCATGTTTGAACTGGCATTAGGCTATAAAGACTTGGGCATGGCGGCGTATAGCGTGCTACAAGACCGCGAATTTGAGCTAGAACGCACACACGGCTATAAAGCGGTAAAGCACCAAGCCTTTGTGGGGACGGGTTACTTTGATGCGGTGCAAGAAGCCATCACGAGCGGGACATCCAGCACCACTGCGCTAAAAGGTTCAACAGAAGAAGCACAATTTACCCCCCAAGCCGCGCAATAATCACCCCTGTTTTTCAAGTCCCTCGCCATGAAATTGGAGAGGGATTTAGGGAGAGGGGCGCAACCGTTGGTTCGCCCCCTTGATTTTCATGGTTATTTCATCATCTTTACAAATGGCGTGTTTTTGCTTATGCTTATGAGGATGAACTTTTTCACGGAGTAACCACACCATGACCACCCTAAAATGTAACTTGGATGCAGTGGTCGTCCGCTCTTCGCTTACCAAGCGGTAGACCACCGCCTATCATCACCCCCTAAGACAACAGCATCTCTTTTATTCTTGCGTATGGCACACCTGCCCTATGCCGTTTTTCGTTTACCCACCAACAGGAGCAAGCACACATCATGATACAAGCCTATGACCCCGATGCTATTGAGAACAAGTGGCATCAAAAATGGGATGAAACCCAAATTTATCGCGCTAAAGTAGACTGGAATAAGCCCAAGCACTACGCGCTCACCATGTTGCCCTACCCAAGCGGTGATTTGCACATTGGGCATTGGTTTGCCATGACCCCCAGTGACGCACGCGCCCGTTACATGCGGATGAAGGGCTTTAACGTCTTGTTCCCCATGGGCTTTGATGCGTTTGGCTTGCCCGCCGAACAAGCCGCCATTAGCCGTAACGTTCACCCTTGGAAGTGGACGTATGAAAATATTAAGCGGATGCGCGGACAATTAAGCACAATGGGAACAATGTTTGACTGGGAACGCGAGATGATTTCGTGTACCCCCGAATACTATCAGTGGACAGAATGGTTCTTTAAGCTGTTCTATGAAAACGGCTTAGCGTATCGTAGCGAAGCCCTAGTGAACTGGAGCGAGGCGTTACAGACCGTTTTGGCAAATGAGCAAGTGATTGACGGCAAAGACGAACGCTTGGGGCAACCCGTTGTCCAAAAACTGATGACGCAATGGTTCTTCCGTTACACGCGCTACGCCGATGAAATGCTAGACTTTAGCAAGCTCGATTGGCCCGACCCCGTGCGCCTGATGCAGTATAACTGGATTGGCAGAAGCGAAGGCGCAAAAGTGACGTTTGCCAGCGAAGTGGGCAACCATGAGATTGTCGTGTTTACCACGCGCCCCGACACGCTGTGGGGGGCAACCTTTATGGTGCTTGCGCCCGAACATGCGTTGGTGGATGCTATTACCACGCCCGAACAAAAAGAAGCCATTGAAGCCTATCGCGTGCAAACTGCCCGTAGCACAGAAATTGAACGCCTAAGCGATGACCGCGAGAAAACAGGCGTTTGGACAGGGGCATATGCTATTAACCCCGTCAACAATGAGCGCGTGCCAGTTTGGATTGCGGATTATGTGATGGTGAGCTATGGCACGGGCGCAATTATGGCAGTACCCGCCCATGATACCCGTGACTTTGAATTTGCAACAAAATATGGCATTAAAATTCAGCCCGTTATCCAGCCCGAAGGCGACAGCGAATTGCCCTATGCCGGCGCAGGCGTGATGATAAACAGTGGCGCATTTGATGGCACACTCAGCAATGGCGAAAAAGGGCGCAAGAACCCCGCCATTAACGCCGTCATCGACTTTTTGGTTGAGAAGAACGTAGGGCAAGAGAACGTTAATTATCGCCTGCGTGATTGGCTGGTCAGCCGTCAACGCTATTGGGGAAGCCCCATTCCTGTGGTGTATGACCCACAAGGCAACCTGCATCTATTGCCAGAAGGCGAGTATGCCGAACTGCCAGAGGACGTAGACTTTGTGCCAACAGGCAGAAGCCCCCTAACGTATCATGAACCCTTCTTTAATTACAAAGAGGGCTGGCGACGTGAAACCGATACGATGGATACGTTCCTGTGTTCGTCGTGGTATCACCTACGCTATTTATCCCCTAAAGAAGGTGGCGCACCCTTTAATGCCGAAGAAGCGGCGTATTGGTTGCCTGTAGATACGTACACGGGCGGTGCAGAACACGCCACCATGCACTTGCTGTATACGCGCTGGTTTAACAAAGCCTTGCGTGATTTGGGCGTGTTTGATGACGCGCTAACAGCGGCAAAAGCACACGGGCGCGACACCGAAAGCGTATTTGATGAGCCAATGTTGCAATTACGCAATCAGGGGCAAGTGCTAGGCGCAAAACGCTTAGGTGATTATCTGGTGTGTACGGGCAAGTTTGAGGGCGAAAAGCTAAACGCCAGCCGCGTGAGCGTGGTTGCCCCCACGCATGCCCCCAAAGATAACTTTGATGGGATTCATGGCGAGTTGATGAAGCGCGTAGAAAACATGCTGTTCATTGGTGATGAGATGCGAATGGTGGAAGCTGCGCCCAACGCCGTCATCGACATTCCCGCCATTGAGGGCAAAAACAACGTCAACCAGCTAAAGCATCACCTAGACATTCAACGCATGAGCAAGTCTAAGGGCAATGTGGTTAACCCTGATGAAATGGTGAAAAAGTACGGCGGTGATGCCGTTCGCGCCCACTTGATGTTTGCGTTTGATTGGCAAACGGGGGGACCCTGGGACGAAGCCAACGTTGTGGGCGTAACGCGCTGGTTAAACGATACATGGGAACTAGTGCAAACCAGCGTGCCTGCACAGGGCGATGCCAAAGCCGAGAAAGACTTGGTACGCGCTGCCCATCACATGATTGCCCGTGCAAGCGATAGCTTTGAGAAGTTTAGCTTTAATACGGTGGTCGCGGCGTTAATGACCTTCCGTAATGCCTTAAAGGATGCCACTCGCGCCAAGAGCGTCGGCAAAGCAACCTTTGATGAGGTGGTGAGCATTTATCTGCGTTGTGCTGCGCCCATTGTCCCCCACATTACCGAAGAACTGTGGGAACGTTTGGGATGGGGCTATAGTATTCACCTACAAGCCTTCCCAGAATATGACCCCGAAAAAGCGAAAGCCGACACGGTGCAATTGGTAGTGATGGTGGACGGCAAGCCACGCGGTAACATTGAAGTGTCTGCCGACATTGAACGCGAAGAAGCCGAGAAACTAGCGGTAGCCAGCGAATTTGCCACACGCTTTATGAATGGCGGAACGCCCAAGCGCGTGGTGTTTATCGCTGGACGCAATGGTCAAGACCATAAGGTCAACATTGTAATGTAAGCGCATCATCAGGGGCGTGCCACAGGGTGCGCCCTTTTTATACCCCTCCATATGCCTCTATGTGCCGTCTTTGGTCTGTTTGGTATTTTAAGTCTTGCGCCAAGTGGGGTAATATCAAGGCATTCTCCACAAACATGCTGTATTTTGCGTTTATCGTTTAGAAAGTGAGTATTCTCTTGACCCCTAACCTAGAAATGCTAGAAGATACTGTACGTTTAGCTATAGATGCAGGCGAAGTGTTGTTGCATCATTTTCGCCAGCCCTTGCTAAAGCAAAATAGCAAAAGTGATGTTGTAGACATCGTTACCGAAGCCGACCGCGCCAGCGAATCCCTCATTGTAGACCGCCTTTCTGCGCTTTACCCCAACACGCACATTGTGGGCGAAGAAGGCGGTGGCGTGGGCACAGACCCCGAAACAGCCGAAGCGTTTTGGTATGTAGACCCCTTAGACGGGACAGTGAACTTTGCCAATGGGATTCCTCATTTTTGCGTGTCGTTGGGCTTGACAGACCGTGATGGCAACCCGTTGTTGGGCGTGATTTTTAACCCCAATACAGGCGAGCAATTCACGGCAATCAAGGGACAAGGCGCATTCTTAAACCATCGCCCTGTGAGTGTGGGCAACAAAACAACGCTGGTAGAAAGCATACTGGCAAGCGGTTTTGCCTATGACCGCCGTACCAATCCCGACAATAATTTACCCCAATGGAGCGCGTTTATGCCCCAAGTGCGCGGATTACGCCGTTTTGGGAGTGCTGCCCTCGATTTAGCATATGTGGCGTGTGGGCGTTTTGATGGCTACTGGGAACGTGGGCTAAAGCCTTGGGATGCTATGGCAGGCGTGCTATTGGTGCGTGAGGCGGGGGGTATCGTCACTGATTATCACGGCAACGAAACGCTGTCATTTGTGCCAGAGGGGCGTTTGGTAGTGTCTAACCCTGTGCTTCATGGGGTGATGCTAAACGTTGTCCGCGAAACCTACGAAAGCTAAAACGGCGTGCGCCTTCTCATCCTTTCTGACCAAATTCCCCCCGAAAATAAGGGGGGCGCGGGTGAAGTAGCGTGGCGACTAGCGCACTTTGCCCAACAAGCAGGGCATGAGGTGCATGTGGCATGCGCCACCTCTAAGCGTGCCTTTGAAACCGTTAAAGACGGCATTCACGTTTACGCGTTTCATAGCCAATACCATGAGCGTTGGCGCGCGATGTTGTCCTTATACAATCCCCAAACGGCACGCCCCCTGCAAGCCCTGTATCATCGCCTAAAGCCTGATGTGGTCAACGCCCATAACGTTCATACGCACCTTAGCTATTACAGCCTACGCATGGCGCACCGCATGGGCATTAAAACCGTGTTCACCGCGCATGACGTGATGAGCTTTGCGTATACCAAGCTGACGCACTTTATCACGCCTGATGCTTGCGAGATGCTCACCGAAGCCTATCGTTTGCCCCTGTTTTATAACCTTAAAACCCACCGCCTACGCTATAACCCTTTGCGTAATCCCATCATTGCCAGCGTGCTAAAACAAGATGTGGATGACCGCGTTGCCGTTAGCCAAGCCTTAGCGGACGCGCTTCACGCCAATGGTTTGCCCCCGTTTAGGGTGGTGCATAATGGCATTGATGCCGAACAATGGCAAGCCACCCCTGAAGGCATCCATGCGCTTCGCCAACACTTGGGGCTAGAAGGGCGAAAAGTGGTGCTATTTGCGGGCAGGCTTTCGGCGGTTAAAGGCACACGCCCATTGCTAGATGCCCTTAACATTGTGCGCCAAAGCATACCCAACGTGACGCTTTTAGTGCTATCGTCTATGCCGATAGAGGCGCAAGTTACGGATAGCGCATATACCGAACTACGCCAAAACCACATTGTATCGGGCGGTTGGATGAGTGGTAGTGACCTTGTAAACGCCTATGCGCTGGCGGATGTGGTAGTGACCCCTAGCCTGTGTTTCGACTCCTTCCCCACCATCAACCTAGAGGGTATGGCAACGCACACACCCGTTATCACTACCTGCTTTGGCGGTGGCAAAGAAGCAGTTGAGGATGGCATTACGGGCTATGTGCTGAACCCCTATCAAACAGATATATTTGCCCAACGCCTGACGCAATTACTGATGGATGAAGCCCTCGCAAAGCGCATGGGTGAGGCGGGGTATCAGCGTGTTTTAGTGCAATTTAGCGGGCAAAAGATGCTAAACGCGGTGTTTAATCACAGCACACCATAATGCCCTTTAGGGTGCTTTTGTGATTTTTAACGAAAACACTAACGATGCACTTTCACGCTATGCTACACTTTGCGTAAATCGTGATTGTAGTACGGGCTGGTGGTGAAAACGGTCTACGCCCACCACAGCATTAAAGAGGGTAACATCATGGAAAAAACAACGTTAAGTTCACAAGATTACATTGCTTTTGAGAAGAAATATGGCGCAAATAACTATAAACCTCTTGATGTCGTCATTGAACGTGGCGAAGGTATTTGGGTTTGGGATGTTGAAGGACAGCGTTATTTAGACTTTTTAAGCGCGTATAGTGCCGTAAATCAGGGTCATGCCCACCCCCGCATCCTAAACGCACTTGTGCAACAGGCACAAAGGATTCCGCTTACGTCTCGCGCCTTCCGCAATAACCAATTGCCCTTGTTAGCAAAAGAGCTTTGCGAGATGACGGGCTATGAAAAAATGCTCCCTATGAACAGTGGCGCAGAAGCCGTAGAAACCGCGCTTAAGCTAGTGCGGAAGTGGGGCTATAAAGTAAAGGGCGTTGCCGAAGGACAAGCTGAAATTATTGTCGCCACAGGTAACTTTCAGGGGCGTACCATTAGCATCATTAGCTTTAGTGATGAAGAACAATACAAAGACGGCTTTGGGCCCTTTACGCCCGGCTATAAAACTGTGCCTTATGGCGATGCCGATGCGTTTGAAGCAGCCATTACGCCAAACACGGTGGCGTTTAGCCTAGAACCCATTCAAGGCGAGGCAGGCGTGGTTATTCCCCCCGATGGTTATCTAAAGCGCGTGCGTGAAATTTGCACCAAGCACAATGTTTTGATGATTGCCGATGAAATCCAATCAGGGCTAGGGCGCACAGGCAAACTTTTTGCCCAAGACCATGAAAACGTGCGTGCCGATGTTGTGACGATTGGCAAGGCACTCTCTGGGGGCATGTACCCCGTTTCTGCGGTGTTGGCAGATGCCCACATCATGGCAATGTTTAACCCCGGTGACCACGGAAGCACGTTTGGCGGTAATCCTTTGGGCGCAGCTGTAGCGCGTGAAGCGTTGCAGGTATTGGTGGATGAGGGCATGATTGACAATGCGCGTGATATGGGCGCGTACTTGGTGGGCAGACTAAAGCGCGTCGAAAGCAAGCATGTTAAAGAAGTGCGTGGGCGTGGCTTGCTCATTGGTGTAGAACTACACGCAGAGGCAGGCGGAGCGCGTCGCTTTTGTGAGGCACTAAAGAACGAAGGCTTGCTGTGCAAAGAAACTCACGATAACGTGATTCGTTTTGCGCCCCCGTTGGTTATCAAGAAAGAAGATATTGACTGGGCAATGGAGCGCATCGAGCGCGTTCTGATGATGGACTAGAGAAAAACATTCTAAAAATGCACCCCGCTATAAAAAGCAAGACACCCCCGAAAGGGTGTCTGCTTTTTATAAGTATACCGTGATTGGTAGTTGTTTTTTCTTGAGAGCTTCGCCCTCAAACACCCACAAGGGATTAGCATCCCTTGACCCTTTTATGCCCACTTTTTGCAAAAAGTAGTGGCGTTTGGGTAAAACCCTGTAAAAGTCAGGGGCTAGCAATCGGGGTAAGTATCAGTGTTATTTTGCGGTGTTTGATGCGCCCTATGGCATGTTTACGCGGTAAAAGCGTGGCGTAAAAAGCCGTGACGTTGCATAAAGCGTGCCAAACGTTCTAAGGCACGATGGATATTTTCTTCTGAGGAAGCATAGCTGGCACGCACAAACCCCTTGCCACTTTCGCCAAAGGCACTGCCCGGCACTAAAGCTACGCGGTCTTCTTGCAAAAGGGCATCACAAAAAGCGTCATCCGTCATGCCTGTAATGGCAATACTTGGAAACGCATAAAACGCCCCTCTTGGCTCAAAACAATCTAGCCCCAAATCATTAAAACCCTTCACAATTAAACGGCGGCGACTGTCATAAGATTGGCGCATCCGTTCTACATCGGGTTCAGCGTGGTTAAGGGCTTGAATAGAGGCGAATTGCCCAATAGTGGGTGCGGACATAATCAGGTATTGGTGAAACTTCTTCATGGCATCTAGGATGGCTACCGACGCAATAGCATAACCAATACGCCAGCCTGTCATAGCAAAAGACTTGCTCATACCACTTAAAACAATCGTGCGCTCTTGCATATTGGGCAGGGTAGCAAAGCAAGTGTGCTTTACCCCATACACAAGGCGTTCATAAATTTCATCACTAATCACCACAAGGTCATATTTTTCAGCGACATCTGCCACCTGTTGCATGTGTTCGGGGCTTAAAACCGCACCTGTGGGATTGCTAGGGTAGCTCATGAGGATGGCTTTTGTGCGGGGCGTAATGCGTGCTTCTAAGTCTGCACCCGTCACTTGAAATTCATTTTCGGGGCGTGTTGGCACGCTTACAGGCACACCGCCCGCCATTTCTACCACTGCCGCATTTGCCACAAAACACGGCTCTACCACCAGCACTTCATCGCCAGCGTCCAAAATAGCACGCATCGCCAAGAACAAGGCTTCGCTTACGCCTACTGTCACTAAAACTTGTGAACGTGCGTCATAGCGTAGCCCATACAGGCGTTCCATATAGTCGGTAATTGCCACGCGGAGGGCAATCTCGCCTGCGTTGGCAGTGTAGCCTGTGCGCCCATCCTGTAGGGTTTGGCGGGCTGCATTGATGATGTGCTGTGGGGTAACAAAATCAGGCTCACCGATGCCAAGTGTCACCACGTCTTCCATCGTAGCCGCAATGTCAAAGAAGCGACGGATACCCGATGGACGTAAGTTATTGGCGGATTGTGAGACAAAGTTTCGCATTAGAATAAACTCCTACAAGAGCGTAAGTTGATGGCTTTTAAGCAACGTCCTTAGTTATATCACGTTCTTTCGGCATTTGCTTAGACCATACCAACGCAAAAAACACCTCATTCTTGCTACACAGTGTCCTAATTTTAGTGGTTTTCGAGCGTTTATATCCGACACAATGACGATATGCCCCTAACGCCCTAGCGACACAAGGCAAAAGCCTAAAAAACTTAAAATCATGATACAATCAAGGCGTAGCACGCGCTTTCTAAACGCGCACTATTCATTGAAAGGTGCTTAACCCATGCCAGACCTAAATGTCTTACAAGTAACCGCGCTGGTGACGTTTTTGGTGTTTTTTGCGCTTCTGCTGTTTAGCTGGTGGTTTTTGTTCCAACGGTCTCTCTTCCGCGTTATCATGTCGTTTATTGCGATGGCACTGGGGCGTGAGGGTAAAAAACACGACGCTCCGATAGAAACCGCGCCAGACCACGAAAGCCTAAGCGATGCCATGAAAGTAGATGCACAGGCATACACCTTTGACGATGCACTAGAAAAGGTGACGGGGCAAGCTCCTGTTGTTATCCGCGCCCCTTATGACACGCTAGCCCCTCAAGAAGAACCGTTTATGCCGTCTGCCACGTTTGTGGAAGGCACAGCACCCAAAGGCGAAAAACGCCCCTTTAGGTTTATGCGCTTAAAACTACCGAATAAAAAATAACCACACAGAAAGAGAAAAGAGACCCTATGTTTGAAGGTTTGCAAAACGCACTTTCTACGATAGCCGTTGTGCTTTGCCTATGTTTGGCAGGGTTGGGCGTGGTGGCGCTCTTTGTCATTCGCTTTGTGGGGGGAACGTTTTTTGGCTTATGGGATTCATCGGGCAATCAAAAAGGCACTTCCAAAGACGCCGACTATCTGGCATCCGCTTCGCGCTCACGCGAATCTGGACGTAGTCGAATTGGGAATGTGGCTTTAGGCGCAGGGGCTTCATTTGATGAGGCACTGCAACGCCAGCAAGCACAAAGCGCACCCCCTACAGGTAACTTTGGCGCACAGTCTGCGCCGGTCGCGGGCTATCCGCCCCAAGCAGGGCAATTTGGCTATGGCGTACCCCCTCAAACAGGCGGGTATCCCGTACAACAACCACAACAGCCTCAATACCCGCAAACGGGCGGCTTTGGGCAACCGCCACAACCGCCTCAATATCCACCACAGGGCGGTTTCGGGCAACCGCCACAACCGCCGCAATACCCACAAACAAGTGGGTATCCCGTACAACAACCACAACCGCCTCAATATCCACCGCAGGGCGGCTTTGGGCAACCGCCACAACCGCCTCAATATCCACCACAGGGCGGCTTTGGGCAACCGCCACAACCGCCGCAGCCGCCTCAATATCCACCACAGGGCGGCTTTGGGCAACCGCCACAACAAGGCAATCGCCCAAGTCTTAGCCCCGGCAAGCCCTATGTTCCCCCGCTACGGGGTGGTGGTGGCGCGTTAGGTGGCGGTTTTGGAGACGCTGATACGCCCCCCTCTACCAGTTTAAGAGGGCGGTCTATGCTTCGCCCACGTAATGATAGACGCGAGATTCTTGATGATGGTGAGGATGATGCAGGCGCACTGAGCTTTTTAGGGTTTTAAGCCATTTCAATACCCAGCGCGTTATCAACAGCTCTTACGAGGTCTTGTGGGGTAAAGGGCTTTACCAAGTAGCGGTAAACGTCTTGTAGCTTGCCCACAATACGGTTTGCGCTGTCGCTATACGCGCTGGTCACAATAACGCGCGTTTCACCTTCACCGTAAACCTTGTTGCAATAGCTTAAAACATCCCACCCCGACACATGAGGCAGATTGAGGTCTAGCAGAATCAAGTCAGGTTTAATTTTATTCAGGTATTCAATAGCGTTTTCGCCATCTTGTGCGTGATATACATTAAACCCCTGGCGCTTTAGCACCATCATATTAAGCTGTGCGTATTCCAGCGTGTCTTCTACCATTAGAACTGTAAATTGAGAACGTGTTGCACTCATCGCTATGATACCCCTATAATCTGGGCGTTGTGTACTTCATGATACTGTCAATATAGCACACTTTATGCCCTCAAACGCCCCAAAACGGCGTTCTTAAGCCCTACGTTAAGGTTTTCTAACAGCAAGGGGGCGGTCAAAGCGATAAAGGTCAAGGTTGATGTTATTTTCGCGTTCTAGGGGTAAAAAGAGTGCCTCTGTAAAGCCCACAAAGCCCAGTTTATCAAACGCCTCTGTGTTGGTATTCCAGCGCACTAGCCAAACCCGTTGCACGCTATCCATAAACCCTAAGGACGCGCCCTCATAGTTCTCAGGATACGTAAACGCTTGTTGCCGTAGGGCAAACACAGGCACATCGTCAGGGAGTGTTTGTGCTAGATAATAGGTCATCTGATAGTCACCCGCGCCAAAGTCTACCACTACGCCATCCCCCGTTTTTACGACATGCGCTATTTCTCGGGCATAGCCCAGCCAATCCTCTTTTTCGCGGTATACATCCACCACTAGCACCGCCCAAACCGTGATAATTAGTAGCAATACCACGCGCACGCGCCTACTAAACCACGCAATGCCCCATGCCACTAGCAAAGCAACGGCAGGCGTAATCTGTGAGAGGCGATAGTCAAAGAGTAAGCGCGAACTTTCTGCATTTAGAATAAACGTCAGCGCAACAGGCAACACCAACCACAGCAACAATAAGCCGTGTACACGGCGAGCTTTCCATGCAAAGCCTACCCCAATGAGGCTTATCGTCAATGCCCATTGAGGGCTAAAGAACGCCCGTACGTAGTTAAATAGCGTTTCTAGTGTGGAGGGGTCTGCGGTGGTATTGATGCCCACAATCTTAAGCTGGTAGGGCAACATAATTAGCACCACCCACACGCCCACGCTTGCGCCCATACCCAATAGCCATAACACGGCTTGAACGCGCACGCGCCCCCGCAGTATCAGCAAGACATATAGCCCCTGCACTACGCCCACCCACGCGCCCCAATAGTGCGTATACACCAATAGCACTGTGGCTAATGCCCACACCAGCGCAGTACGGGTGTTGTGACGACGTATCCAGCGTAAAAATGCCCACATGCTCATAATGACAAATACGCTATGCAACGCGTACGCGCGCGCTTCTTGGGCGGTGTATATTTCCATATCAGAGAGTGCCAGCAAGCCCATTGCAATGAGGGGCAAATGACGCTTTAGCGTGGGGGTGCGTGTTTGCGCCATCAAGACAGCTTCACGGGCTAATGGCACCATGCACGCCACCGCCAATACACTATTTAGCACGCTAAAGAAGCGAAAGCTAAACTCGCTTGTACCCGTTAGCCCCGCCCACACGCTAATGAGGGCAAAATACAGGGGAGGATGTACGTCCGTTTTTAGCACACGCAAAAGGTCGGGTTGTTGCGTTAAAAACCAGGTAAACCCCTCATCAATCCAAAAGCCTTGTGCGGTTAGGTTAAACATGCGATAGGCAAACGCCCCTAAAAGTACCCCCATTGCCAGCGTTAGTAGCCGAACATCTTTTAGCGTTCTCAAGGCGTTGCTCCCTTGTTCTTTTGTGCCTTTGGATGTGCTTTATTGCAATGCACAAACCATTGGGGTATGTTTTAGAAGAATCGGTTGAAAAAGGCTATAATAAACTAAACTGACCCATGCTGAAAGAGAAACCCCATGCAGAGCCCACCGCCAAACCAACGTCAGCTTAAACTTGAGGTGGACAAAGACCTTAAGCCAACGTACTCCAATACCGTGATTATTAGCCACACACAGTACGAAGTGGTACTCGATTTTATTCAAATTTTGCCCAGCGACCCACGCGCCCGCGTTCTAGAGCGCGTAGTGATGACCCCCGCCCACGCCAAAATGTTCTTGCAAGCCCTTAACGAGAATATGACGCGCTATGAAGCCCGTTTTGGCGCAATTAATTTACCTAGTCGCCCGCCCTCACTGGCTGACCAATTGTTTAGTAGTGTGGCAACGCCCCCCGATGCACCAGAGGGCGATACGCCCCCCATGCCACCGCAAGAAGGCGGTGACGCATGACAGACGCGCTCCAGCCGATTGCAGACAGCATCCGCCAAGACCTAGAAGCGCGCAATGGCGCACGCGATAAAGCCCTTGGCCAGTCTCGTGAGCTTATTCGCTTGTGTAGTGAGTGTATTCGGGCAGTGCATCGCCAAGAATGGCAAAACGCCCAAGACAAGCTGGCACTCATTGACCGCGCTGCCGACACCATGCGCGAAACCGTTGCGCGCTTTCCAGAATTGGGCGTGGCGGGTTACGTACAGGATGCGCTTAAAGAGCAAGTAGAGGCGCACCTAACGCTGGCAATTATTCGCCAGTTGCCCCTGCCCACACCGCAAAGCCTGCGCGTAGAAAGTGCCGTCTATTTGAATGGCTTAAGCGAAGCAGCCACCGAACTAAGACGCTTTATCCTAGACATCATGCGCCGTGAAGAAGCGCATAGCCAAGACGCAGAACGCCTTTTAGAGTGGATGGATGCCATCTATAATCAGCTGGTCACGTTTGACTTTCCCGATGCGCTAACGGGGGGACTCCGCCGACAAGCAGACGTTTTACGCGGTGTACTAGAGCGCACAAGGGGCGACCTTACCACTAGCCTAAGGCAACAATTGCTACAGGATGCACTCAAACGTCTTGAAACCAGATTATAAGGGCGTGATATCTCTAAACATGCTATGATTTAGAAGGACACCAAAGAGAAAGTTTTGTTAAAAATATGACCACAGACCCACTTGACACCACGACAAAAATTGCCGTTTTTCTGCACGATGCTTCGTTTAGGCAACAGGTGCAAACGGTTCTCTTAGAGAACAATTTGCGCGTGCTAAACGCCACCACAGACCAAGACATCTTGGACTTTTGCAAGGGACACGGGGTGGAATTGGTCATTTTAGATGTGCGCGAACTAAGCCTTGTGCGAGCGATTCGGGCAACAACGGGGCATTATGAAACGCCCATCATCGTGTGTTTGCAGCAAAATGACATTGAGCGCATTGATGAGGCTTTTGAGGTGGGCGCAACCGACTGTATTTTGTTCCCATTGCCCCACCGCTTGCTCATACGGCGCATCGACCATTATTTAAGCCATGCCGAAACGGTGGGCAATTTTGTCTCTATCACAGGGCAAATTTCTAAAGTGTATGATAACGCCCCCGTGATGATTCACTCGGTGAATCGGGCGGGCATTGTGCGCTACGTTAATAAAATGTGGCTGGAAACGATGGGCTATACCGCCGAACAGGTCATCAATAAGCCCTATCTAAGCCTGCTAGACCCCAAAATTCATAAAGATGCCATGCGTTCTATTGATAACTTTTGGGAAGTAGGGACACTCAGAAACCGCGCCTCTCGGCTCATTCGGGGTGATAGCCAAATTGTAGATGTGCTGATAGATAGTGAAACCGTCAACGACCCCCTAGAAGGCAAGCTAAGTATTTCTGTGCTTCACGATGTTACCCTGAAAAAGCAACTTGAAGTAACGCTAATCAGTGCCGACCGTCAAAAACAAAGCCTCATTAACGCTATGCGTGACGTGGTGTATGTGGTTGACCACGAAGGCACATTTACAGATATTCCCTCTAAAGATAGCCCTTATGCCCCTTCGTATGTACGCTTGTTAGTAGGGAAAAATCTGAGCGAGCTAATGCCCGAAAACCGCGCAAATTATTTGATGGCACAACTGGGGCATGTGCTAAAGTCAGGTGAAACCGTCTCAATTGAATATGACCTTTTGGTGCGTACCAAGCAAACATGGTTTAACAGCGTTATTTCGCCCCTAACAGATAAAAGTGTGCTGGCTGTCACGCGTGACATTACGGAAACCAAACAACGCGAATCGAGCTTGCATGAAAGTGAACGTCTTTATCGCAACTTGTTTGAATTAGCAACCGATAGCATTATGCTGGTGGAATTAGAGAGTGGCAATATCTTAGAGGCAAACAACAGTGCTGCCAAGATGCTGGGCTACGCTCCCGAAGAACTCTCAACGATGAATGTCAAGAACATTGAGGCTTCGCGTATCGCCGTCACAGAAACTATTACACTAGACTTTGAAACCAATGAGCAAATGCTCTTTGAACAACTATATAAGCGCAAAGATGGCACGCTTGTGCCTATCGAAAGCCACTCACGGATTATTCGCTATCAAAACACGGCAGCAGTGTTGCATTTTGCCCGTGATATTACGCACCGTCGGCGGATTCTTCAAAGTGAGTATGAACTACGCCTATTAGCCGAATCGTTTAGAGATAGCGCAGACGCATTTAACCGTGCTGTAACGTTTGATGACGTGCTGGACGTACTTATTCAGTATGTGGCGCGGGTTGTGCCGTCTACAACAGCCAATGTCATTTGGTACGAAGCCGCCACAGACACGGCACGCATGATTCGCTGGCGGGGCTATGATGTGTTTGGCTTTAGCGACGATGACATTGGCTCGGTTGCCTTTAAGGTAAGCGAAACGGGCAACCTACGACACATGAAAGCAACGCGCCAGCCCATCAACGTGGGCGATGTAAGCGAGCTAGAAGATTGGCATGACATTGTTACATCGTCTTGGGTAAAGTCTTATATGGGTGCGCCCATTTTTATTAAAGACGAACTGATGGGCTTTTTAAGCATTGATAGTATGGAAGTGAACGCCTTTGACGATGAGCAAGCTAATCACCTACAAACCTTCGCCAGCCAATCGGCAATTGCCTTTGAGAACGCCCGCCTAATACAACAAATGCGCCAACAAAACACCATCCTAGAGCAAAATGTGCATGAGCGCACCCAAGCCCTACAAGACCTAGTGATAGAACTAAGAGAAACCCAAACAACCCTGCAAAAAGAACGCCAAATGCTTCAGCTTATCATGGACAACATCACCGATATGATCTACGTGAAGGATACAGAAGGCAATTATATATTGGTGAATACCGCCACCATGTATGCATTGGGCGCAAAGCATGTTGAGGATGTACGTGGGCGCAAAGTCGCTAACTTCTTTGATATGAACTATGCTAATTTGCACCAACAAATAGACCGCCGTGTTTTAGAAACGGGGCAAGGCGTAGTAAACATGGACAATGTGATGACGTATGCCGATGGCACACAGCATCGCCAATTGCTTTCAAAATACCCGTTGCGTGATAGCGAAAATAAAATCATCGGCATTGTGGGCATTAACCGTGATGTAACGGATATGCGCCGTATGGAAATTGTGATTGACCAAGAGCGCGAACAGCTTAAGCAAGTGTTGATGAGTGCGCGGTGCTTATTGTGGACGGCAAAAGTAGAGCTAGTGGGCGAAAATTACGTTTGGCGTCCAACGGTGGTTAATGAAGATACCGCCCAAGCCCTGTTGCCATTAGACACGCGCAAAATGCCCTACGCGCAAGCATGGCAAGAGAGCATTGTGCCAGAGGACAAAGAACGCCGAAACTATGTGTTGCAAACGCACTTGCGGTTTAACCGCCCTAACTTTAGCCAAGAGCTACGCTGTCGTAAGGGCGATGGGTCATTGTTGTGGTTGGTAGAGGATATTCAAATTCGCCCCATCAACGACAAAGAATGGCAATTGGTGGGCATTTGTACCGACATCACCGAGCGCAAACGCGCCGAAGCCAATTTGCAACAAGCCTATGGTGAGCTAGAACATCGTATTGCCAAGCGCACCGCCGAATTGGTTTCTTCTAACGTTGTGCTGACCCAAGAAATTGCCGAGCGTAAGCGTGCCGAAGATGCCGAGCGCAAACAACGCGTGTTGGCAGAAGCCCTTTCTCAAAGCGTGGCAGCCCTTAACAAAGCCTTTGACCGCGATTCGTTGCTAGAGTATTTGCTAGACACGCTTGGCACAATTGTGCCACACGATGCCGCCAGCATCATGCTATTGGACGACAATCCCGACTATGCCACTGTGGTAAAGCATCGTGGGTATCGTAATATCCCCCAAAATCCGCACCATTACATTAAAGACTATCCTGACAAGATGGCGATTTTAGAAACACATCAACCCTTTATCATTGCTAACACACTTGAATTTGAGGGGTGGTCGGAGTCACCCGAATATGCATGGGTGCGCTCACAACTTAGCGTGCCTATTCGCCTAGATGAAGGGGTGATTGGCTTCTTAAACCTAGAAAGCAACGTTGCACGCTACTTTACGCCCGAACATGCCGAGTGGATGATGGCATTTGCCGACCAAGCCGCCCTTGCCATTCGTAATTCACGGGTGCTAGACCAAATTAGAGAGTACAACGCCCTGCTAGAACAGAATGTAGAGTCACGTACTGCCCAGCTACGCGCTATCCTAGATGCGATGCGTGACGGCTTGATTTATCACAATTTGGCAGAGAAAACGCAATATTTTAACCATGCGTTGCTAGAGATTACGGGCTACAGTGCGGATGAATGGTGGAGCTATAGCCCCATAACCCACGATATTTTGGTCACACAATCCGAGCAAGAACGAGAACGCCTGTTTGCCAAGTGGAGCAAACGCCTAGAACTGTATGATTATTATGAGGATGAAGTGCTACTAAAGCGCAAAAATGGCGAAACCTTCCCCGCACACATTACGCGCACTATGGTCAGGGATGGCGAAGGCGAAAAGGTGGGGTCACTTACCCTGATGCGCGACATTAGCCAAGCCAAACAGCTAGAAGCGCAAAAAGCCCGCTTTATTGCCAATGCGTCTCATGAGCTAAGAACACCCATTGCCAATATGAAAACGCGCCTGTTTTTGCTTCGTCGCCAGCCCGAACGCTTTGACGAACACATTGCCATTGCCGAAGAAGTAGCGCGTTATATGCAACATCTCATTGATGATATGTTTGACCTTGCCCGCTTTGAACGTGGCACAATAGAGCTAAAACGCGAGAAGATGAGCATTAAAAGCCTCATTGAGTCCTTGATGCAGTTTCAACAGCCCGAAGCCGAGCGCAAGAATATTTCGTTAAAGGTGGTGTACCCCCCCGACCTAAACGACATTAACATCGACCCGTATCGCCTAATGCAGGTGATGACAAACCTCATTAGCAATGCCGTCAACTATACGCCAGAAGGGGGCGCAGTAAAGGTGTCGTTGGAGCGTGACGAAGCCAAAGACAAGCCCTCTCTAATGATTAGCGTGCAAGACACGGGGCTAGGCATTGCGCCAGAACACATCAAGCAATTGTTCACGCCGTTCTTTAGAGCCACTGATGATAGCCGTGGGGCGGGGCTAGGGCTTGCCATTAGCCAAGAGATTGTGCATTTACACGGTGGTACCATTGACGTAGAAAGTGAAGTGGGCAAGGGCAGTACCTTTATCGTGCGAATCCCAACGTAATGCGCTATAATGAGGTTCATTAGCAGACAGCAGGAGTAAGAGTCTATGACCCCTAATTTACCTTTATCCGTGTTCGAGATTAAAGAATACATGGTGATTTTTAGGCAAAAAGAAACCCGTGATTTTAACGGTGTAAACGCGCATGTTCGCGCCATTGTACGCTGTAACGGCGCAGATAACCAAGGCGTTGCTCATCGCCTAGACGTTTTCTTTTTAAGCCCAGATAGCCCTGTGCCTGCCCCTATTATCGACCTTGCCGAACACACCGGGCAAATCTTTTTCCCAATGTCGGATTTATTGGTTTTAGTAGACGTACTGCGTAATGAAAAACCCATCTTCGGGCATCTTCGCGCTGATAATCCTGAATGGACAAGCATCACTACCACCAACGAACCTGTGGGTGAGGGTGAAGGCGATAGCTAAGGCAAACGCCCATGGACAATAAGCGCATTCTCTATATAGAAGACAACCCGCAAAATATGCGCCTTGTTCGTAAGATTTTACAGCATGTGGGCTTTGAAGTGCTGGAAGCGGAAAATGGCGAAACGGGTGTTAAGGTTGCACTAGATGCCGAACCTGACTTGATTTTGATGGACATTAACTTGCCCGATATTGACGGGCTAGAAGCCACCAAACGCATTAAATCACGCTATCCACGAATGCCGATTGTGGCATTAACGGCAAACGCCATGTATGGCGATGAAGAACGGATTTTGGCGGCGGGCTGTGATGGCTACCTGTCTAAGCCTGTCAGTAAAGAACAGCTTTTGAGCAAATTGTCTGAATTTTTGGGCTAACGCCACCTTTAGCCAGTATGATTGTGGTTTGGTGAGGCGCATTCGTTATCACCCTACTACGTCTAAGATAACTCCCTATCCCCTAGTGTTGTTTTAGGGAAGGAAGTAAGGGCGTTTTGCGTTTTGTTTGGCTCATTTTATTGTGATAGATGTCATTTGGTTATCGGACTAATTGAAAGCATAGGCATACAATGGCACGAATTTTATACATAGAGGACAACCCGCAAAATATGGACTTAGTGTGCCGTATCCTACGGCATGTCGGCGGTCATGAGGTGTATAGCGCAATTGACGGCGTAACGGGTGTAGAAGTTGCCCTGCGTGAAAAACCCGACCTCATTTTAATGGACATCAACCTGCCCGACATCAGCGGGCTGGAAGCCACCAAACGTATTAAAGCATCGCCAGAGTTTAACGAAACGCCCATTGTGGCGTTTACCGCAGATACAGGCGATGGCGCACGCCAGCTTTACATCGAAGCCGGCTGTGATGGCTATATGTCTAAGCCTGCCAGCGCACAAACACTGTTGCAATTAGTACAGCAATACATTTAGAATGTGAAGCTTGTAGGGTGAGCTGATGTGTGGCATCTCACCCTACACCAACAACATCTTAAATGGGAGCTATGGCTATGGCATTTCAGTGGGCAAAACAGAGCATCATTGTTACAGGGGGAAATGGATTTTTAGGGCGTTTTTTGGTGGCACAGTTGCAGTCGCTTGGCGCAAAAGACATCATTGTTCCACGTAAAGCCCAATATGACCTGCGTGATGCGCAACAGGTTGCACGTCTTTATGATGACTACCCCAACACAAGCATTGTCATTCATTTAGCGGCAACGGTGGGTGGCATTGGCGCAAACCGTGAACATCCCGGCTCTTTCTTTTATGACAACCTGATTATGGGAACGCACCTGATGGAAATTGCCCGTCAGCGTGGCATTCAAAAGTTTGTCAACATTGGCACAATTTGCGAATATCCAAAGTTTACGCCCGTCCCCTTCAAAGAGGACGACCTTTGGAATGGCTATCCCGAAGAAACCAACGCGCCCTATGGCATTGCCAAAAAAGCCTTGTTGGTGATGGGGCAAGCCTATCGCTCCGAGTATAACTTTAACGTCATTCACATTTTGCCCACTAATTTATATGGCGCAAACGACAACTTTAACCCCAAGTCCTCGCATGTTATTCCGGCAATCATTCGTAAAATGGTATACGCCCAAGAAAACAATGAACCCCATGTAACGCTCTTTGGCGATGGCACACCCACCCGCGAATTTTTGTATGTGACCGATGCGGCGCGTGGTATTGCGCTGGCAACAGAACACTACAACGACAATGACCCCGTCAACTTGGGCAGTAGCTATGAAATAAGCATTAAAGACTTGGCGCACCTTATCGCGGAAGCGGTGGGGTATGAGGGCGACATTGTGTGGGACACCACCAAGCCCAACGGGCAACCACGCCGACAAGTAGACACCACTCGCGCCAAAGAACGCTTTGGTTTTGAGGCAACCGTGAGCTTTAGAGAGGGCTTGCGTGAGGTGGTGGCGTGGTATCGCGAGAACCGTGAAATTGCCGATGCAGAATAGCCCATCTTGACATTAAGGCTATTTTCTTTCATAATGGTGCGCTTGTACTAAAACCCACATATGGTAACTCTACCATAGACAGTTGGGGGGCTAACGCCCTTAATTATCCAGCCGAGGCAGAGACAATCGTCACCCCTTAAAAGCAAACTTAGGCTTTTTCGGCGACTCGGCATGTCTTCGGGTCGTTTTTTTCGTTTTTGTATTGAAAGGAGCCAACCGTGCCACTTCATAAAGAACGTAAGGCAGAACTGGTTGCAGCACTCGTCGAGTTACTGCAAGAAAGCGATGGCTTTGCGGTTGTGCGTACACAGGGTTTACCTGTTACTCGTATCGAAGCCCTTCGTGGCAAAATACGTGAAGCAGGCGGGCAATATTTTGTTGCTAAAAACTCCCTGCTGTCCAAGGCTCTCGAACAAGTAGGTTGGGTTGTGCCAAGCGAACAATTGGTGGGTCCTACCGCCATTGCTTTTGGCAAACGTGAATTCCCCGCCGTTGCCAAAGCCTTGCTAGAGTTTGTAAAAACCGAAGCATTAGACGCAGAGAAATTTGCGGCTGTAGGTGGCGTAATGAGCGGAAAAGACGTGCTAACATTGTCACGTTTGGAAGCCGTTTCTAACCTTCCCACTTTGGACGAGATTCGCGCACAATTGGCTGGTATTATCGTTACCCCCGCTACGGGCTTGGTAACGGTACTCGATGCCGCCAACGGTCAAATTGTCAACGTCATCCAAGCCCTATTGGACGACAAAAAAGCATCATAAACACACAACACCCATCTCATTAACTAAGGAGCTAAAACATCATGGCAGACTTACAAAAATTGGTAGAAGAACTTTCCAGCTTAACCATCCTTGAAGCCAGCGAACTCAAGACCCTTCTTGAAGACAAATGGGGCGTAAAAGCCTCTGCGGGTGGTGGGATGATGATGGCAGCTGCCGCAGGTGGTGGTGCAGCCGCCGCAGCCGAACCCGAAGAAGAACAAACCGAATTTGACCTCATTCTTAAAGAAGCCGGTGCAAAGAAGATTGAAGTCATCAAGGTTGTGCGCGCTCTTACCAATCTCGGCTTGAAAGAAGCCAAGGACTTGGTAGAAGGTGCACCCCAAAAGGTTCTTGAAGCCGTCAGCAAAGACCGCGCTGCCGAAGGCAAGAAACAACTTGAAGAAGTCGGCGCAGGCGTCGAAGTCAAGTAATTTTTTCTTGGGCGTTGCGGGCTTCTAGCCAACAACACAAGTAAACCAAAAGGGCAAGCTCATTATGATGGGCTTGCCCTTTTTTGTGCTTATTTGGTCTACGACAGGATAATCTACCCGTACAAGCACGCACCATCACACAAACCCCACTAAAAACGACCCACGTTTTGCGCCAAACCACGCCAGCGCAAGAGCCATTACACCATCATCGTGCAAGCCAGAGGGTGCGCCATAACGATATGTGCCGTTGGGCGTGCGCGTCATAGCGTATGCCGTAAGTTCGTTCAATAGCACATCATTAGCTTGTAGGCGCAGTTCACCCGTTTCTAGGGCATGAGACAAGCCCAAAATGGCTTCGGGCTTGCTTTTGGCGGTTGTTACAAAGGGGCGAACGGGCAAGCCTTCGCTTTGCAGGGCTTCGATGTTCACGCTCCCGATGCTGTTTTCTTCGGCGTAGATAACGGCAACGCCCCACGCTTGCGCCAAGCGCACCAGTCTTTCGCGCTGGTGTTGCCAGCCAATTTCGTTAAAGCGGTCAAACGCGACCATATCGTGCGTAGTCGCATCAATCACCACCAATGCCGTATAGTCGTTCTTGCGCCCCCAGTCTACGCCCATCACATAGCGATGTTCGGGATAAAAGGCGGGCGTAAGGGGTGCAGTGGCGTTCTCGCGCAATCGCCTAAAGACTTGCCCATCATCATCCAAAAATTCTGCTAGATATTCCTCACGCCAAATACGCTCTGGCGTAGTGCGCTGTATGGCATCAAATTCACTGGATGCAATGAGAGGGTTTTGCAAGGACGTAAAGTGAAACGCGCCCCAATCGCTCTCTGTGGGGTCTTGCCCTAGCTGATACATACGCCAAAACCAATTGTTGCCGTTGGGCGAGCTAATGAACAACGCGCCCCCTTGTGTCGTTAACAACATGGGGCGCACCACTTCTGCCCAAACGCCTTCGGGCATAAAGGCGGCTTCATCTAGCACCACATAATCTAAGCCCGCACCGCGCAATAAATCGGGGTTGTGGGTGCTACGCATCTCTAGGCAACCGCCGTTACTTAGCTCTATGCGCCGTTCCGACTGGTTAATCGTCAATTTGGGGTCATAGGCACGAAGCGTCTGCTTTAGGTCACGCCATACATGCCCACTCATCTTGTAGGTTGGGGCAAGCCACCACGCCATTTTGCCACTCTGTACGGCTTGGGTAATGAGGGCTTTGCCTAGCTCGGTTTTGCCCCATCGCCTACCACACGCCACCACCTTAAAGCGAAAAGGGGCAAGCTGTACGTCGCTTTGCCCCCGATGCAATATGATGTTAGGTGGTGTGCGGTGTGTGCGTCCCATGTCGTCCTTTTGGGGTATGGGGCGGGCTTGGGGGTGGGTGTTTCGCTATCCAGCTAATGACGGAAGGCACGCTAACCGATGAGCGTCTCCGTAGCACACCACCCCTTTACCACGCGCAAGAACACCTTTAGGGTAGCACGCCCACCTCATTAAAAAACGAACATATGTTCGAACATTTGGTCGGAGTTTTATATCCCTCAAAATATAACGTTGATGATGAAACTACGTAAACTAGTGAATGCCACCCACCCCTAAAATACGTTATAATTGCCCTATACCGTGATGATGAAGGGACAGCCATGACCGAAATCACCCTGAGCAAACGCCAGCAAAAAACGCGCCTTGCATCCATGACGGAATTGCTGGAACACTGGGGCAAAAACCCCGACATTGGCGATTTAGAGACAATGCTGAATGAGTTTTTTCGTAACTACTCAGCCCCCCAAAATGTAGCGTAAAAGGCAGGATATAGGGTATAGTTTAAGCATGAGTGAAAAAATACGTGAACAACTTAGACAACTGGATAAAGAACAGCTCATCGACATCATCTCGGAT
>DAOTTQ010000095.1:0-5881 GCA_034437555.1 Anaerolineae bacterium | reverse complement strand
ATACACCCTGATTGTCAAACTAGAGATTCTCAATTCTGATTGGCGCTTTAGCAAGTAATCCTATCGTTTGAGGACGTATATAGGTCTACGCATTGCGTAGACCAGAAAGATAAAAAAGTCATGACTAATCTTGACGAAAGGCTTATGCGTGTGCCTATCGGCACACGCCACACATTGGCAGAGATTGCAAAGTTCGTTGGAACTAAGCCGTCCACCGCCCTTAAGTGTCGCTTGATGCTAACCGAAAACTTTACTGCAGAACGGTACTTATCACCAATATCACCAGTGCCGAACACTTTTCGGTGGGAATTTACCCGCCATGAGTAATAGAAAAGCACACGCGTCCACACAAAACCCCAACGGGCGCTATTGGGGATGTTGGGTAATTACAGACATAGACACAATGCGGGTTGCGGTATTCACAAGCCACACAGGACTACAATCGGCAACGATAGATTGTGCAAGGCGTGGACATCTTTATCACGTGGAAATTGTTGTTTTTGACGGTGAATTACCTTCACCATCGAACATTCGCCACGCCACAAATGAGGTTAAAAAAACCCACCTCACAGATGACAAATTAGCTTATTATCTTTGGCTTAAAGGCGTGCGCGATGGACGCAAATTTGAGCAACAGATAGTTAAGCCCACCGTAACGTTAGCGGAAAGATTAGCGGAAATTTACACATCAGACAAAAGAGAGAGATATGATGACTAAAGGCAATCACAAACTGGAACGAATTGAGTATAGACGTGGGCGGGCAATAGCCCGTGTTACTATCGGAATATATGCGCCCACATTACCCGCTATCACGGTTGTGTCTGACATTATGTCAGATTATCCGTATACCAATGCCTATTATGGGCTTATGGTAAATATTTCGCTTCACCTAGCCAAAACAGTAGCGGACATTGATAAGGGCGTTATAGCCGAAGAATTCAAGCCATTTGCACCTAAAACGAAGATTGTATATTTTTTGAGACCTCTACACGCGATAGAAGAGTTAGAAGAAACACCACCGCAACAGGTTAGATTTAGTCTTTTGCCTTTGCCCCTTTATGGGGCTAGTACCCTTATAGAGTAACTGACCGTTTTTAGGTCAGTTACTCTGATTTTTTGCGAGGTGTTTCATGGCAAAGAGAATAGCATGTAGTGGCGGTGTATGGTTTAGCAAAATAGACCAATCCTCTGCCACACAAACGTTTTATAGCCCGCTCTGTAAACGCAAGTCATGTGTCAATTGTGCAAAGATTAGAAAACTACAAATTGCGTGGCGTATTCGCCACGCAATCGCAACGGTGGAAAACACTAACTGGTACTTTTGCACTCTCACAATGGATAAAAAATGGCATGGCGCGGGCAATACCCCACGCGTGCGGAAAGTAATGCAATCTGGCTGGTCTAGGTTGCGGAAGCGCATGGCTAGGCGTTGGCGCGGGCTTTTGTGGGTAAAGGTGATAGAATTGCACGAAACCGATACACCACACATACACTTTATAGTGGGCATAAGTACCCACTATAAGCGTCAAGTAAAAACAAAGTGGCTAAAGGATAGCGCACGGGCTTGCGGGCTAGGATATATCGCATTGGTAGGCACGCGTGCCACTAAAGACAAGCCTATGGATGCCGAAGATGCCCACAATATGACCTACTATATGACCAAATACGTAAGTAAGGGAGAAGTAATCGGCATAAGGGCATTAGCATACTGTAAGGATTTTCCGCCCGCGCCCGCCATGAACGAAAAAGACGTATATAATTGGGTTTATGAAGGACGCGAACCAAACTTTGAGAGACTAGCCGATAATCTGGATATAGTCTACAAAACCGATAGAAACTTGCTAGATGAACAAGAGAGACAAGATGTTAAATAGGCTAAAACGGGCAACAAGCCCGTTTTTAGCCTATTTTTCACTCATCAGGTAGAATAGTATATAAAGGTGTAAAAAAATGGTATTAAGCGACTTGCTACTGATATTGTCGGTTGTAGTGGCTATTTTGGCAATTCTATTACCCGTGAACGACAGGGATGGGCGGTAATGTTGACATTGCCCACATTCTAGGGTAAGATAGTCTATAGACTATCTTATACAAGAGAGGTAATGGATGAATCAAGAAATTAAAGACACAGTACCGCCCGAAGGCGCGGTGTTTGGCGTGTGGCTGTCGAATTTAACCGACAGACAAAAAGCCAACGTAACAACCGCTAGACGGGCTGGCTACATTGTCATGACCATGTTGGCAGACGGTACTACAACCGTAACGAAAGGGACGGTGGGCGCATGACTTGGACGGTGAATTTTTCCATCGAAGACGCTAAGCTGAAAAAATCCGTGTTTGAGGTAAATTTCGATGCTTCGCGCACGCTTGCCCAAATTGAGGGATGGATTACGGGTATTTCGTTTCCATTGTCCGCAATTATTCGCGGTACATGTACCGCCATCAATATCTCTCGGAATTCACTAATCCCTGGGATTTTGGCAACACCAGCGTTTTCGGACTCGGACGTAGAGGAAAAGCTACGGGCAACCTTGCGGACTATTGGCGGGTATCCAGCCAAAATATCGTTCCCCACCGTTGCCGATAGTGTTATTTTGGACGGGAGTTCACAGGCAAACCCCGCCAACGCTGACATTATCTTGCTCACAAACGCCATTGAGACTGGTATTGTCGTTGGCGGTGTTGCGGTACAACCCACAGATTCGCGTGGCGATGACATTGCAAGCGTTGTTTCGCTGAACGAAAAGTTCACCGCGTCTAAGGGGTAGCGATGCCCACCACGCCACCGAATATTGCACCAACATCTACCTATGTTGGTGCAAACGTAAAATACAGGCAATGGATAGCGGGCGCGTGTTCGTACTTAGAACACCGCCCGTTTTGGTTAGATAGAGGTATTTCCATTGTGGACACTGACATAATTGTCAGTAACTTTAGCGCTATCATCACAGACATTTTAGAAGGAAAAGAGATGTTTTTTATCGGTGAAATAAGGGCAACCCTATCACCTGATGGACTAGGTGATGGATGGATACAAATGGATGGTGGGCAAGTTTTGAGGGCAACTTACCCAACACTTTCGGCGTTATTTCCGCAATGGTGGGAAGGCGCGTTTATAAGATTCCCCAATATGAATCAAAGAACTTTGGTGGGGCGCGGTGGGCTAATGGGCGATTACGGCTCTACGCCTACTTATGCGGTGGGCGCGGTGGACGGCTCACCACGCGAACAAATTACCATTGCTCAAATGCCTAGCCACAATCATCCCACGTTATCAGGTACTAACTTTTTATCAACAGTACCCGCCCCAACGGGCGGTGCAACCTTAGCCCCTGGGACTACTCTAGTATCCGTGCCGACAACGGGCAATCGTGGTGGCAATGCGTGGCACAACAACATGCCACCATTTTTATCCGTTACTTATTACATATATGGCGGTGAATAGTGGCTAGGCAAGTTAAATTCCCATTGGCTTTAGCGCGTCCGCATTACGTGCAAGCGGATGAACATTTACCGCAAATGGCGCGTTTAACAGAACGCCCGCCACCAGACACGGGCATATTTTCTGATTGTGGCAAAGTGTCCACGCAATGGCGCAAACATATAACTGGTGTACTTGACCAGTTAACCGATATGACATTGTGGGCGGGCAATGATGCCCAAAAGTATTTTGCATTCACCGAAATAATGAAGCTAGAAGCATGGCTTTACGCCTGTGGAGAAGGAGAAGAGATGCCCCAACTTAGACAAAATCCGATAGACCCGTGCCAATTGCAACAATTGGTTAATGACAATTGGGTACTGGCTTTCGATTATGGCTTGTGCTTTGAAAAAGTAATGCCAAAGTACACACCAAACGAAATAGGCGAAGCGATACAAGAGGTTGTACCGCCCACCAATGAGGTTTATGATGACATTGTGCAAAATGGCGCACAAGTCGTTTATCCAAATACGGGCAATAGCCCACAAGACCCGCAAAACACTGCAAAAAACGACCTATTGTGTGCAGTGATTACAGATTACCTAACACGATTAGAATCTTACGTGCGGGCATTGCTAGTAAGTGGCAAAACCGCCCCAACGGGCGAAGACTTTTTTGAGTCTGCTGGCAAAATTGTGGCTAGTGCATTTGCCATCGTCACAACCATATTTGTACCATTGCCAATCAAGTTTTTAACGTGGCTTGCGCGGGCGGGCGCGGGCGTAAATTTCGCAGTACAAGCCGCCCAAAATGCGCCAACGGTTGGAAATTATTTGAACAATCTACGCACGGAAATTTTCAACTCTACCGACAAAAATTGGTCGCCAAACACCGAAGAGATAAAAGAGATGGCGTGCGCCATGTACGATGCAATGAAAGACAAGCCCATAACTGAATCGAACTTTAATGCGGGCGTACAGGCAATTTTTGCGCCCGAAGGCATATTTGATTCTGTTATCCAACTGTATAGGATTATCATGCAAGGGCAAGCTATATTTGCAGAATTTATTACAATGTATTCGCAAGGGCTGATTGCACAATCTAGCGGTGCGAATTTTGACAATGAGGGCAATTGTGATTGTGATGAGCCGCCCCTAGTTTGTGGCTTTAATTACCAATGGGCGGGCGTAGAGGTGATACCAGAAAACATAACCCAATATCAAGCGATACCCCTAAACACGGTTGCGGTTGTGATTCCTATCGTTGTATTGGCGTGGCAACAAGTGACATTGCCACCAGTAGAAAACCAGTTTCGCCAATTATTTCAAGTTTATGAACTGCCTTGCGACAAGCCGATTACATTAATGTGGGCGCGTGGCAACGGGAATTCGGCACAAGCCCACATTCAGACTTTTGACGGTACAGATTGGGTTACTAGGGCAAGCGGTTTCCGTAGCGTGGGCGGTGTCGGTGGGCAAGCCATGACAGTTACTTGGGCAAACTCCACCTCTATAGTTTATGCGGGCGCACGAGTTTATGTGCAAACGTCCGTGCCTTACATTATCCAGTTTCGGATAGGATAACACCAATATCAAAAGATAGTAACTATGGGCTTGACAGGTAGTTACTATCTATGCTATCTTTAAGTCATACCCCACCAATTGAGCAGTGGGGTAGGGCATAAGGAAAAAATCTAATGACAATATTTCAAGCACGTCTAATCACCAACACATTGACAGAGGAATTTTCGTACGAAATTTATGGAAAAGACATACCGTCAAGTGATGCGGTTGTGGAAGCATGGAATACCTATGCGGAATATGAGAAGGGTTGTGAAGGCGATAAGTTGTCATGCTTCTCTACGTATTCGGCAAATCATCAAATAGTAGAGATGGTCGCATGGTCTGAATCAGACAGCAAGCATGTTATCGCTTTATTGAACGTGCGGATGGCTATTCATGTGACAATGACATTTATGGCGTGGTATTGGCGCAATCAATACCAAACCGCCCGCGCCAAAGAAGAAAAATCCCCAACACTTGATTATGCAATTGATGCCGATAGCGGTCTCGCCCGCTTTCGCCAAGTCATTGAAATTGCCCACGCCCACGCCAAAAGCCTACCTCGCAACCAAACAGATACACAAAAGTCGTTTCGCGTAGACAGTAATTCGTCTTTACTATTGGTATGGAATTTTCTGATGGATGGAATTCCATTTGAGACCGATTTTGAGGGTGAACGCTTCACCTTAGCCCACCACGTGGATTATGAAGAAAACAAAATCTATATCGTTCTTACCACCATTAGAACCAAGTATTTTGTCAAAACTTGGAAAGAGTTATACACCCTGATTGTCAAACTAGAGATTCTCAATTCTGATTGGCGCTTTAGCAAGTAATCCTATCGTTTGAGGACGTATATAGGTCTACGCATTGCGTAGACCAGAAAGATAAAAAAGT
>DAOTTQ010000094.1:0-2917 GCA_034437555.1 Anaerolineae bacterium | reverse complement strand
CTTCCGCACTTAGGCTAAGGGCGGGCGCAATCGTCATCTCTTTGACAACCACATCGCCATCTTCTTTCTGGGGAAGTAGCAAGACACGGTTACTTTGCCATGTCAGATAGTCTAAGTATCCCTTAGGGATAGAACGCTTCTCAAAAGGATTTTCGGATTCCCAAGAGGGAGCATCATCTGGCGTATTGGGCATGACATTGGAATATGCCACTAGGTTCAGCATTAGCGTCTGAAAGAGCGTTTCGCCTTCTGCCAAAAACAGCACACCGCGTGTTAGGATGCTATCGGTAAACTTCTCATCTAAGCCACTTAAACCCGCTGTCCTAAAGTATTGCCCCGTCAACAAGTGGCGAGCCGCCTCGGCAGGCGTTAAAGTGATGCCCGTTTCTTCGTTTTCGTGGGTAAAGAGTGTGCCCGTATTCCCAATAGAATGCACCAGGTGAATCAGTGACTTTGGCTTAACACGCTCATCTTTAGCCTGGTAAAATGGGCGGTCGGGATGAAATAGGTCAAAACGGTCGTACCATTGCCTAAAGTAGTTTTCTAAAGCTTGTGCGTCAAATGCACCCTTTAGCCATAGTTTTTCCCAGTCATCAACCCCATTTACCGTAAACACACGATACAAAATCGCCAGTGCCACAGGAAAAATAGACACGGTCATAAGGGGTGTTTCACAGTAAACTTGCCTTAACTGATGTGACTCTGCCAGCAAGTCATATAGCCCGACTTCCATAATCTTGCCGTCTTGCGTGATGCAGGGAATCCATGGTTGGTCAATAAGGTTAAATGTGTGGCTCATAATGACTCCTCTATGATTAGCTCTAAGCCGTAACGGCGCGTTAAACGAAGTACAAGGCTGCTATTGGCAAGGCGGTATATCCCGTCTTCATCAAATTCAATCGGCTTGGCATACCGCAAAGAGGCTACCCTTTGCCAAGCAAGATGGTCGGGTAACTTGTTTAAGTTTTCACGGAAAGCTTTCTTCTGTACCCTTACCCGATATTCTAGGAGATGTGCTTCTTCACTCTTGTTAGGTTTTTTTGCAGTTGATAATGCGTTCTCTTTAAGTATACAAATAATGTCTACGTAAGGCGAAAACTCACGGGTAGCAATGTGATGACGCTCGTCATCGGGCAACTCTTGGCTAAAACTACCGATAAGCCCCTCATTATCCGGTAGCCCTATCACAGACTGCGCCCCACGAAACTCGCTTTTGGTGCTGTTCATTGCCATATCATCATAGGCTTTAACCAGTGCCTTTTGGTATGAATCGCTAATCCCTTCAATGACCGTAGTTTCGCTATAGACAAAGTCCATCAGCCCGTCTACTTCATCAGGAATACTTAGTACTGTTTTGCCATTCAGGCAAAGCCACGTCTTTAGCAAGAAAAATTCAGCGTAGATGACGCCGTCCACCCCAAAGTTTGGCACACCCTCATGAGAAAGGCTGGGCGTACGTAGCATGAGCGTCGGCGTTGAGAGATGTTCTGGGCGGGGGCGTTCATGCCGATGAAGTCGTCCCGCTCTTTGAATGAGTAAATCAATCGGAGCAACGCTGGTGATGATGAGATCAAAGTCAATATCAAGGCTTTGCTCTATAATTTGGGTCGCTACCAGTACCGCCCTTTTGGGGCGTTTGCCATTCTTCCCAAAGGCAGAAAGCACCTTTTCCTCTATCTTTGAACGCCATGGCTGTGGAAACCGCGCATGAAAAACAAGCAGCTCGTCCTTTTCAATGTCTTTCTCTAACAAGCGCACCACACGGATGGCTTCATCTACGGTGTTACACACAATCGCAATGCACCCCCCTCCTCTGTACGCCCCCAGCACCACTTCTAATAAACGCTCCTCCTCTGGCGCAATAGACCTTAGTTGGATAACGCGCGTTTCTGGTTTTGGTAAAGGATAAACACCCACAGAACCATCCTGATGGACTAGCGTTAGGCGTGGATAATCCACTTGCGGAAGATTTTGGGTCTGGTCGGTGACACGCGCTAAAAGATTTTTGCGATTGCTCTCGGACAGTGTGGCAGATAAAAGTATCATCGGCGAATTAAGCGCATCCAACCATGCCAGCAAACGGTCTATCACGGTATTCATGTAAGTGTCATAGCTATGAATCTCGTCAAAGATAATCACCTTGTTGCTGAGTGCGTATTGTTTAACAAAGTGATGTTTTACCTGTAGCACGCCGAGCATCGCTTGGTCAATTGTTCCAATCGCATAAGGGGCAAGCAAAGCGCGTTTACTTCCTTTAAACCAGCCCTGTGCGGTCATACCGCTTTCGTTTCCTTCACGATGAGATGTGGCGGGCAAGGGCTGGTATAAGCGATGGTGTTCGGCTTGGCTATGTGCCAGTTGAACGTTTATGCTTTCATTGGGGTAACGTGCTTCTAAATAGCGACTTACACGCTCAAACATTTGGTTGCTGGTGGCTTGTGTGGGCATTGCAATATATACCCCGTTTAAGCCCATATGGGTGGTAAGCGCATCAGCTAAATGGAGTGCTAGCTCCGTTTTGCCTGCCCCAGTGAGATATTCCACCAAAATTAGCTTTGGTGCCTGTTCTAGAGATGCAAAAATATCAAGTACGCTTTTTTGCAGGATGTTGGGTGGGAACGAAAAAATATCGGCAAATGACTGTTGTGTTGGCGTCGGCTTCCACCCCAGCCAACCTAATTCATTTAAGGCAAAGCGGGCTTGTTGCTGGCTCTGAAGCGCATATTCGTCATATGGCATCAGTTGCGTTTCATAGGGGAAATACTTATCGATTGACCCTATCCAATCACAGACTGAGGTAAATCCCGACAAGAACATTGCGAACACATTTAATGTTTTCCCCCCAAGTGCCACGGCATGAGCCTGAATCCCGAGTGTTTTTTGCAGAATCTCTAGCAACTCTTGTTGCAGGACATGC
>DAOTTQ010000093.1:0-6351 GCA_034437555.1 Anaerolineae bacterium | reverse complement strand
CACCACTTACATCGCCGTCATGGGGTTTTGATAGGGGATGTGGTGGGCTTGGGTAAGACGCTAATGGCAACGACGCTGGCACGCATCTTTGAGGATGATTTTGGGCTAGAGACGCTGGTACTGTGTCCGCCAAATTTGCAAAAGATGTGGCAAGATGACTATGTGGAGCGGTATCGCCTGCGGGCAAAGGTGATGCCTATCAGTATGGCACGCAAAGACTTAAAGACATTGGCTCGCTATCGTATTGTGATTATTGATGAAAGCCATAATCTGCGGAACCGTGAGCGCAAGACCTACATTGAGATTAAGGATTATTTGGAGCGAAACGGAAGCTATGTTATTTTGCTTTCG
Organism: Anaerolineae bacterium; assembly: GCA_034437555.1. GTDB lineage: Bacteria > Chloroflexota > Anaerolineae > Aggregatilineales > Phototrophicaceae > JANWYT01. The sequence continues at coordinate 6,000 of DAOTTQ010000093.1, read as the reverse complement.
GCAACACCCTACAACAAAACGTATTTAGACCTCTCCAATCAACTGCGCTTATTTGTGCCAGAGGATAAGGATTTGGGAGTTCGTCCGGAAACCCTATTGCGCCAGATAGGGGAGGTGGAGTTTAGTCGCCGTCATCAGACGGGAACGCGCACACTACAGGCTTTTGAAAAGAGTGAACACCCAGATGACTGGCGCGAACTGATGCGCCTATACATGATACGGCGCACACGCACTTTTATTCAAGAAAATTATGCGACTACTGACCCTATCAGTGGTCGAAAATATCTGGTGTATACCGACCGTCAAACGGGTGAGGAACGGCGTAGTTATTTTCCTAAACGTATTCCACGCACACTAGAATTTGAGGTAGAGGATGACCAATACAGCTTTTTGTACCATGAGGATGTGGTCAATATCATTCGTCATCTTCAGCTGCCGCGTTATGGTTTGGGGCAATACACTCACAAGCAAGCGGAAGCCACTGCCAGCGAGCTAGAGAAAGAATTACTAGACAACTTGTCACGGGCAGGCAAACGCTTGGTGGGCTTTAGCCGTACCAACTTGTTCAAACGCCTAGAAAGCTCTGGGTCGGTGTTTTTGCTCTCTTTAGAACGGCACATCTTACGCAACGCCATCTTCATTTATGCGCTAAAAAACGGGCTAGACTTGCCCATTGGCACACAAGACATTGTGCCATTAGATGCGGTGGATGAGGACTTAGAGAACATTGTATCTCTACAAGAGGGTGAAGTAGACGTGGACGATGTGATCGACATTTCGAGTGGTTCTGATTTGATGCAACGCGCCCAACGCATTTATGAAACGTACCAAACGCAATATAAAAAACGCTTTAAGTGGATACCTTCACGGTTCTTTCAAAAGGAATTGGGCAAACATCTGGAGCGGGATGCTAGCGCGCTGATGGACATTTTACAGGCATGTGGGGACTGGCGAGCGCAAGAGGACAAAAAGCTCAACTTGCTCTTTGACCTTATCACCAAAAGCCACCCCAACGAGAAAATACTGGTCTTTACCCAATTTGCCGACACAGTAGCGTATTTAGAGGGCGAACTAAAGCGACGTGGGATTGAGCATTTAGCAGGGGTGGCGGGCAAGGTGAATAATCCTAGCGAGTATGCGTATCGCTTTAGCCCTAAGAGTAACGGCAAAAAGATAAAGCCAGAGGATGAACTGCGCGTGCTGATTGCTACGGATGTGCTATCTGAAGGTCAGAACCTTCAAGACGGGCATATTGTGGTGAATTATGACATTGCGTGGGCGATTATTCGCCTGATACAGCGTGCCGGGCGTGTTGACCGTATTGGGCAAGAGGCAAGCGAGATTTATTGCTATTCATTTTTGCCCGCCGAAGGGGTGGAACGCATTATTCGTTTGCGCCAGCGTATTTTAACGCGCCTACAAGAGAACGCGGAAGTGGTTGGCACAGATGAGCAGTTCTTTGAAGATGAGGACAGAAGCGACATCATCGACCTCTATAGCGAGCGTGAGGCAGTATTAGATGATTTGCCTGATAGCGAAGTGGACTTATCGAGCTATGCGTTAGAAATTTGGAATAAGGCGATTGAGCGCGATCCTACCTTAAAGGGGGTGATTGAGCGTATGCCGTATGTGAGCTATGGAACACGCGCCCACGTTGCCAACCCTGAACAGCCCGAAGGGGCATTGGTGTATTTACGTTCTCACGATAAAACCGATTTGTTGGCGTGGGTGGATAAAACCGGCAAGATTGTTAGCGAATCGCAGTATGCGATTTTGAATGCGGCACGGTGTACACCCGATGAACCCGCGTTAGAGCGTGCGGATTATCATCATGAGGCAGTGGAACGTGGCGTAGAGGCAATTCTAAAATTACAATCCGAAAGCCCTTTGGGGGGGCAATTGGGTAGACCCAGTGGCGCACGCTTTAGGGTATATGAACGCCTCAAAAACTTTTCGATGGCACAAGAGCGCACGTTATTTGCGAAGGACTATGAAGCGCGGGGCTTGTTTAGGGCTGTAGAGGAAATTTACCGCTATCCTTTGCGCCCGGTTGCCACAGAAACGCTCAATCGTCAGTTAAAGGTGGGTATCAAGGATGCTGACCTAGCCGAGTTGGTGATTAACCTGCGCGAAGAAGAACGTCTGTGCCTGATTAGCGACCAAGAAGATGACAACCGCGACCCGCACATCATTTGCAGTATGGGCTTAAAGGGACAATAACGCGCTATAATGAACTTAACGTATAAGGAGTAACACAACGGACATGATAGAACTTGTTGTTAAAGTGCCAAAGGGCTTTATGGAAGACTCGCAAGACTTTGGGATGCTTGACCCCCAGACTATTGCACAGGTTTTACGTGACGAACTGGACGAGCGTATTATGAAGTTTGTGGATGCTGAAGTAAAAGCCTATCGCACAGGAGAACGCACGAAACGCGCTTAAAATCACGAGGACTAATGCGCGTTGTCTTTGATAGCGTTTCTGCGAGCTAATACGATTGACAACTACGACCCGCATATCATTTGCGGTATGGGCTTAAAGGGACAATAACGCGTTATAATAACCATAAAAAGCATGTATAGAGGTGGAAGATGACGGTACAAGAACTTTTTGAGCAATTGCGCGAGCTAACTCCTAAAGAACGGCAAGAAGTGCGTAAACTATTAGATGCGCTGGATGACCCTTTGCCAGGAGAATGGACAGAAGAAGCGTTAGCCCACGCGCTTCACGTTACCCCACTAACGGGAGCAGAGATTGCCGAGTCGGAGGCTGTAGGGGCTTGGGCGCACTATGGCATTAAAGATGGTGCAGAGTGGGCGAATGAACAACGCGCCAAACGCCGCGGGAATCACCAGTGGTAACTGCAATGGTAGACACTTCGATTATCATTGATATTTTACGGGGTTATTCCCCCGCACTGTTTTGGATAAGACAGCAGTCAGGTATTTTGGGCGTTAGCGCAATTGTCTGGCTAGAGGTTTTAGAAGGCGCACAAAACAAAGTTGATCAGAAACTCGCACTAGACTTGCTTAAATTGTTTTATCGTGTCCCATTAACCTATGAGGACGGCGAATTGGCAATTCAGCAACTTTTGCGCGTAAATTTGAGCCATAATGTTGATGCTTTTGACTGTTTAATAGGGGTAACCGCCTTTCGTATGAACGTTCCCCTTTATACGCGCAACATCAAGCACTTTAAGACCTTGTTGGGGGAACAAGCTATTCTACCCTATTAAATTTATAAAACGACCAAGAACCGTGTATCTTATGCGCTTTATGCTTAATAGGGGAAATAACGCGTTATTGCGCTATAATTTATACCATCTATACCCACAAACACCATTAGGATGAGCGATGAACCGTGAGAGAGTAAGCCAACTGCTACAGAGCTTTAAGTTTGATGACTTGTTTATTGATGAATTAGGTTGGGATAACGTTGCGCAGACACAAACCATTTCAATAAAAGACAAGGCGTATAGGCTAAGTGCTGTAGCTAGAAAGCGTGATTTTGCGGTATTTGCGTGTGACACATTGCCCGACTACGCCACCAGAGGCAAGATAGAAAACGAACTTAGTAAGTTATTTAGGGAAAACCTGGTTATCTTTTATAATCCCGAAAAAACCGAGCAATGCTGGCTGTGGACAAAACGCGAGATTGGCAAGCCAATTGGAAGGCGTGAACGCTTTTATCGTGTAGGGAACGAAGGCGAACCCATTTTACAGGCGTTGGGTGGTATTGAGTTTACGCTAGACGAAGAAGAAGGCATTACACTGGTGGATGTCACTGGGCGCATCCGTGCGAACTTTGACATGGAGCGCGTGACGAAAAAGTTCTACGAACACTTTAAGAAAGAACATGATACTTTCATGGGTTTCATTGACGGCATCCCGGATGAAGATTTAGAAGAATGGTATGCCAGTGTGATGCTCAACCGCCTAATGTTCTTGTACTTCATTCAGAACAAAGGCTTTTTAGATGGTAAAAAAGACTATCTTCAGCATCACCTAAAAAAATCTAAGGGCAACTTTTACACAGATTTCTTGCTGCCGTTATTCTTTGAGGGCTTATCTGAGGTAACAAAAACGCCTGAAACGCGGGCGTTACTAGGGGATGTACCCTACCTTAACGGGGGTATTTTTATGCCCCACAGCATCGAAGAGCGGTATAAGGGCAAACTGAACATTGCAGATGAGGCGTTTAAGAAGATTTTCTCGTTCTTTGAGGGGTATCAATGGCACTTAGATGAACGCCCTTTGAAAAAAGATAATGAGATAAATCCCGATGTTTTGGGCTATATCTTTGAAAAGTACATCAACCAGAAACAAATGGGGGCGTACTATACCAAAGAGGACATTACCGAATATATTAGCAAGAACACGATACTGCCCTTTATCTTTGACCAAGCCCAAAAAGACTGTGCCATTGCTTTTGAAGGTGATCATAGCATTTGGCGTACTCTCCGAGATGACCCCGACCGTTATTTTTATGAAGCGGTAAAGAAGGGGAGCAATGAAAAATTGCCAGAACATATCGCCAAGGGAGTAAGCGACATAAGCCAGCGCGAACTGTGGAACACGCCCACGCCTGCCGAATATGGCTTGCCCACAGAAATTTGGCGCGAGACGGTGGCACGGCGGCAACGATATCATGAGGTGCGTGAAAAAATTACCAGTGGGGAAGTGCGAAGCATTAACGACTTTATCACGTATAACCTTGATGTGCGCCAATTTGCCCAAGATGTGATAGAAAATACAGAAAGTAGCGACCTGATTAAGGCGTTTTGGAAGGGCGTTACGAGCGTGACGGTGTTAGACCCTACCTGTGGCAGTGGGGCGTTTTTATTTGCTGCGCTAAACATTCTAGAGCCACTGTATGAGGCGTGCTTAGAGCGCATGAGGGCGTTTGTCGCTGATAGCCTCGCTTTGTCTTTACAGGGGCAAGGGCGCACGAAACCGCCTCGTTACCCCGAATTTGAGGCAATTATTGCCCAAGTGAACGAACACACCAACGAAAAATACTTCGTGTATAAGCGCATCATCCTTAATAACCTGTATGGTGTGGATATTATGGAAGAGGCGATAGAAATTTGTAAGCTACGCTTGTTCTTAAAGCTAGTGGCGCAAGAAGATGACCCCAAGAAAATAGAGCCCTTGCCTGACATTGACTTTAACATTCGCGTGGGTAATACGCTGGTGGGCTTTGCCACAGAAACCGAGATTGATCCACCCTTGTCGCGGGGTTTTAGGATATATAACCCGAAAGAGGTTTTGGCTCAATTAGAAACGATGACAGGTTCTCTAAGAACATTTCGAGAACTACAGTTAGATGGTTCTGTGAACGCACAAGACATGAAAGAAATCAAGAAGCGTATCCACACCATAAAAACTGCCATGATTGAAGCCTTAGATAATGCTTTGATGCAAGAATATGGGTTGAATGATTTAGAATCCTTTCGTAGAACGCATAAGCCTTTTCATTGGTATGCTGAATTCTACAATGTTCTGGCGAATGGTGGTTTTGATGTTATCATCGGTAATCCGCCGTATGTGGAATATAGCAAAGTACGGAAAGAATACACGATATTGGGCTATAAGACAGAAAGCGCGGGAAATTTGTATGCTTTTGTAATGGAACAGTCTTTAAAGTTAAGCCAGGAAAAGGTTCGGTTTGGAATGATTATTCCCCATTCTGCTTTTTGCACAGATAGAATGGAAGGTGTGATGGGTTTATTTGAAAACAAGAATATCTCATGGTTTTCATCTTATGATATTAGACCTGCGAAACTGTTCGTAGGTGTTGACCAAAGATTAGCAATATATCTAACGGGATATTCTGAGCTAAACTCAAAATATAGTACAAGATACGTAACTACTCAGCCCCCCCAAAATGTAGCGTAAAAGGCAGGATATAGGGTATAGTTTAAGCATGAGTGAAAAAATACGTGAACAACTTAGACAACTGGATAAAGAACAGCTCATCGACATCATCTCGGATTTGCG
>DAOTTQ010000092.1:0-4248 GCA_034437555.1 Anaerolineae bacterium | reverse complement strand
CACCACTTACATCGCCGTCATGGGGTTTTGATAGGGGATGTGGTGGGCTTGGGTAAGACGCTAATGGCAACGACGCTGGCACGCATCTTTGAGGATGATTTTGGGCTAGAGACGCTGGTGCTGTGTCCGCCAAACTTACAAGAGATGTGGCGCACTGACTATGCAGAACGTTATCATTTACGCGCTAAGGTGCTGCCTATTAGCATGGCACGCAAAGAGCTTCCAGAATTGGCACGCTATCGCATTGTGATTATTGATGAAAGCCACAACCTACGAAACCGCGAAAGCAAAACCTACGTCGCCATTAAAGACTATTTAGAGCGCAACGGAAGCTATGTTATCTTGCTTTCAGCAACGCCCTACAACAAAACATACTTAGACCTCTCAAACCAATTACGCCTGTTTGTTGCGCCAGATGAAGATTTAGGCGTACGCCCCGAAGCACTTTTGCGCCAAATAGGGGAATTTGAGTTAAATCGTCGTAGCCAAACGGGGTCACGCACGCTAGAGGCGTTTGAAAAGAGCGAACATACCGACGACTGGCGCGAATTGATGAGGCTGTACATGGTACGGCGCACGCGTACCTTTATTCAAGAAAACTATGCCACCACAGATCCCATCAATGGACGCAAATACTTAACATATACCCACAAAGAAACGGGCGAAACACAGCGTAGTTACTTCCCTAAACGTATTCCACGCACGCTAAAATTTGACGTTGCAGACGACCAGTATAGCTTTTTGTATGATGAAAACGTGGTCAACGTTATCCGTAACCTAGAACTACCGCGCTATGGCTTGGGGCAATATGTAGATCAACACGCCGAGTCCACCGCCACGACAGACGAGAGCAAACAACTAGAAAACCTCTAACGAGCGGGTAAACGCTTGGTGGGCTTTAGCCGTACCAACTTGTTCAAACGCCTAGAAAGCTCTGGGGCGGTATTTTTGCGCTCTTTGGAACGTCACATCTTACGCAATGCCATTTTTATTTATGCGCTAAACAATGGACTAGACCTGCCCATTGGCACGCAAGACATTGTGCCACTAGAAAACGATACCGATGAGGACATCGAAACAGTAATTGCCTTTGAAGATGGTGAAGTTGCGGTTGACCAAACCCTTGATACCGCTAGTGGCTCTGATATGACGCAACGCGCCAAACGTATTTATGAAACCTACCAAACGCAGTACAAAAAACGCTTTAAGTGGGTTCCATCGCGCTTCTTTCAAAAAGACTTGGGCAAGCACCTTGAGGATGATGCCAACGCTCTGCTAGAGGTATTGCAGGCGTGTGGCGACTGGAGAACGCACGAGGACAAAAAGCTAAACCTACTGTTTGACCTGATTACCAAGAGCCACCCCAACGAAAAAATCATCGTCTTTACCCAATTTGCGGATACAGTGGCATATTTAGAAGCTGAACTAAAGGCACGTGGTGTTACAGAATTGGCGGGCGTGGTGGGCAAATCAGGAAATCCGAGCGAGTATGCCCGTCGTTTTAGCCCAAAGAGCAATGGCAAAAGGATAAAGCCAGAGGATGAACTGCGCGTGCTGATTGCCACTGACGTGCTAAGTGAGGGTCAGAACCTGCAAGACGCGCATATTGTGGTGAATTATGATATTGCGTGGGCGATTATTCGCTTAATTCAGCGTGCCGGGCGCGTTGACCGCATTGGGCAAGAGGCAAGTGAGATTTACTGTTATTCGTTTCTGCCTGCAGATGGGGTAGAGCGCATCATCCGCCTGCGCCAGCGCGTTTTGGCACGCCTGCAACAAAACGCTGAAGTGGTTGGCACAGATGAGCAATTCTTTGAGGATGAGGACAAGCGCGACATCATCGACCTGTATAGTGAGCGAGAAACAGTGCTAGAAGATGCGTCTGATGGTGAGGTAGACTTGTCAAGCTATGCGCTAGAAATTTGGAATAAAGCCATCGAGCGCAACCCCTCGCTAAAGAGCCTGATTGAACGTATGCCCCCCGTCAGCTATGGCACACGCGCCCACGTTGCCAGCCCAGAGCATCCCGAAGGTGTGCTGGTGTATTTGCGTTCTCAAGACAATAATGACATTTTGGCGTGGCTAGACACACAAGGCAACGTGGTGAGCGAATCGCAGTACCACATCCTCAATACTGCCCGTTGTGAGCCATCCACCCCTGCTTTAGAACGCGCCCTCTATCATCATGAGGCGGTAAGTACGGGCGTACAAAACCTGATAGAGCTACAAATAAGCCGCCCCGAAGGGCAACTTGGCAGAAAGAGCGGCGCACGCTATAAAGTATATGAACGCCTAAAAGCGTTTGCCATCGCACAAGAAATACAGCTTTTTTACCCTGATTATGAGGAGCGAGGCTTGTTTAGAGCCGTAGAAGAAATTTTGGCATATCCTTTACGGACGGTTGCCGCAGAAACGCTTAATCGGCATTTACGGACGGGCATTACGGATGGCGACCTTGCCGAGCTAGTGATAAACCTACGTGATGAAGAACGCCTGTGCATAATAACCGACAACACCAACGACCAAGAACCGCGTATTTTATGCTCATTAGGCTTAAAGGGACAATAACGCGCTATAATAATCATAAAAAGCGTGCATAGAGGTAGAAGATGACCGTACAAGAACTTTTTGAGCAATTGCGCGAGCTGACCCCTAAAGAACGGCAAGAAGTGTGTAAAGTGTTAGATGCGCTGGATGACCCTTTGCCAGAAGAATGGACAGAAGAAACGCTAGCCCACGCACTTGACGTTACCCCACTAACGGGAGCAGAGATTGCCGAGTCGGAGGCTGTAGGGGCTTGGGCGCACTACGACATTAAAGGCGCAGAGTGGGTGAATGAACAACGCGCCGAACGGCGTAGGAATCAAGCACTTTAAGCCTTTATCGGGCGAACAGGCTGTTTTGCCTTATTAACTATAAAATGATTACGAGCCTCGCATTTTTTGCGCTTTGGGCTTATTGATGACAGAAAAGACGGAGTAAAAAGTAATGCCCATAAACCGCGCTAGAGTACGAGAGTACCTGCAAGATTTTGACTTTAAGGCACTATTTACCCAAGAAATGGGCTGGAATAACCCTGCCACCCAGCAAACCACGTCATTTAGCGTTAATGGCGAAACGTTTACACGGCGCATGATTTCACAGCTTTCTGGCGTGCAAGTTTTTGAAGTGTTCCCCAAGACCCTCGATGCAAAACAGCGAAAAGCCGTTCACGCCGAAATATCAAAAGTGGCGCATGAAAACCTGATTATCTTCCTTGATGATGACCGAAACCGCACCCACAGCATTTGGTACTGGGTAAAACGTGAAAAGACTAAGTCACTTCCGCGTGAACACCACTACCTTAAAGGGCAATCGGGTGACCTATTCTTAAGCAAACTGGATGGCTTGATTATAGAGCTAGACGAATTTAGAACTGATGGCACAGTGCCATTGGTACAAGTAACACAAAAACTATCGGCATCCCTGGACATAGAGCGCGTTACCAAGAAGTTCTTTAACGAATTTAGCGCCCTGCGTCTGAACTTTATTGAGCAAATACAGGGCATAGAGAACGCCAAAGACCGCTTTTGGTATGCGTCTGTGTTGCTTAATCGGCTGATGTTTATCTACTTTTTGCAAAAGAAACACTTTATTCAAGACAACTCAAACTATCTTGACGACAAGCTGGGCAAGTCTAAAGGTGATTACTATCGCGTGTTCTTAAACGCGCTGTTTTTTGAGGGGTTTGCTAAGCCTAAAGAAGAACGCACACCCGAAGCGCAAGCCCTATTGGGTGAGATTAAATATCTGAATGGCGGGCTGTTTTTGCCCCATCGCTTAGAGCTTAAGTACCCCAACACCACCATTCCAGATGGCGCATTTGCAGAAGTGCTAACGCTTTTTGGCAGGTATTCATGGCATCTTGACGACACTATTGGGGGCAACGACAACGAAATTAACCCCGATGTGCTAGGGTATATCTTTGAGAAGTACATTAACCAGAAGGCGTTTGGGGCATATTATACGCGTCCAGAAATTACAGAATACCTGTGTGAGCGAACCATTTATGCGGTGGTTGTGCAGAAAGTAAACACCCTCCAAAGTGAACGCACCTATAAAGATATGGGCGAAATTTATACCCACATGGATGCTAAATTGTGCCGACTGTTGCTACAAGACATTTTGCCCAAGCTATCGTTGCTAGACCCGGCGTGTGGCAGTGGGGCGTTTTTGGTGGCGGGCATGAAAACCCTCATTAACCTGTAT
>DAOTTQ010000091.1:0-1905 GCA_034437555.1 Anaerolineae bacterium | reverse complement strand
AGGTAGTATCTTCGCCAATAACGCCAGCTTACAGGAAGTATTTAAGGAGCGCGGCTACCAATTTGAGGACTATCTTGCCTACTTTCAAAAAGATTTAGCCGATGAATTGCCGATGCCTGTATTGCCAGAGGGCTACCATTTTCTCGAAGAGATGACCACGCTATATGCCGATAAACGTGCCTCTGTCCATCTAGATGCGTTCATCAAAACCAGTCGCATGACTTCGGACTACTATCACCAATTTATGACCACGGCGCCCATGTACCGCAAGGATGGGGATGTGGTCGTGGTTGCGCCCGATGGACAATTTGTTGCGTTTGCGATGACATGGCGCGATGAATTCTTGCTCAAAGGGGAGTTTGAACCTGTAGGGACGCGCACAGAATTCCAACGTCGGGGGTTAGGACGTGCCGCAATGTTAGAGGGCTTACGCCGCATGAAAGTATACGGTATGAAAGAAGCCAGTGTGTGTACAGGGGCAGACCAAGCCGACAACATCGCTTTTTACGAAGCGTGTGGCTTTGTGCGCGTCAATACGGTACTTCATGCAAGCAAGAAAATCATCGCATGACCCCTGATTCCTATAACAAAGCGACGGCTTACTTGACCAAGTTTTACGGGGCGGATGTATTTACGCGCAACGGCGTTAAACATCCTATTGTGGTGTATCCGCCCGAACCCCAACAAGTAGACGACATTGACAGCATTATGGGGACGCTTACCCTAGACACGCCTAGCGATGCGCCTATCTATGATTATGGTTATCTACACACGCTGCAAAATAGCGGACGCAATGTATTCAACGGTATTACCTATTCCTTGCACTATCTCGAACAGCATCCTCTCACTTTACATGGGCAAATGGGGCGCTACTATGACATGCTTGCCACGAGTGGCGCTCTCGAAAACGAACTTAAGCAAACGCTGGAAACCAAACTCATACGGTTGCCATTACGCAGCCAGATGCACCGCACCGTGAATGTTTCCCAAGCGTTGTGGCATGGGGCAGGGCGCAGCGCAACGATTGGGGGAGCGTGTCTGGTGGTCTACAACGACAGTGGAACATACCGCGCTATTCTCGCCCGTCGTAGCAACCGTAACGCCACCGATCCTAATTTTTATCATGTGTTGCCTGCGTTTATCTTCCAACCGACACATGCTGAGGCTGTTCTTAGTGGATGGCGTATCTCGCAACATATTTACCGTGAATATTTGGAGGAGTTATTTGGTGCCGCCGAAGATAACACAGGGGATTCTGAGTGGATTTATGCCCATCCTGCAGTACAAGACTTGCAAGCCATGATGCAACGCGGTGAGGCTTCCTTGCACCTGACAGGCATCACGGTTAATTTGTTGACGTTACGCCCTGAAATTTGCGCGTTGCTGCTCATCCGTGATCCTGAATGGTGGACACGTATCACTGCGCCCAACAGCCTCACTCCCTTAAACACACACAGCGAAACACAAGATGGCTTCATTGAGCGAGTGCCTATTGCTAGTGACGAAGCATTGCTCGCCGCCTTGCCATCTGACTTGCACACCATGATGCCCCCACAAGCCTATACCGCCTTATGGTTGGGTGTGGATTTAGCGCGTGAGAGACTGGCAATTCCGTGAAAACAGTAAACAGATATAGGGATTGCATTCATTCAATCCGTGCATATCACCCTTGTATCGCCTTCAGCACGGGTTAGGCAAGCCATAACCCCTACATCGGTTTACTGCTTTTTCTACGAGGTACTGCTTTCCTTACGCTGTCATCAGTCCCATGACCGCACCCACAGGGTCTTGGATAATGGCGAACATGAGGCTACCGTCTTCTTTGTTCATGGAGTGGATGACCTTGCCGCCAAGTTCAATGGCTTTCTGGACGCTGGCATCCACATTTTCCACATGGATGTAGAC
>DAOTTQ010000090.1:0-34214 GCA_034437555.1 Anaerolineae bacterium | reverse complement strand
GTTACAGCGTTACACTTTCTTTAATGCCAAGGTGTGGGCGCAAATAATAGCCTGTATAGCTTCCTTCGATGTTTGCCACTTCTTCGGGTGTGCCGGTAGCAATAATTTCACCGCCACCGCTTCCGCCCTCCGGACCTAAGTCAATCAGGTGGTCGGCAACCTTGATAATATCCAGATTATGCTCAATCACCACCACCGTATTGCCTTGGTTGACCAATTGCTGAATCACATCAATCAGGCGTTTAACGTCTACGGCATGCAAGCCTGTACTTGGCTCATCCAATAAATATAGCGTTTGCCCTGTACCGCGTTTGGATAGCTCACGGCTTAGCTTGATGCGTTGCGCCTCACCCCCACTTAGCGTAGTAGCAGATTGTCCAACGCGAATATACCCCAAGCCCACCGCTTGCAATGTTGCCAGTTTATTGACCAGTTTAGGCTGGCTAGAAAAGAACTCTACGCCCTCATCTACGGTCATATTTAGCACTTCGGCGATGTTCTTGCCCTTGTATTGCACCTGTAGCGTTTCGCGGTTATAGCGCGTGCCACGGCACACTTCACAATCCACATAAATATCCGCCAAGAACTGCATCTCTATCTTAATTTGCCCTTGCCCATCACAATGTTCACAGCGTCCGCCCTTCACATTAAAGCTAAAGCGTCCCTCTTTGTAACCGCGTATTTTGCTTTCGGGCAAGGCAGCAAAGAGCGTGCGAATCTCATCAAACAGCTTGGTATAGGTGGCGGGGTTGCTTCGGGGGGTGCGCCCGATGGGGCTTTGGTCGATGTTAATGATTTTGTCTAGTTTTTCTACGCCCTCAATGCGCTCGTGTGCGCCCGGACGTTCCCGACTGCCGTTAATGAGTTGTGCCAGTCGTTTATACAGCACTTCTACCACCAACGAGGATTTACCGCTACCACTTACGCCCGTCACACACACCAATTCACCCAACGGAATTTGTGCCGTCACATTGCGAAGGTTGTTTTCTGTGGCATTGTGAATCGTTAAGAAATGCCCGTTGCCTTTGCGTCGTTGTGTTGGTACATCAATCATAAAGCGTCCCGATAGATAATCCCCTGTGGCACTGCCCACAACCTGCATCACTTCTTCGGGTGTGCCTTGCGCCACAATATAACCGCCGTGTTCGCCTGCGCCGGGTCCTAGGTCTATTAGGTGGTCGGCGGCTCGCATGGTGTCCTCATCATGTTCTACCACCAAAACGGTATTGCCCAAGTCACGCAAGCCAATGAGCGTACCAATCAGGCGCGCATTGTCGCGTTGGTGCAAGCCGATACTTGGTTCATCTAGCACATACAGCACACCCGTTAAACGACTGCCCACTTGGGTCGCAAGGCGGATGCGTTGCGCTTCACCACCGCTTAGTGTGCCAGCCGCCCGTGATAGCGTTAGGTACGTTAGCCCTACATCGTTTAAGAAGCCCACCCGTGACTGAATTTCGTTCAAAATTTGCTGGGCAATTTGTTGGTCACGCCGATTCAGTCGGGCTTCTACGCCATCCTCACCGCGCAAACTATTCACCCACACCACCAGATCACTAATGGTCATGGTGCTAATGATGTAGATATTGCGCTCATCAATAGTTACGGCGAGGGCTTCGGGGCGCAGGCGTTGACCGCCACAGGTGCTACACGCCACTTTTATCATGTATTGTTCAATGACATCGCGCATCCCGTCCGATTCGGTTTGCCCATAACGCCGTTCTAGGTTGGTTAGTACGCCCTCAAAGGTGGTTTGGTACACGCGCTCACGCCCATTGTTATTGGTGTAATGCACGTTAAATTTTGCGCCTTTTGTGCCATAGAGAAAGATGTTTTGCTGGTCTTGGGTCAGGGTGCGCCATGGCACATCCAACGGGATTTTATAGGCTTGCGATAAGCCCTTAAAAATTGTCCAGCCCCACCCATCATTTTTTGCGTCTACGTTCCAGCCATTCGCGTTAATTGCGCCCTCTGCTACCGTCAATTCAGGGTTTGGTACCACCGAAAGCGGGTCAACTTCTAGCTTAAAGCCCAAGCCTTGGCAATCGGGGCAAGCCCCACTGGGCGTATTAAAGCTAAACGTGCGCGGTTCCATGGCGGGAATGCTTCCGTGTCCGTTCACACACGCCAAATGCTCACTATACAGCGTGTCGGTGGGTTTTTCGGGGTCGGTGATGTTATTGATGATAATCACGCCCTCGCCCATTTTAAGCGCGGTTTCTACGGCATCCGTTAGGCGCGTTTGAAAGGCTTGCGCGTCCTCGCCTTCGGGTTCGTCAAAGGCACGAATGACTAAGCGGTCTACAATCACTTCGATATTGTGAATCACATAGCGGTCTAGCTTAATGCCTTCTTCTATCTCGCGGATGTCACCGTCTACACGCACGCGCACAAAGCCCCCTTTTTGCAAATCCTCTAGGGCTTTTTCGTGGTTGCCCTTCTTGTTTGTGATGATGGGCGCAAGAATTTGGAGGCGTTGCCCTTCGGGTAAGTGTAGCACTTCTTCTACAATTTGTTGTGCGCTTTGTGCCACCACGCGCTCACCACAGGTAGGGCAATGAGGCACGCCCACACGCGCATATAACAGGCGCAAATAGTCATAAATTTCGGTGACTGTCCCCACAGTAGAGCGCGGATTGCTACTGACGCTCTTTTGGTCAATGGACACCGCAGGGCTTAAGCCTTCGATTTGGTCAACGTCGGGTTTTTCCATTAAGCCCAAAAATTGTCGCGCATACGCCGACAGGCTTTCTACATAACGGCGTTGCCCTTCGGCAAAAATAGTGTCGAATGCTAATGAGGACTTGCCCGAACCCGAAAGACCGCTTAACACGACTAGTTTATCGCGAGGGATTTCTACGTTAATGTTTTTGAGATTATGCTCACGCGCACCGCGCACTACAATTTTATCCGCCATACATTGCTGCCCTGTTGGTTGATGAACGATGATTTGAAGGAGGAACTTACTGAAAGAAGTGTACAATTGTTCTATTATAGCCACTTTACAAGCCAGATGCAATCACTCCAACGCGCATCTCATGAAATCGTTATAAAATGTCGAAAGTTGTGTTAGAATAAGGTCTGTATGATAAATCCTTAATCTTAAACAGACAGAGTAAGCGCAAACAATGACTGATAACCCACAAAATCCGCCATTACTACCCGAATCTGAAGGGCGCACGACCAGCGACCTCGCCAAAGAGGCAATGGAAGCGATGCGAATGCTTCAAGAAAAACTCCGTCAGGAACAAGCCACTCACCCCTCATCAGAGGACGACCCCACCGAGATAACACACCTTGAGCTTGATGTGGCTGATTTTTCTAATCCTGTGGTGGTGGTAGCGAGCGCAGAAATTACGCTAGGGCGTAGTGATGCAGTGGCAAATTATGTACCCGAAGTGGACTTAACACCGTATGGCGCATATCGTTTAGGCATTAGTCGTCGTCATGCCATTATACGCCGTCAATTAGGTGGGTTTTATGTGATTGACTTGGGCAGCCGTAATGGCACACTCTTAAACGGCTCTCGGTTAGAATCGCAAATTCCAACGGTGCTTAAAGAGGGTGATGAAATTTCACTCGGCAACCTCAATATGCGCCTAACATTTATCAAAGCCGATTAAGCAAGCGGTCAAAGCGTGTCATCATGGCTTGGGCTGTGGCACGCGCCGAAAATAGGGCATTAACACGCGCATGGGCGCGTTCTCCTAGTTGTAGCCGTAATGTGGGGTTCTTGAGCAGCTCAATAACTCGTTCTGCCATCGCATTTGCGTCACGCGGGGCAAGCAGGTAACCCGTTTCGCCCTCTAAAATCGTTTCTTTCATACCGCCATTATTGGTACTTACGACAGGTCTGGCACATGCCATCGCTTCGATGATTGCCATGCCGTAGCTTTCAAAGTCGCTGGCACACACCACCACATCGCTACACGCCATCACGCGCTCTACATCACTTCTAAAGCCAATGTAATGGAGTCTCTCGCTTAGCAAGGGGTCATTTTTTGCCTCGTTTAGGACGTTGTCACGGTAGGCTTGGTCTGCGCTTACGCCAAAGGTTTCTTCGCCCGCCACAATAAACTGGACTTGGGGCATGGCACGCGCCACACTTCGCGCCATCTCTTGAAACACCTCATGCCCTTTAACACTTTGAAAGCGTGCCACCATACTGACGAGGGGTGTATCTGCGCCAATGCCTAGCTCTTGGCGAAGCGATGCGCCATCCACCAAAGGATGAAAGCGTTCTGTTTCTACGCCCATGTACACAATATCAATGCGCTCACTAGGCATAAACGGCGGATTCCCTAGAAAGCCCTCACGGATGCTTTGGGAATGTGCCAGTGTGTGTTGCTGCCTAAAGAACGCCCTCTGCCAAAGCTTGGGCTGAAACCACCAGCCCCATACCGCCCACAGATGAGGCACATTCGCTTTACGGCACGCGCCCACTACATACGGCAAGGTGTGATAATCGCTATACACTAGCCCAATCTTCTCACGTTGAATCAGGTCGGCGATGCGCCCGACAATGGGGAAGCGTTGCCAAACCGCAGGCACAAAGAACGTGCTTGCGCCCCTAAACGGCAAAAAATGCACCTTAAAGCCCGCCTCGCGCCATGCCTGCGAGAGCTTGCCCTCATGGGGTAAGAGCAGGTGTGGGGTGTAGCGTGTGGGGTCTAGGTGCTTGGCAAGTGTTAGGAGGCTGGTTTCACCGCCCCCCATGCCTACATACCACGAAGCGAATAAGATGGGGGTAGGTTGGGTCATCGTGGGCTTTTCTTTGGGTACACACATTTGGTAAAATAAAGGCTTATTATACGTCTCCGTAGCTCAGTGGATAGAGCGAAGCACTCCTAAGGCTTGCGTCGGCGGTTCGATTCTGCCCGGGGACAAAAAACCGCCACACACAATATGCGTATGGCGGTTTTTTTATTGCTATTGTCTGTTCTGATAAAAACGATTAGTCGTCATCATCTTTTTTGTCATCATCGTCTTTTTTGTCGTCGCTGTCGTCGCCACCGCGACCACGTCCACGACCTCTGCCACTGTCACTGTCATCTTCGGGTTCTTCTGTGGTGACGGGGTCGCTATCGTCACCTGCTCTTCAAGGAGATTCTGTGGAAGATGCCTCAGCTTCTTCAGTAGAAACGGCTTCTTCTGTGCTATCTCCGAGGGCTTCTTCTGTAGCAACAGGTTCTTCAGTAGCATCGCCTGTTGCTTCTTCTGTGGAGAGTGGGTCTTGTGTGGCATCGCCTGCGGGTTGTTCTGTGCTAATGGCTGTATCTTGTGCTTCTACGGTAGCGGGTGCGCGCCATATCGCATAAATAGCCACACCCAATAAAATGGCTGTTAGCCATAGCCCCATTGTAAGGCGCATGGGGGTTTTAATGTTTTTAATGCGGAATGGCAATAAACGCTCTAGCTTTAAGTCCTCTGTCCACATCAAAAGCACCAAGTAGGTCGCTAGTAATTGGGCTATACCCCCTGTAATGAGGTGCAGTGTGGGTAAAATACCATACCGAAGCGATGCGCTGGTATCTGTCGTGGTGGGGTCTGTGGCATAAGCAATACTGCCACTGTAGCTGCCAACCATAATAATAAGAATGAGTACCCAGTTTAGAACAGTTACAGCCGTCATAATGCCACGGTGGTAAGGTCTAAAGCGTTTGGTGCGGGCAAAGTAAAATCCCAACAAAATGCTGGGTGCCATCACCACCAAATAAAACAGAAGCGTTGCGGTAGAATTATCCATTGTCATTTTCCCTGTTGATTAGCATATAGAAACGTCGCATTAAACCAAAATCGCCTAATGCCCTTTGTGAAGATTATAGGGCAACTGCGACAAACGCGCATTCTCCCTACATAAAATTCAGAAAAATTCGTTATAATAGCACTAAATTCTTTCAGGAGGTTTAGAGATGTCACTTAGCATTTTGGTGTTACTCTTTGTCATTTTAGCGGGATTCTTAACCGTTGTTGGCGTAGTGTATCTTGGGGCGCAAGAGGACTTAAGCGACCACCACGATAACCCCGAAGCCCTTGCCAGCGTTACCGTCTGGCGTGAACGTGCCAACCGTCTGGACAAAGCACGTCGGGGTTTGGTGCAAGTAACCGAAGGCGCAAGCGTCTCTAGTGATGCTGGCGCACCTGGGGATGAAGCCGAAGCCCGCCGCGCTGCCGCGCTTGCCCGTAAAGCTGCCCGCGCCAATAAATAAGCGATTTTTTGTGATGGGGCGGTTTTGCTAAATTGCCCTATCTTCCTCTGTTTTCACGTATGTTCATGTATCGCGCCCACTTTTTAAGCCATTGTGTAAGGCAACTGCGTAAGGGCTTTTTTGATAGAAGTGTGTTAGCGTTTCTGGTGTATTTCGTAAGCCCAAAGAGACCTTATCAGTCTAATGAGTATCGTTAGGATAACATCGCACTATGGATGAAAACATGATTGAACAAGCCTTTGAAAGCCTAAGACATGGCGACGAGGAAGCTCGCGCCAAAGCCATTTCTCTCTTGGGAGAAGTTTCTTACGCCCCTGCTGTACCACACTTAACCGAGTTGGTACGCGAAAGTGACCCCGGCACGCGCTACTTGGCGGCAATGGCACTTAGCAAAATTGGGGATGAAGCCGAGAGTGCTGTGCCTGTACTATTGGGCGCATTACGCGATAACGATATGTTCTTGCGGATGGCAATTACGGGCGCACTCATCAACATTGGCAAGCCCGCAGTGGGTGGGCTAGTAAAAGCCCTCTTTGATAATAACGTGGCGGTCAGACGTGCCAGCGCAAAAGCACTGGGTAAAATTGGCGATGCCAGCGCGTGTAACGCCCTTAAGGTTGCCACCAATGATGCTGATGACGGCGTGCGACGCTTCGCATTAGAAGCCCTAGACCGACTGGGTGAATCGCCTAGTTCGTAAGCGTCCTGTCTTTGCCCAAAG
Organism: Anaerolineae bacterium; assembly: GCA_034437555.1. Classification (GTDB taxonomy): domain Bacteria; phylum Chloroflexota; class Anaerolineae; order Aggregatilineales; family Phototrophicaceae; genus JANWYT01. The sequence goes on along the minus strand of DAOTTQ010000090.1, from coordinate 27,284 downwards.
CCAAAGCATCGGGCTATCACGCAAACGCCCCATGAATGAATGGGGCGTTTTTTATAATGGGGCTTAATGACCTATTCGGCAAAGAAAAAAGGGGTTCATTGCGCGTTAAAAACGCCCTCACCCTAGCCCTCTCCCAAATACTACACGGGAAGAGGAAACTTTGAAAAACCCCGTTTATTCTTCCACTAAGGTTTCTAGGCGGTCTACCATGTCACTTAACACTTGGTAGGTTTTTTCTACGGCAACGGGTGTAGACATATCCACACCCGCCACTTTTAGCGCATCAATGGGATACACTGCCCCACCTAGCCCCAAGAATTTGCGATAGCGTTGACGTGCATCTTCATCGCCTGCCAAAATGTCTTGCGCCAGTGCGTGCGCCGCACTAATGCCTGTGGCATATTGGAACGTATAGTAGGGTTCGTACAGGTGCAAGAATTGCGCCCATGTAATCGCAGTGCGGGCGGGGTCATCGGTCATGGTGGTGCCGTAGCCTTCCGCGTAAAGCTCGCTCATGGTTTCTTGTAAAAAGTCCAATGTCAGCGACTTGCCTGCTTCGGCGCGACTAAACACTTCATATTCAAAGCGTGCCAACGTGGGCATAATGAAGAAGTAGCGGTGGAAGTTATCAATGGCTTCTTGGATGAGCGACAGCGTAAAGTCGCGGTCTGTGCGCGTCTTAAACAAATGGGCGCGGGTCATGGCTTGGTTAAAATTGCTGGCAACTTCTGCGACAAACATGCTGTATTGGCTGTTGACGTAGGGTTGTGTTTCGCGTGTGTAGTAGCTGTGCATACTATGACCTAGCTCATGCGCCAGCGTACTCATGCCCCCCAAGCTATCATCATAGCTCATCATGATAAAGGGCATGGTGTCATAAGAACCATACGAGAACGCGCCTTGCCGTTTGCCATCGTTGATAGAATAATCTACCCAACGGTTTTCTAAACAGCCCTTACGCAGTACCCCAACATAATCATCCCCTAAGGGGCGCATACCTTCGCTAATCCAATTCACGCTTTGCTCATAGCTCACAACAGGTTCTTGGCTTGCCATCGGCGCCCAAATATCATAGGGCTGTAGCGTGTCTTGCTTTAGAATACGCCGTTTTACATCCCAAAAACGATGCCACGTTTTGATATTGTTCTTAAACGTACTCACAAGATTATGATATACGCTCAAGGGCAGGTTATTGGGCGAGAGCTTCATTTCTAGCACGCTATTGTAATTACGCAGTTTAGAAACAAAGGTTTGTTGCTTTACGCTGGTAAGATACGTTTGGGCATAGGTGTTCTTGACGCTGAGATAAGCGTCGTTATAGCCGTTCCATGCGCTACGGCGTAGGGCGCGGTCGGGGCTTTGTAGGGCAATTTGCAGTGTGCCTTGTGTCACAGTAAAGGCGTTGCCTGCGCTGTCTTGGGCATCTGGCACTTTAAGGTCACTGTTGCTTAGCTCACTGGCGATATTTTCCACGCCCTCAAAGGGGTCTCTCAATAAGCCTAGCACTTCTTCTAGCTCTTTGCTTAAGACGTGCTTTTGCATTCTAAACAGGGTTTCAAATTCGTGCTTGTAGTCGTGCAAACGGGGTTCGCTGTCTATCCACGACATAACACTTTCTTGCCCCATCGTCAAAATTTCGGGTTCTGCAAACGCCACAAACGCCGATACTTTGCCATAAAGACCGCTGGCTTGCCCTGTAAGAGCTTTAATGGCGTTATTATTGCTATCTACAGACGTGGACATCATGGCATAAAAATACAGTTTGGTGGTACGGCGCATCAAGTTTTGTTGCACGTCCAGCCAATCCGCAAGACGGGATGCGCTTTGTGAGAGTGTCCCAGCAAAACCACCCAGTTCTGCCAACATGCTCTCTACATTTTCATATTCGGCTTGCCATGCGTCTATACTGGCAAAAACGCTCTCATTGTTCCACGTTTGCGCTGCAGGCACATCAGCGCGTGGAATAGGCGTAACAGAAGCAGTCATGTGTAAATTATCCCTTCAAAAAAATTCAAACATTGTAATCATTATGACGCAAAAAGGGTCTTTTTGTCTAGCACTTGATATTGTACACCCTTCATGATTGTTGAGGCATACAAAACAGGCAATTGGTTTTCGTATCTTTGCGCTTAAATCAAAATGCCCTATAATGCACAATTCACATTCCACTCTGTATAAATGGGTAGTTCACCCAAAAGAGAGACACTATGACACCCTCATTTTCAGAACGCCTCGCTAGTGGTGCGCCTTTGCTTTTGGATGGTGCAATGGGAACAATGCTTCAGCAACGCGCTCAAGTTCCTATAAAAAGCTGTTTGGATAGCCTTAACCTCACCCATCCGCATGTGGTGGAAGGCATCCACGCCGATTACATTATGGCAGGCGCAGACATCCTAGAAACGAATACCTTTGGCGCAAACCGCTTTAAGCTGGCAGAACATGGCTATGCTGATGACGTAACGCGCATTAACCAAGCAGGCGTTGCGCTAGCAAAGCAATCCGTTGCCAATAGCGCACGCATCGTATATGTGGCAGGCGCGGTGGGTCCGCTTGGCGTGGGCATTAAGCCCTATGGCAAGCTATCTCATGAAGATGCTCAAACCGCGTATTATGAGCAAATTAACGCGCTTATCCAGGCGGGCGTTGATTTAATTGTGCTAGAAACCTTTGCCGACCCCGACGAGTTGCGTTTGGCGTTGGGTGTAGTGCGCCAGATTAGCCCCCAATTGCCTGTGGTGGCAATGGCGACCTTTTCCACAGATAGCTTAACGTATACTGGCGATTCGGCTGCCCAAGTGGCAAATGACCTTTTTAGAGCAGGCGCAGATGTCATTGGCGTAAACTGCGGTTCGGGCCCCATGCACATCTCACAAATTTTATCTGTGATGCAAAGTGCCACGCCCGACGCACGCCTTGCTGCCATGCCCAACGCAGGCTTTCCCGAAGCCATTGGGGGGCGCGTGATGTATTCGGCTACAGCAGATTACTTTGGCGAATACGCGCTTACGTTTAAGGGCATTGGCGCACAACTGATTGGGGGATGCTGTGGCACAACTCCCGAACATATTCGCGCTATGCGTACCGCGCTAGACAGTGGCAAAGAGGCAACCCCTGCGCTACAAGTGCAAGACCTGCCCTCTGAAAATGAACACGCCTCTACATTGCGCCCCACACGCCTAGCCCAACGCCTAGAAAAGGGCGAGTTTACGATTACCGTAGAAATGACTCCCCCTCGTGGCTATATGATAGAAAAAATCCTTAGCGAAGCACGTTTGTTGCGTGATGCAGGCGCAGACCTGATTGACGTGGCAGACACGCCAGCCGCGCGGATGAAGATGAGCGCGTGGGGCATGGCACACTTTTTGCAAACACAAGTGGGTATGGATACCGTGCTTCACTTCCCCACACGCGGGCGAAACATCTTGCGCGTACAAGGGGATTTATTGGCAGCGCATGCGCTAGGCTTGCGAAACCTCTTTGTGACGATGGGCGACCCCACCAAAATTGGCGATTATCCTAATGCCAACGATACCTATGACATCGTGCCGTCTAAGCTGATAGACCTGATTACACACGGCTTTAATGAAGGCAAGGACATGGGCGGCAACAGCATCGGGATGCCCACACATTTCTTTGTAGGGTGTGCGCTGAATATGGCAGCCGATGACCTAGACCACGAAATTAAAGTATTGGGCAATAAGCTCAGTGCGGGAAGTGGGTTTGCATTGGGACAAGCGGTATATGACCCGCCCCGTGTGGAAGCCTTTTTGAAACGCTACGAAGAAATTAACGGCAAGGCGTTTGATTTGCCCGTACTCATGGGCGTGATGCCCCTGTATAGCGTTAAGCACGCGCAATTTTTGCACAACGAAGTGCCGGGCATCACCATCCCCGACCCCATCTTTAAGCGATTAGAAGATGCAGGCGACCAAGCCTCCCAAGAAGGCGTGAAGATTGCCAAAGAAATAATGGCGCAATTACGCCCGTATGTGCAAGGCGCATACGTCATTCCGTCTTATGGGCGGTATCATTTGGCAGCCGAAGTAGTGAACGCCATCGCTGGCGGATAAACGCGAAAAACATCCCTCTTCCCGAAGCAGTGCGGGAAGGGGCGTTAAAAGTCCCTCTCTAATTTTTGGTGAGAGATTTAGGGTGAGGTTCTCGTACGGGCGAACCATGGTTCGCCCAATATCCCAAAACACGCAAAAATCGTTATAGCACGTCACGCGGTTTTGAACTGCCATCTTTGGCGGGACCAATAACCCCTCTGGCTTCCATCACGTCAATCAGGCGGGCGGCGCGTGTGTAGCCAATGCGTAACCGCCGTTGCAGCAAGCTAACGCTGGCTTTCTCTAAACGGCGTACCAGTTCTACGGCTTGTTCGTACATTTCATCATCTTCGCCGTTGTCGCCGGTTAGCACATCATCGGACAGCGATTCACCGCCACCACGCGCAGGCAACACCGAAAAATCAACGTCCCCCCTTGCACTAGCAGGCGTGTGTGCAGGGCGTGGTGCAGCGCTTGCGCCTGCCGCATCCCAGAAAGCTTGCGTTTTTACGCGCTCGCCACGGGGCATTACAGGGTTAACCGATTTGTCGGGCGCAACGGATGTTGTGAGGGGTGCGGGTGCAGTCACATCATGGCTGATGGCTTGCATCTTCCAATAGCGCACGATATTTTGAATTTCGGCATCACTCACGTACACACCCTGCAAACGCAAGGGAGCGGGCGAATCACCACTAAGGTAAAGCATATCACCGCGCCCTAGCAAGCGTTCTGCGCCCGGCTGGTCTAGGATAACGCGACTATCCACACTACCCGCCACCGCAAACGCAATACGTGCTGGGAAGTTCGCTTTAATCAAGCCCGTTACCACGTCCACCGAGGGGCGTTGCGTGGCAATGACCAAGTGAATCCCTGTCGCGCGCGCCAACGCCGCAATGCGCGTAATGGTGCGCTCGGTTTCTTCTGGCGCAAGCATCATCAGGTCGGCGAGTTCGTCAATGATAACGACGATATACGGCATTTTCTCACTCGTGTTGGGGTCACGGTGCTTATTGTAATCTTCAATATTACGTGCGCCCGCATCCATAAATCGACGATAGCGGTCATCCATTTCACGGGTTACCCACTTTAGCACGCCCACAATTCGCTCTAGTTCAACCACCACTGGAGCAACCAAGTGAGGGATGCCGTTATAGCCCGTTAATTCTACACGCTTGGGGTCTACCATGATGAACTTCACATCTTCGGGGCTGTGGCGTGCAATGATGGACGTGATAACCGCGTTCACGCAGACTGATTTACCCGAACCCGTTGTCCCTGCAATTAGCAAGTGGGGCATACTGGCAAGGTCGGCACTAATGGGAACGCCCGAAACACTTTGCCCAAGCGCAATGGCAAGGGGTGTTTTGTGCTTGTTAAAGCCCGATGATTCCATCACATCACGCAAGCGCACCGTAGAGGCTTCGCGGTTTGGCACTTCCACACCCACATACCCCTTGCCGGGAACAGGGGCTTCAACACGAATGCTCTTTGCACCCAATGCCAACTGAAGGTCTTTATCGAGGGCGGCAATTGCGCCCACTTTAACGCGCTGTTTTTTGGCATTGCGCCCTACCACATAATCGGGTTCAACGCCAAACTGCGTAATCACCGGACCCGTGTTAATTTCTACCACGCGCCCATTTGCACCAAAACTCGTTAGCGTGTCCTCGATAATTTTAGCTTGCTTTAAGAGCAGTTCGCGGTCAAATTCTTGTTCGCTACCGCTTGCCAAAAGGGTACGAATATCAGGGGCTTTCCATACGGCACGCGCCCGCGTTTGGTTGGTAATGGGGCTGGCAATTGAAAGCGATTGTTGCATGGGCTGGCTGGTGGGCTGTGCCGAAGGCAACTGTGAAGGCGAAAAACCACCGCCAAACATGGGCTTGGCTTGCATGGGGGTTTCTTTCTGGGGTGGCAACGAAAAGTCGCTACGATACGCGGCGGGCATCTGCGGAATATCTTCAGAAAGCGGTACAGACGGCTGCATTGGCGGTGGCGTATAGACGGGCGTACTCGGCGTTTGCGGTGCAGGGGCAGTGTTGCCTCCGCGCAATTCGTTAAGTCTGTTTGTGCGCTCTGCAAAGGGTGATGGCGCAGGCGTTGCAATTACGTCTCCATCATCTTCATCGTCTAGCAAGTCGTCGTCTAGGTCGTCATCATCCAGCATCGGGAACGGTGACGAAGCCACAGGGCGCGATGCGGGCGTAAACGTCGCGGGCGGAGGCGTGTAAACAGGGTCGGGTGTTGGTTCTGGTTTAGGTTGTACGCTGGCAGTTTGCGCCACGCTGGGCGGTGCTGATGGCATATCATCCAACGGCAACGGGGTCATGGGCAACGGCGGCGGGGGTGGGGATTGGGGGGTGCTATTGCTACGCCCCAACATCCCCAAAATACCGCCACTGGCGGACTTTGGCGCAGCAGGCGCATTCTTACGATTAAACAAACCCCCACTGCTTGGCTGTTCTATGGGGGGCATAGCCATCGGAATATAAACCACTGTCGGCTGTTGTTGTATTACCATCGGGGGAGGTGCGCCAATGGTTTGCGCTTCACCGCCTACGTTTAGGCGAATCCCTCTGTCCCCTTCAGGCAATGCCGCCACCGCCCGAACAGGCTGGGGCAAGGCTTGCGGTTCGGGTGTGCTAACCGTAATTTGTGGCTTGGCGGCTTCTAGCTCTTGGGCGCGAAGTTGCCTTCTAGCGCGGTTAGCTACGGCTTGATGTTGTGTCCATGTGCGATAGCTCCGCCAGCTTCCTACACCAATGCCAACCAATTCCGAAGCCGTAGAGCGTGTGATGAGCATAGAGGAAATGAGCAACACAAACAAAATCACAAAGAAACCGCCCACTTCGGTGGCATTGGTAACAAGCGCAAAGTACAACGCCGAACCAATTGCACCACCGCCTGCATGGTCAACTTCATAGCTATACTGTAGGCGTAGTTGCAACAAATCCCAGTTCATATTGGGTGGATAGCTAAACGACTCGACATATTGCAAAAGGGTAAGGGTGGCAATAAACGACAAGATAATGCCCGCCAACCGAATAGGGTCTAGGGTGGGGGCTTGGTCGCCAAAATGCCGTACAATCAGCCAACCCCCAACACCCATCATACTAAGGGGAACGGCAATTGCGCCCCAACCGAACAATTCACCTAAAAATTCTAAAACGCCACTAATCGCAGCACGTTCCGCACTCATCGCGCTGGCAAGCAAAATGAGCGAGGAGAACAGTAGACCAATGCCAATAATGTCCAGCCAGTTATCCAGTGTTAAGCCTTCGCTGGTGTCAATCGTGGGGGTTTTGGTTCCCTTCGGACGGCTGGTGGGCTTGGGTGCTTCGGTTTTACCGCGCCCAAAAATACCGCCAATCATCGAAGTTAAGCCACCGCCACTGCTGGCTTGTGCTTGTGTTGCTTTGGGGGCTGCACCTTTGTTTCCAAAGGGTGTTGAGGCACTGCTTCCGCTAGAGGTTGCCGCTGCCCCCGCAGACTTAGCAAAGCCACCACCAAATGCGCCACCACTGGGCTTTTCATCTTTTTTGTCGGCAGATTGTGCGGAAAAACCACCCGTAGAAGAACGATTAAATCCACCGCCACCACTGCTGGCAGGCTTTTCGTCTTTTTTATCGGCGGGTTTGTCGTCTTTTTTGCCAAACGGCAAACGTGACATAAAACCGCCACCGCCGGGCTTTTCGTCCTTCTTGTCAGCAGGCTTATTAGTAGATGCGCCACCGCGCAAACCGCCTAACATCCCACCAATGCCACCACTGGCGGGCTTCTCATCTTTTTTGTCAGCAGATGCGCCACCGCGCAAACCGCCTAAGAATCCACCGCCACTGGGCTTGGCATCCTTCTTGTCATCTTTTTTATCAGCAGATGCACCACCACGCAAGCCACCAAAGAAACCGCCACCACTAGGCTTTTCATCTTTTTTATCGGCGGGTTTGTCATCTTTTTTATCGGCAGATTGTGAACCATAAGTGCCGCCACTAGGACGACTGCCCCCAAACGCGCTACCACTGCTACCAGAGGATGATGAACCACTGCCTGATGTGCCAGAACCACTGCCTGACGTGCCACCGCCAAAGCGCGAGCTACCGCTGCCAGAAGATGACGTGCCACTTCCTGATGAACCACTGCCTGATGTGCCAGAACCGCCACCACTTGGACGATTAAATCCGCCACCACTGCTACCAGAGGATGATGAGCCGCTGCCTGATGTGCCAGAACCACTGCCTGACGTGCCACCGCCAAAGCGCGAGCTACCGCTGCCAGAAGATGACGTGCCACTTCCTGATGAACCGCTGCCTGATGTGCCAGAACCGCTGCCTGACGTACCAGAACCACTGCCTGACGTACCGCTACCAAAGCGCGAGCCACTAAAAGGGCTACTTCCGCTAGAAGACGCGCCGCTGCCTGATGTGCCAGAACCGCTGCCTGATGTACCAGAACCACTGCCTGATGTGCTACTGCCAAAGCGCGAGCCACTAAAAGAACTACTTCCGCTAGAAGACGCGCCACTGCTCCCCGAAGGGGTGCTTCCACCCGATGGACGATTGAACGAGCTACCACCACCACTAGGCGCAGACGCGCCTCCTGCGGGGCGACTGCCGGGCAAGCTACTGCTTCCAGAACGATTGAATCCTTGAACGCCGAATTTACTGCCAGAGGACGAAGACCCTAACGATTCATCATCATCATCGTCTTTATCTTCATAGTCATCATCATCATCGTCTTCGTCTTCATAGTCATTATAATCGTCGTCTTTTTCATAACGAAGATCGTTGTCGTCATCATCTTTGAAAACCATGGCATAACCCTGTTCTTAATCGGTCAGATAGGGTGTAATTTATAGCTCTATCATAGCACATAAACACCATTTACGAAATAAGAATAGCACAAGTTTTCTAAACTCTTTTGACCACCACCAAGCGTAATAGTTCGCTTCACAGGCTTATCAAATCGTTTTGAATACGGTCTAAAAACTGTTTACCTTCAAACGTAATTACCATTCTAGCACGAAACGATAGCGCACATCGTTTTTACGAAGGCGGTCTAGGGCGGTGTTGGCTTCGCTAAAGGGTAAAACCTCTGTCCATGATTGAATGTTGTGCTGTGCCGAAAATGCCAGCATTTCGCGCATGTCAGCGCGTCCGCCAATGCTTCCGCCAGTAATTTGCCATTGGTTGCCAATAAGCGCGTCCACAGGCACATTAACAGGTGAGCTAGTTGCGCCCAGAAAGCACATCGTCCCATTACGGCGCAACGTGCGAGCGTAAGCGTGCCAATCCAGCTCTACAGCAACCGTCACAATCAGCAAATCTAGCGAGCGTTTTGCTTTACGTAGGGCATCGGCTTGGGTGGTAATCACCACATGATGCGCCCCCAAGGTGCGCGCTTCTTCGGCTTTGCCTTCGCTGGTGGTGAATGCAGTCACTTCACAGCCCATGGCACGCGCAAATTGCACGCCCAAATGCCCCAACCCACCAATACCCACAATGCCCACCCGTGTATGCGCGTTAGCGTTATAACGGCGTAAGGGCGAATATACCGTGATACCCGCACACAAAAGAGGTGCAGCGTTCACACTAGAGAGCGCGTCGGGGATGGGGTGACAAAAACGACTATCCAGCACAATCGAATCGGCGAACCCGCCATAATGCCCCCCTGAACAAGTGGCTTCGCTGGCAAAACACAGGTTTTCTTCGCCATGAAGGCAATACTCACAGTCTAGGCACGCGCCCCGTTGCCAGCCAATGCCCACCCGTTGCCCCGCACGGCTAGGGTCTACGGCATCACCTACCGCACGAATAATCCCGACGACCTCATGCCCAACAACCATCGGAAAATTTCCGCCCCAGTCACCATCCGCAAGGTGAAGGTCACTGTGGCACACGCCACAATGGGTAATTTTAACGTCAACGTCTTGTGCGCCTAACGGCTTTGGCTCATATCTAAAGGGTGTGACGGGCTGTTTTGCGCTGGTATTGGCATAGGCTTGTATCGTCATGGCGTTCTGCATCCTATATAATGGGCGTTTCTATTTATCATATCCAACGAAGGGGTTTTATACCATGAAACACGGATTAGTGGCATTATTGCTGGTGTTTACGCTAAGTGCTTGTGACGGGCTAGAAACAACGACATCTATCAATGGCAATAGTAGCGGTGGGGGTAGCGCGCCACGTGCCGATGAAGTGGGGCGTGTGGTGAACGTTATTGATGGCGATACGATTGACGTGGACGTGAACGGCATCACATACCGCGTGCGTTATGTGGGCGTAAACACCCCAGAACGTGATGAGGCGTGTTATCGGGATGCGACCAACGCCAACAAAGCCTTAGTAGAGGGGCAAACGGTAAGCCTTGTGAAAGATACTAGCGAGACCGACCGTTTTGACAGGTTATTGCGCTATGTGTACGTGGGTGATACGTTTGTAAACCGCGAACTGATTGTGCAGGGGTACGCCGAAGTGGTGCTGTATGAGCCAGATGATGCGTTTTGGGCAGAGTTTGAAGGTCTAGAGAATGAATCTGCACGCGCCTCACGGGGATGCCACCCGACAGGCATCTTTAACGATGGTAGCAAGCGGCGGTAATGCAAGGCTTCATAGGGGCGTAAATGTTGCGCCCCTTAAATGAGTATCCGCACTATTCGTTCCACATCTCTTTAGCTTTAACGCGCGTGCCTAGTCGATAGCCGATATAAACGCTTAAAAGAATAATCGCGAAAACGCCAAATTCTAGGGTATTCGTTAACGGCAAGATTTCTCCCAAAAAACCAATCACGCTGATTGTTTTTAGGAAAGATGCTCCACCATATAGCCCCTATCGCCACCCAACAAGCAACTCCAACACCCGAAATAGCGTATACACCCCTACCGACCAAACCAATATTTGTTGCCACGAAGGTCGTTTAATGAATAGGCGTTTTACCATTTCTCAACCACTCGTTAAAATGCTCACAGATTTTCTCCATTTTTGATAAGGTGTGTTCTCAATCACTCCACCCTCAACGTTGCCCCCACGATGTAAGCGTTGGGTTGGAGGGGCGATAGTACGCCAATGCGCTCCAATGTTAGTGTGTCATACACCCCAATGGCTATGTCATAGTCGCCAATAGGCAGGTCTTGGGGCAATTGCACGCCCACAAATTGCACCGTCACCTCATCATTGCGCCATACAAACGGCGGATGGCTAAGGCAAATGCCCCCATCTGTTTGCGCCCACAATGCGCCCCCTTCATACGGCGTTGGGTTGCCATAAACGTGGGCAAAAAACGAAAGAGCGCGGTCTTGGGGGGCATCACTACGCCACGCCACATTAAGCCACACCACCTCACCCGCCTTTGCAACCAGCGTTGCATCGTTGATAAAGCGCATCTGTGCGCCATTCTCAAATGTGCCAGCGTTGTCCCATCCCTCAAAAAGTTCGGCGCGTGGGCTTGCCTGATACACGGCATAACGGGGCGCATCATCGGGATAGTCGGCTTCGGCGTGCCACAATGTCACTTCATCCACAAATGGCGCAATTTGCTGGTTAAGGGGCAAATCATACAGCGCAGAACTGGCATAAAGTACCGTTTCTGCATTAGGAAGCACCAGACAATCATAGGCTTCAAATGTGCCTTGTGGACGATTGCCAATCTTCCACTTTAAGAAGTTATACACGGGATGATTGTACGCATACGGCGAAAAATAAATCGGGACGTTGGGCGGTGCTTCGGTTTCTAGGTGAGTTATCATCCGATAGAAAAACTGATCCATCAGCGTATAGGCTTTGCCACTCCGCGCCCATCGGCTAAAGTCAGTGGCGGTTATTACGCCGGACACGCCCAACGACAGCACCAGCGCACCTATCGCCATTGCCGAAGGCACACGCAAACGGCGCAAGCGTATTTCTAGCCACCACGCGCCCACACCTAACAGCATGACCAACGGCAAAATTAAGCCAAAAGACCGCCGAAGATGTGTGGCATCATCGCTCAACACGGCAGGCGCAAGCGAGGCACCCACCGTAAGCACCCACCACAACAGCAAATCGCGGTGTTTGCGCCAGCTCCAAAAGCCAATGATGCCCGCAAACAAGAGTATCGTTAGCCCGATATCTAAAATAGGACGACCCACAACCCCATGAATCTCGTCAAGCGGTCCTTGGATAAACCACATCGGCAACCATGCCAGCGCGTTCTGAAGCACTTGTACGGGGTCGGTAACTAGCACTTGGTTGGCGCGGGTACTGGCTTCTACGGTGGTGAGCGTGTACAGAATCAGAGGGGTAAGCGTAAGCATCGTCACAATGCCCGCCCAAAGAATGCCCTTACGTTGGTGCGCCTGTGTGATAAACCACCAGACCAGCATCACGGCATACACCGCCAGCCACGTGCGTGCCGAAAAATAGGTATACCCCAGCACGCCCATCAGCAAGCCACCACTTATCCAAAGCCCTAGCGTGTTCTTGGCATGCGCTCGCCACACCACTGCCCACGCCAAAATGCCTATCGTGGGAAATAAAATGACGCGCCAAGAGATATGTGTAAGGTGAACATGCCAATACAGCACCGCCAAACACGCCACCGCCCAAAACGCAATGCGCCGTGAAAACATTTGGCGTACCAGCGCATACATGGCAGGCAGCGCCAGCAAGCCCGCAAACAGGGCAGGCAGTCGTAAGCCAAAACTTGTGGGGTTAAAAATAGCAAGAAAGGGCGCAACCCAATACATCCAAAGGCTTTCGCGCCCAAAATTTTGTGGAAAGAAGGGCGTAAGGCGCGGATTGTTTAGCAATGAAACCGCATCTAGCCCATAGTAGGCTTCGTCAAGGTTGGTCATGTCTAGCATTGCGCCTAGTTCATACGCCCTAAGCCCCATGCCCACCAACACCAGCAAAACCACTGCCCATAGATATTTGATGTTTGTTGCCATTGTGTCCTCTTACGATGAGATAACCCGCGTGCATCGTCCAAGAGTGTAGCACATTCACCCCTTGTCACAAGACTTGCCCACATGCTAGAGTGCCTCTAATGCCGAGAGCTTCGTATTATTATCGCGTAGGCGTTCCCCTATAACACGCAACATCACGTCCTTTAGCAAAAGCGTCAATTGAGGGTCTTCTTTTTCCATAAGGGCAAGGCTCTCACGGCTTAGCTTATACAGCCATGTTTCTGTATCTGCCACCACAGAGGCTGTGCGAACCATCTGAAGCTGAAAGCCAAGCTCGCCCACCAAATTGCCCATTGTAAGCGTTTGTAGCCGTATGTTCTTTTCGCCAGATTGCCCCAAGTAAATAGACACCTGCCCTACCTCTAAAAAGTAAATCGCATCCGAAGACTGTCCTTGACTAAAGAGAACATCTCCTTGAAGAAGGCGCACACGCTCCGTATAGCCCTTAAACTCTTCAATTTGGACTTTGCTAAAGCCGTTCTCATAAAGCAAGTGTGGCAATGTAACGACAATGTGCATAGAAGTCACTTGCTCACGTTCTAGGATGCTGGTTTCACAGAACTCTAACGCCCTATCCAAGTCTATCCTTTCAACAAAGCGCCCTTCAAACGCGAGCCCGCTGTTATTTAGGCTGTGTTTAATGGCAGGCGTAAGGTTGCAAAAGACCACCAAAAAATCCTTAGATTCGGCAAGAAACGCAATTTTGTTTACGCTAAAGACCGCCGAAGAATCTAGGCTAGATACGCGCTTAAAGTCTAGCACTAAAAAGCGCAATGGGGGGTCTTGGTGGAGGCGAGTTTGTAACTGCCGTAAAATTTTATTGGCTGTGCCAAAGAACAAATACCCCTGCAACTTTAGAATATAGGCTTCGCTCATTTCTTGCCTTAGAACGTTGCGATGGTGAGGATTTCGCAAGACATTACTGCTGGTTTCGCTACCACTTAACACATGCTGAAAGATGTTTAGTCGGCTGTAATTGACTAAGAACGAGGCGACCATCAACAAAAGCCCCGCCACCAAGCCCTCTAAGAAGCCCGTAGAAACAATAACGACCAAGATAATTAAAACCACCACAAAATCAGCGGTACTAAACTTCTTTAACCCAGAGAACACCCAGTCATCTAGCTGGCTTAACCCAATAAAGAGCAACAATCCCCCCAGCATCGCCTTTGGCACATAAACCAACAAGGGCGCACCCAACAACAAAACCGCCCCACAAATGAGAAATGTGATGATGTTAGTGGCATGTCCGCGCGCGCCCAGACGATGGTTGAGTGTTGTGAGACTAATGCTACGATAGCCTAGCACACCGCCCAAAAGCGCAGATAAGATATTGGCAATGCCCGAAGCGCGTAGCTCATGGTTGAGGTCTAAATCTTTACGAAGCACAATCTCTATGCCACTAATGCCTAGAAGTAGCATAATCACTGTCAGCACAAAAATTGCCGTCAAGTTCCCACTTTGGCTTAAAATCGCGCCCCAATTCGCGTTAGCAACGGCATCAAGGGGCAAGGGGTAAAACGCCACGCCTGCGTTTAGATTGCCAATTAGCAGGTTACGCGCAATGGCTTCATCAATCGACAGCCCTGCAAAGACGCGCACTAGATGAAACAGCACCAGCCCTAGCACAATCATCACAGGCATGGTTAAAAAGTGCTTAATTTGGCGAATAGCAAAAAACAACACCGTACCATATAACACGCCCGGCACCCACTGTAACAATACATCTTGCTGAAGAAGCGTCACTAGGTCAAAGGGCAAGTTAGTCATGCTAGTAATTGCGCCCTGCGCTAATAGCCATCCGCCCCCCGCCAAAAAGCCCCCAATTACAGGGTACGGCACATAACGCATCAAATCGCCTAGCCGAAAGTAGCCAATAAGGAACATGCCCACGCCCACCAGCAACGTTGTGACGAAGATAATGGCGAATAGTGTGGCAAATACCTGATCTTGTGGCACAACCATATACGCTTGTGCAGCCGCCAAGCCCAGCAACACCGACACATTGTCCTGTACTTTGGTGACAATGCGCTTAGATGGGACAAGCACGCCCATGACAAAAAGATGCACCAACACTGTAATGAGAACCATCGCCACACCATAGGGCAAATAGGGCAAGGCTTGGGGCGTGCTAAAGATAAGCGTTGCCACAGACAAGGCAGTAATCACCTGCACAAAGCCAATAATGATGCCACTAGAAAAGTCTGTTATCCACTGACGACGAGGCGCAACGTTAGAAAGTGATATATCCGTCATATTGTTATAAAGCCTTCGTTAATAAAGATAGGGGTTAAGTTAAGAAGGGTTCATTATAACGCCCAAACCAACACATAAAAATGTTATTTGTATTAAGGACTGTTAAAGAAATGCGAAAAGTGCCACAAAAAAGGCTTAAGGGAGGATGGGGCGCACTGCGAGAAGTTGATAATTGCCAACGCCCTCTAGCCATGTTAGACGCGCGTCCTGTTGCTCATTATCATAAAAGCCGTTCAGTGCCTCGCGGTTGGCGGGCAAAATAATATAGTCCACATTATAGCGATAGCTTGCCTCTAAAATCATGTCAAGGGGGTCAGAGGGCAACATCAGGGCGCGGTAGCCATGATAATTAAGAATGTAGGGGTCTTGCGTCATCACGATAATTTCGCCATCACCATTAACATCCCCCACGTCTTGTAAACGTCCATCTAGGGCAATCACGCTGTCATTAAAGCGTTTCGATGCGTCAAAGTCGGTGCGTACCAGTTGGAAAGCGTTCATGCCTGCCACCATTGCGCCAATGACGGCAAATGCCATTGCCATCCGTGAGGGCTGTACATAGCGGTCTAGCGCATACGCCCCCAAGAACGCCCAAAACGGCAACGTGAACTGATAGCTTTTCTTAAAGCTACCGCCCATCGTGTGAAACGGGGTCACCACCGTATAAAACGCCAGCAATGCCAGCACCATTACCAACGGCAGCAAAAACATTAAGCCCTTCTCGCGGTCTTTATGAGCAATAATGCCCCACGCGCCTACAAACCCCACGACCGGCAATAGTACATCCAGCGTATGCACAATGGTTCGCACGTTTGCCAGTGCCATCGTGGCGATATTTGCCAGAATGTTGGGGATGCCCCACGCCAAGTAATGCTCTAAATTGAGGGTGCGCCCATACGTAAATTGGTCATTGAAACTGGTCATAAAGAGCGTGCGCCCCGACCCATTAGACGTTAACGACCCAAACAAGCTATAGTTGCGGTATAGATAGGGTGATACCACCAAAAGCCAGCCCAAAGGCAGCAGAAGCACCCATCGCCACGCCACCCGATACCCCAAGAAACGCGCCCCCACCCACGCCACCGCAAACGAAGGCAAAAGTAAGATGGCATCTTGCCGTGTCAGATACGCCAAGCCCCCACACACCCCCGCTAACAATAGCCAAAGGGGACGCTGCTTAATGCCCAAGTAAAAGCACACCATCGCACATCCCATATAGAACACATAAGAGATGGTGGTATCAGTGCGTGCCGAATTGAGCATCAAATCGGGCAAAAACAGCAAGCAAATCATGGCAAGCTGGCGTACGCGCTCCGATGCGCCCAATGCCCACGCCACCCCATACGCCAACGCCACCACTGCCCCCCCAAACGCCACACTGGGTAATAGGGCAACAAACAAATTGTTGGGGACGAATAGCATGGTAAACGCAGGATATAGCGCGGGAAGGGGCATCCAATAATCTTCGGGGTGGGTAATATCGGCGTGGGAATAGTGGTAATGCCATAAATAGTCCACCACCAGCCCGCGCCCCTCAGAGACGTTTTTGGCAAGGTTGTAATAGTGGTTAGAGTCACTAATACCCGGATGGGGTGCAAACCACGCCCCAATTAAACGCACACCTATGGCAAGCGCAAGAATAAGCGCAAACGTCCATCGTGATGAAGCGCGTGAGGGTGAGGGGGATGAAGAAGGTGTGAGGGTGGAGTTTGGGCTAGAAAGCGTCATGCGTTGCGTCCCTAATGCGGTTGGTAAGCAGGATGAGCCACTTAAAAAAGAACGCCTCACAGAGGCTGTAAGGCGTTGCATTAATCAACGGAGAGAGTGGGAGTCGAACCCACGAAGAGCTTTCGCCCTTACTCGCTTTCCAAGCGAGCGCACTAGGCCACTATGCGACCTCTCCCCTATGATGGCACGTATTATAGCAAGGGACACAACAAAACGCAATATCAAGCGCAATCGTTTTTACCGCTTATTTTGGCATAACAGTTCTGAAGAAGCGCAGGCGTGCATCCTCTTTTGGTAGGATGTTGGTATAGAAATGTGCGATTTGCCCTTCTCAACCCATCTAAAACACAAGAGACTCGTTTACATAATCAAAGGAACACACAATGAAACCCCAAGATGCTTGGATGTGGCGCGATGAAGATAGTGGCGGAACTATGGGCGCAACCGTTGATTATGACGAGCGCAAAATTTTATGGTTCGACCAGCCGGGTTGCGCCTGTGGGGGTGCAGATGGTGAACAAGCCATCGCAGACTTTTTGGCACGTGGCACACGCGCCCTAACTGTGCCAGATGACGTAGAAGCCGAGATGCGAGCCGTTCTTACAGACTATGCCTAGCGCGGGGGGGGGATAAGCTGGCTCATAAACCACATGCCCCCCACGATATTGACCAGCAGGCTATAGCTCACACCAATCCCCAAAACAGGCTTATACCACCTCTTTTGTGCGATTCGCGTAACGCCCATGCCAATTGCCAGCATCCACAACGGCAACGCATCTAGCAAGAAGCGATAGCCAAACTGTGCGCTTCCTGTGTTGTGATACATCAACGACGGTAACAAGATGAGTACCGTTCCCACCGCCACCGCCCAGAATAATCGTGAACGTAACGCCAACAAGCCCACTAAAAAGAGCGGGTTTGTCCATAAAAAGCCCGTTCCCCACAAGTCAGGAATAACAATGGCACATTGCGGGTCTATTAGGCAATTAAGGTTAACTTGGGCAGGAGTCTTGATGGTGGCAATGTATAAGTTTTCGGGTAAAAACGCTGGGCTAAAGTTGCCATAGGTCAGCCTGCGCTCGCGAATGGTTTCAGAGTCGTTAAGGTAGCTATAGCCAAAATCTGTTACGCTGTCAAAGCGTATCAAGTTATACGCCCCCAAAAAGAGGCAGGCAAACGCCAATGGCACGCAGAACAAAATCACACGGCGTAACCATCCCTCCTCACGCTTTTCGATTGCCCACAGCACCGCCACAAAAGCCAATGCCCCAAAGGCAATGTTTGGGCGTGCCATCAACGCCAACCCTAGCGCAGTTCCCGCTAAGAATGGGCGATTGTGCAGAGAAAAACTTAAAAACAGCCACGTTACCAGCACCGCGCACGTTTGCCCCAAGAACCATACTGTCCCCATACTGGTAAGATACAAATGCGCTGTGCCAAAGCCAAAGAACGCCGTTAATGCCAAACGCGCCCATAGCCCTAGCTGTGGCACACCAACACGCAATACGCGCTCACAGAGCATAACATTAATTGCACCCACAAACACACTAAACAACACATCCGACACTGTGCCAAACAGCCACAGCCACGGCATAAGCATAATGCCGGGCAGGGGAGGCTGTGCCACATACCACAAGTTGCCATAGTAAATAAGGTCGTATTGGTTGGTAGCATCCATAGAAATATAGGGATTGCCGTCTATAAAAGCCTGTGCAAGGTTGATGAAATACGGGGCGATGGAGGGTTTGTGAACAATATCGCGGGAGATGAGCAAGTAACCTGCTAATGCCCCTAAAAAGACAAGTAATGACAGAACGTAACCCTGTTTTTGTGTCATTTGACTGTTCATTAAGTGTAGACCCTTTTTGATAGGCTAGAGAGTAAAAAGAAACGCACAGCACACAAATAAAAAAGAACCCCTTACAGGTGTAAGAGGTTCTTTTTGAATGTGAGCGGGTGACGAGGCTCGAACTCGTGACCTTCTCCTTGGCAAGGAGACGTTCTACCACTGAACCACACCCGCGCTTTACGTCCATTAATATAGCAAACCCGAATCCATTTGACAAGGGCAATTTTTGAAAAAAGGGCGACGCAACAACCCGATACACGCGAAAGGGCGTAATAAAAATTACGCCCTTTTGGAATAGAGAAAGCAAGGGTGACGTTTACCCGTTAGTCGCCACTAGGGGCTGGGGCAAGCGTGCGGGGCATTGCGCCGCCTGTATTAGGTTCGGGCAAGCCAAAAGTACGGTCAATAGCATCTAAATAAGCTGCAGAAGCCGCCGAACCATAGCCATAAGGGTCTTCAAACGGAATAGGTTCTTCGTCAAAGTTCCATGAAGGGGGAGGCGATGTGGTTGCCCACTCTAGCGTTAGCGCACGCCACGGGTTTGCACCTGCCACCTTGCCATAATAGAAACTCCACACCAAGTTGTATAGCACGATGAGGGTGCTAATGCCCAAGGCAAATGCCGAAAGGCTAATGAGAACGTTCCAGCTGGTAAAGGCGGGGTCGTAAACAGCGACACGGCGGGGCATCCCCAAAATACCCACAATGTGTTGTGGGAAGAACGTAAAGAAGAACGAAATGTAGGTGGTAAAGAAGTGAATCCGCCCCATACGTTCATCCATCATGCGCCCCGTGACTTTGGGATACCAATGGTATAAACCGCTATAGATGGCAAACACACTACCGCCAAACAGCACAAAGTGGAAGTGACTGACCACAAAGTAAGTATCATGGGCTTGATAGTCAAACGGCACGGCTGCCAACATCACACCGCTAATACCGCCAATGACAAACATGCTTAAAAAGCCCAAGCTAAAGAGCATTGCGCTGGTAAACCGAATTTTGCCGCCCCAAATTGTGCCAAGCCAACCAAAGATTTTAATACCCGTTGGCACAGCAATAATCATGGTGGTCACCATAAAGGGGATGCGTAATTCGGGCTGAAGGCTAGTGAACATATGATGCGCCCACACCGTAAAGCCGATGAGCGCGATTGCCATGCTGGATAGCGCAATCATGCGATACCCAAAGATGGGCTTGCGAGCATGTACGCTTAACACTTCGCTTAAAATACCCATGCCCGGCAGCACCATGATGTATACCGCAGGGTGGCTATAGAACCAGAATACATTTTGCCACAACAGCACATCCCCACCACGCGCGGGGTCAAAGAACGCCGTACCGCCCACACGGTCTAGCAAGAGCAATGTAAGCGCACCTGCCAAGAAGGGGGTTGCCATCACGGCAATCAGGCTTGTGGCAAGCACTGCCCAGCAGAACAAGGGCATTTTCCAAATCGTCATGCCTTCAGGGCGCATGTTGAGGATGGTTACGATGAGGTTAATGCTACCCACAATGGACGACAAGCCCAAAAGGTGAATACTCATTGCCCAAATCGTTTGCCCATCATTGCTAAAAAGCGTCGAGAGTGGGGGATAACTCGTCCAGCCGGCTTCTGCTTGTCCTACCAAGTAACCTGCCAAAAGCAAGAAACCTGCGGGGGGAATAAGCCAGAACGCAAACGCATTTAGCCATGGAAACGCCATGTCTTTTGCGCCCAATTGCAACGGAATAATGTAATTGGCAAATGCGCCAAACATCGGAATAACCCACAAGAAAATCATGACAGTGCCATGAATACTAAACAGGCTGTTATAGGCGGTGCCGTCTGCCATTAGGTCAAGGTCGGGTGTAAGTAATTCCCAACGAATCCCTAAAGCCAATGCCCCACCAATAAGGAAGAACAAAAGC
The DNA here is from genome assembly GCA_034437555.1 of Anaerolineae bacterium. Classification (GTDB taxonomy): domain Bacteria; phylum Chloroflexota; class Anaerolineae; order Aggregatilineales; family Phototrophicaceae; genus JANWYT01. Next base: position 6,549 of record DAOTTQ010000090.1, on the reverse strand, counting down.
GCAGTGATGCCATATTGCACGCCAATAATTTTGTGGTCGCCTGACCAACTAAGATATTGCGCCAGCGATGCCATCTTGCGTTGTGGCTCGGCGCGTTGCCCTACGGGTACAGAGATTGTTGCCATCGCTAAACAAACCTTTCTTTGCTAACAACAGATGGTTTTTTGAAACACACTTGCCCTCACCCTATGGGTTCGATGGGATGAGGGCGACCGAGAATTTATTCAAACAAGTTACGATAAGTCGCTGTAACGGCTTCGATTTGTGCTTTAATGGCTTCTTCGTCTAGCTCGCCTGCTGCGTCGGTGACAAGCTCACAGGTGCTATCGGTGGCTTCGCCACTTTCTACTTGCGAACACAGGTACGCAACAATGCCAATCAAGTCACTTTCGGGCATACGGTTGTACGCACCGCTAATGCTGGCGGGGGCATCTTCGCTATAGCCAAAGTGAGGCATTTGACCCACACCATAGCCCGCGACCAAATACTCATTAGGCTGTACAATGGACCGCACCAAGTATTCAACACCTGTTTCGCCACCCACACGGCTACTAGCGCGGTCGCCAATGCCATTCAGTGCGGGACCCACCAAGCCTGCCCACCCCAACGAATTGAGAACATGACAGTTAGAGCAGGGGTATGCACCACTAGCAAGAACGGCTTGCCCAAGCAACACAGGGTCATCGGGTGGATTTAACACGGCTTCTACAGTGCGATTATAAAAATTCGCAATATAGGCTTCTTCGTTTTCATGCACCACAATTTCGGTGTACATGCTGCCATGACCTGCACCACAAAGCTCTGTACACACCACGCGATAGGTTATAAAGCGGTTACCTATGCCTTGTGCGGCAGCTTCTTCTGTGGATAGTTTGGCTTGTTCGGGGGTAAGCAACACACGGTTGCCGTCCTCATCTAACCGATACAAGAAGCCTTCATCAGTGGCGATGGGGTCGAAACGAACTGTAGTTGTACGCCCCGGAATAAGGTCTTGCTTCACGCGCATGGCTGGCACCCAGAATGAATGAATCACGTCTTTGGTGTCCATGTCAATCTTAACATGCTGCCCTGCATAAGTGTGCAAGTTGGATGATGATACCTTAACAGTGGAGGCTTGTTGCCCTTCTGCTAGGGTTTCACCTTCGGCAAGTGGCTGTGGAACGTTGGTGTTATATTCAAACGTCCACGCATAGCGTGCGCCAATGGCATTCACGCCAATGGATTCACCATTCACGAAATTCACGTTTTCTTGCGCGGTTTCGTTGGTGACCCACACTTGATAGCTAAGAATCGCCAGCACCAAGACAATAATGGACGGGATAATTGTCCATACAATCTCTAGTGTGGTATTCCCATGAAACGATGCTCCGTCCGTTGTATCATTAGGTTTTGCCCTAAAACGGATGATGGAATATACCAATAAACCCTGTACCAAGAAGAAAACTGCACCACCAATTAACAGTAAAAGCTGTACCAGTCCGTCAGTATTCCGCGCCTGAAGTGAGGCTTGTTGCGGAAGAATGACAGGAGTTAAAAGAGACACCAAGAAACCGCCAAACATCACCAACACAAAGAAGGTGACGATAACGGGAAGGCTTGGTACTACACTCGGTTCTTGATTATTACGTGGAATCTCCATAAAGTTCGCCCTATTGCCATTTCGCTTGTTCAATTTGACACAATCGCTACAACCAAAAGTGTACCAAAGAAGCCCCCATTTCACAAGCACATCTCTAAAGACGTGGTTATAGCAAACGGGGCAAATAAAAAGGGAGGATGTGTGGCACTTTTTGCCTCATCCTCCCTTACCATGCTTACATCATATCACCCATGTTTGGGGTAAAAAGCTTAGGTTAGCAAGCACCGCGTGTATTGACAAGGCTGGCAGCAACCCACCCATTATCATTACCATACACCACATTAAACCAAGCTCCTTGCTTGCCCACCGCATTTAGGATAGAGCGATAAGGGACGAGGTCTTTGACGTTGCTATTGATAGAAGGCGCATCGCGGAAGTTAAGGATAGCGCGTGTCACTACGGTACAATTTTCTAGGGCGACCAATGTTCCCGAAGGCACGGTTGCACCAGTCGTTGCGGGTGCATTGGGGTCGGGGGTGGCATCAGGGTCTACGGTTGTGGTTGGTGCGCCAGTTGCACCCTCTGGGGCTTGCCCTGAGGCAAGTGGCGATGCCAAACTGACCAAAACGACCACACCGGGCGCACTTACATTAGTGCAGGTAAAGCCGTCACTGGTAACATAGTACCATGCCCAAAATGCCATGCGAGAGGACATATTGCCATTGCTAAACAGCATGCCGCCTTCACCTTTTAAGCAAACGCCCACAACGCTATCGCCGCTGGCTTTTAGAATGTCTACAGCACCGATGATAGCATCTTCATAGCGGCGAGACATACCAATGCCCTTGCCACTAACAACCGTACAGTTAAGCACGTCGCTTACGCCAATATCGGGGTTGCTAACGCAGGAAGATTGTGCGCTGGTGGCAATACCGGCAGCAAGCAGTGTACCCATCAATAATGCCACAAGAATAAGTCGTTTCATTGTAATTCCCTTCAATACTTTCTTCTCGAACTTTAATATGATAGCACGTCCAGCCCAAAATAAAAGTTTGGATTCTAATGGCGTAGGGCAAGCGTGGCTTATTTTACTACACGGGGGGCCAAGGGCGGGCTGCGCCTGCGCCCGGCGAGGGATAATGTTTTACTCTAAGGAGCTTGTCTATTCTGCGCTTTAAGGCAGTCATCTCTGTTGGGTCTAGTAGCTCCGAAAGAGCTTGTGCAGTGGCGTGCAAGGGCGTTTCTAGCTGGTCGCATAGCGTGCCTAAGGTGGTTAGGTGTTCTTCATCAATGGGCTGTGCCACAAAATCCCAAATCACTGTACGCAGTTTAGGGGCATGATTAAAGCATAGCCCTTGGTCAATGCCCCATATACGGTCTAGGCTATCTAAGATGCAATGCCCCCCCTTGCGGTCGGCGTTATTGGCAATGACATCAAAGAGCGCAAGTTTTTTAAGCTGTGGGATGTGGGTTTCATCAAACGTAAAGTAATGGCGTTCGGGGTCGTGTTCTATAAACACTTGCAGGCTACCAACGCCCCGTTCACTGCCTTCGGTTAGGGTGGTGGGTGGCACTAAATACCACCCCAACGCCTCACTTAAAACACATGCCGCTACTTCACGTTGGCAAAGTGTGCCATCGCCAAAGTCCCATAAAGGGCGTTCCCCCATGCGAGGCTTGTACACTGCCAAAAAGCGGGTGTCTTGTGTGTGAAGTTCCACTAAAAACGTATAGTTTGAGCCAAAGCGCATCAATCCCAGTTCTTCGGTAATTTCCCCCGTCAGTAAGGCATCTTTCACGGTGTTATAGGGCAGTTCAAGCAGTTCTTCTAGGGTAATGGCGGTGTGAATGATGGGCTTAGTCATGGCAACCTTACATCCAATAATAGGTGATACGTCCGTTTAAGCGTGGGCTAGGTCTGCCCTGTTCTACTGTGTCGGTGGCGTGCAGGCTTAAAGCTCGCATTTGCTTCAGCGTTGCCCACATCCGTACCTCACCTGCGTTATCTAGTTCTAGTTCTAGGTCTAGGTCGTCATCGCGTTCGTCTTCGCTATTCAGTGGCACAACCATCTCGGTAGCCACCAAAATAACCATGTGCAGTTCTTCGTCCCACGCCAGCCCCATTTGTGCCACTCTAAAGAACGGCTGAATGGGTTCGCGCAGTTCCATATCTAACGAAGCCAGCTCAACATTGGTTTGGATGGCTTCTTGCTGGTCGATTTTGTCCACCAGTTCGGCAATGGCTTCTGCTAATGCCCATGCCTGCTCTTTTTCTATTACAAACGTCACCAATTGCCTTTCACGCCCTGCCTGAAGGTGGAAGATGCGTTGCCCTTTGGGCCCAATAGTGCCAATGGTGATAAAGTCTACTGGCTTAAGTTCTAGCTCGGTTTTACTCATGCTTTTTCCCCGTTTGTTTCTCTGTTGTCGCCGTCTCTAGCGTGGCGAGGTGTGCCATATCATTGATATTAAACACGAAAGGGCGACTATGACCCAAGTGAACCGTGCTAATGGAGGCAGGTGAAATGACAATGCGTTGAAAGTTATCTAAATGCACACCCAAATAATGCGCCGCTGTCATTTTAATGAGGTCGGCATGAAACACCAACGCCACTGTTTGATTAGGGTGCTTTTGCGTTAGTGCTTCTACAGCGTTGACAATGCGTGATTGTACGCCACGCATGGTTTCGCCATTTGGAAAGTACGCCCGTGAGGGGTATTCCTGAATCACTTGCCACATTTTACGCTTGCTAAGTTCAGAAATACTCATACCTTCCCAGTCGCCATAGTCCACTTCGCCAATGCCCTCATGTTGGTGCAGGGTCAGGTGGGGGTGATGATGGGCAATCGCTTGGGCGGTTTCCATCGTACGCTCTAGGGGGCTGGCGTAAAGGGCATGAATGGGAACACCTGATAAACGTTCCCCAAGTGCCTTTGCTTGGGCTTGCCCTTCTTCGTTAAGATGAACGTTGGGTGTCCAGCCTGCCAGCTTGCCCGTCTTTACAAAGTCATTGGTGGCATGCCTAATGAGCAAGAATGTCGTCATAGAAAGAGGTTTTACCTTTTGCTAAATTTAGCCTAATCATAGCACAACCTCGTTAAAATCGCGTAAAAGATGCGCTTTCTTTTAGAGGTTTCTAAGGGCGTAAAGTCGCCCCCCACCGCTTGCCAAGTAAATCCAGCCCTCAGGACTAATTGCCACGCCATAGAATAAATGGGGGTAAAAGCCCGCCCCACGCCGTGAAAGATACTCACTGGTGGGGTTATCATAGAAAACGCCCCATGATGAGGGTATCACGCGCAACACAACATCTACAATGCTATTGTCAACGGGGGCAATGGGCGTAAATTGCCATTCTTCGGGGTTGGGGGGTGTGGCATCCAGCGCGGTTAGCTCATAGCCAATTGGGATAGACGCGCTTGCTTTGCCCATCATTGCCATGAGCATCTTGCCTTCTAAGAGCGGGAACGCCTGCCCCACGTACGGCAAAAACGCCACAGGCGCAACTTGGGGTAAAAAGCGTAATGTAGGGGCTTGTGTGCCAGCGCACGCCAGCTCATCACCCGTGATGCACAATGGAAAGCCATAATCTGTGCCGTTTTCAACGCGGTTTAGCTCATCAAAGGCGTTTTCTGTGCCATAAGGGGCAACATCACTAATGTACAACGCACCCTCTAACACCGCAAATGCCATCGGCTGACGCAAGCCCTTCGCCACGCTTATGCCATCTGTGCCATCTAACGCATACGACCACACCACGCCAAACGTTTCGCGGTCAAACTCGCATAGATTACAGGGTGCGCCCACGCCCACCCACAGGCGGTCATCATAGATAGCTAACGCGCTTGTCATAAATGCCCCCACAGGAAGCCCCTCAATAACAGGCGATACTATGCCCTCTTGCCAGCGCATCACGCCCCCCTCTACGCCGATATAGAGCGCGTCCTGATGCCATACTAGCGCGTTAGGGCTATTCAAGCCTTCGGCTATTACACGGGGGCTATCAACCAGCAAATCACCGTCCGTATCAGTCATGGCGACCACTTGCCCACGCAAAGGGCGTGACGCATACAGCGTGCCATCAGGGGCAAACGCCAGCGCAGTAAATGCCATCTCGCCCTCTTGCGGTTGATGCACAGCCAACTCTAGGCAAAAGCCCATTGTTACACGCGGTAAAAGGGCTTGTTTGGGGCGATTTGAACACGAAGGCAAGGATTGAGAATGGCTAGTAAAAGCGATTCCTACCAGCAGAATAATTGCGGAAAAACGGGCTAAGAGCATACCGAAAAAGGCTTTCTTGTTATACAATCTTACTTATGTTAACCGCTTGAAGGCATTAGTTTATGCGAATAGGAATTATATCAGATGTACATGGAGATTTGGATGCACTAGAAATAACACTGCAACAGCTTCAACAACATCACAACGTCTCCTCTATCTTATGTGCGGGCGACCTTGTGGGACGCGGTCCGGAGCAAAATCGCGTGGTGGACGTTCATCGTGAGCTAGGTATTGTCACGGTTAGGGGCAATCATGACGAGCTGTACTCGGGTTTAACGTCTGAAAATGTCGCGTATTTGCGCGGTTTGCCGTTAGATTGGCAGGGAACCATCGGCGGAACGCGCTTCTATATGTGCCATGGCAAACCCCAAAATAATATGTGGGGAATGTACCGCGACCACCTTAGTGAAACTTACCTTAACATGGTCTTAGGCTCTTTAAGAGCGGATGTTTTGGTAACAGGACATACGCATGTGCCATTACTAATGAGAGGGAAAGCGGGCATTATTGTCAATCCCGGCTCGCTGTTTACCTTTGTAAGTTCAAGACAAACCTCCAAAACTTATGGGGTACTCGACGTACCCTCACTCAAGTTTGAATGGTTTGACTCGCGGGGGTCAATATCCTCTAGCGCATAAAGCACAGCAAAAGGCGAAGCACTCTATGATAGAGACTTCGCCTTTTTGTT
>DAOTTQ010000089.1:0-1511 GCA_034437555.1 Anaerolineae bacterium | reverse complement strand
TCAAGAAAGCATAATCGAGCGAGAGCACGCCTAGCACGTCCAGCTTGCCCGCCTCGCGCAGGTGGTAAGCAATATTGCGCCAAAGATACGGCTCATCTTGTGGAAGTTCTGACCAATGGGCAACACCATACGCATCTAAAAACACGCTATGTTTCTGGGGCGCATCCGTCAGTTGTGTCCCCAAATACTCCCGAATTTTGTCATGAAACCGTACAATAGGTGCTGTATTTTCTTCTTCTGTACGAAAACGACAAAAATGTCCCGCAATACGACGCAAGAGGCTCTTGCTTGCAAAATTAGCCATGCCACTCGTACCCCGCCATAGCCTTAGCACGCTTGCCTCTGGAATAGCCGTGTCATCCGGGAATATCGCCAGCTCATATAGGCGCTGCTTCTCTTCCTCGCTATAACGGCGCAGGCTGGCATTCATGCTCCCTTGTAGGGTTCGGCGTTGTGTATCCTCGCTTTGTCCGCGTGGAAATGGGTCAAGACCTGCTTCACGCAAGCCTTCTTTCACGTAGGCTAACGCCTTACTCACGCCGCTTCCGCGCTGGCATTCCCCACGCATTGCCCACCCATGAATATCTAGCAGAAGGGGCCATTCGCCTAGTTTACCCCCAAACGCCTTAAGTTCCTCTTTCAGTTCACCGGTGAGTTGGGCTTGTCTATCCGACGGGATGTATTGAATGAGAACGTCACGCGCTTCTTCTGGCGTCATTTCGGCGATACCATGCGGAGAATGCGTTGCCAAAGCGGCTACGCCATCATCACGAGTACTGATGAGATAAGTACAACGAGGCAAGCGCAAAATCGGTTCGATGTGCGCTTTATCCCATACATCATCCAAAATAATCAGGAAATCATCCCCCTGCAATTTGAGCTTCAGTTGCTCGATAGGGTCGCTCACAGTGGCTTCGCTCCCGGTGAGGGCGTTCAGCATCGCGTTCCACTTTTGCGCAAGTTGTACGCCACTCTCTCCGATGGTGGAAAATAGAATGCCCCCGGTAAACACCTCGTTCACATTGATATCTAGCCCAACCGCTTGCGCGAGCGTCGTCTTGCCAAAGCCCCCTTCGCCCAAGAGCGTCACCCCATACGAGGTTTTATCGCTATGGCGTGGGTTTATTCCCTCATCATCCAGCAAGTTCTTGATAATTGCCGCGTATAGCTCGCGACGCTCTACGTATTCATTGGGCAGGGGTTCTACCATGTTAGGGACTTTACGCGCCTCTTTGGGATGGCGCAATTGTGAGAGCAACGTTTGCCACTTGTCCGGTGCGCCCACCACGTCATTGCTTAGGATGACCGCATCCACTTTTCGCACCCAGCGTGGCACATCAACTTCCTTGTATAAATCACTAAAGGCAACAGGAAATATCGGTGTTCCTACACGGCGGGCATGTACCCACTCTTGGCGTACCATCGGTGACTTTAATGCTTCGGGGGTTAATACCATCACGACAGCTTTGGCTTCCTCAATGGCTTTGAAGATTTGCGGATGCCAGTTTTCG
>DAOTTQ010000088.1:0-2700 GCA_034437555.1 Anaerolineae bacterium | reverse complement strand
AGAACTTGCCAAACGGGTTGTAAACAAACCGTCCATTATGAGCGACTTTCTAAAGGCGTTCCGCAAAGACCGTGCTATACCCTTTATCCTACCCCGCCATCTGGGACCGCCAACGGGGGGTTTTCGGCGACGCGGTATGTTTGATGCGGACGAAGAGATTGTTTTGGAAAAAGACGAAAATGTACTAATTAACAAGAAGTTAATAAAAGTCCCTTACACGGGTGCGTTTAGTATGCCCACGGACTCGGAATATTCTACTCGCCTTCAGGGACTTGGCGATAATCACTTTGATAATGATGGAGTCCCCCGCCCCGACTCCACTGTCACTAACGAGAATCCGCGCACACCTTCTGGCGCTGGCGGGGGGAATATCGCAAACCCACCACCACCGACACCACCCCCCGTACCGTCTGCCAATACGCAACAAACCCCATTCATGCCGTCAAAAATGAAGAAGGATGCCGATGCTAAATATACCAGAGACGTGGAGCGCGTGTTTGGGGCTGGTTGGCGTGACCCCGAAGGGGAAGGCACTCAATACAATATGCACGTCCCCAAGGAGCAATTAACGGCTTTTGGGTTTAACGAGGAACAAATAGCTAATATCGGGTCAATCTCGCCAATTGCCTTTGCTCAAAGCACTCATCTACAAGGACTGTTGCAAAGCAAAACCTTAACCCCGTATAACGAAAAAGCCATCGGAGACTTCTCAAACTCTGCATTTGACTTGATTGAAACTGCTAAAAAGGCTAGAAGGAATGTTACTAGTGGTATAACGGACACTGTTGCTACAAGTATCAACAATCTGACACGCAAAATGCCTGATAATATGCAGGATATATCAAGTAGCGGTTCTAGTGTCGGCAATAAGATGCAAATGTCGGCATTGAATACACTGCGAGAACTCAACGCTAAGGGCGATGCCCCGACAGAACGTGCGTCTGGGTTTTTACGGTCGTTTGTTGACCCAAAAACCGGAAACATAGCGGAGGGGCTGACAAAATCTGTTAAAGAATTAACGGAGGGATTCAAAGCGGGAACGGTGGAATACGATAAGTCTATGCAGACACTTAAGGCATGGACTCAAACGTATGACAACCTGCAAACGACCATGGCTCCTGCCTTGCGTGAGCAAGCCGTTAATGGTCAAATTACCGAAGCCCAATACAACGCACTCTCTGATGCGGTTGGGTTTGGTGGTGCATCGCTAGTAAGCAATGTTGGCGGAAAATTTAGCTTAGATAGAGATGTGTACGATCAAACAACTAATCAAATCCAAAATACCATAGGCGCGTTAGGCGAAACCGCAGACCAAGCGCAATCGGTACGTAGCCAAAAATCATGGAAGGCGCTTGTTGGCTTTGGGGCTGAGGGGGAACGCAACAAAGTTCTTCTTGGGGAATCGTGGAATTCGCCAACGACAGACGGCAAATTCACTGAGGGCGCGTTTGCTGGTATGGGGAAAAATATAGGCACATCCGCAACGGTAACAGGCGGGTCTATGCTTGCGAGTGCGCTTAACCCCTACCACATGTTCGCCGCCCAACGGGTGTGGGGTGTACTAGGCAAGCCTGCAATGGGTGCAATGGACGCTTATCAATCAAGCCAGCTTACACAACAATCCATAGGGTTCTATGGTGGGCAAATTAGTGGTGAAGAACTGATTGATGGATCTTATGGAACAATTATGGGACGGCGCGGTCGGCGTGCAGAGGCTACCCGAAATCTCGGAAAATCTGTAGACTTGGCTTACGGCTGGACAAATGACCTTATCGCAAATCCCACAGGCGGAATAAATGGCGCACTAGGTATCGCGGCACCCGCACTCGGCGCGGGCATGGCAACCTCGGCGTTGATGAAAAGCGCTTTGAGTATGATTGGCGCTAAAGCGGGTGGGGCCGCCTTGGGGTTAGCGGGACCGTTGGGGTTATTAGTCGGAGGCGGGCTTGCCGTAGCTGGTTCGTTAAGTTACTTGGATAACGCAGGGAGAAACCTCGATAGCATCGCCGATGGGGACTTATTCGCACGGTTTGGCGCATCAGTAGGCGGAAACCTTGATCGAGGTGACGCATACGGCAGATTGGCAAACAAAGCCACCGATATATTCCGTAGCGGTGGTGGCGACATTGAAAGGTTAGACGCAGAAGGCGAAGCCGCGGGATTAAACGCACGAGAAATTCAAAATGCTAAATTTCGTGGGGTTAAGTCTATATATAAAGGGCGCTCAGAGTCTTTGTTCGGAGAAGATTCAGAAGTCCAACTCCAACATCTATTCAGAATGGGGCAAGCAATTGATCCCGGTTTTACCATGTTTAGCGATAAGGGTCTTACCAATAAGGTTCAAGACTTGGGACTTAAATATGGCGGTATTGATAAGGTCTTCGATATGGCGGTGGGATATTCCACATCGCTAGGCTCATCCGGATTAACTGTTGCGGAAACAGACGAATACGCAACCTATTTGAACAGCTTGGGTGATCCCAGTCTCTCCGCACCTCGCCTACAGGCAACAGAGGGCGCGGTTGCGTCATCCAATATGTTCTCTGTTTCTATGGGCAACCAAGCTATGAGAGCGGGTGATTTTGGAGCTTTTCGGTCTGCTAACGATATTACGCTGGCAGGTCAAGCCTTTGGCGGATTATCTCAATTGTCCTATGGTCAACAATTCAACACATCGGGTTATTTCAATGCAATGGCGGG
>DAOTTQ010000087.1:0-1952 GCA_034437555.1 Anaerolineae bacterium | reverse complement strand
TGTGGTCGCCACACAAGTGGTTGAAGTGAGCCTCAACGTTGACTTTGACACTTTGTACAGTGACCCCGCACCCCTAGAAGCCTTGCTCCAACGCTTTGGGCGTGTGAATCGTGGACGCGAGAAGAATGCTCCTCTATGCGATGTGCATATTATGCGCCAGCCTGATGACGAAAAAACCCTACTGCCCTATGAGGCAGATATGGTAGCGCGTAGCTTACAGGCACTCGAAAGTTTGGATGGCTTGCCCATCGACGAAGCCAAAGTGACTGCCCTGCTAGAAGAAGTATACGATGCTACTATTCGGGAAAATTGGCACAAGAAATATGATAATTCTGCGAATACGTTCAAAGGTATTTTGGAACAGATGAAGCCCTACCAATCTGCCGATAAAATCCTGATGCTAAAGTTTTACGAAAACTTTGATGGCAGACAAGTGATACCGCTTGATTATCACGAAGAATATTTAATCGCTATCGAGGAAAAACGCTTCTTTGATGCGATGGCGTACTTTGTGAATATGACACAGGGACAATACCACATGCTAAAGGGCAAAAAACTGATTCGTGAAGAAGATGACTTTGTTTCTGTGGCACTAGTAGCCTATGATGAAGAAAACGGTTTACAATTAGACAAGCCCTTGCAAGGTGAGCGTGAGATGGCATTTGAAGATGAGGATGTATAGATGACAAGCTACGCCCAACACACCCAATTGATGCAAGGCATTAGCGTATTACACTTACGATTTAAGGTACGTGCCACATCTACAATTCTCTTTGGCGACCAGCCCGGCTCGGCATTGCGTGGGGGGTTGTATACGGTGATGGTAGATAATTTTTGTAGTGAACCGTTTGAGCGTGTTACGCCCGACCATCAAGCGCGTTGCCCTGTGTGCTGGCTTTTGGCACAAGAAAACGAAAGCAACCGCACAGGACGCAATTTACCACGCCCCCTAACGATTCAACCGCCCCTGTTAACCCAAATCGAAGCAGGGCAAACCTTTCGCTTTGGTATTAGCCTTGTTTCACGCGCCCAAGAATTTTTGCCGTTTGTGGCGCGTGCCGTGCAAAAAATGGGCGGTGTTGGCTTGGGTAAGGGGCGTGGACAGTTTCAACTTTTGGGGATTGAAGAATTTAGCCCCATCCAAGATATTTCCCGCGATTTAATGCATGGGAAAATGGTAAAAAGCCCCACCCTGCACGTCACCGCACACAGAATTGCAGAAATTGCGCCTCGTATCCCCGACGAAAGCATTGTAATTGACTTACTTTCGCCGCTGCGCCTTGTGGCAAATGAAAAACTTTTAAGAGAACCTGCCCCACTCCCCTTTATACAGCGTTTGTTAGAGCGTTGCCAAACGCTATCCGAGCATTATGGCGATGGTGAAACCCACACGCGCACAGAATGGCGCGAAACCTATGAGAAGCTGTGCGAGTCTGCGCGCGACTTAAAGATTGGCATGGACGAAACCGAATGGCGCGAGGCATGGAGTGGAAGCCGAAGAACACAAGCCTATACCCCCATTGGCGGCATGGTGGGCAGGTTTCGTTGGGAAGGCGACCTGAAAGCCTTATTGCCGTGGCTGATGTGGGGGCAATCGCTTCAGGTGGGCAAAGACACCGTAAAAGGCAATGGATGGTATGAAATTGTGCGGAGTTTGCAGTAGTTGCAAGCTTCTTTTTGTATCCTATAAAGAACAACAACGTATTCTTTAAGGGAGCAAAACACATGGCAATTATCACACACCTTATCGCAGACCAATTTGGCTCACACATCGGCAAGTATCATGAACGGCTTAAAGTAACGCACAAAGGACAAGAGCTACACTCTGCCCCCCTAATGCACCTTGAGATGGTGTATGTGTTATCTATGGGGGTAAGTATATCTGCGGATGTCATCCAAGCCTGCTGTGAACGCGGTATCCCCATTCACCTCCTCAATGGCTTTGGTCATCC
>DAOTTQ010000086.1:0-83641 GCA_034437555.1 Anaerolineae bacterium | reverse complement strand
CCACGCTTAAAACGCACTACCACAAAGCCCGCCCAAATTGCCAACGCGGGCATCAGAATCATCTTATAGTAATTATGGATGTAGGCTGCGTTTCTAAAGACGAGCAAATAGGCAAAACCTCCTAAGAAAAACGCCCAAACCCAAATTTGCGTGGTGCGTGGTTGGTGGCGCATTGCCCACGCGCCCCAAATGCCCAAGATCAGCAGGCTAAACGTGCCGTAAAACCCCGTGTCTAAAAGAATACGCACAACCCACTCAAACGCCGTAAATGAAACGCTGTCGGGAACATAGGTTGCGTTGCTACTACGCCAAAAAAAGGCGTTTAAGATGCTATTGATTGCGCCATCCCATTGAAGCTGATAAAAGAGCAATACGCTGGCAACTGCGCCTATCGTAACCAAGCCAATCCCAACAATCTGGATTTTTTGGGGGCGTTTGCCCAAGAAAAACCCCGCCACGCCAAACATGCCCACGAAAAAGACGGCTGTCCACGCCGACCATGCCGCCCAAATTGCCGCGAGTATGAGCAACGCAAGGCGCAAGCGTGAGGGCGCACGAAGATGGTTAAGGAGTACTGCCCCAAACATAAACGCAGGCACATAGCCAAGCTGGTCATGCCCTAAAACGCGCCCAAAATAATTCACCATCGGAGAAACACCCCAAAAGAACACCGCCCATAACGCCACTTTTTCGTTTAATAAACGGCGGGTAAACACAAAAATAAGGCACGCGCTGATGAGAATGGAAACCGCAAACGGATAACGCACCGCAAATTCGTATGTGCCAAAAAGGCGGGTGGTGATAAAGGGCAACCAAGCAATAAGGGGGGGATGATGGCTATAAAAGCCTAATTCTTCGGGAGTATGGGGGGTGTAGCTATTTTTAATGACCATGCCCCCCATCGCTTCAGGGAATCGCTCATAGGCGTTGACTGTGGCAGGCACCCATGTTTGCCAATTATCCTGAAACATAAACCAACTGCCATTAAGGTTAAAACATAAAATCGCCCATAAGCCGAGTAATAAGACAACGAGGCTTTTGGGTGGCGTGGTTTTGTGCATGGTGGGTGTCCTCTAAATAGGGATGAATACAGACAAAAGAGGCTAAAGAGGGCAATGCCAGCGCACCGCCCTTTGATGGTGTAGGTTTAGTCGTAGCTAAAGATTTCGTCTAGCTTCGTCTTGACATCGTCTTTTAAGACCAGTTCGCTGGCTTTGACATTTTCTTCTATTTGCGATACTTTGGTTGCGCCCGTAATCACGCTGCTCACGTTGGGGTTCGCTAAGCACCATGCCAAAGCAAGCGCAGCGCGGGTAACATCTAGCTTGTCTGCAATGCTTTTCGTCTTTTTTACGCGATCAATGTTCTTCTTGCTAAGGTAGCGGTCTTTTGCCCACGTTTCGCGCTCAAACCGTGAGCCAGAAGGCACGCCATCATCATATTTGCCCGTTAGCAAGCCACCACCCAAAGGCGACCATGGCACCAAGCCCACGCCACGCTTGCCCGTTACAGGGGTAACATTGGTTTCTACAAATTCACGATGCACCAAAGAGTACTGGGGCTGTTCGGTTTGGGGCAAGTTCCAGCCGTAGCGGTCAGCGATCGCCCATGCTTCTTCAATTTGTGCGCCACTCCATTCGCTAGTTCCCCAATAATGCACAAGCCCTTGGTCTACTAGGTCGCTCATGGCTTTTACGGTTTCACGCATGGGGGTGAGGGGGTCGGGACGATGGCAGAAGTAAATGTCTATGTAGCTGGTTTGAAGGCGTTCAAGGCTTTTTTCGATGCTTTCAAAAATGTGCTTACGTGATAAGCCACGGTCGTTAATGTCTTCACTCATGGGCCAATAAACTTTGGTGCTAATGACAAGCGTATGACGGGCATATTGCTTTAATACTTCGCCCATCTGAATTTCGGCTTTGCCACGCCCATATACATCCGCAAGGTCAAAAAAGTTGATGCCTAGTTCGTAGGCACGCTCTACCACTTTTTTGGCGGTTTCTTCTTCTACTTTGCTTTCGCCGTAGTTAATCCAGCCGCCCAGTGATACTGCGCTTACTTTCATGCCTGCATTGCCTAAGTTACGATATTGCATAGTGAATACCCTCTCTTGATAAGGATTATAAACGTTTTTAAACTCATTTTACCTTTCTATTGTAGGGCAAACGGTTTAGAAATGTAGGGGAGGGTGCGCGTGGGCAGGGTTTAGCATTTGATAAACGTTCATTCTGCGTTAAAGAACGTTTGTTACTCTAATCTAATATCACGTGAAACCCTATTGTTTACTTCATAAAGGCACGCGTTATGATAACCCCTGTTTTATCTAAAGGATTTGTCACCTATATTTATCATGACGACACACAAGTTCATGAATTTGCGTTTAAGAAATCATCACGTCAGACAATAGATGAGTGGGTGGTGGTGATGGATGAGCTTTATAAAGGGTTGAAAGATACAGATGAAGTAAAGTTCATATTTGATTTTACTACATCAGGGGCAATGCCTCTTAACTACGCATTTACAAAGGCTCGTGAGTGGTCGAATAGCCTAGAGGTTCATCCGCAAGCTATGTTGGCGTGTATTTACCCTAATGATACCTTTCGCCCAATAATTAACAGTTTCTTTAAGCTGGTTCGCTTAGACCATATTACGATGCGTTTCTTTAGTCCCAACATGAAAGATGAAGCGTTTAAGTGGCTTATTGAATAGCATATTGTAGGAGAGGGCATAGCACGCCTTGCGTCTACGCTTTATAATGAGGGCAGAAAGACAACCTTAACGTGGGCAGCATATGCCCCCATTGCATAAAGGTTTTGCCCAATGAAAAAAATCTTTGCCCTTGTAGCGATGATTCTGTTGGCATCTTGTCAGCCCGCCAGCGTTAGCATTGCGCCCACTTTTCCGCCATTCCCTACCATGACACCAGGGCAAGTTTTGGCGGGGGTGTTGCCTACAAGGGCGTTTAACCCTAATAGCCCCCTTTCAAACCCCGCAACAGCGATTGCTTTCTCTAATCGTGCCACCCCCACGCCCGACTTTGGCGCATGCCCTGCGGTGGGGGGGAATGCCACACTTGCTACCAGCCGTCCGCGCACCCGTGACGAAGCCACACAAGCCATGATTCGCTTTTTACAAGAGGGTGGACGTTTTGACGAACTACGTCGTCGCCTACAGAATGATTGGTTTGCTTTGGGTGACGGCGCGGAGCTACGTAACGACACCGATTTAACAGGTGAAGGCACGCCCGAAATTATCCTAAGCTATAACGCAGAAGGACTAGGGCAATTGCTGGTGATTGGCTGTGTGGATGGCTTGTATCAAATTTTGTACCAGCTTCTTTCTGACCGCCCACAACCGCCCACGCTGATTTGGCTAGGCGAAATGAACAACGAAATTCCCGCCGAACTGGTTGTGTCTAGGGTGGCATGTGGCGGTAGTGAAGATTGCCGTTATGACACGGTGCTTTTACGCTGGGATGGGGTGCTTTCTAGGCTAGTGAACGCGCTGGATGTGGTACTTTTAAGCGATAATTTGCCCCAAGTGCGTGACATGGACAATGACGACGTGGCGGAGCTAGTGGTTGAACTTACCGACAGAGGCACAAGTGCAACGGGGCCCCTTAGGACGGGCGTAAATATCTATGATTGGAATGGGAGCGTGTACGCGCTGTCCATTATTCAGTTTGATGCGCCCCGCTATCTCATCCAAATCATCCATGAGGGGGATAGGGCGTTCTCGCAGTATCAATTCGAACAAGCGGCTATAACGTATGCTACCGCGTTAGAAGTGCAAGACACGCGCTTTTGGTTTAATGATGAGCGCGACATCTTACAAGCCTACGCGCTGTATCGGCTGATTTTAACGTATGCGCTCTTGGGTGACGCGCGGGTATCGGATGTCTTTTTACGCCTTAGTGAGAGTTTTCCTTTAACTGCCGACATTCCCTTAGAAGAATTGCCCGTGTATGCGGTGATGGCATATCGTTTTGCCGATTCGTACCAACAAAGTGGCGATTTGCATACGGCGTGTGTGGATACGCTCCAAATTGCGACAGAACGCCCGCAAGCTCTTACCTTGCTTAATCGCTATGGTTCGCGGAGTCCGGTTTACACTCAATTAGACCTTTGCCCGTTTTAAGCCTACGTTAAGCGACGTGTGAGACTATAATACTTGACATGCTTCTATATTTAACTGTTTAGAGAGGTTTTTAAGCGAAATGTCGGAATTACTAAATTACTTTACCAGCCAAAAGCAAGCCATGATTGATTTGCTGACGGAACTCATTAGCTATGAAACGTTTACCACAGAAAAGCACATGGTCGATAAGCTGGGTGCGTTTATGGAAGCCCAATTTAAGGCACTAGGCGCAGAGAGCGTTACGCGCTATCCCTTAACCGAAGCGGGCGATATGCTATTGGCTAAATGGAACGAAAAAGCCGAAGGCAAGCCGATTTTATTTCTCATTCACATTGATACCGTGTGGCCCACAGGCACATTGGCAGAACGCCCCACGCGCATTGATGAAGAAGGACGCTTGTTTGGACCCGGCGCAGTAGATATGAAGGGTGGCATTACCATTGTTCTATCCACACTCAGGGGCTTGCGCGAACTCAATATGATGCCCAATCGCCCCATTCATGTACTGATGACCAGTGATGAAGAAGTGGGCAGCACCTATAGCGAAGACCTAATTAAAGAAGTGGCACAAGACAGCGGTTTGGTTTTGGTGATGGAGCCTGCTACTAAAGAAGGCGCACTAAAAACATGGCGCAAGGGCATTAGCACCTACACACTATCTATTGAAGGTCGCCCATCCCATGCCGGCAACGCCCCCGAACAGGGCGTTAACTCTGTAATTGAATTTGCCCAGCAAGCCCTAGAACTAAATAAGCTAAATGATTACAAGAACGGCGTTAGTGTGTCGGTGACGATGGTCAACGGCGGGTCCGCTGGTAACGTGATTCCTGCCGCTACAGAAGCCTATATTGACACGCGTATGATGACCATTAAACAGCTAGACACCCTAAACGAAAGCCTGCAAGCCCTGCATCCCTTTATCCCCGGTGCAAAAGTAAGCATGCGCCACAACCACTATCGCCCCCCGATGGAACGTAACGCCCATGCTTATGAGCAAACTAAGCGTATTGGCGAGTCGTTGGGTGTAAGCGTGCGCGAAGATGGTAGCGGTGGCGGTAGTGATGGCAACTTTACCGCAGCTATGGGTATTCCTACCCTCGATGGCTTGGGTCCCCAAGGGGACGGCTTGCATGCCCTTCATGAGCATGTGGTACTCAATAGCTTACCGACTCGTTGCACCTTGATTGCGGGCATTTTACGCGATTGGATATTTGAAGGCTAAAAATCCTATGGCTTTAGACGCGCATCCTCATAAACCCGTGATGGAGCGCGATGAACTGCGCGATGTGATTAGTCTGTCGCTTTGGGCGGGGCAAATGCTCTTGCAATGGGGCGCAGATACGCAACGGGTAGAAGAAACCGTTCATCACATTGGCACAGGCTTGGGGTGTGACTGGCTAGATATTGTCGTCACCCCTGATGCCATCATCGCAAGCACCATGAACAACAGCGACTTTAGAACGAAAGTCAGGCGTGCGCCCCTCCGTGGCGTAAATATGACCCTCATTTCAGAGGTAAACGCCATTAGTCGGCGGGTAACAAGCGGGGAACTTAATCGCTTTGGTTTACGAGAAGAACTGCGCCGTGTTGACCAATTGCGCCCCCAATACAATCGTTGGGTGGTGGTACTTATGGTGGGTTTGGCGTGCGCGTCTTTTGCGCGTTTGTTTGGGGGAAGCCCTTTATTGATGGCGGTAACGTTTTTAGCCTCTGCTTGTGCCATGACGGTGCGTCAAGAACTGCACAAGCGTCACTTTAACACGCTCTTGATTACAACGACAACCGCGTTGGTGGCTTCTGTGATTGCCAGCCTTGCCGTCACGTTTCAGATAGATGACCGTCCTAGTGTTGCTATTGCGGCGGCTGTGCTGTTGCTTGTGCCGGGTGTTCCCCTCATTAATGCTGTGCAAGACCTGATTAAAGGCTACACGATGAACGGTTTGGCACGGGGCATTTACGGGGGCATTTTGGCATTAGCTATTGCGCTGGGCATTTCAATGGCATTGTGGTTAACGGGCTTAGGGGGAGTGTGGCGGTTATGATAAGCCTTGTATTAGAGGATGCGCTGTTTTCGGCAATTGCAGCGGTAGGATTTGCGGTGCTGTTCAATGTGCCACGCCGTGCGCTTTTGTGGTGTGGCATTATTGGCGCGGTGGGTCATGCGCTACGCACGTTTTTTATTCAGCAGTTTACAATAGAGATTATCCCCGCGACGTTTTTTGCATGTGTGGCGATGGGCTTTATTTCGTCATGGCGAGCCAGCAAAATGCGCTTGCCTTCTATTGTGTTTCAGGTGACGGGTGCTATCCCGATGGTGCCGGGCGTATTTGCCTTTCAGGCGATGCTAGGCTTACTGGCACTGGCAGGCATTGAAACCGCCAATATTGTAGAACCATTAAGCCATTTTGCCACAAACGGCGTAAAAACAGGCGTTATCTTGGGTGCGATTGCACTTGGCACAATTGCCCCCACACTTCTCTTCCACCGCCAAAAACCAATCGTCTAAGGACGTTGATACCCGATGATAAAAGACAGCACAACAGAAAAATTACCTCCCGGTGGCTTCGGCTTGCCCTTTATTGGTGAACGTCCGCGCTTATTAGACACCGACTATATGCTAAAAGTGTATCAAGAACACGGCGGTGTAATAAAAACACAGGTGCTAGGGCGCAAAGTCGCGGTGTTTATGGGGCATGAGGCAAATCGCTTTTTGCTACAAACGGGCATGAGCTTTTTCTCATGGCGTGATGGCTGGCCCCCCACTTTTAAGGCGTTGCTGGGCGAAAGCCTTTTTGTGCAAGATGGCGATGACCACCGCCAAAAGCGCAAACTGCTAATGCCTGCGTTCCATCGTCAAGCCCTTCACAATTATCTTGCCACGATGGAGGATATTTCTAAACGCTATGTGCAAAAGTGGGAAAAAGTAGGCACGTTTAAAGCCCTAGACGAAAACAAGCAATTTACGTTTGAAATTGCCAGCACGCTTTTAACAGGCACAGCCCCCGGTGATGAAATAGAGCGCATTAGCAAGCAATTTGTCACGCTCACAAGTGGTTTTTTAACGCTTCCTACGCGGTGGAAGTGGACACCCTATGGCAAAGCCGTAGAAGCGCGTGAGGCGTTGTTGGCGTATATTGACCGCGCCATAGAACACCGCAGGCAAGACCCCCAAACCGACGCATTATCGCTTTTGGTGCAAACCCGCGATGAAGAAGGAAACGCGCTGACTAATCATGAGCTGCGCTCACAAACCTTGCTTATGCTGTTTGCGGGGCATGAAACCAGTGCCTCTATGCTGACTTCGTTATTGTTGTTCTTTAAGCAAAATCCGCACACACTGGCAAAAGCCCGCGCCGAACAAGACGCACTGAACATTGGCGATGCCCTTACGATAGACCAAGTGCGCCTTATGCCATATCTTGACCGCGTATTGCGAGAAACAGAACGCCTACATCCGCCCGTACCCGCCGGCTTTAGAGGGGTTACAGAGCCATTTGAGTATAACGGCTATACCATCCCTAAAGGGTGGACGGCACTGTATTTGATTAACGTGGCGCACCGCGACCCCAGCGTCTTTAGTAGCCCTAACACCTTCGACCCCGACCGCTTTAGTCCTGAGCGCAATGAGGGAGATGTGCCGTTTAGTATGGTGGGGTTTGGCGGTGGTGCGCGGGTGTGCATTGGTTATGCGTTTGCCCAGCTAGAAATGAAGGTATTGCTGTCACATTTGTTGCGCTTTTATGATTGGGAGATATTGCCAAACCAAAACCTAAAATTTACCTACTTTCCCACACTCCTTCCCCGTGATGGGCTAAAGATACGGTTCTTTAGAAGATAGGGGGTAGTGGGTGTGGGGCTTGCCACCTCACCCTAAATCCTTCTTCTTATGAGGGAACTTGGAAAGACGAAAAAACACAATTCCCGTACGAAGGTGGGGGTGTCGTTTGTCGGATGTTATGGCGTAATGTGCCGTACCACAATCTCTAAGGGACTATCGCTCGCTAAAAAATGGGCTTGCGCTTTGGTTTTTCAATAAATTGGTCTAAGAACGCCATCGTGCGCTTTATCACCTCTTGCCCAATGTCGCGCTCTTCTGGTGTGGGGTTCTCTACAAAAAACTCATGTTTGGCGTTGGGGATGCGCTCCACACGATGTTTGTTCCCAAGAGGCGTTTGTGCTAGTTCATCACGGAGCGCGTCTATCACAACGGGCTTGGTAAACGGCTCATGCTCGCCATAAAGAGCCAAAATGGGCGTGTTGCTTTGATGAAATTGCCCCAAAAATTGTTGTGGAAAACCACCCCATGCAATCGCCACCTCTAGATCATCGCGCTTAATCGCTGCTTCGTACGCCAATGTTCCGCCCATGCCAATGCCAAGCGTTGCCACACGCCGATTGGTGCGGTGATGCCCCTCTAGTACCGTCAATGTTGCGGACACATTGTCATAGCGCGTGTCTTTGGTGGCTTCAAGTAGTTCTAGGGCTTGGGCGGGTGTAGTGGCTTCTCGGCGTTCATATAAATCGGGGGCGATGACGTAATAGCCACAGGATGCAAAATAATGGACAAGCAGGCGAATGTTGTTTTTCATGCCCCACCAATCATGAATGAGGACAAGCGCGGGGAACTTTTGGTTGCCCAGTCGGGGGTGCGCCCAATACGCAGGCAAGGGTGTTTTACTACCTGTGCTAATGGTAATGTGACCGCTTTCAATGGCGTGTTCAAGGTGTCCTGTGTTATGAAGGGGCATCGTCAACTCTCCTATAAGGGGCGCGTAAGCATAAGGTGTTGTTGTGGGCTGGCTTCGGCATCGCTCCCTAGTGCTGTTGCCACGCTATTATCTGCCCATAATGTCAGCTGGCGATAGCCATTGCGTTGCGCCCAGTCCCTAATAGCGACAGTAAGGGGAGAAGCAAAGGCTTTCATGCTCCAGCACCGTACTTCGGCAATGCGTGGGTCGTATAGGCTTTCTTCAAAGTGTAGAAACGCCTCATGACCACTGGCAGAACAGCGCAAGCGATGCACGCGCCGTTTTGCAATGGGTGGCACGGCATCCCAAAGTGCCGTCCAGTGCGTTTCCCATGCGTGGCGTGCATTGGTCAGCCTACCAGTAGGCATTGCCCATCCTTTTATCTGGCTCGCATCGGGGTTTGGCTGGTCTGTGATTTTATAAAAACCCTGCCCACTGGCGGTATGCAGGCGATAAAGCTGAAGCGTTTGAGTAGGAGTAAAGCCGTATTGACTATAAAACGCGAGGCTTTCTTCATCGTATGCCGAAATGCCCACCGACCACGCCGAAACCTTTATTTCTAATAGCTCTTGCAAAATAAGGTCACGGGCATCAGGGGGGGCGTTGGAAGAGAGTGACAAATACGTTAGTGACGCTACTTTGCCCAGCGGGGGCAGTTCTTCGCTCATAAATACTTCGGCATAACCCATTGCTTCGCCTGTTTCGTCGGTGGCTATCCACGCCTTGCCTGCGCCCCGTAAAATATGGCTTAGCCACAGGATGCCTGTTTCTAGGCTCATCCATGCGCCCCCATGCAACCAACGCTCATAAATAGACAGTTGTTCACAGGGCAAATCATCGGCAATGC
Organism: Anaerolineae bacterium; assembly: GCA_034437555.1. Lineage (GTDB taxonomy): Bacteria > Chloroflexota > Anaerolineae > Aggregatilineales > Phototrophicaceae > JANWYT01. Next base: position 73,909 of record DAOTTQ010000086.1, on the reverse strand, counting down.
CCTGTGCATTTAGGCGTTGCCAGCGTTCTATAGTTTGCTGTGACCACTGGCAAATGAGGGTGGCATCTTCTAGGGTAGCAGGACGAAGGGGCATCTTTTGCTCTTTCTAAATGGCTAAACAGTTTCATTTTACCATGCAACCCGCTTAAAGCACTCATCAAAAGCCAAAACGTGCTATATTATGATAAGGATTATCTACAGCCAATTGGGAGGTTTACAATGCTTTCATCTACGGTAAGGAAATTGCTTTTGGTCGGATTACTGACATTGTTGGGTGCGTTGATGGTGGGCGCACAAACTGGCTTAAGCCAACACATCTTTTACGGGGCGTATGCTGCCTTTTACTATCCTTCGGGGTGGGAATTGACAGAGACAGAGGACGGGTTTACCTCTTTCCAAACAGAGCAAACTTCGCTATTTATGGCTTTTTACTATCTACCTAATTTTGAAGACCTTGGAATTGATGATGACCCCGCAAGTGTGGTGCGTCATCGCTTAACAGAAATAACCCTTTATGAGGGGCAAGAATTTGATGAGTCATTGGAAAGCCTAGAAACTGTTAATGACCAAGAACTTTACGTTTATTCAACAACGGCTGTTCAGAATGGCGAAAGCTATGAGGCATACGAAATTGTGCGTCGCGTTTCTGCCTATACCTATACGGTGGGCGTGGTTTTCCCTTTTGAAGGTGAAACAGTTGATGCCGACGATTTAGAAATTGCCAAAGAAATTATAGCTTCAGGGGAAGGTTGGTTTTTGAACGAAGACGGTGTAACCGCCGACCTAGTAGGGACATTTAGATTTGATGTGCCTGAAGGCTGGCTAGTAAAATTAACCGACGAAGATAGGATGTATGTAGAAAAAGAAACGCAACGCGGCTTGTTTTTGTTTTCTTACCCCGAAGACCTAGAAGAAGCGGAACTGGTGGACGCAGACTTTAGCGAGCTTCTTCCTTATGCCCTTAGTCTGGGCTACCCTGATTCAGAAATTGAGCCGTCTATTACAGACTTTGAAACCGTGACAGAAAATGAACGCGATGTTATTGTGTATCCATACACGCTAACAAAGGGCGATGAAACCTATGCGGGCGTATATGTGATGACATTTCTTGAAGACGGTACGTTGATGGCGATTGATTTTTTTGACGTTAAAACAGGCAATTCCGAGCCTAACCAAGAGGATATCGACGCGCTGATAAGTGTGTTAAGCACCATGCGCGTTCCGGTTGGGGAAGAATAAGCTACTATGCTACTTGCCGTTGATATTGGTAACACGAACATTCATTTGGGCTTATGGCAAGGTAACACCTGGCGTTTGTCTTGGCGTGCGCGTACTGTAACGGACAAAATGCCCGACGAATACGCTGTGCTACTGAGGAACTTCTTGGGCAGTGCAGATGTGGGCTATGACGCAATAGAGGGGGTGGTTATTGCCAGCGTTGTGCCACCCCTTACCAGCGCATGGTCAGAAGTGGTGACGCGCTACTTGCACCAAACGCCCATGATAGTGACCGCAAACTTGCCCACAGGCGTAACGATTGCCATAGACCAGCCCGAACAATTGGGCGCAGACCGCATTGTAAATGCGGCGGGTATTGTGGCATTGTATGGCGGCGGACCGGTGATTGTCGTAGACTTTGGCACAGCCACCACGTTTGACCTTGTGAACGCTAAAAATGAGTACATTGGTGGGGCAATCTCGCCCGGCATTGGTGTTGCTAGTGATGCGCTGGTGAGCCGTGCGGCACGCTTGCACAAGGTAGACTTGCTTCCGCCCCCCAATCCCATTGGCAAAAATACCATTCACGCCATGCAATCGGGCATCTTTTGGGGTTATGTGGGCATGATAGAAGGGCTAGTAACGCGCCTAAAAAGCGCAATGAATGAGGAAAGCATCAAGGTCTATGCGACGGGGGGGCTTGCGCCACTCTTTAACCAGCATACCAGCGCAATAGACCAAGTGTTGCCAGAGCTAACGTTGGACGGTTTACGCGCCATTTATGAGCTAAACACACGCAAATAACGCTATCAAAAAAGGGCAGTTCATCACGAACTGCCCTTTTTATTTACAATACTGTTTTTGTTTATACTACTTTGCGCTTAGTTGCTCGCCACACTTGCTATGCCAATCAAATACAAAGTTATAGGGGTCTGCGGGGTTATTGGGGTTGCTAGAAATAACCTCTAGTGAGCCGTCTGCGCGTGCAATAAAGCCGTTACCGCCCTTAAGTACCATGTTCATATTGTTTTGTGTGGCAATGGCTTGGTTTTGGAATTGTGCAATGGCTTCTGGGCTAAGGTGGAAAGAGTTTTCGCCGCGTGTGCCAATGACGTTAATGCCCCCATCTGACATACAGTATACTGCTACCGCAGCAAAAGCAATGTGTTCAAAATTGATGCGCCCATCGTTAGGAATAAGAGCCACTCTTTCGATGGTGCAAGCACTGCCTGTTAGTGAGTTGATGAGCAGTTCAAAGTCGATCCATGAGTATAGGAGTGTGTTGATAGTGACAGAGCCACTGCTGTTATTTTCTGAGATAACGTTGGTTGTGGCTTCATATTCTGTGCAAGAAGCCACCACCTGATAGAAGTACAGCGTATCAAAGCCGTTGCCACCATCCAGAAGCCACGCAATTTCGCCACCCTCAAGGTAAAAGATGTCATTGCCTTCTTCGCCATAGACACCGCCTTCAACAAGCCCATCTACAGCCAGCACAATGACATCATCGCCATCGTAGCCATAAATATCGCCGTAAACGATGCCGTTGTTTAAGATGTCGTCGTCGCCTTCCCCCCCGTCTATCTCGTCGGCTTCGCCGAAGTTATAAATCGCGTCGTCGCCTTCATCACCGTTCATTGTGCCAGCAATAAAGCCGTCATTACGCATTACGTCGTTGCCGTCGCCACCTTCAAAGTCGTTAAGAATTGTGCCGTCGTTGTAAAGATAGTCGTCGTCATCACCACCGCCTACATTCAGGGCAGTGCCATAGTTCTCGATGATGTCGCTACCTTCACCGCCCAAAATGACCAATGCGCTGCCGTCATTGGTGATGCAGTCATCGCCAGCACCCCCACTGATAAGAGCGGTTGTGCCTGCGTTATAGATGCAGTCGTCACCGTTGCCGCCCAGCATTGCGCCAGCAATGCCTTCGTTGTTGATGTTGTCGCTACCGTCACCACCGCTCATATTACCGATGACTGTGCGATAGTTGCCGAGGGTATCATTGCCTGCATTGCCATTCATAGAGGCTGCTGTGCCATAGTTGTCGAGGGTATCATTGCCTGCATTGCCACTCATTACCCCTGCGGTGCTGTTGTTGATAATGTCATCGTCGCCAGCCCCACCACTCATTGCGCCAATGATGCCCTCGTTTGTTATGGTATCATTGCCAGCGCCGCCATTTACGCCAAACGTAAAGTCCGTGCAAACAATAGGATCATCACCACTTGTTGCTGAAGGGGTACAATCTGCTTGTGTAAGGAGTGTTGCGGATAGCATGACGCTGATTAACGCGCCGATGCCAATGAGAATACCGAACCGTTTTTGTTGCTTTGCCATAATAACGCCCCCATGTGAATGATTCTTTTAAGAACTATTAAAAATACTGATAGTTCCATAAAACCACAGCAGAGGGAGCAATGCAAGCATTTTTTGCAAATTTTTACAAAAAAAGGGGGTAAAATTCCCTTTTTACCCCTTTTTTGCAGGACTTATTACGAAGTATACGCGATGTATTGGCGCGGTCCGTATTGGTCTATCACAAGGGGGGCTGCCTCACGAATGGCGCTGCCTTGTGTGGTAAGGCGTTTGAATAACTCCATAAAACCGTGTGGCTTCACGATAAAAATATCGCACCCTTTGTTAAACGCGCTGGCAATAATGGGCGGTTCATCGTGCATTGTCGCCACGATAATACAGGCTTCGGGGAACTGTAAGCGCACGCGCCTCGTTAGTTCTAGCCCACTTGTATCGGGAATTTCCATGTCAATGACAGCCAATGATAGTTTCTCGGCTTTTGCTAGCGCACTAATGGTATCTGCGCCATTAGCAAAACTTTGAATGGCAAAGCCCGCTTGTGCTAGAAGTCGCTCAAAAAACACTCGGTTGGCATCTGTATCATCTACAATAAAGGCATTTTTTTCGCTCATGGCAATAAATCCTTACTTTCATGAAAATGTTTTTATTTTTTGGGGGCGTTCCCTTCAGCTTTAGGTTCGGTTTTTTCTTTTTCGTCTTCTTCCGTATCCTTTGCTATATTCACATCCTCTTTAGTAGGCGTAACGAGGGGAACTACCGGCTCTTTAGGCGCGTCTTCTGTGGTTATTGCCACTTCAATGGCAGGTACTTCTGTAACAGGTGCAACAACGGCAGGAGCTTCAACAATGGGTGCTTCTGTTACAGGCGCAACAACAGGCGCTTCTATCACAGGTGCGATGGGTTCGGGTTCTTTTATTTTAGGAAGCGCATCTGTAATGGGGGCGGCTTTTACTTCTGATGTTGTTCTAAGTACGGCAGAGGTTTCTTTTGTAGCCACTTTTTCGGGTGTTGGCACACTTTGGGCTACACTTTTGGCATAGCGTTCAAACACTTGCACCAGTTCGGCTACTGGCAAGGGCTTTGCCATATAGTCGGTACAGCCTGCGTCAATGCAGCGTTCTCTATCGCCCACCATCGCGTAAGCTGTAACGGCAATAATGGGGGTTTCGTAGCCTAGTTCACGTAGTTTTTTCACAACTTCTAAGCCGTTCATCCCGCCCGAAATTTGAACGTCCATCAATACAAGATGTGGGTCGATGCTGTCATATTTTGCAATAGCTTCTGCGCCCTCCATAAAGTTATGCACCTCATGGTTCCCCATTTTTGCCACACGCTTTACCAAAAGTACGTTAGCGGGGTTGTCTTCTACATACAATATCCGCATTGTTTAACCCTCCACTTCTTGGGCAGGTGTGCCTGCGGTGGCAGGTTTGCTGTCTTGCTCGTTGTAAATTTGAACGGTAAAGAAAAAGGTACTGCCTTCGCCTAATGTGCTTTCAAACCAAATGCGTCCGCCCATCAGCATCAGCAGTTGTTTAGAAATCGCCAGCCCCAAGCCTGTGCCAGAGCGTTGGTCACGCCCGCCAGAGGTGGCTTGCTGGAACTCTTGGAACAGTAGATGTTGTGATTCGGCAGGGATGCCCACGCCCGTATCGCGGACGGCGACTTGTAGCTCATTGCCCAATGGCTTAACTGTGACGCGGATTGCGCCAGCATCGGTGTATTTGGCGGCATTGCTATATAGATTTAGCAACACTTGCCGTAAGCGTGTTTCGTCTGCCCAAACGCGAGGAAGTTCGTTAGGAACGTCCTTTTCTAATTGAACAGGCTTTGCCCCAAGCAAGCCTTTACTAGTAGACATAGCCGCTTGAATAAGGGGTGCAATGTCCACAGGTGTAAAGTGAACTTCTAGCTTGCCCGCGTCCACTTTTGCTAGGTCTAGGATGTCGTTAATGACGTGCAGTAATTGCCGTCCACTGGTGTAAATTTGGTTTAGGTCACGCTCATAAGCAGTGGGAAGCGGTTCATCATCATACATGATGGGGAACTGGAGCATGGTTTCACTAAAGCCAATGATGGCGTTAAGGGGGGTGCGCAGCTCATGGCTCATATTTGCCAAGAATTGCCCTCTAAAGTTTTTGGCTTCATCGGCAGCTTGCTTAGCAGACTCTAGTTCTAGGTTCGCATCCTGAAGGGTTTCGCCCAGCACTTCACTTCGCTTAAGGCTAAGCTGTAGCTCACGGCGTTTGTCAAATAGTTCATCATTGGTTTTGCGTTCACGCTGATAGTTCAGCAACGCCCACTGGGTCACTTGATACAGTTCGCCCGATACCTGCGTAGAGAGTAATGCCGCCAAGAGCATGAGCAACATGGCAAATGCTTGATAGGAGGTCACCACAAATACGCCCGTGAGAAGGTAGGGTACACCCAAAATAACCACTGATGCAATCCCACCCAGCACAAAGGTACTGGCAGGGGTAATGAGCAAGCCCGCAATAAATACCAAGATGGGGGCAATGAATGGAATCATTTGCCGTGTTAGTTCATCCCCCCGAAACATTAGCACACCAATTAGCCCAAGCCAACCGAAAACATATGCCCACGCCGCCCAATCAAGGTTATTCCGCCCAATAAAGAAATGCGTTAGCCCGCTTCCTAGCAACATAGAAAAGGCTGCTAAAGCCAATCCGACACTAAATTCGGAGCTGACAGTGCGTGATGCCCCAAACGTCAGCACGAAAAGCAACGTAAACACTGTTACCAGCATTGTTGCACGATAAAGCAGTTTTAAGCGGTCAGTTTTGACTTCGGTTGCAAAGTCGGTATTTGTTGGAATCGCGGTCATGGGATAAATAAGTAGCCTTCTCAATAAGAATAAACAAATCTTAAATCTTTTAATGATTGTATCCCATTATTTTGTCTTAAGCAATTAAAAAAGGGTTGATTTTGCCCCTGACAAAAGTCATTGATGGGGTTTGAGAGGTTCTTTGCCCTTAAAAACAGAACAGGGACATCCCTTTTTCTGTGTCCCTGCTTTTTATTGCTATTTCTTTCACACGCTCTTAATCTGTGTATGACCTTATGACAGGTGGTGCTAGTTACAACGTATTGTAATTAACAGGGTGTCACCTGCTTTTGAGCTAAACGAAGCCGAGAAACGCACATCTTGGGTAAAGGTGGTTGTCAGCTGTTGTTGGTCGCCACTTTGTGCCACAATGCCTTGTACACTAAGCAAGCGGATAAAGTCGCCAAGGTTTTCTTGGAATGTGCCACCCAATACTTCGATAGTAATGTTTGTGCCGGTCGCTGCCGTCCATAAACCACCCACATCTGCCGAGAAGCCAAAGTCGGGGGCTTGCTGGCTAATGCTAAGGGGTTCACCACCGCACACTTCGCCATAAACCGTAGACACAAGACTGCCTGTGCCTGTGCTGGTGGGGGCTTCGGTGGGCGTTTCTTCGGTTGCCACAGTGGCGGCTTCAAAGCCTTGTGGTGTGGCGGTTGCAAAGCCAGTAACGCCTGTGGTTACGGCGGCTTCTGTGGTAACAACTTCAGGAGTGGGTTCTTCTGTGGTTTCTGCTATTGCGGGTTCGGTTACAACCCCCTCTGGCAAAAGCAATGCCACAGTGCGAGGCAACAAGGACGCGGGCAAGAAAGCCAAATTGCCTAAGTTGAGGGGGACAACATTCACGGGGCTGAGGGGTTCTAGGTTGCTCCCCATGTTAACAATACCCACAGTATTGGCGTTTGCCGTAACTCGTCCACTAGCCTCTATAAAAAAGACCGCGCCCTCTAAAACGCTTACACGCAGTTCGCCATTGGCTTGAGCTTGTAAGAAAATCGTACCGTTAAATTCCATTCGCACACCATTAACGCGAATTTTCATTTCTTCTAACATGCCATTGGGCGATTGCAAAAGCACCCCACTATCGGGCGTTTCGATACAAGAGGGGTCTGTGTTTACGCTAAGGAGCTTAAAGGCTTGCATTGTGCCGTATTCGGGCGGTGGAGGTGGCGCAATAGCGGTGGGGGGTGGCGAATTTACGTCCACAAAAGGCAATGTTTCTTGACCCCCTGCCACATCCATATAATAGGCGTATACCCATCCCGAACCCCCAAAACCGCTGGGTACATTCACGCGCAACCACGCCTTATCCACGGTCTGCCCGCTGACAATGACTTGCTCGCCCGCTAAAAGTTGCCATGTCGCACCCCCAGAAGGGTCAGGTTTGGTGCGGATAATCAAGCCACGTTCTGCTAGTACGGTGGCGGTGCGTTGGTTGCCTTCTTCAATCACAACCTGTGCCACGTCGCCGTCATCCAACAGGGTGACATCGCCAAACGCCAGCATCTTTGCCGACAAATTCGTAAGTCCACCCGAAGTAAGGATGTTGTTTTCGGCTTGTACAACCGACCAAAGGGGGTTGGGTGCGTCTAATGTTCTTAAGCGAATTTCGCCTGCGTTGGTAAGCGGTGTTTTGTCACCAATTTGGCTAAAGCGAAAATCACTCACGCCCTCGCGTGCGGTGGCTTCAACTAAGCCGTTGCCAATGCACGCCTCGCCCGCTTGCAAGTCTGTACAAATTAAGCCTGTAGCGGTAAACGCGCCTAGCACTTGGGTCGGGCAGGTACTTGTAAGTATAGGCGTGATAGGTTCTGGGACAACTGGCACATCTTGCGCCATACTCACAGCCACACTACAGCCCAAGAGTATCGCTATCGCTAATTTTCGCATAAAAACGCTCTCCTGTTTTTTCGTTAATCGCCCTTATTATAGCCACGAAACGCCTTACTTACACCCTACGGATAGCAAACGTTCTTTTAGATTTTGCGTTTTTGGGCTGTTTAGGGTTAAATAACGGTGCAAGACATGACCATTAGAGAAGGCGGATAGAATGCGCGGTGTGTTGATAGGGGTTTTATTGGCAATGGCGTTAGTAGCGTGCCAGCCCGCAGAACAAGAGGCATTGCCCACCTTGGTGAGTATGGAAGCCATCCAAACAGAGAACGCACCCACGCCTACGGCAACACGCAGTTTAGCAGCGGTATTGCCCCCCACATTTACGCCAACCCCCACAGAGACACCCTCTGCTACGCCGATTCCCCCTACAGAAACGCCCGTTACGGTGTTTAATTTTGGCACAATTTTTTATGTGTACAACGGCGATTCCATTATTGCGCTTTCGGGGGATGGCACAAGAAGCGAACTCATTATGACGTTTGGGGTGGGGCAAGCCATTACCGACCTGCGGGCATTGCCTGACGGCGAATTTTTAACGTTTGTGGCAAATGGTAATGGTTCGGCGCGTGAAGCGTTCATCATGAACCGTGACGGCACGTACTTACAGCAAATTTCTTGCTTGGGATTTAGCGATATTCGCGCCCCTAAGTGGACACCTGATAAGCAATCGATTACATGGTACGGCGCGCCCACCGCACAAACAGGGGGTAATATCTATATTGCCAGTGTGACGGGCAGTAACACTTGCCCCAACGGCAATAATCAACGTATTTTGTTGCCGTTTAATAGCACCTCTTTTGTTGATTACGCGCTAAATAATGACCAAGACACGCTATTTTATAGTGTGGGCGGTGATGTGATGGAATATGACCTGCAAAATGGTTTGGCGACCACCGCTCTTAATGTTCGCACGCTAGAACAGCCCAATACATTTTTGTCTAACCCTGTCGATGGCACGTTGGCGTTCTTTTGGAATACGGGGGCAACACGCGGTGGCACGCCGAATCCTGTGGTGCTGTTCTTAAGTAATCTAGTCAGGGGCGAAGTGCGAGACTATGTAAACAGCGGGCTACCCCCCGGCATTTTACGGGCGGGATGGAGTGAAGATGGCTTGCTTTTGGCGGGTTCAACCGAAAACACGGTATTCTTGCGTGACGGCAGCAACGGCTCTATGCGCCCTGTGATAGAAAATTTAACTGCGCCCGCGCTCGTATTTTTTAGCCCTGATGGCACACAGCTCGGCTACACCACACAAGACCGCAGAAATGTCACACAAATACAGGTGCTAACGCTACAGGGCAACCAAACGCGCACCCTAACGCAAAACCCCGAAGGCAGCATAAGCTACCCCGTTTGGGTAGGGCAGTAATACAAAAAAGGCGCAACCCTGCATCATGTAGAGCTGCGCCTTTTTTCTAGGCTTCTAAGCCAATGATGTTTATCAGTTCTCGGCGGACGAGCTTTCCTGCGTCATTGTAGGGGAGCTTGTCGATAAAGATGTATTTGCGCGGAATTTCATAGGCGGCTAAATACGGGCGACAGAAATTCACAAGGTCGCCACTTTTTACACTTTTCCCCACTTTTAGCACAATCCAGCCCTGTACTGTGTCTTCGCCCACCACTTTAGGATGTGGCACATACCACACGCCCACATCAGCAACGGCGGGGTGCATTTTTAGCACGCGTTCTACGTTGGCGGGGTACACATTAAAACCACCAATAATTGCCATGTCCTTCTTGCGGTCTACCAGATAGAATGTGCCTTCTTCATCCATTCTGCCGATGTCACCTGTATACAGCCACGTTTTGCCCTCAAATTCACGCAAAACCAACGCGCTTTCTTCGGGCTTATTGTAGTAGCCCAGCATAACGTTGGGAGTGATGAGGATGATTTCGCCCGCCTCGCCCACCGGCATGAGCTTTGTGCCTGTTTCTACGTCCACTATGCGTACTTCAACATCAGGAAGGGGCATGCCAATGCAATCCGAACGTGCACCGCGCAAAATGGGGTTGGCGTGGTTACCAATGGGTACTTCGCTTAAGCCATAGGCATCCACAAGGTTTTTTACGCCATGTTTGGTAACTTCTTCATAGATGCTAGCGTGCAAAGGCGATGCGGCACTAATGCCAATGCGTACAAAGTCAAAATTTTGCTCGCCACTCTTAAAGCGCGGTTGTGATACCAACGAGTGCCATAGCAACGGTACAGCACACAGCACTTCGGGCTTGTATGTGCCTATCAAGTCTACAAGGTTACTGGTGTCACGCGCATCTGGCACAAGCAACATTTGCCAACCACACACCACTGATTGATTAAGCACGACAATTAAGCCGAAAACGTGGAACATGGGTAGCGCGACTAAGGCGTTAAAGTCTTCGCGCTTGGTACTCTTTTTGTACTCTTGCTCATATTTAACGTTTGTCCATGCGGCAATTTGTTCTGTGCTAAACGCCAGCATACGATGTGTGGCAACTGCGCCCTTTGGTAAGCCCGTTGTGCCGCCTGTATACTGTAAAAATGCCACATCATCAGGGCTAACCACCACATCGGGCTTTTTGCCCTTGCTTTGCTTTAGCAAGTCCTGAAACCAGTGGTCGCCCTCATGAACTTCTTTAAGCGCATGTCCGCCTTTTTCTTCTTGGGTGGCACTAAAGGCAGCGCGTGCAAGGGGCGCGAGATACTCTTTAATGTTGGTGGCAATGACAGTCTTAGCGTTGGTTTGGGCTTGGATGCCCTTAAAGGCTTCATAGAGGGCGGTAATGGTGACTAGTATCACGGCATCACAGTCACTCACTTGGTATTGAATTTTGGACGGTGGATAAGAGGGGTTGACGGCAGCCACCACGCCCCCCGCTTTTAAGATGCCATAGTAGGCAATGATGAACGCCGAGATATTGGGCATAAGCAAGCATACGGTTTGCCCCTTTTGCAAGCCCAATGTCACTAAGGACGCGCCAAACGCATCGCTAAGGTCGTCTAGTTCTTTATACGTGATGACGTGCTTTTGATGCCCTACCATGGGTAAGCGTACGCTGGTTACAAGTGCGCCCCGATTGGGTCTTTTGCTGGCGGTTTCTTGCAAATAGGAGTGAACAGTGCGCTCTGGTGCACCCCCAAGCGTGGCTGGCACGCCTTCTTCATAGTGCTTTAACCACACTTTATCGGCATAGGTAACCACAGAATAATCTCCGTTTCCTTCAAAAATAAACTTATTTGATGACCCACAAATTCTTTTTAGTTTGCCAGAAAAAACCCCTTTTTGCGATACCCCATCAAATAGCATCCATTTTAGCAAGAGATGCGCTAAAATAGGGAAATACATTACAAAAGAAATGCACAGTTTGCGCTCTCCTATCGCCTCTTGATGGGCGTTTGTGGGCTAAAAAGCTAGCTGTGTGATAACGACATATGAGATAACGGAAGGAAGATGCCATTATGAAACGCTACGCGCTTCTCATTGTGCTGGTTTTGATGGGGCTAGGCACACTCACCAGCCTTGCCCAAGAACGCACACACACCGTTCAACGCGGTGAAACATTAAGTGCCATTGCCACGCGCTATAGTACTACTGTAGACGCAATTTTGGTTCGCAACGGACTCATTAACCCCAACCGTGTTTTTTCGGGGCAAGTGCTAGTTATTCCTACGGTGGTGACACCCCCACGTACCTACGCTGTACGAGCAGGGGATAACCTCACCTATATTGCCCAACGCTTTAATACTACCGTAGAAGCCTTACGTGCCACTAATAATTTAGTGGCGGGTGTGCCTGTGGGCGTGGGGCAAGTGCTAACGTTGCCTGCCACTGGAGGACCTGTAAACTATGCGCGTACTCACACGGTAAACACGGGCGAAACCCTAAGAATTATTGCAGAACGCTATGGCACAACATGGCAAGTATTGGCATCGGTAAACCGTATTGCCAACGCGAACATTATTTATGCAGGGCAAGTGATTACCATTCCTGTCGCGGGGACAACCGTTCCGCCTGTGGTGGTTGCGCCTACCACACCACCGCCTGCCACTGGGGGACCCATCATCAGCCAACCGCCTGCGCCCACTACGCCCATTAACGGCACAAGCTACACGGTGGTTTATGGCGATAACCTGTTTGCGATTGCATCACGGGCGCGGGTGAACGTTTATGCCATTGCCCAAGCCAACGGTATCTTAAACCTTAATGTGGTATATGTGGGGCAAGTCCTCCGTATTCCGCGATAATTGCCCATGACACGCTTTTTGCCTGTATGGATGATGCGCCTCCTGTTGGGAGCGTTGTTCTTTTGGGGGTCGGATGTGCTGCTGTGGCTAGATGCGCCCTCTCGCCCCCTGCATGAATGGGTGTTGCGCTTGGTGGGGTATGGCGTGCTGGCATGCCTGATATTAGACCTTGCCTCGCGCTATCGCATCCGTGATGTGTACGACAGCATGGCTCTCATCGCCATTTATGCGCTTTTGGTGGGGGCGTTGCTTGCCCCTCAAAGCACCCTAAATGACTTGCCTCGCACGCTTTTAACGCGCGTTCTTGGGGGGCATGGCTTGGTGGGAATTGAGATGTTTGGCGTGTTTTTAGTACTCATTGGGGGCAATAACAGGCGCGCCCTGCTTATTTTGGTGGGGGCTTCGGTGTGGAACGGGTTTTATTGGGGCGTGTGGATGCGCTGGATGCCCGAACTGGGAGGCTTATTTGCCCCCGTTTCCCCAACAGAAATGTTTTTTCTGGCGTTGGGCGGTTTATTGCCTGCACTCTTACTATGGGGTGCGGTGCGCGTTGTCCCATCACGCCTTGCAACCCTAGAGCCATCGTCTTTGATGATGGGGCGTGTCGGTTGGCTAATTGTGATTGCAATAGGGTTTGCTTATTTGCTTTTGCGTGGGCTAGATGGCACGCTAAACACGGGCGCGCTTGTGCCGATTGTGTTGTTAATTATCGTGTCTTGGGCGGTACTGTGGTTTCGCCGAAGTGACAAAGGACGCACACTCTTGGACGACTATTTGCCACCACACCCCATTTCCCCCCTTTGGGTGGTCTTGGCGATGGCGTGCTTTGGCTTGGCGGTGGGCGTGGCGTATGTGTTGCCTCTGGTTCAATTGGCGTTCTTTCCACAATTTAGCCAGCTATGGTTGATGGAGATTGGCTTTGGGGCGGTGGGGGCGTTGTGGTATCCTACTGTGGCGGCTGTCGTTGCCTTTAGAGGCGTGGACGCGCAATTAAGAACAGGCGAACTTTAGGACGGTGTGATGCTTGACCTCTCTATTATTATTGTCAGTTGGAATGTAGAAGCGTTGCTGGTGGCGTGCCTAAACAGCATTTATAACGCGCCTCATAAATTTACATTTGAGGTGATTGTAGTCGATTCTGCTAGTAGTGACCATACGGTTTTACGGCTAGAAAAAGACTTTCCGCAGGTGCGACTTTTTGCCCAAAGCGAGAACGTGGGCTATACCAAAGGCAACAACATCGGCTTGGCACAGGCGCAAGCGCATTATATGCTGTTGCTAAACCCCGACACCGAAATTATTGGGGATGCACTAGGCGATATGATAAGTTATCTTGTCGCTAACCCCACTGTGGGCATTGTGGGACCTCATACCCTAAACACAGACCTAACCACACAATCCTCACGGCGTTTGTTCCCCACCCCCCTTACGGGCTTCTTTGAAAGTACGTGGCTTCAGCCCTATGCCCCCAAGCGGCTATTACAGGCGTTTTATGTGCAAGATGCGCCTGATAATGCGGTGCTGGATGTGGACTGGGTACAGGGGTCCGCGTTGATGGCACGCCGCCGCATTTACGAGCAAATTGGCGGGCTAGACGAAGGCTTCGTGATGTATTGTGAGGAGCTAGATTGGTGCAAGCGTGCCAAAAGCAAAGATTGGCGTGTGGTGTTTTTAGGCACAGCACAAATTGTGCATCATGGGGGCAAAAGTAGCGAGCAAATTGGCGCAAGAAAGCATATTCACTTTCAAGAAAGCAAATTGCGTTACTTTCACAAGCATCACGGGGTAATTGTTGCATTTGCTTTACGGGTGTTCTTATTGATGAGCTATGGTGTGCAATTGCTCATAGAAGGCGCAAAGTGGGCAATAGGGCATAAGCGTGAGCTACGCTGTGAGCGCGTTAAAGCCTATTGGCAAGTGCTGAAAACGGGGTTGCCCATTACCTAATGAACAACCCTTGACGGTTTTTATACGGAATGCGCCACTACTTGCGCCTGACGGCGTGAGCGCAGGGCTGCATATAATACGTACCCCGCTACACCCAACCACGTGACAAGGCTCATGGCAAACCCTATTTTGAACGATAATGGGTCATAGACTAGCACCAGCTCATGTTCACCCGACGGGATAGCAACCGCCGTTAGCCCACCATTCGCGCGATAGATAGGTACACGCTCACCGTCTAGGGTGGCTACCCAGCCCGGATAGTCGTTATGAGACAGCGATAGCATGGCATTTTCGGGCGTATTGACGCTAACGACAATGCGCTCGGGTAAAAATTCTGTTACACGCGCACTTGCGCCTTCGGGGGCTTCTTCGGGCAAATCAATGGGTACTTCTGCATGAAGCGCAAGCGAATCACGGCGGTTAAAATTGGGGTCGCTTAGCAGTGCTAACGCAAACTCATCACCATCCACCACCGCCACATCGTACACCAATTGGGCAAATGGGCGTGGGTCTAGTACGCGGTGCAGATAGTATTTACCAAAGTAATCTTGCCCTTCGCCGATGAGTTCTGTGGCGACAGAAGTAATAATGACATTTTCGTTAAAGATATACTTTACGGCATATACTTCCCACGCCAGTGAATTGGAAACGTAGTTGCGATTAACGATTTTGTCTACGCTCCCCAAAATGAGCGAGCTAATGCCTCGCATGTCCATAATGCCATACAGTGAACCGTAATCCTCTTGTAGCCCTCTGTAGCCGTCTACACGGAAGGGTTGCCCCTCATTTTCATCGTCTGCAACCACGCGCAAACGGTCTGGTACAGTGATACTTAGTTGTTGGGTTGGGGGATTGTAGTCGTAGTTAGACCGCGCAAACATAAAGAGGCTAAAGACATCAAACACCAATAGCGCAATTAAGCCCGTTGCCCATAGAGGGCGCGAGAGGGTTTGCGAAACGCCAATCACCAGCCCCAGAAACAGCCCGCTCATGAGCAAGACAAACCACGCTATGTTTACTATTTCGGCAAAGGCTTGCCCCTGCGCCAGCCACAAAACGCTCATCACGCTTGCCAACACGCCCGTAATGGCTAAAAGCACCCATGCACCGCGCTTTAGCGTGTCGCGTTGGTCATAAGCCACCAAAACGCCATAAGCTGCAATAATGCTCACGGCGATACTGCTGATATAAATGGCGCGTTCTTGCCCCCTAAAGACGGTTAAGCCCGGTAGCACATTATACAGCCCTTGATACAGTGCGCTGGCACTACCAAAGCTAAAGAGCAAGCCAAATAGCAACACCCAAAACCAAAAGCGTGTGCCTTTGTGGTGTTTCACCCCAACGAACACAACCGCCAGCGTAGAAATGCCAATGTAAAGGGGCGAAAACAGGCTAACAATGTGAGGCAACACCAACTGAATGAGGTCTTGGTAAGGGAAACCACTACTCTTTGAATCGAAGCCCATATCCGCGCGGGCGGAACGGCTAGAGTATTCATACGCCGGCAAAAACGACACCGCCGTAATGCCAAACGTGATTGCCCCTAATGCAAATGCCCCTAATAGATAATCACGCGCAGGGCTTTTTTGTAGGTATAGGCGATACCACAGCCACGCCACCGCCAAATAGCTCATAAACCAGGTGGTTTGGGGGTGTCCTGCTATCCATGCGTTGCCGAGCGCAAATGCCCCCAATATAATGCCAAGCCATGATAATTTGGGCGTGCGCGTGGCTTCTAAAATGCCTAATAACACTAGGGGCATCCATACCCCCGACGACATTACTTGCACTTGTAAGGGCGGATATCCACTCATGTAACCGCTATAGCCCGCCACAATTGCGCCGAAGAACGCCCCAAAATAGCTGGCATGATGCTCTAAGGTCAGCCGCCGTAAGAAGGCATAAAACGCCAATGTGTAAAACAAAATATGAAAGAGGGCTTCTAGTTCTAGGGCATGGTACGTATAGCCATCGCCGAATGTTTGTATCAAGATGGACGTAATCCACTTGGGAAAGTAGTAAATAGAAGATTGGTTATCGCCTGCAAATGGAAAACCGCCATTGTTATAGGGATTCCAGAGAGGAATTGAGCCATCTGTGAGGTTGTTGTGTAAGTAAGCCGAAAACGGGATGTAATGACCGCTAAAGTCACCTTTATCAAATGATATTTGGTCGGCGGCGCGTGGCGTAAGTAATCGCCAAAAGAAGATGCCCCATAAGATGACCAACAGCGTGACTGCCAGCACGTCCCAACGCCACCCCTTAGAAAAACCCTTCATATATTCCCATACTTTCTTGTTTTTGGGTACTCAATAGCGCAAAGTTTAGCACATCTACTACCCACAAAACATAGTGACGATAGGGCGTAACATGCCTTTATCGGGCTTGATGTGTGGGTGTTTTACACGCTTAACGCGATATTCAGCCTTCTTAGTTGGGGCGTGCTGGCTATACTAGAAACAATAACGCTGTTAAGAAAGTGGGCAAGATGAACGCATCAAGAGCCGTACAACATTGGATTATGACGCTGGACAAACGCCTGTATGCCATTCTCATTGGGCTGTCTTTGGGTGTGATGGGGGGCTTGGTGGGCTTGGGGCTGGCGACAGTGGGCGCAATCCCTACCCTAGCGGGCATTTTGGCGGTGCTGGTGGGGCTAACAGTGCTAACCGACCTGCGAATTGCCTTATACGGCATTGTGGGCATGGTGATTTTGTTGCCGTTTGGCACATTGCCCTTCAAGATAGGCTTTACACCCACACTCATTGACCTGATGTTGGGGGCGTTTTTGCTGGTGTATTTAATAGAGTGGATGAACGGCAAACGGCGCGGTTTCTTGTTTACGGCGGTTCACCCTGTGATTGCGCTGTATATGATGTGGTTGGTGTTTGCCTTTGTGCTAGGCTTTCAGTATGGCATGCCTGATCTTACAAAACTCCGCGACTTTCTTGTCATGTTGCTGACGGTGGGCTTGACTTTTATTTTGGTGGATGTGCTACGCGAAACAAAAATTTTACGGCGGTTTGTATTTGTGGTGTTTGTGTTTATTGGGGCGCAGGCGTTGATTGCGATAACGCTCTTTTTGCTTCCCGACACGCTAACAGAATCGCTTTTAGTGCGCTTATCACGCATTGGCTACCCTGATGGGGGCGTGGTGCGCTATATTGAAGATGACCCCGCGCAGGGTGAACGCGCCATTGGTACATGGGTAGACCCCAACACGCTGGGCGGTATTTTGGCGTTGGGGGCGGGCATGATTGCCCCACAGCTTTTTGCCCAACGTCCCCTCATTAAGCAACGCTGGCTAACGTATAGTGTGTTTGGCGCGGTGGCATTGGCGTTATTGCTTACGTCCTCGCGGGCTTCGTTTTTAGCGTTGGCGATAGGCATGTTTGTGATTGTTATTTCGCGGTATCGAAGGTATTTGCCCGCCCTTATTTTAGTGGGCATCTCGTTTTTGCTGTTACCGCCCACACAACGCTACATCGGGCGCATTGTAGAGGCGTTGCAGGGCGCGGATATTTCTACCCAAATGAGAATTGGTGAGTGGACAGATGCCCTAGAACTGATTAGCGCGTATCCGCTAACGGGCATTGGCTTTACGGGGACACCCTTTGCCAATTTGTATACGGACGTGGCGAATATGTACCTGATTATGGCAAATCAGATAGGCGTAACGGGCGTGGTGCTGTTTTTAAGTGCAATGATTGCCGTCTTTTTGTATGGGGCTTCGGCGTGGCGCAGTGCTAAAAACGACCCACAACTAGAAGCGATTCACTTAGGGTATCACGTGGCTTTGCTGGTGGCACTGACGAATGCCTTTGCCGATTTGTATTACTTTAGGCTAGACTTTCAGGCATCCATTACGGCGTTTTGGATAACGGTTTCGTTGTGCATTGCCAGTTCACGGCTGGTTTTAGCCAGCGCACAATCTTCACCCTTATTACAAGGTTCAGATGAACGCGACGCATCCGCCATTGAAAAAACACGCCTTATCCGCTAATATCAAAAGGCTTAAAAAAGAAAACTGCTGTTCTTTCCGCTTCTACTGTGCGCCCTGCACAAAAGAGGCTTTATCCGGGGAAAGGAGAAACTCATACCCCATGAAACGCCCCTATGAAGTAACTATTGTTGTACGCATTCTCTCGAATGACGAAGAAACACAACAAACCATTGACCAAGTCGTCGGCTGGATTGAAGCCAACAACAACGCTGACGAAGCCTTTGGCAAAGTGAACAAAGTAGACCGTACCTCGCTTGGTCGCCGTAAACTCGCCTATGAAATTGACGGGCAACGTGATGGCGTTTACGTCCTTATTTTTGCTGATATTGACCCCTCGCACGTCAGAGAGCTAGAAATTAACCTTAATCTCTCTACCAATTTGCTGCGCTATTTGGTCATTCGTGCTGAAGAAGAAAAAGAAAAACCTGCGTAAAGTTTGAAAACGCGGTATATAATGACGTTGGGCTTAATAATAGGATTGCTATGTTA
Source organism: Anaerolineae bacterium (assembly GCA_034437555.1). Classification (GTDB taxonomy): domain Bacteria; phylum Chloroflexota; class Anaerolineae; order Aggregatilineales; family Phototrophicaceae; genus JANWYT01. The sequence continues at coordinate 54,970 of DAOTTQ010000086.1, read as the reverse complement.
GGGAAGGGTCATTATGGCACGCGGATTAAATAAAGTGATGATTATCGGTTTTGTAGGGCGCGACCCCGAAATGCGTTATACCCCCAGCGGGCGACCTGTCACCAGTTTTAGTGTGGCAACCAGTCGTTCCTGGACATCTTCAGAAGGGGAACGCCACGAAGAAACCGAGTGGTTTAACGTGGTGGCGTGGGGAAACCTAGCCGAAATTTGTAAGTCTCACCTCTCAAAAGGACAGCAAGTTTATATTGAGGGAAGGCTACAAACACGCGGTTGGGAAGATGATAGTGGCAAAAAACACTTCCGCACCGAGCTAGTTGCCAATGAGATGATTATCTTGAGCGACAGACACGGTGGCGATAGCACCCACACCACTGAAATACCTGATGACAATTCTGATGACTACGCTTTTTAGCGTAACATAGCCACCCGATGGAGATAAAAAGACAATGGCTGATTTTGAAGAAGTAAATGATTCTGAAGACGGTGGCGAACGTCGCCGTCGCCCCTTCCGTGGGGGCGGTGGTGGTGGTGGTGAAGGTCGTGGCGAGCGCGAAGGCGGCGGTGGTGGTGGCGGTGGTCGCCGTGGTGACCGTGGCTCACGCCAACGTACTGTATATTGCCCCGAAGGCAGGTGTTTTGATTACAAAGATGTAGACACCCTCAAGCGTTACATTGGCGAAACCGGTAAAATTAAGCCCCGTCGCCAAAGTGGTTGTTGCGCTCGTTGCCAACGTGAGCTTGCTCGTGAAATTAAGCGTGCGCGTCACTTGGCTTTGCTACCTTATGTAGATACCACTGACTAATTCACACACTGCGAAGGGCATACTCAAACGATTATGCCCTTTGTTTAGGTTTACTAGGATAGGAGCATTTTTATGAGCAAACGCCAAACCACAGGGATGCCCGACAAACGGCGCATAATTCCCGATGGTGATAAGAATAAAGAGTCTAATAGCTGGTTAGACCGCCTACTTGGCAACCCCACCGCGCGCGTAGAGCGTGAAGCAGCCCTTAACCGCCTTATTGTACGTGGCGTATCGGCTTTGGCAGTAATTATTGTGGTAGTGGTGGGTATTTCTCTATTTTACGACCAAGTGATTGTACCTGCTCAGACGGTTGCAACGGTGGGGGGCGAAAATATCACAGTTGTCCAATTCCGTGAGCGTATTCGTTTTGAACGCACGCGCCTTACGCAAGACATCAATAACTTGTTTGCACAGGCGCAAGCCTTTGGGGTAGACCCCAACCAATTCTTACAACAACCTCCTTATTCTATTTGGTACAACGAACTACAGTTCCCCGACCAACTAGGACAGCGTGTATTGGATGACATGGTGAATGACATTCTCACCGCACAAGAGGCAGCAACACTAAACGTTACCGTTAGCGAAGATGATGTACAAGCTCGCGTGAACCAATTCTTTAGCTACGACCCCACGCAAGTGGCTGCGATTGGGCTAGAACCCACCGCGACAAACGTACCTACAGAAACACCCACGCCGTTTGTGTCGCCAACGCCTAGCTCGACACCCTTGCCAACGGCGACGCCCACCACAGCCCCCGAAGCAACGGCAGAAATGACCGAAGAAACCACTGCCGAAGCGACCGAAGCCCTAGAACCCACAATAACTCCCACGGCTATTCCTACCCAAAGCCAAGAAGAACGCCGTACTGCCTTTGAGGAAAATGTGCGTGAATATCGTAGTGGCTTGCGCCAATCGGCTATCATTAGCGACAGCGTGATTGATGCTTACTTTGAACGCCAAGCCTTGCAACGCGCCGTTGGGCTGTCTTTGTTGAGTGAGGGGAACACTGTACCGTTTGTAAACGCCCGTCACATTTTAGTAGAAACCGAAGCACAAGCCCTAGACATTATCGAAGCCCTGAACAACGGCGAATCTTTCGCCGATTTGGCACGCGCTTTGTCCCAAGATACGGGGTCGGGTGCTGCGGGTGGTGAACTAGACTGGGCAACTGCCGGCACCTATGTGGAAGCCTTCCGTGATGCTACCCTAAGCCTGCCTTTGGGTGAAATTAGTGCGCCTATCCAAACCGAGTTTGGGTATCACATCATCCAAGTTCGCGCCCGTGAAAATCGCCTTGTTGAAGGCGATGAACTAAACACGGCTGCACAAGCTGCTTATAGCCAATGGATTGCCGACCTGCGCGAAGCAAAGGCAGCAGATGTGGTGATTAACAGCAATTGGACGGACTACGTTCCACGCCAATAGCAATATAACGCAGGGGGCAGGCTTAATAAAACTGCCCCCTCTTTCCCCTATGATTCCCCACCTTTTTTATGCCTTTTTACAAATTGTGCCGTAAGATTATTTTTAAAACTAAGCTTTTCGCTTATCATTGCTTTATATACACGTCGCGAACCTTTGATTATAAGGACACTCTCATGAAATTTCGCTTCCTCTTCTTCGTGTTGACGCTTCTTGTGCTGGTCGTTGCGCCAATGTCTTTGGCACAAGAAACCACGCCCGATGCACAAGACCCACCAACAGAAGTACCAACCGAAACGCCGCTTCCTACTGGCGTACCAACCGAAACACCACTTCCTACGGACATACCAACCGAAACACCTCTGCCAGAGACTACGCCAATCGTAGAACCTGAAGGAGAGCTAACGCCCGAACCCGAAGTGACAGAAGAACCGCTCTTAGAAGAGGAAATGACCGAAACGCCCACAGTGGTTGCGCCAGAAACGCCCACAGAAGCCGACGGGAACGAATTTATTGTGAAGTATGACCCTAACGCCAGTGAGGAAGCCATCCAAGCCATTCTACAGGCATTAAACGCCGTAGAAGTGAGCCGTATTCCCGCGATTGGTGCGTTGCGCGTGCGCCTTGTTACATTGGATGAGACCACACCTCGCGCCGCTTATGACCGTGTGCAAGCCTCGTCTAATGCACGCATTGCTAACGTGACGGGTATAGAACCGCTTACCCCACGCTATCTAACGTTTACTCCTAATGATGCTCGCTTTAATGGTAGTGAGCAGTGGGGACTGTATGATTTTGGGTCCGGGGGTGCCTTTTTAAGGGGTGATAGTGGCGCGTGGGCGATTGCCACGCAAGACGGCAATGGCATTACGGTTGCCGTGCTGGATACAGGTGTGCAAGCCGCCCACCCCGACCTTTCGGGGCAGGTGCTGGCGGGCTGGAACTTTATTGACGACAACAACAACACAAATGATATTGATGGACACGGAACGCACGTTGCTGGCGTGATTGCTGCTAAAACCAATAACGCCATTGGTATTGCAGGCATTGCCTTTAGGTCAAAAATTTTACCCGTGAAGGTCTTAGACGATTTGGGATTTGGAGATAACTTTAGCGTTGCGGCGGGTATTGTATACGCCGTAGACAAGGGCGCAAAGGTCATTAATCTTAGTTTGGGCAGTTGTTTACCCTCCATCAGCGAGCAAGCTGCTGTCGAATATGCGCTCTCACGGGAGGTAGTGGTGGTGGCTTCTGCGGGCAATGACCATACACGCTGTCAACCCAACCCTTTGTTGTCATCGTATTTCTATCCTGCGTCTTATCCCGGCGTGATTAGTGTGGCAGCCCACGACGTTAGCGGCAATTCTGCGGGCGACACAAGTAACTATAACCGCAACGATAAGATTACGTTGTCTGCGCCCGGCATAGACATTTTAAGCACTTACCCAAACAGTACCTACGCTTATCTGTCTGGTACGTCTATGGCTGCGCCCCATGTGGCAGGCGTGGCAGCCCTGGTTATGGCAGATAAAGTCGCTACGACGGTGGCGGGCGTAAGAGAAGCCCTCATCTGTGGTGCATTTGACAGGGGAGTTGCAGGATATGATGTGCGGTATGGACACGGCATTTTGCAAGCAGACTGGTCGATGAACTGGCGTAGTAACAGTGAACTTTGTAAAGTGCCTATTCTTAACGATAGCTTTGAAACTCCCGTCCGAATTACCAAAGCTCCTTTTACACAAACGGTAGCTATTTCTAGCCGTAGTACCACCGAACAAACGGTAGACCCTTCATTTGATTTAGGGGCACCCCCCCAAAAACTAAAGCAAACCCTGTGGTATCGCTTTGTACCTAGTGTCACGGGAACGTACTTGCTAAGCACATTTGGCTCTAGCTATGATACGGTGCTTGGCGTATTTTCGGGTGGGCGAGGTAGTTTTAGCCAGCTTGGTGTGAATGATGATTTTACGTCGGGTTCTTTACAATCTGCACTGACAGTCAGTTTGCAGGCAAGAGTAGAGTATTGGATTGTAATCGGCACATTGGGTACGCCTGTTAATGGCATTTTACAATTTTCTATGGCGCAGGGCTTGGTGGGTAGCACCGCTAGCACCGAAGAATCCTCGCCTAGCTTTATCTATTCGGGGTCTTGGGTAAAAACGGCGGTCGCAGGTGCATCGGGTGGCTCGACGATGAACACTGCTGACCTAAACGCAACCCTGATGTTTGCCGTAAGAAACAATAACACACTTAACCTTTACAGAACCCTTAGCCCAGTGATGGGTGTAATACAGGTCTATGTAAATGGCACACTTTTCAATACCTATAGCAGTAACTCTGCCATCCAACGCGCAAACCAAGTGGTAAACCTAACTTTAGGGGGGGGCGACTTCGAGTGGAAAATCATCACCCTTAAGCGTGCGCCTTTTGTGGGTAATATCGACATTGACCGAATCCAAGTGTTAGATGTCGTAAACACTTTGCCAAAAGCAGTAGTCGCTAGTCGTACAGATGATGCGTCACTCAACCACTTTGTGTATTCAGGTGCTTGGTCAACGCTTGGGATGGTGGGTGCGCTTCAAAATAACTTCCGCCAAACTAGCAGTGCAGATGCGAGTGTTACTTTCCGCGCTAATGGTCCCTTTATCACGGTTTTCCGTAATACAGGGAGTGCAGGATTGGTTGATGTTTATCTCAATGGTGCGCTATACACAGGCTTTGACAATACTGGAACAGTAGGAGTAGGCGTGCCTTTTACCTTCCCTGTACCCGATGGTCAGCATGTGATTCGTTTGGTGCTTACGTCTGGCGTATTTGGGTTTGACGGCGCAATTTCTAATAGTGCCGTATTGCCCGCCACTGGCAAGGTTCAAGAAAGTGCGCTTAGCCTCTCTTACACAGGGATTTGGCAGGCGGTAAGCCAACCCTTAGCTGATGGGGGTACATTCCGTCGTCATGTGGGTGGGGTGGGAAGCAGTATCCGCTTTACAGCATCCGCCTCTAATATTTGTGTGATTTATAACACGCACCCCACAGGTGGCACGTTTAGTATTAGTGTTAATGGGGTTTCCTATGGCAATACTAGCACCCTTTCTGCGGGTACAACGTATCGCAACCGCCACTGTCTTAACCAATCTGCGGGCTATAACCCCTTATTGACAGGCGCAAGAAACCTTGTGCAAATTAACGTTACGGGCATCGTCGAATTTGATGCCATCGAAATGGTAAACTTTGCCATCTTGAAGCCTACCCAAGCCTATGTCACCGAGACCAACGCAGGTTTCTTCTACTTTGGCTCTTGGGTGACTTCGCCATCGCGCTCTTTAGGGGGCTACACGGCGCAAGGTGGGTCGGCTCGCCGTCCTGTCAATGGCTCGTCTTCTATGTCCTTCTTCATTGAGGGGTCGGGCTTTGTGCTGTATACGTCGCGCGGTCCGTTAGCAGGGGGGTGGTCTGTTTATGTGGATGGCGTGTTGGTTGAAGCCATAAATACACTATCATCACCTCGCTATTCACCCATTGCGGTGGGCATTACGGGCTTGCCACCGGGCAATCACTATATCGAACTCTATCCCGATTTATCGCCGGGTGAAATCCTGGATTTTGACGGCATCCGAGTTCTACCGGGGGGTGTTTCGGTTAATTGGCCCGAAGGTGCGCCATGCTATATCTACCAATTGTTACATAGTGGGTATTCGGGGAGTACTGTTCCGCTTGCGCCATCGTATCTTGACCTAAACTTTGACGGTGTGATTAACGCTAGTGATTCTGCGATAGGCAATGCCAAGTGCAATAATGCCTCGTATGCGCCTTAGTCAGTACCCCCTTTAAGAAAAAAAGAGGGCGCACACTGCGCCCTCTTTTTGTTTGGGGTTTGCCTAGACTATCCCCAAATAGGTCTTACTCATCTTTACCAAAGATGCCGATGCTAAATGAGCGTCGCGCCTCATTTTCTTCTGGGATGCACTCTAGTTCACCTGTTGGGTAGCGCGTAAACTCGCCTTCAAAGCCAATATCTGCCAGCCTAAAACGCGGTTCTTCTTGTCCGATGTCTTGGTTATACGTAATGGTGTTCGGTGTGCCGTTCATATAGCTTATAATAGTGCCTAATCCCGTGTTGGGGTCTGTGATGGTTAGTTGTGTTAAATTTCCCTCGTTGTCATACACATATTCTTCTAGCAATACGTCGTTACCGTTGGTAAAGCGCACGGCTTCGCCACGCCGACCAATGACCACACGACTATCGCTTCTGGTTTCGCCCACAATGGGAACAACGAAGTTACAAATCCCCTCTACATCAAAGCGCGTAATGTCGTTCTCGCTGGTTCCCTGAAATACCACGTTGTTAGCGCGCCGTATTTTATCGCCACGCACAAACAAGCTACTGCCTTGGCAATCACCCTCTTGTACCTCACTAAGCCCTAATACCGTAAAATCGCCGTCCAAATTGCTTGCATAGGTATTAAACAGTACCGCGTATTCATCGTCTGCTTCGCCTAAGAGCAATGCGCCCCCATCAAGGGTAACGCTGGCAATGCTACGAATGGGCGTGATGTCACCGATACCGTAAAAACCCTCGATGTTGCCGTCTGCGTCTAGGGTGGCTGATAGGCTAGGCGTTACCGAAACGCCGTCCATGACCCAGCAAGCATAGCCTTCTGGGGTGCTATCGCAAATCCCTTCATCTCTGGCGTTTTGAAACCGAACAAGGCAGTTTTCGTCTTGTGCTACGGCATTAATTGTAAGGGTTAATGCTAAAAATAGGCTAAAAACACCGCTTAATTTCTTTAACATGCGCTCTCCTAAATCAACAACGGTTTGTAATTATCTCCTTTGGATTGTAGCATGACTTTTTTGTTAAGTGGCGGTTTTTGCTAGGTGGGTTTAGCGTAAATGACCATGCGTTCACTGCCATCTTCAAACGGTTCTTCATCACAACCGCCATAAACGGCTTGCACCGCAAAGCCCGTTAATTTAAGCAAAAGCTGAATTTCGGGGTAGAAGAAATAGCGTAAAAGGTGGGGAACAATAGTGCGCTTTAGCGTGCCATCTTCGGTAATTTCGTCATAAATCCACTTTACATGCAAAAGTTGGGTGGTGCGGTCTAGGTAGCTATGCGACTGTAGCATAATCAAATGCCCTGTGACGGGGTCGATAAACGTTCTATCAAGTAAAATGGCATCGCTGTCTTGGGTGGCAAAGGTTTCGCCCGCGTTGGGCAAGTCTAAAATCAATAAACCATTTTCGGCAACCAATGACCGCAGGCGTTTTAGCAGGGCAATTTGTGTGTCTTGGTTATGAAAATGCATGAGGGCGTTATATGTCATCAATACCAATGGATAGCGTTCTTGGCTTTTATACGTCATGATGTCGCCTTCAATGGCGCGGACGTTGGGCTTAAGGAAGGACATGCCTTCTAGCTTGTGCGCCAACAAATCCAGCATAGCGCGGTCATTATCAATGCCGTGTGCTTCATAGCCCTCTTGTGCAAGGTGTAGCATGACGCGCCCTGTGCCACAGCCCACGTCAAAAACGGGGCTGCCGTATTCTTGGGCAAGCTGACTGTATAAAATGAGGTCATCGGTACGGCTACTGGTTTCTGCATCATAAAAGCGTGATGTGGTGGTATAAAAAACAGACATACTGGCAATTTCTCCTGTTTAATCAAGTAGAACAAGGTTGTTGCGGTGGATGGCTTCGTCACCATAGCTAAAGCCCAAAATATCCACAATCTGCCCCGATTGCTTGCCGATGAGTTGCTCTAGCTGGGTGCTATCGTAATTGCTTAAACCGTTGGCAAGGGGCTTGCCCTCATGCGACAGGACGCTAACGACTGCACCACGCTTAAACGCCCCCTTGACCTGTATAATGCCCACAGGGAGCAGGCTTGCGCCCTGCTTAACAATGAGCGCACGGCTTGCGCCTGCGTCAATATACAGCGTGCCTTGGGGTCGCTCGGTCAGTATCCAACGTTTACGGCTTTCTAGGTGGGTGCTGGTGGGTTCAAAGCGTGTGCCAATGCGCTCGCCACCCTCAATAAGGCGTGATAGCACGTTAGGGACTTTGCCATTGGCAATGACAGTGGTTACACCGCTTCGGGTGGCAGTTTGGGCAGCCGTGAGTTTGGTCACCATGCCCCCCGTACCGCCTTTTGTGCCAGCACCGCCTGCCAACGCAAAAACGCTTTCATCTAGGTGTCCTACCGATGGAATGAGGGTGGCGGTGGGTGTGGTGCGCGGATTGGCGGTGTATAACCCCTCTTGGTCGGTAAGAATAATCAGCCAATCTGCTTCTAGCACGCTTGCCACCAATGCCGAAAGGTTGTCATTATCGCCAACGCGAATTTCTTCTGTGGCAATTGTGTCATTTTCGTTGATAATAGGCAGAATGCGATGCTCTAGGAGTGTTTGCATGGTATCGCGGGCATTAAGGTAACGCACGCGATGACTAAGGTCATCACGGGTAAGGAGCAATTGAGCGACGGTAATTTCAAATAGCTCAAAAAGCTCTGCGTAAAACTGCATCAAACGGCTTTGCCCGACAGCACTTAGCATTTGCTTTGCAGGCAAAGATTTGCTAAGGTCAGGGAAGCCCAGCCGTTCACGACCGGCGGCTTGTGCGCCCGATGAAACCAGCAATACCTCATGCCCGCCCTGATGCAGGGTGGCGAGTTGTTGGGCAATGCCAAGCATCGTTTGACGATGAAGGCGGTTTGTGCCGTTGGTGAGTGTGCTTGTGCCTACTTTAATAACGATTCTCTGGCGCATAGTATCCGAATTTGCCAATTAACGGTATGATAGTGAATAAAGATGACTTGATGCTATGCGAAGCGCGTTGCTTCTGCAAGCCCCTGATGTGTTGGAGGCACGAAGATATGCAAGAACGCCAAACCTGCTATATAGACTTTCGCATTACAGACCCCGCGCGGTTTCAGGTGTTATTGCGTTTCTTTGAGTTTCTAAAGTCATGGTCACAACAACGTACCACAACGGGACCCGTGAATGCCGATTCTACCCAAGAAACGCGGGCAATTGGACTGGCAGATGCCACCATGCAACGCTCGTTTGATTCTATTGAGAATTGGATGCTGGTTTTTAGACCCAAAGACCTAGAAACGCTGGAGATGCCCCCGCACGCCAGCGCAATTCCTGCACTAAGAACGTGGCGCGGGCTATCCAAACGAGAACGCCGTGAGAGCATTGGCAAGGACAACAGTTTGTCTATGCTTGCCGACTTTGCCGACACCCTACGGCAATTTGAAAACAGTGAATTTGAACTTTTGGGCTTGCGTGGCGTGTCATCAGACCGCGCCCGCCTAGAATATGCCATTAGCCACTATCCCTATGAAGGCAAGTCTGCGCTAGAAGGGCTATTGCTGTTCTTTGGCTTCTTTAGCATTTTAGATAGCAATGGCTAAACGCTAAACTTCGTGCCGTTACGGGCAGCATCGATGGCATTTAACAGCAAGTGCGCCCGTGACCGCAACCGCGATTCTGTCCATGTGCCATCGCCACTTAACCAGCTCCCCATGCCCGCACCTGCCGCGCCGTTTTGAATAAATTCGGCGGCGTTCTTTTCGTTCATTGCGCCATTGCACATAAACTTCATGTGGTTAAGGGGCCCCCAAATGGCTTTGAAGTATTCAATGCCCAATGCGCCAACGGGGAATAGCTTTAGCATAGGTACGCCCAAACTCCACGCTTGCACGCACTCGCTGGGGGTAATCACGCCCGGAATCATAGTAATGCCACGCGCCATCACAAATTCCACCACCTCAGGCTGAAACGCAGGTGACACGATAAAATCTGCGCCCGCGTCAATGACGCGCTGTGCGTCCTCTGTGTTTAGCACTGTTCCCATGCCCGCGATAACGCTATCGCCATATTGCTTTTTAAGGGCTTGCATGGCTTCAATGGGGCGTTCACTGTTTAGCGTAAGTTCAAAAATAGGGATGCCTTCTTCAACAAGGACGCTGGCAATATTCAGGGTAACATCGGGCGGAAACGCGCCCCTCATGCCTGCCATTACGCCTACACGCTCAATTTCACTGCATACGGTTTCTGGGGTTATCATGATGGTTATCTTTCGCTATAAACGCTAATGCGGTGGTTTAGGATGGTGCAAAACATGCTCATTAAACGGGGATTATACCCCCAAGTACGCTCCCATACGCGGTACAAAATCAATCAATTGGCTAAAGCCATCGGCAAAGGCTTCGCTATCTGCGCCAATTATCAGCGTGGGTACGTCATTTTCGGTGTGGTGGCGGTCGCCGATGTGTTCCATGTTACCGTGGTCACTGGTGAGCAACACTAGCCCCTCATCGGGTTGCCACACCGATAAAATGCCCTCAATCACCCCATCCAGCCGTTCTAAGAACGTTACGCCTTCTGGGACTGTGCCACGATGCCCCACGTAATCGGTCATCCAATGGGAATGAAAGGTAAACGCATAGCCCCGTGAAATTTCGACCATTAAGCGACCTGCTTCTTGGGGCGTATAAACGGGCGTATCTGCAAATTTAAGGTGCGTGCGCCATTCTTCGCCCGTCCATTCGGCAGTGATGGCACGCCCTTCTCGTAGGGCTTGGTCATCAAAGAGGGCTTGCCCACTGGCAATGGCGGCTTGCTGAATACTGGAGGGCAGGGTTTTTCCGCGTGCGATATTGTGAAGCAGGCTCTTGGGATACGCATCAATGAGCGCGGCGGCTTTGCCCGCACGCTTAACGCGCATAAAGAAATTGTCTTGGTCAATCAGTTGGCGTGTGGCTGCGTTGGGCTTGGGCCCATAGTGTTCGCCAATGTGTTGTGGCACATTGACACCCGTTAAAATGGCGGCTTGTGATGAGCCGCTTTGGGGTCTGCCTGCTACGCCTAGTCGCGGGTCTGTGGGGACAAATGCGCCTTGTGGGGTACTTTGCTTAGGCGTGGTCTTTAGCCAGCGTAGACCACCTGTAAACTGCTGTAGGGTGGGCATGTGTGCCACGCTAAAGGGGTTAATGTCGGGATTATCCTCGCCTAGCCCTATGCCGTCTACAAATAAGAATAAAATGTGCTTAGAACTCATCAGCCATATCCCTCAAAAAGGGGTTGTATTGACGTTCTTGCCCAATGGTTGTGGCGTTGCCATGCCCCGATAGCACGCGCACATCATCCCCCAACGGTAAAATTTTCTTAAAGATAGACTCCATTAAAACGTAGCTACTGCCACCGGGTAAATCAGTTCTACCAATGCTCCCCTTAAAGAGCGTATCACCGCTAAATAGCACGCGCCCAGAAGGCATAAAGAAGGCAATGTGTCCTTCGGCGTGTCCGGGCGTGTATAGGGTTTCTAGGCTAATTGCGCCTAGCGTGAGGGTTTCGGGTTCGTTCGTTAGCAGTCTATCGGGCGTGGCAGCTTCTGAGAATTGCCCAAAGCCAAAGTGTTGCCCTTGTTGGGGTAAAATTTCGAGCCACTTTACGCAATCGGCATGAATGTAAAACGGTGCGCCGGTGCGCTCCTTAAGGGCTTTGCTGGCAAGAACATGGTCAAAGTGGGCGTGTGTGGCAAGAATGAGTTTAATTGTCCAGCCCGCTTCTTCTGCCATTGCGATAATCGCGTCGGCATCGTCTACGGGGTCAATGAGAACGGCTTCTTGCGTCTCTGTGTCGCCAATAAGATAGGTATTGGTGCTAACCACGCCTAGCGTTTGATAACGAATTTCAATGCTCACGGGTATTTTTCTCCTTTATGCCAATTGGGGGGCGGTGGGACGGCGCAATAGTACGCGCACAATGTACATCACTTCATCCATTTTGAGGGCTAACGCCACGCCAAAGAACACCACACCGCCTAGAATGGCTTGGATGCTAATCATGCCCACCGTAAAGAGTGTGCCACGTTCGCGCAAGCCTAGCACGTTAAACGCAATCTCTACGCCGATGACGGCTAATCCCATTACGAGGCTGGCAACCAATGCCTTTAGGGTGGTGCTGGCAAGTGTGCGTTCATGAATACCATGCCAACGCCTGCGAAGCACAAACAAGAGGATGCCCACTTCTACGCTAGTCGCAATTGAATTAGCGAGTGCCAGCCCGCTAACGTTGCCAAAAATGGGTGATGTGCCAATGTTGGGGGCGTTAAGGATGCCCAAGCTAAAGACGTTGTTGACATCGGCTTCTGCCACACCACTTAGCGTAAATGACAGCACCACATTGACCAACGCGCCAATGAGAGCTGCCACGAGGGGAAAGAATGTATCTTTATCGGCATAGAAGCTACGTGCCACAATTTCTAATATCGAATGAGCAATTAAGCCCAACATAAACGCCCGTAGCGTGCCATACACCAAAATAGACGCAGACGCATCAAACGCGCCACCTTCTAACAAGCTAATGAGGGGTTGCCCGATAAGAATTAAGCCAATGGCAGATGGAATACAGGCAATCAGAATAAAGCGCAACGCGCCCGACATGGCGGTTCTTTTGCCGTTTTCATCGCCTAATGAGCTAAGGCTGGCAAGCGTGGGAAAAATCACAATGCCCATCGCCGTGCCAATGAGGGTTTGCGGAATTTGCATCAGTCGCCAGCCCCAATCAAACGCGCTAATTGCGCCCACGCCCAAGCGTGACGCGATATTTGTCATAATGAGAAAGTTAAACTGAAACACGCCCAAGCCAATAATGCGCGGTAGCATCAAACGCAACACCCGCCACAAGTCGGGGTCGTTCCAACCTAGCTGGGGTCTCCAACGGGCTTTAACGCGCACTAGCCCAAACACCTGTACGAATAAGTGCAAGAACGCGCCAATTACTGCGCCCAACGCCACACCCGTTAACCCTAACGGACGAAGCAACACCACCACCCCAAACAAGATGCCAATGTCATACATGACAGGGGCGATGGCTGGCAGAAAAAAGCGATTGTGGCTTTGCAAAATGCCACTGACTAGCCCACTGACCGAAAACACCACCGTACCCACCAGGAGCAAGCGCATCAGGTCGATGGTTTGGGCGGTAGTGCTGGCATCAAAGCCAGGCGCGATGACATTGCGGACAAGATATGGTGTAAAGATAAACGCGAGGATGCTGGCAAACAATGCCACTAAAAATACTGTATTGACGACACGGCTGGCAAGTTCCCACGCACGCTCTTTATCGCCCTTTGTAAGGTATTCGCTAAAGAGGGGAATAAAGGCATAGTTTAATGCCCCCCCCGCAATCAGCACAACAATGAGTTCGGGAATGCGGTTTGCTGTTACATAGGCATCATAAGACTGCCCCACGCCAAAGAACCGCGCAATGATGAACGTTTGGGCAAGGCTGATGGCTTTGGTCACGCCGAAAATCACCACCATCATTGCCGTAGACCGTGCCAAGAGCCGTTGTGTCTCTGTAGAAACGGCTTGCGTTTGCTCCATATAACCTTCCCTTGTGAATGTGTGGTAATGGCAAAAGATAGGTAAAGGGGGCATTAAGCCCCCAAATTTATCCTAGTGTGTTTATTGCGTTGCGGGCGGGCTGAAAATTACTATTATAGGCTAAGGCACGGTTATATTCTGAGCGCGCTTGTTCGGGCTTGTCCTGCGCTTGATACACACGCCCACGCCAATAATACATTTCTTCTAGCTCTGGCGCGTTGGTAAGGTTAATTTGCGCCCAACGTAGCACATCGTCATAGCGTCCTATTTCATAGTAGGCGACAAATGGCGCAAACTGATACCACAGGATGCGGTACGGCACGCTATAACGGAAGGCTTGGTCAAAGGCATTGGCAGCTTCGGCATAACGCCCTAGTGCTGTTAGCGATGTTCCCATGTTAAACCATGCAAAGGGGTCTTGGGGGTTGGCGGTGGCTTCGGTTTGTGCCGTATTAAATGCAACGGTGGCTGCGCTTTCTTCGTCTGCAAGTTCACCCAGCAAACTCATAAGCAAGCCTTCGTCTTGGGGCAAGTACACCACCATAAACAGGCGGTTAAAGGCACGCCAATCGTCATCAAGTTCACGGTAGCCCATACGCACGCCTAAATCGCCGTCACCCGTGCCTAAGAAGCTATCATAGGCATAAAAAACGCCTTGCGTGTCATCATACGACACCAACGCCTGATAATGCCCTACCCATTCATACGCTTCAAAGCGAATGCCACGCTCAACCACCACCGCGAATTTATTGGCAATGAGGGCTTTGAGTAGCTCGGTAGAACCGCCATAGCGCATAAGGGCTTTCACTTGGGATTGTTCGTTGACGAAGCTCACCAACTCTTCGGGGCTAACGTTTTTGTCCTCGCGGTTAGGCTTTAGGGTACGGGCAGCATAGGCTTGGTCGTTTTGCCAGCCATAATACGACAGTGCCATTGTTATGGTTGCCGGTCCGCAGTTATTCCATGTTTGTTGCTGGTGGCGCAAGCCAAAAATGCGCTCTGTGATGGGCAAGTTGATGGTTATCGCTTGCGCTTGGGTGGGCAACGCTTGGACGGACTGTGGCGTTGCGCTTGGCTCTAAAGTAGGTTGTGGTAATGGCGTATTTGTGGGCGCAAGCGTGGGCGTTGCTGTGGGTTCTATCACCACCATACTAACAGACGTGGGTTCTGCGGTTGCTTCTGCTGTAACTTCTTCTGTGATGGCTGTTGTAGCTTCGGCTTCTGGCGTGGATGATGTCACAGCCAAAGGCAAATTGAGCAAGTCTAGGGCGGCGTTGTTAGAAGCCGTATTTGGCTCTACAGTGGGCAATGCACCCCCCACAGGCGTGGCAGGCAAAAATGCCCGCATAAAAGGTGCAAGCTCTATCACGCGCTGTTGTTGGCTAGGGCGCAAGCCATCGCGGAACACAAAAACACTGCCCGCGATGCCGACAATAATCAAAATAAACATTCCAATGACACCCCATAGCAAAAGGCTGGGTGGGGCAGAAACGCCGTCATCAACGACCACACGGGGCATTGAGGGATTTGTATCATTGGGAGTAAGGGTCATAGGTTTTTTGTCCTGTTACTTAAACTGCAGATTCTCTTTACTGTATTACACAAGAGCCTTACGAAAGGCTTTATTTTGCCACAATCACGCGCATTTCGCTAACCCACGATTCCCCTATGTTATTCTTGGGGGTGCTGTTAAAATGCCGTTTTGTCTTGTTCATTAGGCTAAAGGTGGCTGAAATGTTGCGAAAATATCGCAATCAGATGTTTATTGGCTTGTTGGTGGCGA
Organism: Anaerolineae bacterium; assembly: GCA_034437555.1. Lineage (GTDB taxonomy): Bacteria > Chloroflexota > Anaerolineae > Aggregatilineales > Phototrophicaceae > JANWYT01. Next base: position 39,561 of record DAOTTQ010000086.1, on the reverse strand, counting down.
TTGGCATTTACATCGTCTATTTGTTGGTGGCAGACAGCCAATTGCAGCTTAATGATGGCGCAAACACGCAAGAAACGCTGGCAAGTTTTCAGTGGGGTTGGCTTCCTGTGCTGATTGCCTTGCAGTGTGTGGTGATTGTGTTTCGCTTTATCACATGGCAATACTATCTGGGTGTGATAGAAGCCCAAGACAAAATTAGCCTGCTGGATAGCTTTGTACTGCAAGTTAGTGGGTTTGTGCTGGTGGTTAGCCCCGGTAAATCTGCTGAAGTGCTAAAGAGCGTTTTTCTTAAAATTAAAACGGGCGTACCGATTACCAAAAGCGTGCCGATTGTGATAGCAGAGCGCATTAATGACGGTTTGGCGGTTATTGTGATTATGGCTGGCACAATTTTTATGGCTGGCAATACGCTAAATTTGGGGTCTTATAATGGCATAGACTATGACGCACTCAGCCGTTTTATCACGTTTAGCTCGCTTTTCGCCATTATCACAGGCTTGATTGTGGTGCAAATTCAGCCCCTAGCGTATGCGGTGCTGGGCGTTGTGGGGCGGTTGCCCCTGATAGGTAAGCTACAAGCCCCCCTCACGGCGTTTTATGAAAGTAGCAGAGAAATTTTTAAGCTACGTCACGTTCTCCCAATGGTGTTGGTAGGCTTGGGCGTGTATTTGCCTAGTGCCGTTAGTATGATTGTGGTACTTATGGGCTTTGGCATAGAGCCGACGTGGCAATTGTGCTTGCAATCCACGTTTATTGTGGGGGTGACTTCTGCCATTGGCGCATTAAGCCTTGTGCCGAATGGCGCGGGCATTGCCGAAGTGTCTACAGTTGGGATGCTCTTGGCGTTTATTGCGCCCATTAACCCGTTGGTTACGCCTGCGGTGGCGGTGGTGGCTTCGCTTATACAGGGCTTCTTTCACAAGTGGTTTAGGGTGTTGGCGGGCTTGTTGGTGGCGGTACTCTTTCGCAATCGTCTATTTGATGAAACCGCCCTGGAAGAAGAATTGGCAGAAATGGAACACGGGTAAGGGCGGTTTTGTGGGCGACCCAACGGGTACGCCCCTACGAAACGGTTTTTTATGTGTGAATTGGGCGAGACAACAACGGGTGGTCGTATACACCAAAATAATCCATGTGCTACACTGCGAAGTAGAAGTTATCTTTTTAGATGGAGAGTTAGCGTATGCACCCAGAAACCCTTGCCATTCACGCGGGCTATGATATTGACCCCATGACGGGCGCACTTACCCCACCCATCCACCTTTCAACCACCTTTGAACGGGCTAGTGATGGCAGTTACCCATCAGGCTATGTCTATAACCGTGAGAGCAACCCCAATCGAGATGAACTAGAAAAACGCTTGTCGGCACTAGAAGGCGGGGAAGCATGTGCTGCATTTGCCTCTGGTTCTGTGGCAATGATGACCCTCATCCAAGCTCTTAAGACGGGCGACCATATTATTGCTCCCGCTGACTTGTACTACGGGATTCGGATAATTTTGCAAGAATTTTTTATCGACTGGGGATTATTGGTTAGCTTTGTTGATATGACCAACTTGGGGGCGGTTCGTGAGGCAATGCGCCCAACAACGCGCCTCATCATGATTGAAACGCCCTCAAACCCCCAAATTAACATTAGCGACATTACAGCACTGGCAGACATTGCCCATCAGCACAACGCGCTTTTGGTTTGTGATAACACCACCGCCTCACCCATCTTCCAAAACCCGCTTGCGCTGGGGGCGGATATGGTGGTACATGCCACCACAAAATATCTTGCTGGTCATAGTGATGTGCTGGGTGGCGCGTTGATTACACGCGCGGTTACGCCGTTTTTTGAAAAAATTTGGCGATTACAAAAAGTGGGGGGTGCTGTGCCTTCACCGTTTGATTGCTGGCTAACGCTGCGAGGCATTGCGACATTGCCCTATCGGATGCAAGCCCACTACGCGAACGGGTTAAAAGTTGCCCAATTTTTGGCAGAACAACCCCAAATTGAACAGGTCTTGCACCCCTTTTTGCCCACACATCCGCATCATACCCTTGCTACTCAACAAATGCGCGGTTATAGCGGATTGTTCTCGGTGTTGGTAAAAGGTAGTGCCGAGGATGCGCTTGGAATTACCCAGCGTTTGCACTTATTCAAGCGTGCTACTAGCTTTGGGGGGGCGCATAGCCTGATAGAACACCGTGCCTCTGTAGAAGCCCCCAACAGCCCAACGCCGCAGAATCTTTTAAGGCTATCGGTGGGGTTAGAGCATCCCGATGATTTGCTAGAAGACCTCGCACAAGCCCTTGCGCTATAAGAGGGGGCGTTTACAACAATAGTTTTTAACAATATGAAAAAGAAGCCCTATTCGTTTTATAAATAGGGCTTCTTTGTGTTTGATAGCTTTAGGTACGTGGAATGGGTGTAAAGTCGCCTGTTCCGCCAAAGGGGTCATCATCTTCGCCGGGAGGGGGTAATGGCGAGAATGAAGCCTGTTGTGGCGGTCTAGCGGCTTGCGGTGGCACAGGTAGGGGGTCGAAAGAGATATTATCATAATCCGACATCGGACGCTGTGCAGGTGGCGGTGGCGCATAGCTAGGCGCAGGTGGGAACGGTGACGGCGCAGCAGGTGGCGGGTCAAATGAGATATTATCATAATCCGACATCGGACGCTGTGCAGGTGGCGGTGGCGCATAGCTTTGGGGCGGTGGGTTATAGGCGGGCTGTGGCGGCGGTGTGTAAGCGGGTGCGGGTGCCACAGGTGCCTGTGTGCCATAAGCCACAGGCAACGCCGACCTTCCTGTTGTTTTCTTCCATGCCGTTATTTTCATTCTGAAGCTCTCAAAACGCCCGTCTGCGCCCACTTGAGCATCAACCATATCGGCTTGTAGGCGAACTTTTTGGGAATCAATCACCACTTTCGCGCCTGCTTGGGCAATAGCTGCTTCCGCCAAGTTCACTTCGGGGTCACCGGAAAGGCGCGTGCGAAGGGCGGGGTCTTGGCTAGCAAGCGGTGTTAAGAAAAGGCGTTTGTGATTTTGGTCGTCGCTGGCAAACATATCAAACAGCCAAATTTCAACGGCTACGGGGTCATCATTCATGCTTTCGGGAATGACTGCGCCACATTGCCCCAAAAATTCTTCACCAAACTCAATTTCATCCGATTCATCAAATCTGCGACCCTTGCTATACACTTTTAGCACTTGGGTTACGGGTTCGCCTAGTTCAACATCGGCAACCGTTTCTTTCTTCATGCGGACTAGTTCTTGGTTTTGTTCTTGTAAGCGTTTTAGGTCAGCGCGTGCTTTGTCGTTTTTGTCTTTTAGGACGGGGTTACGCATTTCTTGAACACGCATCACCACAGGTGCAACAAAGTTGGGTTGAATAAGCAGTTTCCATGCCACCGTTAAAATGGGGAAACCAATAATCAAAATGAGGGCGGGAACAAGCCAGCCGCTTAATAAATCTGAAACGAATCCGGGACTTTCCGGCGTGGGTGTGCCAGTAACACCTTGTGCGACACTTTGTAATTGTTGCAGTGCGGTGCTATCCGATGGGGTGGTATTTGGGTCACTTAATAATCTTGTAATGGCGTTGGCGGGGTCATCAATGCGCCCAATGAGGTCTTGGGCTTGGTCTGTCGCATAGAAACCACGCGCATAATTGCCCGCAACCAACTTAATCCATTGGTCTTGAGCAGATTGGTTAAGGCGGTTGGGGTTTGCGCCCGTAAACACCACAGGCGACACAGAATACGCCCACAATAGCCCAATGAGCAAGCCCACCACCAGCAAAATGACAGACCCTTTGGAGGGCATACTGGGTTCTAATACAATTTTGTAAAGCCCGTTATAAGAATCCACTAGCCATTGGCGTAAACCACCGCCAGACTTTGCTTCTTTTTTGGGGGTATCTGTTGATGCTGGTACAGCCTGTTCTTTAGAATCCGATTTATTTCTACGCAGTAAACTCATGAGCGCGTGCCTTTCTTGGTTCCGTTGCAACACAAAAGCCAGTCATCCCTTATTCAGAGAGTATATAACGAGTTGCGACTTCACGCAAAATTTAGGGGGCAAACCGCCCCCTTTAGCTTGCATCAGTAATTAGAGTGCCTTCTTCATTGGGGGCATCACCTGCTTTGGGCAATTCCCAAGCTGCAAAATCACATTCAGGATAGCGAGCGCAACCGTAAAAGACGCGCCCACGTTTGGTCTTGCGCTCAATCACCTCGCCACCGTGTTCTATACCACATTTGGGGCAAGGAATCCCAAGTCGTTCTAGGTACGGTTCGGTGTGTTTACATTCGGGGTAATTAGAGCAACCGATAAATTTGCCCCAACGCCCATAATTAATTGCCAGCTTACCCTCGTTACAGGTGGGGCAAATGCGCCCAATTTCTTCTTCTTGCTTCATGACGGGCATGTTTGCCTTGGCGTTGGTAATGCGTGCTTCAAAGGGCGCGTAAAACTCCCTAAGCATAGGCTTCCAAATGCCATCACCTTCGGCGATTTCGTCCAGCTTATCTTCCATTTTGGCAGTAAACTGGTAATCCATTTCTTCGGGGAAGAACTGAATGAGTAAGTTGCTAACGACCTTGCCTGTTTCGGTCGGCACAAGGCGTTTGTCCTCTTTTACCACATAGTCGCGGTCTTGGATGACAGCGACCGTTGGCGCATACGTGCTTGGGCGACCAATGCCATACTCTTCTAGGGTACGGACAAGGCTGGCTTCGGTGTAGCGCGGTGGGGGCTGTGTAAAGTGCTGTTCGGGCAATAGCTTTAGCAAATTAACGGCATCTTGTAATGCCATTTCGGGCAAAATGCGCCCTTCATCGCCATCAATGGCAATGTCCTCATCTTTTGCATCTTCATACAATGCCAAGAAGCCACTGAACTTCACACGGCTTCCCGAAGCCCTTAGCAAGTAGGGCATGTCGCTTTCGCTAACGCCAGCTTGCATTTCCACACGCACGGTATCATAAATGGCGTTGGACATTTGGCTTGCCATAAAGCGTTCCCATATCAGTTTATACAGCTTAAATTGGTCTTGGGAGAGGTATTTCTTTATGCTATCGGGCGTGCGTTCTGCGCTGGTGGGGCGAACTGCCTCGTGTGCCTCTTGTGCGCCTTTGGATTTTGTTTTGTATTTGGGTGCTTCGTCAGGAATGTACTCTTTGCCGTAGCGTTGCGTGACGTACTCGCGGGCTTCGGTTTGGGCTTCGGGCGATACGTTAAGGCTATCGGTACGCATGTATGTAATTAAGCCCAACACGTTGCCTGATTCTAGCTCTACGCCTTCGTAAAGGTCTTGGGCAGCCCGCATGGTACGCATTGCCGTAAAGCCCAAACGCCGTGAGGACTCTTGCTGAAGCGTGCTGGTGGTAAAGGGTGGCGATGGCTTGCGTTGGCGCGTGCCTACTTTGTAATCGTTGATGATAAAACGGCTCTTTTGCAAGGCTTCAACGTGGGGCATTACGTCTGCTTCGCTATTCAGAACGGGGTCTTCTCCGTTGATTTTAACCAAACGCGCCGTAAATTTACCCCCCTTGCTTGTTGCAAGGTCTGCGTCAATTGACCAATACTCGGTGGTGTTAAATGCGTCTATTTCGCGCTCGCGGTCTACAACAATGCGCAGTGCCACACTTTGCACGCGCCCTGCCGATAGGCGATTACGCACTTTTTCCCACAATAGCTCGGTGATGTTATAGCCGACCAAGCGGTCTAGGATGCGACGCGCTTGTTGGGCGTTTACCAGATTGTTGTCAATATCGCGGGTATGAGAGAACGCTTCTTGGATGGCTTTATTGGTAATTTCGTGGAACACTACGCGCTTAATGCGCTCTTGTGGAATATCGGTTGCGGCAACCAAGTGCCACGCAATCGCCTCGCCCTCACGGTCGGGGTCGGTGGCGAGATAAATAGTTTCCGCGCTCTCTACAGCTTTCTTAAGTTCGTTGACTGTTTCGCGTTTTTCGTTGGGGACGCGGTACTTTGGCTCAAAATCGTTGTCTACGTCCACAGAAATTTGTGTCACCAGCAAATCACGCACATGCCCCTTAGAAGCCATGACCGTAAAATCTTTGCCCAGAAAGTTGCCAACGGTACGGGCTTTTGCAGGCGACTCTACAATGACGAGGTTCTTGCTAAACTTTACTTTTCCTGTGGGTGCTTTGCCTGCTTTTGCCTTGCTTTCGGTGGCTTTGGTGGCAGGCTTGCCCTTCTTGGGGGCGGTGGTCTTTTTAGACGCTGGTTTCTCGGTTTTAGGCTTCTTTTCGCGTGGGGCAATAACGGGCTTTTCCACGTTGGCATGGGCGGGTGTATCCCCCATACGGCTCATGGTAGTGCCACAGACTTCACACTGTCCCTTCGTCATGGGCGTACCCGTGACCGAATACACCGCTTGTGGGTTTAAGAGGGTGCGTTTTGTTTTGCACTTCACGCAATAGGCTTGTAGCGGTTCACTCATCTATAAATAATCTCCGTTGCCATTTTCGCTTAGGTAGTTCACAACTTCTTTTACTTCTTGGGCGCGGTCTTTGTGACAAATTAAAAGCACATCCTCTGTTTCTACCACAATCACGTTATCTACGCCAATCGTAACAATCAATCGGTCACTGTAAACAAAGGTTTTGTGGGTGTCTAGGGCGATGCGTTTCTCGGCTTGTTTGCCTTTGGCACAGTTACCTAGCCCGTCTTTTTCCAATACATCAAACACGCTAGACCATGTTCCTACGTCATTCCAGCCAATATCAACAGGAATAACACTCATGTTTTGCGCGCCTTCCATAATGGCGTAATCAATGGATTTTTTGGGCATCTTTGCCCACTCCACGCTTAAAATTGCTTCAAAATCGGGTTTATCAACACTAGCTTGAATGGTTTGTATTACAGTGTAGATGTCGGGTTGTTGGCGCTCAAATTCTGCCATGCCCTGTGCCACCGTCCAAATGAACATGCCACTGTTCCAGCTATATCGCCCTGATGACACAAATTGAGACGCTCTGACGATGTCGGGCTTTTCTGTAAAGCGCGTGGCAATGTGATAATCAAAGCCGTTGCTTGTGCCTAGCCGACTGCCACGCTGAATATAACCAAAGCCCGTAGAGGGGGAATCGGGCTTGATGCCGAGTGTGACCGTTTTGCCCTCTTGGGCGATTTCGTGGGCGGCTTCTAGCACATCCCTAAATTTGCCCTCTTGGGCAATGTGGTGGTCTGCGGTGACCATCGCCACTGTTGCCAGTGGGTCACGGTGGGCTAATACGGCAAGCCCTAGCGCAACGGCGGGTCCGCTATCACGCCCAAACGGCTCTACGATAAAGTTTTCGGCGGGGATGTCGGGCGCATCACGGCGCATATCATCCACATATTTTTGACCCGTCACAACAAGGATTCGCTCTGGTGGAAAAAGGGGTTGCAAGCGATTAACCGCCATCTGAAACATGGTATCCTCGTTCAGAAGAGGAATCATTTGCTTAGGCTTATCCTTACGGCTAAGGGGCCAAAGGCGCGTGCCACCGCCACCTGCCAAGATAAGAGCATAGTAGTGTTCCATTGATGCGTGCATCCTTTGTTGGGCTAATTTATCCATGAGAACGGCAATAATGCATTGTTCCAACCATTTGTGCAAGTCCCTTTAATTCCATCACTGCCATGACAGGGCTAAGGTCTTTGGTGGATAGGTTGAGGTGTCTTGCCAGTTCATCCAGGTGAATGGGCGTGTCACTAAGCAAATTGATGACCTGTGACTCTAGGCTATTGTCGGGAATAATTTCTTCGGTGCGTTGGCGCGTTTCGGCTTGCACCATAGCGATATTGAGTTCATTTAGGATGTCTTCTACCTTCATGATGGGCTTTGCGCCGTCCTGAATGAGCTTGTTTGTGCCTGCGCCTTTGGGGCTAAAAATGCCCGATGGCACAGCATACACATCGCGCCCTTGCTCTAAAGCCGTGTTTGCCGTGATGAGTGCGCCGCTGCCTTCGGGGGCTTCAATAACCAGCACGCCCAACGCCATCCCACTAATGATACGGTTGCGTTGGGGAAAGTTGTTTCTGTGTGGGGGTGTACCCAGCCTAAACTCGCTGATGAGTGCGCCGTTTTGCACAATCTCTTTGGCAAAGGCAGTGTGTTCGGTGGGGTAAATGCGGTCTATGCCACACCCCAAAATGGCAATTGTGCGCCCTTTGGCTTGTAACGCGCCCCGATGGGCATTAAGGTCTACGCCCTGCGCCAAGCCCGAAATAATGGTTACGCCGTGTTGCGCTAAAGACTGACTAAGCTGGAAACTGGCATCACGCCCGTATTGGCTGGCGTTGCGTGTACCCACAACCGCGAGTGCCAATTGGTCGCTTTCTTGTAGCCTGCCCTTGATATAAAGAAGGGGTGGCGCATTCACAATCTTACGCAAAAGGGGCGGATACTCGGCATCTGTTATCGTCAGCAGGTGCGCCCCATGCTGATGAAGCGTATTAAGCAGCGTGTCGGGATTGGTTTTATCACGATACGCTTGAAACTTTGCGACGCTTGCTTCATTGATGCCCGCCTCTCGCAACGCATGAAGGGGCGCATTCCAAGCACGCTCCGCGCTACCAAAGCGAGCCACAAGCGGGTACAGTTTGCTTGGGCTAATGCCTTCGGAATGGTGTAATGCCAGCCAATAGCGAGTATCGTTCGTCAAAGTATGCCATCCTATCCTGTGTACACAGAATAGCAACGGTTTGTTTAACTTGTCAAGTTATTGGTGAAAAGAGGGCGTGTCTTAGAGGATGGGGGCTTCACCCCAAACAGCGACACTCTTTGAAAAAAGCGGGCAAAAGCTTTGTCTTAGGGTTAAAAAGCAATAGCGTCTAGGAGGCTATTTAGGAAGGAAGCAAACCCTCTGGCAAGTCCATTGTGATGATGCCTTCATCAAAGTTAATATCAACCATAGTTTGGGAGTGAGCGGGCAATAACACCTGCCCTAAAACCTCACTTTTTACAATGAGAACGTCGTTTGCGCCTGTTTCCATAATGTCGGTTACTGTGCCAATTTCATCGCCTTGTACGGTTTTAACAGTTAAGCCGATGAGTTCGTAGCTGTAGTATTCGTCATTATCCAACGGTATGGCATTGTCAAAGTCAATCATTAAGTACAAGCCACGATACGCTTCAGCATCGTTACGGCTATGCGACTCACTAAACTTAACTAGCGCGTAGTCTTGGGTATGGCGCACACTTTCTAAGTCGATGGGTGTGGCGTTTGGCTTTTCGGGGTCATTGCCCAAATAGGCGGTTTTTAGCTTCTTCATGCGTTCGGGGTAATCGGTAAGTAGGCGCACGCGCACCTCACCCAAAACACCGTGGGGACGCAAAATTTCACCAAGCAAAAGATAGTGGGGGTTGTTCTTTTTTGTCATGTTTGCCAGTTATTCAGTCTTTATTGAGCGTTATTGGTCTTTATTCAATTTCTAAAATCACGCGCTTACCGCGATTGGCTTCACCAACGGCTTTTAGTAAGTCACGGATGGCATTGGCAACGCGCCCATTTTTACCAATCACGCGCCCCATGTCGCTTTTTGCCACGCGAAGCTCTAATACCACACTTCGTCCTGCATCACGGCGTGTTAGGCGTACTTGGTCGGGTTCGTTCACAAGGTTTTCGGCAATATATTGAATAAGGGTTTCTTCAATCATGAGGGTGTCCTTGTAAGAAAAATTTTAGGAGTAACAGGGGCATGAGGGTTCACGCCCCGTAATTGTCCTAAAAACTAGGCTTTTTGCTTGCTTTTCTTGCCTTGCCCTGCTTCGGGAGAAGGGTAATTAGTGCGTGGGCTTGGCAATGGTTTGGCGTTTGCTATGGCTTCGGCGGCAAGGTCTTCAATGCTTTCACCCTTACGAAGGCGTTCTAGGCGTGCCATTGTGCCATTGCGGGTAAAGATATTTGCCACAGATTCGCTGGCTTGTGCGCCAACGCTTAGCCAATACAGGGCGCGGTCTTCTTTAACAACTTCGGTAGAAGGGCGCGTGCGTGGGTTGTAATGCCCAAGTGTTTCAAGAGGGCGCGTGTCACGGGGACGACGGCTATCTGTAACGATAATGCGGTAGCTGGGTTGAAATTTAGAACCCGTACGGGTGAGACGAATACGAACCATAGTGTTTTACTTGCTCCTCAAAGCGTTTTAATCAATCGGTCTAAAAGCCCAGCCCATCAAAGCCGGGAATTTTTGGGAACTTGCCTTTGCGAAGTTGTCCCATCATCGTTTGCATTTGTTGATATTGCTTGATGACATCGTTTACATCGCGCACTTCAACGCCTGCACCGCGCGCGATGCGCTTTTTACGGCTGGCATCTAAGAGTTTGGGGCGTTGGCGTTCTTTGTTGGTCATAGAACTAATGATAGCTTCCACGCGCTTTAGGCGGTCTTCTACCTCTTCGTTCTTAAAAGCCCCTTGCATTTGCATTTTACTTACGCCTGGAATCATCCCCAGAACTTGGCTTAAGGGCCCCATCTTCCGAATTTTGCGAAGTTGTTCTAAGAAGTCTTGGAGGTTGAAATCGTTCTCCATCATCTTCTTTTGAAGGCGCATCGCCTCTTCTTCTTCGTAAAGCGATTCCGCTTTTTCAATCAGCGAGAGCATATCGCCCATGCCTAAAATACGGTCTGCAATACGGCTTGGGTGGAATACCTCAAATGTATCAAGGCTAATTTTTTCCCCAGAACCGATGAACTTAATGGGTACACCTGTAACGGCGCGCATAGAAAGCGCAGCCCCACCGCGTGCATCCCCGTCCACCTTCGTAAGGATAAGCCCTGTAATGCCCAAACGTTGGTTAAAACCTGTGGCAATGCTTACGGCTTCTTGCCCTGTCATGGCATCTGCCACTAGCAAAATTTCTGAGGGGTTGGTGCGCTTCTTGATATCCTCAAGCTCTTGCATCAGCGTTTCATCAATTTGCAAGCGTCCTGCCGTGTCCACAATCACCACAGACGCATTCGCATTTTTGGCAGCCTCTAGCCCCCGTGAGACAATCTCGGGTGGGGAGGCTTTTATGCCTTCTTCATAATAGCCAATGCCCACTTGCTTTGCCAATGTCACCAATTGGTCAACGGCGGCGGGGCGGTAAGTATCGGCGGCAATTAAGAAGGGTGTGCGTCCTTCTTTACGAAGGTACATGGCAAGTTTGGCGCCACTGGTTGTTTTACCCGACCCCTGTAAGCCAATCATCATAATAACATGAGGCTTTTGGTTAGAGGTAAAATTCAGCTTTCCGCCTTCGCCAAGCGTTTCGATGAGTTCTTCGTGGACAATTTTAATGACCTGTTCGCTGGGGCGTAGCTTTTTATGCACTTCTGCACCCAAAGCACGTTCTTTAACGCGGTTGACAAAGGTTTTGACGATGGGCAAAGCCACATCTGCCTCAAGCAGTGCCATCCGTACCTCACGCATTGCGTCCGTTACATCTTGTTCTGTAACGCGCCCGCCCTTGCCTAAGTTATCAAAAACGCCTTGTAGCCGTTGTGACAGGCTTTCAAACATGGGTTAAAACCATTCCACAAACCACTTACTGAAGGGTGAATTTTAGGGGTAACTGCCCAAATAGTCAACCCTGACGCTTTATTGTCCTGAACCCGGATTAGGGTAGGCGTGTCCCCCGCCATACTCAAAGATAGGAACCGCCGTAGGACGGGCGGGCAAGGGCACGCTGTAATCAATGGGCAAGAAACTAATGACGGACTGTGTTTCTAAAGTGATGAGTGCCAACCAGCCTTCTGTGCCGCCTGCGTTTACTTTAACAAAGGGGCTATAGGGGCTACGTGCCACCAAATTAACCTCTGTGCCGGGCGCAAGCGTGGTGATGGCGTTAAAGCTAATGTCGGGTGCGGTGCGCAGATTGCCGCCTTGTGCCGAAATGACTTTTGCACGGCTACCGAGTGCGCCAAAGCGTTGGGGTGGGATGGGGGTCGCGGAATAGCTGGCGGTGATATTGCCCACCGAACCACTCAACAGGTCGGCACGCATCCAGCCTGTTTCACCGTTGCCCAGCCGTATGTGATACCAGTCGCCTGCTTCGTTCTTGCCTAGCACGCTCATAATTTCATTGGCAGGCACTTGATACAGCAAGGGTGCGCTTTGTTGGGGAAGTGAGCGCATATTGACCAACGCCGTTGTTTGCACATAGCCGGGCTGTGGCAATAAAACGGGTCTATCCATGATGACAATCGGCAAGTTTTGGATATTTTCTAGCACAAGTGGCATTGGGAATTGTGGTAAAGCGGGCTTCGTCCAATCACCACTAGGATAAGGAACGTTTACTTGTTGCCCAGGATACAAGCTACGAGTTTCGCCCGCCGCCGTTAAACGCGCCAAGCCTTCAATGGCAATAAACTGGGTGATTTGTGCTTCTGTCATCACAATTAGCGTGCCGTTAAGGTTGACGCTTACGCCATTCAGGACAAAACTAGTGGGAATCCCATACGCGCCCTGTATAACAAAGGTACTTTTAGGCGTATTAGCACAGGCGGTTTCGTGTTGGCGTGTTTCTATGGTAAACAAGCTCCATTTGGCAAAGCCCGCATCAGTGGGCGAAACATCCTTCATCAGGACATCGCCAATGAGCAAGGCGTTCATCACCACGCCCTCATTCAGATGAAGCCACATTAGCCCGCCACTTTCGTTGGTATGGAGGGGCAATGGGTTGACCATCGCAAAGTTTTTTGCTTCTACCAATGCGCCCGAATTAGCGAGTGAATTGGCAATTGCGCCTTCAGGCTCGGCGCGTGGGGGCAAACCCCCATTACAAAAGAAGCCATTGGGTTTGCCAAGGCACGCTTCGCTGGCAATGGTGTAAAGCTGTACCAGTTCGGCTTCACAAGCCACCTGGAAGGCGTTGGCATCGGTGGTGGCGGTGGGCATGGGCGTAAGGGACGGGGTTGCACTGGGCGTAATGAGTTCCATAGTGGGTATCATTGTGGGCGCAGTCGTGGGCGTAATAAAAATAACTTCGCGGGTGGGGGTGCTTGCCCCAATAGGGTTATTGGCAATTTGTTGAACACTAGGGACGGCGGCTTGTGGGGTACACGCCCCCATCCATAACGTAAATAGGCTGATGAAAGCAAGAGATTTTTTTTGCATAGGGGTCTTTCACAAGTCTCGTGGTCAATCAATTTTTGATTATAGCATATCATAACGGTGTTTAAGGCAGATGAGAATAGCTTTCGGCGAGAACGTTTGAAAGACGGCAAAATAAGGCTTTTGATTGTTTGAAAGGCGGTTTCGAGAGTTAATAAAATGCCGTGTCATTTGGGTATATCATGAGCAAAAGAAGAAAACGCTTGGAGCGAATGAAACGTAACCCCGAAAATGTTACGCTTGATGACCTTCAAACCTTGTTGAACGACTATGGGTTTTGAGAGTTAATAAAAAAACGGGCGACCTCGTTAAAAGAGTCGCCCGTTTTTGTCTTTAGCGGTTAGTCGCCTGCTTCTGGCAATGCTGGCGCACAACACAGCACCAATTGCTTGGCAGCGCGCACCTCATCCAAACGGCGCACAGGCGCGTTGACGGGCGCATTATGTAGCAATTCGGGCTGTGTTTTTGCTTCGTGGGCAATGATTTTCATCACCTCAATAAATTCGTCCAGCGTTTCTTTGGCTTCGGTCTCGGTGGGTTCAATCAGCAAGGCTTCTGGCACAATCAACGGGAAGTAATTGGTGGGGGGGTGAATCCCGTAGTCAATCAAGCGTTTGCTAATGTCCAACGCGTGAATGTCGGGCGCACCGTCTATGCGGGCTTCAATGACAAATTCATGCCCACAGAAGCGGTTATACGGCACTTTGTAGGTATCCATCAGGCGGGCGCGGATGTAATTGGCGTTAAGCACCGCGTGACGGCTCACATCACGAATCCCCGTATCGCCATAAGCGCGAATGTAAGCATAAGCGCGGACGTGCATCCCAAAGTTGCCCTGGAAGGCTTTCATACGCCCAATGCTTTTTTCTGGCATCACTAGCCCGTAAAGTGGGGGTTCATCATCGGTGGCAGGTTCCACAATTTCGACAATGGGCCCCGGCAGATAGGGTTTAAGTTTGGCATTTACGCCCACCGGACCAGAGCCAGGACCACCCCCCCCATGAGGGGTAGAGAATGTTTTGTGTAGATTATAGTGAAGCACATCAAAACCCAGTTCGCCAGGCTTTACCACACCCATAAGCGCGTTCATGTTTGCGCCGTCCATGTACATCAAGCCACCAATGCTGTGTACAAGGTCGATGACTTCTACAATGGGAGCTTCAAACAAACCCAGCGTATTGGGGACGGTAATCATCATGCCAGCAATTTCGTCACCGCGCTCATCACACACGCGCTTAAGGGCTTCTAGGTCAACGTTGCCGTTGGCTTCGGCGGGTAGTTCAATGACCTCATAGCCTGCCATGGTAACGGTGGCGGGGTTTGTACCGTGTGCGCTATTAGGCACAAGAATCTTGGTGCGCTTTAGGTCGCCACGCTCAACGTGATACTTGCGAATCATTAGGATGCCCGCAAATTCGCCGTGTGCGCCTGCCGCAGGAGAAAGCGATACTGCTTCAAAACCCACAATTTCGCCAAGCCATTGTTGCAATTCATACATCAATGCCAACGCGCCTTGTGAAGATTCGTTGTCGGCAAGGGGGTGAAGGTGGGCAAAGCCCGCGACGCGCGCCATGTCTTCGTTCACCTTGGGGTTGTACTTCATCGTGCAAGACCCTAAGGGGTAAAAACCTTTGTCGATGGCATAGTTAAGCTGGCTAAGTTTTAAGAAGTGGCGTACCACCTGCAGCTCACTTACTTCTGGCAAGCGTAGTTCACCACGAAGTAATTCTGTGGGTAATGGGCTTTCTGGCACATCACAATCGGGCAAATTTGCCCCCGAACGCCCCGACACGCTGACATCGTAAATCAGGGGTTCAAGGGGTGTGGGCGGGGTCTTACTCATAAGTTCTACCATTACGCCGTCTCCTAAACTGTCTCTAAAACGCTTAACAGGGTGTCAATTTCGGTTTTGCTGTTCATCTCGGTAACACAAACTAGCATGTGGTCTTTAAGGTGAGGGTAATCAATGCCCAAGTCATACCCGCCCACAATGCCTTCTGTAATCAGGGCTTGGTTGATTTCGCTGACCGGTTTGGGGCATTTCACCACAAATTCGTTAAAGAAGGTTTTGCTCATATCCACGCTAAAGCCTTCAAGCGCGTTAATTTGTTTGGCGGCATAGTGCGCCTTGTGATAATTTAGTTCGGCGACTTTCTTCATGCCGTTTTTGCCCAACAGCGAAACATAAATGCACACCGCTAACGCCATCAAGCCTTGATTGGTGCAAATGTTAGAAGAGGCTTTGTCACGGCGAATGTCTTGTTCACGGGGGCGAAGCGTCATCACATAGGCACGCCGTCCTTCAGAATCAACAGTTTGACCCACAATGCGCCCGGCAATCTTGCGGACATACTTGGTTTTGGTGGCAAAGAAACCGACATAAGGACCCCCGAAGCTAAGAGGCACGCCCAAAGGTTGCCCTTCGCCCACGACCATATCCGCGCCCATGCTACCGGGTGACTTAAACATGCCCAATGCCATTGGGTTAGCGACCACCACAAATAACGCCCCTGCTGCGTGAACTTTATCGGCAAGCGTGCTAAAGTCCTCTATTTGTCCAAAGAAATTGGGGTAAGAGACCGCGACCATTGCCGTATCGCCATCAATAAGGGCTTCAAAGTCTGCTTGGGTATGAGGGGCATTGTCACCCGCAAATGTGACATCACGCCCTTGATAGTAAGTGCGTACCACTTCACGATATTGGGGGTGAATGGCGTGGTGAAGCACAATCTTTTTGCGCTTATCGGTCACTTGTAACGCCACGGTTACGGCTTCTGCAAGGCTGGTTGCGCCGTCATAGTGGCTGGCGTTAGCGGCATCCATGCCTGTTAGGGCGCACATCATGGACTGGTATTCAAAGATGGCTTGCAGCGTGCCTTGTGACATTTCGGGCTGATAGGGCGTATAGGCGGTGTAAAATTCGCCACGCAACAGCAAATGATTTACGGCGCTAGGGCTAAAGTGGTGGTACGCGCCTGCCCCACGAAAGAGCGCAAATTCGCCCGCGTGTTCGTTGGCTTGGGCAAGGGCGTTCATTTCTGCCACAATGTCCATTTCGCTCATGGGTTTGGGCAGGTCTAGCTTAGGGAAGCGATACTTTGCGGGTACGGCTTCAAACAAATCTTCAATGGTGGTTACGCCAATGGTTGCAAGCATTTGTTGGCGTTCTAGTTCGGTGTGGGGAATGTAACCGCTCATCCTGTTTTCTTTCTACCTATCCCTAACGTTACTTAATGATTGACGTGATTTTTTGGCAATAAGGGCATGACGAGTAAAACACCATGCCCCCACGATGACATTTTTGGCGCGGTGCTAAGTTTCTAGCGTGATTCACAATAGGTTTTGTAGGCTTCTGCGTCCATAAGCTCTGCGAGTGCAGAGGGGTCGCTGACCTTGATTTTGACGAGCCAACCGTTGCCATAGGCATCCGCGTTGATGGTTTCGGGGGCATCTTCTAGGCTAGTGTTCACTTCAATAATTTCGCCTGCGAGTGGGCTATAAATGCTAGAAGCAGCTTTAACGCTTTCTACTTCTGCCACTTCGCCCCCTGCCTCAAGGCTTGTGCCAACGGGCTTAAACTGAATGTACACAAGGTCGTTTAGCGCGTCTTGGGCATAGTCGCTAATGCCGAGTGTGGCAATGTCACCGTCTAGGCGTACCCACTCATCACTTTTAGCATATTTCAAATCACTGGGGTATTTTAGGTCTGCCATGTGCGTTACTCCTTAAATAAACGTTCATTTGTTGGATAGGGAAAGGCGTTACATTCAAGGGTTATTATAACAGCCCATGATAAACTACCCAACGCAAAAGGGCGCACAAGTATTAAGTCTTGTGCGCCCTGTCGTTAGCCTTCAGAGATGCAAGTGTGGTAAATCCTTTAACCTGAGAGTTTCATCACGCTTTTTGAGTGATTTGCCCCTTCGGTGTTTCTATGAAGTGTGTCCATAGAACGCTCTCTTCACCAGTGAAGGTTATTGTAACAAGGATGAAGGGCTTGTGCAAGATGTGCGGATGAGAATAGGCAGAGGGGAGTGTGTGTTTGTCACTTTACCTCAGCATTGGGTATAATAGAGAACATTCGTTAATCGGGAGGTTTAGGCAGTGTATTGGTTGATAGCGGAAGATGAAACAGACATCCGAATGCTGGTGGCAACAATGGCGCAAGTCTGGGGGCATACGCCACTACTTTTTGAAAGTGGACAAAAGGCTTGGGACTTTTTGGAAAGCATTGACAACGGCTCTCACATCACCCCCCTGCCCGAATTTGCCCTGATGGACATCCGTATGCCAGGGCATTGGGGCAACGAAGTGGCAAAGCGCATCCGCCAGACAAAGCATGTGGGCAATATCCCCATTGTGCTGATGACGGCGTTTGTGCTTAGTGAAGAAGAACGTGCGGTGATGATGCGTGATTTTGGCGTGGATAAAATTATCAACAAGCCATTACCCGATTTTTTAGAACTAAAGCGTATTTTAGACGATGTAATCGCCAGTAAAAAGTAGGACATCGCCATGACAAATTCACCCACACCCCCCGAACTAGGAAGCACGTTTCAGCGTATCTTTCAGTTTGGTAATGCCACCGAAACGCTGTTCTCGCGGTTGTATCGCGGTCTAAACTGGCGTAAAGCCCAGCAAGACCGCGCCGAAGAATATGCCCAAATGGAAAAACGCGCGCGCCAGCTACGGCGGATGCTAAAGAACAGCAAAATGCAAACAGAACGCCTAGAAGCCATCCTGAATAACATTAGCGAGGGCGTGATTTTGCAAGACCTAGAGGGGCGTGTGGTAATGATGAACCCCGCTAGCGTTGCGCTTTTGGGCAGTGAACGCCGTTTTTGGACAAGCGAAATAGGGGGCTTGCTAAATGCCTATCGTGATGTTGAATCTGTTTCCCAAGAGCTAACGCCCTTGGGCGAACCGTATCGTGTGCAAGTGGACAATCGCCTAATTGGGGCGCAATTGGTGGCACTTGCCAGCGACAACGGGCAACGCTTTGGCACGCTGATTTTGCTAAAGGACATCACCCAAGATGAGCTATCGTATCGGCTAAAGAATAGCTTTGTAACACACATTTCTCATGAGCTACGCACGCCCCTTGCGCCCATGCGTGTTGCTAGCGAAATTCTACTCAATACCCCAGAGGGCAAAGCCCCAAATAGGCGTATGCTAGAACTCATTAGCCGTAATGTGGACGTTTTAGACCGCATGGTCAACGAAATGATAGACATTAGCGCGATGAGTAGCGGTCAATTTGAAGTGCGCCACGAAGCGATAGATTTAGAGCGATTGCTCATCGACCTTGTAGACGAATTTTCTGATGAGATTGCCGATGCCAAGCTAGACATTCGTTTGATGATGCGTGATGTGCGCTCTTTGGTGGTGAATGGCGATGAAAAGCATTTGCGCTGGTCGTTAAGTAGTCTTATTCGTAATAGCATTGTGTATAACGAACCCAACCAGCACATTAGCATTCGCGCCCGCCACGATGCCCACAGCCAAACGCCCCACGTGGTGATTGATGTGGCTGATAGCGGGGTGGGCATTAGTGATGAGGAACTGCCCCATATTTTCGAGCTATTTTATCGGGGTGAGCCACGTACCCGCGCAGGCAAACGCCTAGACCCTCGCGGACTGGGGCAAGGATTGTACGTTGCCAGAACGATTGCACAGGCTCATGGGGGCTATTTGGTGGCACAATCCAAGCAACATGAAGGCAGCGTGTTTACGTTAGGGATACCTGCGTTTATACCGAACATCCTAGCCCCGTAACCGTTTTTGTGCAAAACGTCCATATAACTTGTTATTGTGCCTAGCAATGGTTAGAATCACAGACAAGATGAGAAAATTGTGAGGAGTAACCCTAGTGACAACAAACGGCGCGTTTACCTTCGTTCTACACAGCCATTTGCCTTATGCACGTTTGGCGGGGCGTTGGCCCCACGGTGAAGAATGGATTCATGAGGCAGCTAGCGAAACGTATGTGCCACTTTTGGAAACGCTCTATGACCTTAAAGAGCAGGGTATTTCGTTTAAGCTGACCATTGGCATTACGCCTATTTTGGGCGAACAACTGGCTGATAAAACCGTACTTGAACACTTTGACGAATACTTAGATGCCAAAATAGAAGCCGCCCAAAAAGACATGGCGCATTTTCTACCCCCCAGTGCAACGCCTCTTAAGACGGTTTCAGAAACACCCGCCATCACTCACCCCGAAGGCAAAAACGAGCCTGTTTCACGCAAGGCTTCGGTGGTTGTAAACACCACAGAAACAACAGACAGCAATACGGTGGTTGGCGACTCTCATCTTTACTTCTTGGCGGGTTGGTATAAAGACTGGTATACCAATGTCAAACGCGCCTTTCATCAGCGTTTTAACGGCGACATCATCGGCGCGTTTAAGCAATTACAAGATGAAGGCTACATCGAAATTATCACTTGTGCGGCAACACACGGCTATTTGCCCCTGCTAGGGCGTGATAGTTCCATTGACGCACAGCTTAAAACGGGCATCCGAAGCTATGAACGGCTTTTTGGGCGCAAACCTACGGGCATTTGGCTTCCTGAATGTGCCTATCGTCCCGCGTATGTTAACGAAGAAGGCACACTGCGCCCTGGCATCGAACGCTTTTTAGCCGAAAACGGCATTAAGGTATTCTTCTCTGAAACACACACCATCACGGGTGGGCAACCTGTAGGCGTGGCGGCAGGTGATGTGATTGGACCTTACGGTTCAATTAAACGCCGTTATGTGATTCCTACCAGTAAACAAATGCCAAAGCGCACCGCAACCACCTTTAGCCCTTACTACGTTAGCGATACCACCGCAGGCACAAGCACCGAAGAACATAGTGGGGTTGCCGTGATTGGGCGCAACAATAGCACAGGGCAACAAGTATGGAGTGCAGATTGGGGCTATCCCGGTGACTTTGATTACCGCGAGTTCCATAAGAAAGCTGGCACTAGTGGCTTGCAGTATTGGCGCGTTACGGGTGCGAAAGTAGACCTTGCCCACAAAGATTACTATCATCCCGAATGGGCAGAATATAAAGTTGACCAACACGCCGAACACTTTGCGCACTTGGTGGGCGATTTACTGCGTGATTATCACCAACAAACGGGCAAATTTGGCTTGATTGCCTCTAATTATGACACCGAACTCTTTGGGCATTGGTGGTTTGAGGGCGTGCAGTGGCTAGGGAAGGTGCTAAAGCATCTGGCACAAAGTGACGATGTGGAGCTAATGACCGCGACCCAATACATCACTGAATATCCCCCCACCGAAGTGCTTCATATTCCCGAAGGGTCTTGGGGTGCAGGTGGCACACACTTTACATGGGACAATGGCGAAACGCATTGGATGTGGCAACCCATCTACGAAGCGGAAGCCCGTATGGAAGGCTTGGCAAAGAAATATACCAGCCCCAACGAAGGCGAACTAAAGGTGCTAAAACAAGCTGCCCGTGAACTGCTCTTGTTGCAAAGCTCGGATTGGCCCTTTTTAGTGACCACAGGGCAAGCGCGTGAATACGCCATCCAACGCTTTAGCCAGCACGTAGAACGCTTTAAGAGGCTAGTCGATAGCCTTGATGCCAATGCGCCTGATGTGGCATTTGCAGAAGAAATGTGGGAACTTGACAAAGTATTCGCTGACATAGACTATCGCTGGTTTGGGGCATAAAAATACACTTACATGGGCAGAAGCACACGCTTTTGCCCATTTTTAAGAATTACGACATCACACGAAAGAGGGCAAGATGAACGTGCTAATGGTGAGCGCGGAAGCAGTTCCATTTGCAAAGGTTGGGGGTTTGGCGGATGTAACGGGGTCGCTTCCTGCGGCTCTAAAGCGCGAAGGCGTAGATGCTCGCGTTCTTTTGCCGGGTTATGGCATGATTGCCCACGAGAAATACAATATAAAGCCCCTTTTTGCGTATCAATTTGACCATCGGCAAGGCAGAAGTGGTGTGCGCGTGTATACCTGTGACTACGACGGCGTAACGTTTTACTTCTTGCAGGGCTTTCCGTTTATTGGTGAAGAAGAAACCGTTTACACCACATGGGATTGGGATGCACCGCGCTTCATTTGGTTTAATCAGGCAGCGATGGCGTTCATTTGGCAATTGCAAGACCGCCTAAACTGGAAACCCGATGTGGTGAACGTGCATGACTGGCACACGGCACTTTTGCCATTTTTGCTGTCAGAAGCCCGTTGGATGCGCGAATGGTCGGGGATTGCTACCGTGATAACCATTCACAATATTGCCTATCAGGGCAATTACGTGAGCGAGTATCTGTTTGAGGCGGGCATTAGTGGGCGTACACATCCGCTAGTGCAACAATACGGCTTGGGCGATAACCTGCTGGGGGTGGGGATTGCCTATGCCGATATGGTCACCACCGTTAGCCCTCGCTATGCCGAAGAAATTAAATACCCGTATGCCGGCTATGAGCTGGCGGGCATCATCCGTGACCGTGAAGCCGACCTGATGGGCATCTTAAACGGGCTGGATATGGCGTTATGGAACCCCGAAACAGATAAGCTTGTCGCGCACCAATACAACACAGAAAATGCGCCCGAAGAACGTATTAAAAATAAGCGTTTCTTGCAATCAGAGTCGGGCTTGCCTGTGCGTGATGATGTGCCGTTAATTGGTATGGTGACGCGGCTTGCCACCCAAAAAGGGCTAGATTTGGCTGTGCCTGCGTTGCGCCGTTTATTGATTGACACCGACGCGCAATTTGTGGTGCTTGGCACAGGTGAACCCGACCTTGAGCAAGCGGTACGGCGTTTGGTGGGCGATTTTGGGTGGCGTGCGCGGGCTTTCTTAACCTATCATGGTGCGCTTGCCCAGCAAATTTATGCTTCTAGTGATATTTTCCTAATGCCAAGCCACTTTGAGCCGTGTGGGATGGGACAAATGATTGCCATGCGTTATGGCGCGTTGCCCCTTGTAAGAGAAACAGGCGGGTTGGCGGATACCGTAGAAAACTACGATAATGGGGAAGGAGACATTGGCACAGGATTTGTGTTCAACTGGGAAACCAGCGAAGCCCTACTAGGAACGTTGCGTTGGTCGGTAGAAACCTATCGTAAGCGTCCCAATGCGTGGCGAAAGATGCAAGAACGCGCCATGAGCCAAGATTTTGACTGGCATAAAAGCGCGAAACAATATATACAGTGTTATGAGCGTGCTTTACAAAAACATCGTTAGCCCACAAAAAAGGATTTTTTCTTATGCGTGTAAAAGCCATTATTTTAGCAGGAGGTAAGGGAACACGATTAGCAAGCCTAACGCTTAAACGCGCCAAGCCTGCTGTTCCGTTTGCTGGTAAATATCGTATTATTGACTTCGCACTTTCAAACTGCGTCAACAGCAACATTTTTGATGTTTTGGTACTGACGCAATACCGCCCACACAGCCTTAACGACCACATTGGTAAAGGGCGACCTTGGGATTTAGACCGCTCTTTTACGGGTGGTGTGCAAATGCTACAACCGTACAAGGGAAGCAACGATACTGATTGGTATGTGGGAACAGCCGATGCTGTTGCACAAAACCTTAATTTTATTCGGCGTGGACAACCTGAATATGTGCTTATTTTAAGCGGTGACCACATTTATCAAATGGACTACGATTTATTGGTGCAATACCACCGCGAAAAGAGCGCAGACTTGACCGTTTGTACCATTCGCGTGCCATTACAAGATGCCAGCCGTTTTGGCATTTTGGATGTGGATGAAAACTACCGCGTAAAAACCTTTGTAGAAAAACCAAAAAATCCCCCTGGTAACCTTGCGAGCATGGGCGTATATGTGTTTAGCTATCATGTGCTAGAAGAAGCCGTGCTAAGTGACCAAAAGCGACAAGGCTCTAAGCGTGACTTTGGCAAGGACGTGATTCCGCGCTTGCTAGAGGACAAAGCCAACGTTTTCGCGTATCCCTACGGAGGCTATTGGATTGATGTCGGAACTATTGAAGCGTTTTGGGAAGCCCACATGGACTTACTCCAAGACCCGCCATCCTTAAACCTAAACGATAGAACGTGGGTAATTCATACCCGAAGCGAAGAACGCCCCCCTGTGCGTACAGAACGGAGCGCAAATATCATCAATAGCCTGATTAGTGATGGCGCGATTATTTGTGAGGGGGCAACCGTTGAAAATTGTGTGCTTTCACCCGGTGTATACATCGGACCCAACGCCACTGTGCGCGATAGCGTTATTTTAACTGATGCCTATATTGAGCGTGATGCGTTAGTGGAACGCAGCATCATTGATAAAATTGTGGTGGTGGGGCAAGGCGCAAAAGTGGGCAGTATGAACTATCAAGGGAGTGACGGCATTACTTGTGTGGGCAAAAACACGGTGATTCCGCCGTACTTTACCATTGGGGGCGCGTGCATTTTAGGCACAGATTTAGACCGTTCCGAATTTAGCGCATACCCCAATAAAGTAATTCCAGATGGTACTATGCTTGGTTATGAAGCCACCAAAGACTAAACGTTCTCGCATTGCATCTTCTACATAGCACAAAATAAAAAAGCCACACCTTAAGAGAGGGTGGCTTTTTTATTGGGGTGTGGTCTAAACCAATGCTTTAGCGCAACAGTTTAGGAATATCGCGGAGCTTTGGCATTTGCCCCGCAAGCAATGTTTGCACACGGAAAAGCCGTCCTGCCATCCACATCGCCGCCAATGCCGTAAGCGCGAGTAGCGTTAGGCTAATGATGATTTGTTCGGCGGGTACATCCACCACCGTGATGCGCATCAACATAGAGATGGGCGCAGTAATGGGGAACAGGCTTAGTGCCGTAGGAAGCGCACCATTGGGCGATTCTGTAAACACGGCAAAGAAGTAAAAGGGCAACACCGCAGGCAATGTAAACACCACCGCATAGCCAGGACCCTCTCTCATTGAAGTGGACAGTGCGCCCACCGCCCCATAGAAAGCCGCAAATAGCAGGTATCCCAGCACAAAGTACGCAAACATCACAGGGAAATTGGCATACGGAAGCTGAATACTACTAATGGCGACCACGTTTTGAAAACTAGTGAGACCTTGTGCCACATTCAGCAAAAAGACCACACTACCCACCCAAGTAACCACTTGGATGATGCCTACCAAGCCTAAAGCCAAGATTTTGCCCGTGAGTAGCTCTGTGGGGCGCATGGTGGAAATAAGAATCTCGATAAGACGATTCTCTTTTTCCTCAATAACGCTTTGAAGCAAGTAGCCATTCGTCAAGAAGATGCCCATCAAGTACACAATGACGAACACATATAACACAAGGAAATCGGCATCAAAGTTGGTGGCAGAGCCAGAATTGGTGCGTGTTAAGTTAAACTCTTCAATGGTCACCCGTTGGCGCAATGCGGTCAAGAGCGTGGGGTCGATGCCTTCGGCTAGGGTGGTGTAAAAGAGTTGCTCAATGGGTTGTGAGGTGAGCATATTCAGAGACAAGCCCGGCAAATGAAGCGTGATATTGCCTGTGCTGAGGTAATCGGGCGAGATGACATAGAACACATCAATTTCACGGTTTCTTAGGGCGATGCGCGCGCTTGCTTCATCCTCAAATGGAATTAGGATGCCCTCTAACGGTTGGCTAATGGTGGTAAACGTATCGCCATTGTCTACCAAGCCCGCTTTTTCTATGCCCCTAAAGTCGAATTGGTCAAGGATGCTTACCGCTTCTTTGGGGTCGGGTGTGTTATTGTTGCGCTGTGTAAGGTCATAGCCAATCATCAGCAAGCCCGCAATGAGGGGAATACCGAATGTGGTAAATAAAAAGCCACGCCGAAAGAGATTTTTCTTAAGTTCGTGCAGGAATACCTGCCAAATGCGTGATAGATTCATTGCTATTTTGCCTCCGCGCTTTGAGGAGCCGTAAAGCTCATATCTGATTTTCCACGAATAACGCGCCAAAGTTCGCGCAGGGTGATTTTCTTGCCATACAATAGCAAGCCCCAACGGAATACTTTTGCGGATGCCCATGTAATGAAGATGGTTGTTGCCAGCGAAATGCCCAAACTTAACGCGAGTTCGCCTATCCCTACCACGCCAAACGTCATACGAAGTAGCATTGCCAAGCCCGATGAGAATGGAAAGTAGCTTA
Organism: Anaerolineae bacterium; assembly: GCA_034437555.1. Taxonomy (GTDB): domain Bacteria; phylum Chloroflexota; class Anaerolineae; order Aggregatilineales; family Phototrophicaceae; genus JANWYT01. Next base: position 14,343 of record DAOTTQ010000086.1, on the reverse strand, counting down.
GGAACAGCACAATGGGGTTCGTGTCGGGGTCGGTGAAGAACTGCGTTAGAAAGAACAACGGAAGCACCAATACAAGCGATAAAATACCCGCTATCTGACGGCTTTCTTGTTCACTGTCCACCACTGCGCCAATGCCTGCCATCAAGCTCCCGTACAAGAAGAAATTGAGGAAGAAATATAAAGCAGCTACCACTATCAAATCAACGGGCAATACAACGCCCTGCAACACTTCTGTGTTTTGGAACAAGAAGAAACCAACCACACTAAATAACACCCAAGCTCCGATTTGTACCAAGCCCAAGCCACCCAATCCGATAATTTTACCCCCTAGCAATTGGGCGGGGGTAACGGACGTGATGAGTAATTCCATGATGCGGTTGGATTTTTCTTCTACTACGCTAGACATCAAGAAGCCACTGCTAAACTGCAACGCCATCATAAACAGCATGACAAACACCAAAGGAATGATAAACAGCACCACAAACGCATCTCGGCTTACCATGCGCCCTGTGTTTTCTAGGAAAACAGTCATACGGGCGGGGTTTTCTAGCAGGTCTTCGGGTAAGGTGCTATTGGTTTGTGATACTACATTACGTACCACAAACGCACTGATAATGTCCTCCAGTTCGTCGGATACTGCGCCTTTGGCGTAGAAGGGGATATTGCCCGTGTTGACATAGGCATCACCCACAATAAAGTAACCTTCAATTTCGCCCGCCTCTAGTGAGGCACTTGCTGTCTCGGCATCGGCGATGGGGTTAAAGCCTTCGGGCTTTTCGAGGGCTAAACTAAGTACACCAATTTCGTCTACATAACCCACATTTTCGCCTGTAATGTCACTGCTAGAGAACGCAAGTGATGTTGCAAACCCTACAACGGCAAATATCCCCAAAAGCAATAACGGCAAGCCAAACACAGCAAAAAGAAAAGACCGCTTGCGAAGGTTGGTTAAAAATTCGTGGCGTGCCACAATCCATAATCTGCCCATGTTCTATTCGCTCCTTTCGCCCGCCACTTGAATGAAGATTTCATTCAGGCTAGGCACAGCCAATTCAAAACGACTAATGCTGTAGTTGGGCGAGCTGGCAATGGCGGCTAGCACGTCGTCACTGGAGGCATTCTCGTTAAGATGAAGCAATTGAGCATCGCGTGAATTGGGGTCAGACTCTACGCTTTGCACGCCCGTTAGCTTGTTCCAGTCGCCTTTGCCTTCTACGATGATGGCGTGTTGGGCATAGCGTGCGCGAATTTCTTCTACTGCACCGTATAACTTTTGTTGCCCCTTGCTAATCATGGTCATGCGATTTGCCATTTCTTCCACTTGTTCCATTTGGTGCGTACTCATGACAATCGCACCACCTTTTGCTCTAAACTCAAAGAGCAAGTCCTTAATAACTAAGCGGTTGACGGGGTCTAGCCCACTAAACGGCTCATCAATGATAATGAGTTCGGGGTCGTGCATCACGGTAACGGCAAATTGCACTTTTTGTTGCATACCCTTGCTTAGTTCGCTCACTTTTTTCTTTGCCACTTCTGCCAACGACAGCTTCTCTAAGAGTGCCATCGCGCGTTTATTGGCATCGGCATAGCTTAAGCCCTTCAAACGCCCCAAATAGCCCATCATTTCGATGACGCTAACGCTTTTATAAAGACCGCGTTCTTCGGGCAAATACCCCAGCTTATCTTTGGTGGCATCGTTAAGTGGCGCACCCAGCACACTAATTTTGCCCGAATCTGGGCGAATGATGTCTAAAATCATGCGAATGGTGGTGCTTTTGCCTGCGCCGTTGGGGCCCAGAAGCGCGAAAATTTCACCATGATATACTTCAAAAGAAACGTTGCTTACGGCTTTGAAGTCACCATAAGACTTGCTGATATTTTCTACCTTAATGGCGGTTGATGATTGTGCCATTTTTACCCCTCCTGTGTGATAAATTTTGGTGTTGGCTGTTACCCAAAGGCAACGTCCCTAAGTATACAAAATCTTGCGATGTTAATGGGCTTCAATCCTCCAGCATTTGGGGAAATAAATGACCCTGTGTGTATGAGACTTATTATGGTGGCGAAAAGATGCTTCATACAGGGGATTTAGTCTCCCTATCATGGGGGATGTTTTAGAAGGCGTGGGCGAGCCACAGATGCAGCCCGCCCACACGTATTTTAAGCGTGCGTTACGATTGGAACGTAAAGATGTACTCTATAACACCTGCGCCAATGGTGATTGTTTTTACGCCATCTGTTTCTCCCAACACCAGTTCTGTGCCAGCAAGGGGCGGTTCTGCCATAATGTAGGCGACTTCGCCTTCTTTATTAGTGCGTTGCCACACGGCACCGCCAAATTCGCCAGCATCTGCGCTTAGGTTGCCTTCTTCATCCAGGGTGATGATAAGGTCGCCCAAAACGGGGTTACTAAATGTTCCTACATAACCACTGACGGTTTCAACATCGGTGATGGTTTCGCTATATAAGGGTGTGGCTTCTGTCACTGCATCAGTAAGACTCTTAACCGAAAATGCCAACGTATCACGGGACTCTTGCTCTTGGTCATACAGCAATTCTAGGGCAAATTGACGTACCAAACCGGGAACAGCAGAGGCTTGTTGATTGACTAAAATCACAATCCCAAAGCCGTTGTCGGGCAAGAAAGCGAAGTCGCTGCTATAACCAAAGGTGTTGCCCCCATGATGGATGAGTGGCACGCTCTTATACGCATCTATAAACCACCCCAATCCATAATCGGCATTTGCACCCACTTCAATTTGGGGTTCCCAAGTACGAAGTAAGTTTTCTTCGCTTACAATGCGCTCGCCGTTGGCAGAAACGCCTTTGTTAAGAGCAAAGATGGCGTATTGTGCCATATCGTTGGCGCTAGACCATGCTGCCCCGGCGGGCGCAATGGGGCTTGCCCAACGTTCTTCGTCAACGCTCATTTCTTGGTATGCCAAGATGCTGCTGCCGTAAGGCAACGCTACATCGGCATCGGCTTCTACGGTGTCAAAATTGAATGTGGAGCGTGCCATACCCAGTGGTGCAAAAATTTGACTATCCACTAAATTGACATAGTTTTCGTATAGGTTGGTCTTTTCGCCTGTTAGGGCAACAGCAGCAACGTAACCCCCGACAGCCACCATTTGATTGCTATATTGGAAGGCTTCGCCAAAGTCCGTAAAGAACTCAAAGTCTTGCAACGATACGACAATGTCCTCGGCGGTAACGGTGTTAAAGAGGAACTCTAAGTCACGGCGAGGTACACCTGTACAGGCGCATACCAAGTTTTGGACTACAATTTCTTGGGTGATGGTGGGGTCTTTAACGGCAAAGGAGGGCAACACTTCAATGACAGGTGATTCCCAAGCCATTGCGCCCGCATCTACGGCTTGCGCCATCAAGAGCGTGCTAAGGCTTTTAGTGGTAGAACCAATCATCATGAGAGTATCGGGGGTAACAGGGTCGCCTGCGTCATTCTTTGCGCCAAAGCCTTCGGCGAATACCACTTCACCATTTTGAACAATGGCAACAGCTGCGCCTGTTGCTTGCAAGCCTGTCAGGGATTCATTGACAAAGGCACGTAATTCTTCGCTGAGGCTTTCATCCCACACGGCAGGAGCTACGTCCGTTAGAACGACTTCGGCTTCCATGGCGGTTGCCTTAAAGCTAGTGGCTAACATTTGGTATTGGGCAAAACGGCGTTGAATGCCCGTTAAATTGGTTTGAATAAGAGTGACGTAGCTAATGCCTTCAAACAAGCTGGCACTACCCAAGATGAGTGCGCCGTCTGCGCCTGTACCCTCTTGATAGGTGATGAGTGCGCCCTTTTCAAAGCCCTGTAGCAGTACGGCATCCTCAATCACTTGTAGCTTGTCATCGGTGTAGCTACTGTCAAATTCGGGGTCTAGTAATGCCCAAGCATCAAGGACAGATTGCTCAAGGTCTGTGGTTTCATACGTCATAAAGTGAAGCAAAATGGCATCGTCGGGGCTTTTGATAGTAATATAGCCCGCTTCATTTTCTTCTACCAACCAGCCTTGTGGTAACGTCGCTGTCCATAAGCCGTCGGGTGAAGTGTAAAGATTGTCTTGAGCTACGGCAGTGATTGCCAATAGCGAAAATACAGTAACAAACAAAAGGCGTTTTAGCATGGTTGTTTTGCTCCTTTGTGTTGTAAATATTGTTATATCCTTACAATCCATTATACGAAAGGTTTTGGCGAAAGGTGGCACTGTTTCCCTAATCAGTGGGGGAATTGGGCTTTTGCCTATTTGCAAGCCTGATTATCGTGGAGTTCACTTTGATTTAAGAAGGGGATTTGTGTTCCCCCAATCGGGGGAGAAAATAAGCACTTAAAGGCATCAGTGTCTGCTTTATGCCCCTGATGAGGGGTTTGAAATGTATAAAAGCCCTTACCCTAAGGGCGGAGTGTTTGCAATAGAACAATCAAGTGGTAAACTTATCATCATAATGGAGATTCTTAATGGTGTTATGTTCCAATTTGCACTTATTATAAGGTTGTATATAGGGTTGATGATTACCATCATTGGCACTCACCCAAAGCGGAGGACTGAATGAAAAAGAATATTCTCGTTGTAGATGACGAGCTAGGCGCTTTGACGCTGATAGGCATCATGTTAGAGCGTGGTGGGTTTGATGTGCTAAAAGCTAAAGATGCAAATGACGCTTTGGCAGTTCTAGACCAAAATACCCCTGACCTTATCATCTTAGATGTTATGATGCCCGGCATGAACGGGATAGAGCTATGCAAAGTTGTTCGCCAACGTAATGATACACACAGTATTCCTGTGCTTATCTTATCTGCGCGTGGTGATGCCGATAGTGTGATGCAGGGCATGGAAGCGGGCGCAAATGATTATTTGCCAAAGCCAATTTTGCACCATGACCTTGTTGCCAAGGTGCGTTCCATTTTGGCGCAATCCGCAGAAGCGTAAGCCATTATGGGTGAGACAGCCACGACACTTGCGCTTATTTCTCATGATGGTAAAAAAGCCGACATGGTGGCATTTGTTATGGAAAACCGCGAGGTTTTAGCACGCTATACGTTAGTGGCAACCTCCACTACTGGCGGACTGGTGAGCGAAAAGGCGGGCTTAACCGTAACTAAAATGCTTTCGGGACCGCAGGGCGGTGATGCCCAAATTGCGGCGATGGTGGCAGAGGGCAAAATTGCGGCGGTATTCTTTTTTGTAGACCCACTGGGCAAGCACCCTCATGACCCCGACATTCAAAGCCTATTGCGTATTTGCAACGTGCATAATGTGCCGTTAGCCACGAATACGGCAACCGCTAGGTTTGTTATTTCTGTACAAAAATTATAAAGTTCTGTGTCTCATCTTCAAATATTCAAACAGCCCCACTTCTTTAACAGGAATGGGGCTGTTTTGCGTTGGGGTTATTCGCTGGCTTTGTTCTCGGCAATAATTTGTTCCAAAAGGTGCTGTGGCACGCGCTCATAATGCGAGAGGCTCATGGTATAAATGCCACGCCCGCCCGCAATAGCTCTTAGGGCGTTGCCATAACGGAGCATCTCTGCAAGAGGCACTTGGGCGTTTACGATACTCTTTGAACCGCTGGTATCCATGCCCTGCACCCGTCCACGCCGTGTGTTTAGGTCACTCATAATGTCTCCCATCAGGCTGTCTGGCACAGTGATTTTAACGTCCATAATGGGTTCTAGCAGGCTGGGGCTGGCTTCTAGGAAGGCTTCTTTGAAGGCTTCGCGCCCTGCAATTTGAAAGGCGATGTCCTTGCTATCTACGGCGTGTTCTTTGCCATCATACAAAACTACTTTTACGCCATTGATGGGGAAGCCCGCTAAAACGCCCGTTTCTAGCAGGCTACGCACGCCTTTTTCGGTGGATTGTTGGAAGGGATGTGATACCACGCCCCCCACAATTTGCGACACAAACTCAAATCCATCGTCTAAGGGCATAATCCGCAGGCTGACTTCGCCAAATTGCCCCGCGCCCCCCGTTTGTTTTTTGTGGCGGTAAGTGGCTTCACGGGTTTGGGAGATGGTCTCTTGATAAGGCACGCGAGGTTCATTGGCGTTCATATTGACACCCAATGCTTCGGCACGCTTTAAGGCAATTTGCACGTGCAATTCGCCCATACCTTCTAGGATGATTTGCCTGGTGGCGAGGTCTTGTCGCCAACGAAGCGTGGGGTCGGCGGTGCAAAGATTGGTGAGGATTGTCCCCATTTTTGAGCTATCTTGCTGGGTGCGTGGTGTAACGGCAACGCTATACAGTGGCTCTGGAAATTGGGGGGTTGCCAGCACAAAGTCTTTATCTTTATCGCCAAAGGTATCGCCTGTTTTGGTGTGCTGTAGCTTTGCGACCACGCCAATATCGCCTACGTGCAGGCGTGGCGCGTTAATTTGTTCTTTGCCGCGCATTTCCATCACTGTGCCAAAGCGTTCTTCTTGCCCTGATGTGTTGTTCCAGTTACGGCTATCCGATGAGATAAGACCGCTAAAAATACGGAAGTAGTTCATTGTGCCGACAAATTTATCGGCAGTAGTTTTGAACACATAGGCAGCGAGAGGGGCTTCATTGGTTTGGGGGGGCATGAGGTATTCGGGTTCTGTTTTGCCCTTACGATAAATCCGCGCACGGCGTTGGTTGGGGGGCAATACATAATGAATAAACGCTTCCATCAGGGGCTGAACGCCAATATTTTGCGTGCCACTGGTTACAAATACAGGGACGGTGCTTTGAAGGTGAGAACGCGCCAATTGCCTCATGCCATCACGCACTTCTTCTACACTCAGTTCGCCTGTATCAAAGTATTTTTGCATATAGTCGTCATTGGCTTCGGCGGCGGCTTCTACTAGTGCAAGGTGCGCTTCGGCAATGCTGTCTGCCATATCCGCAGGAAGGTCTTGACGGGTTTCGCCACGCCCAAGATACGCTTTTTGAAAGAGCGCACCTGCCACCCCCTTAAAGCCCGCTTCTTTACCAATGGGGAGCATAACAGGCACAAAATTGTATTTAGGGAAAGAAGTGCGTAAATCGCCTAAAGCGCGGTCAAAGTCGGCGTTCTCCCTGTCCATTTTATTGATAACCACAATGATGGGGTGCTGAAACTCACGGGCATATTCCATTGCCAGTTCTGTCCCTACTTCCACACCGCTGACGGCATCTATCACTAGCACAACGGCATCGGCAACGCGCATGGCGTTTCTTATTTCCCCTACAAAGTCGGTGGTGCCGGGGGCGTCTAACACATTAATTTTGTGGTCTTGAAATTCAAGCTGAACAAGAGACGTTGAAATAGATATTTTTCGGGTGCGTTCTTCCTCTTCCCAGTCAGAAGCGGTTGTGCCATCTTCTACGCGCCCCATGCGGGTAATTGCGCCCGTGTTAAAGAGCATGGCTTCTACGAGTGACGTTTTGCCACTGCTTTGATGCCCTACAAGGACAATGTTGCGTAGCTTGTCTGTGGTATATTCTTTCATGAAAGTGCCTCCTGAATCGGGGTCTAATTTTTCAAACAAAACACTATTTCATTAAACAGTTTAACGCTCCATTAAGCCCCTGTCAAAATGCCCATTTTTACGGTGTTTTTGTCATAGGATTATGAGGAATGATGCGTTACGATAAAAAGGTGTAACGGTTAGTTTTTATCCCAAAGGACAGATGGCGTATGGCATCACGTTTGGTTACGTTACGGCGCAGAGGTAATCGCATCGGGCGATTTCTAAAAGCCCTTTGGCAAGATTCGCAAGCCCTTTGGCGTGAATTTCAAAGCCCCATTCTGGCGTTCTTTTTAGTAACGTTAGTGGGGGGCTTTGCGTATGGTGAACTTCATGAGCTGGCAGGTAAGGGTGACCTTGCCCTGATAGACCGTCCCTACATCATGCTACAACTGATGATTTTAGAAACGCCGTATGATGCCCCTAGCGAGTGGTATTTGATGGTGTTTTGGTATGGGCTACCCGTCATTTTTGTTTTTATTGTGGGGAATGGTGTGGCAGACTTTGTGCGCCTATTCTTTAACCGTTCTGGGCGTGACGCTTGGAAGGAGGCTCTTGTGAGTACGTATCGGAATCACATTATTATCTTTGGTGCGGGGCATGTGGGCTTGCGCGTGGCGCGTGTTTTAGCCGAGATGGGCGTGGATATTGTGGTAGTAGACAATGACCCCGACGAGGAAGCGGTATTTGTATTAGGTGAGCTAGATGTGCCTGTTATTCGTGGGGACGGACGCGCCACCATGATTTTAGAGAAGGCGGGCTTGCGCTTTGCTGATGCGTTTGTGGCGTGTACGGGCGATGACCACACCAACCTAGAAGTGATTATGAAGGTGCGCCAGCTTAGCCCTTCTTTGCGGATTGTAACGCGCGTGTGGGATGAAACACTAGGGGCGCAGATGCAACAGTTTATGAGTGTGGAAAGTATTCTGAGTTCGTCGGGCATTTCTGCGCCCGTGTTTGCGGGCTTGGCGTTGGGTGTAGAAATTACGCAGGTACTCACTATTGGTGGCGAAGAATACAGCATGATAAAGCTGGTGGTAAAGCCGAAGTCGTATTTAGATGGGCGCACAGTGGGCGATATTCAAACCAATGAGCGCGTAGATGTGGTATTGCACGCCGAAGGGGGTGCAAGTACCGTCCAACCTGCTCATGACATTATTGCACGGGCGGGCTGTACATTGGTGATTTTTGGGCGGCACGACCGCACTCTCACCATTGCCAGAGAAAACCACCAACAGGCATAATACGGTGACTTTTCGTCAGAATTTAATAATAGGCATGTGAACTAGTAGTGTGCTACAATCGTCGTACAAAAGCACAATAATTCGCGTAAATAGAATGAAATTGAATTGGTGGTATATAACCAATGGGTATAAAAATTTTTGACTTTTTCTCGGGATGTGGGGGAACGAGTAAAGGGTTTGAACAAGCTGGAATGGAAGTGGTGTGGGCTATTGATAATGATGCAGATGCAGCTCGTACTTTCAGGCTCAATTTCCCCAAGTCATATTTTGAGTGTGCCGATATTTTGGCATATAGTGTAGAAAATTTAAGACAATTTGTGGAAAAAGAGAGAAGAGCAGGTCATGCCATTCTGTTCTCAGGATGTGCGCCTTGCCAGCCGTATTCCAAACAAAATAAGCAAAATGACCCAAATGATGCTAGACGTAGACTTCTTGAAGAGTTTGGGCGTTTTGTAGAGGAATATCGACCTGAATTTGTGTTTGTTGAAAACGTGCCTGGTTTGCAACAAGTAAGTTCTGATGATGAGGATACTCCTTTTAATAAGTTTGTCGCACAACTAGAGCATGAGGATAGATACAAGACCAATCATAGTGTGATAGATGCTAGATTTTATGGCGTGCCACAAAGGCGGAGACGGCTTGTCTTCATTGCGAGTCGATTAGATGAAATTAAGATACCTTCAGCTACCCATCCTAATGCAGCGTCTTTTATTACTGTCAAGGGTGCCATTGGGGATTTGCCTGAACTAGAACAAGGCGAGAAGCACCCCGACATACCCAATCATCAGGCAGCTCGATTGGAAAACATCACACTAGAGCGTTTGAAACATACACCAGAAGGTGGAGGGCGTAAGGATTGGCCCAAAGAGTTGTGGTTGAAGTGCCATGCTGACTATGACGGTCACTCGGACGTATATGGCAGGATGTATTGGGATAAACCTGCTAACTGTTTAACGACAAAGTGTGTGAGCATCTCAAATGGGCGTTATGGTCATCCCTCTCAAGATAGGGCGATTAGTGCGCGTGAAGCCGCTAGGTTACAAACGTTCCCTGATGAATTTATATTTGAAGGCACTCTAAGGTCTGCTGGAAAGCAAATTGGTAATGCTGTTCCTCCACTGCTTGCCAAAGTGTTTGGAGAGAATTTCCTGAAACATTATCGAGAGCAACAAATGGAGTCTGTTAATGGCTAAATTTAAAACACGCGCACGTACTGTAGACATGCTGGGCAGGCAACAAATTGCAGGGATTCCAACCGCCATTAGTGAGCTGTTTAAGAACGCTCACGATGCCTATGCAGACCATGTGCAGGTAGATTATTTCAAGTCGGATCGTTTGTTTGTTTTACGTGATGACGGCTTAGGGATGACACTGGATGATTTTGAAAACCGATGGCTAACTATTGGTACAGAAAGTAAAGTAAAGTCTAGCAAGGGTATTTCGAAGCCGTCTGTTGATGCCAACAAAGGACCTCGCCCGATTATGGGCGAAAAAGGGATTGGACGACTGGCGATTGGCGTTATAGGATCTCAATTGCTTGTCTTAACACGGGCAAATCTCGATGGTGTTTTAGGTGATTTGGTGGGAGCTTTTATACATTGGGGGCTGTTTGAAGCACCAGGCGTGAATATTGACCAGATAGACATTCCTGTGCGTATATTTAAGGGCGGAACACTTCCTACCAACGATGAAGTTTTGGCGATGGTTGATAGCGTGCGACAAAATACAGTAACCTTGCTAAAAGAGGAATATTTAGAAACCGAGTTAGGTCAGCAGATTTTGGATGATTTGGCTAAGTTTAATTTGGATATTGAAGGAATGGTAGATGTGCTAGGTGTACCCACTTTATTAGGGAATGGTCATGGTACACACTTTTATATTTTGCCTGCAAAAGAAGAGCTTCAAACAGACCTTGATGAAGACATGGATATTAAAGCAACACAATATTCGCAATTAAGAAAGCAACTGCTTGGGTTCAGCAATACGATGTCTCCACGTGCACCTGAACCATTAATAAGAACATCGTTTAAGTACCGGGAATATGACGACGGACAACCAGTAGAGATGATTGCTGGAAGAGAGTTTTTTACCCGAGAAGATTTTAGTGAAGCCGATCACAAGATTCATGGCAGGTTTGATGAATATGGTCAATTTGTTGGCACAATTGAAGTGTATGGTAAAAAATACGAGAGCCAAGTTATAAATTGGAATCGTAACTTGGGACAAAGATTAACAGCATGCGGTGCATTTGAACTTCATTTGGGTTATTCGCCAGGTGAGAAGAAACGGAGTGCGTTGCAAGAAACAGAGTATGCTCGTCTTCAAAAAAAGTTGGAACTTATTGGCGGTTTTTATGTCTATAAAGACAATATCCGTGTGTTGCCTTACGGTGGCACTGACGAAGACTTTCTCAAGTTTGAGGAACGACGTAGTAAGCGGGCAGGTAATTATTTCTTCTCTTATCGTCGGATGATGGCATCTGTTAGCTTAACGCAAAAAAATAACGAAGGGCTAAAAGAAAAGGCAGGTCGTGAGGGTTTTCAAGAAAATAAAGCGTTTCGAGAGTTTAGGGACATTCTTATAAATTTTTTTATTGAAGTAGCGAGGGATTACTTTACCGAAAAAGGCGAAAAAGCAGAAGCATATAAACAGAATCGGCAAGAACAGAAACGGCGCGAAGAAGCCAAAAAGCAACAAGAGGAACAAAGCAAACAAAAACGAGAGTCATTGAGACAAAAGATTGACAGCTTTTTTGAAGAGTCAAAAGAAGAGATTGTTCAAGCATCATTAGATGCGATACTTAATGAGTTAAAAAGTGAGATTGATAGCGCGGTTGGGCAAGTAGATGCAGAGCAATTAGTTCGTGCCGAGCGAAATGCCCACTCAAAACTGCGAGACTTGCGCCAGCAATATACAATCGAATTGCCCGCAGATATTGGCTTAGATGGACAACTAAAACGAGATTGGAAAGCATATCATTTAGAACAATCGCGTTTAGAACAAGATGTATTTGAGGTAGCACAAAACAATATTAGCCTAATGACATCGGAAATATCCTCAGAGTTAAACCAGAAGGTTGACCGAAAAAAACAACTAAAGCAGTTTGTTGATGACATTATCTCGGAATCTAAGTCTGATATTGAAGAGAATTTAGGGGCGATGAAAACAGCACTTGAGAAGCTAAACGAGAGAGCAACTGCCCTAGAAAAGCAAATTCGTGAAGGTATGAAACAAAACATTGCCCAGGTTGAAATGGACATTAACGCCATTGAGTTTGACAGTCGTGTATATGAAAATATTGACGCTATTCGCCGTCAGAATGAAGAGTCGCTAAGTAACAAAGCACGCGAATATCGGCAAACCTTAAAGTATGTTATTGAACAAATAGACTCTGTGCAGTGGTATAAAAATGAAGATGGCTTTTTGATTAGCGGTGCCGAGCTTAAAGGTGCTTTAGAAGAAGAAATTATTGCGCTTCGTGAACGCGCTGAAGCGGATTTAGAACTGACGCAATTGGGAATGTCGATCGACATCATCAACCATGAATTTTCAAATACCATTCGTGCCATTCGCACAGGTCTTAATCGTCTAAAAAGCTGGGCGAACTCGAACGCATCGTTAATGCCCGTATACCGCCAAATTGCAGATAGCTTTTCGCACTTGGATGGCTATTTGTCTTTGTTTACGCCTTTACACCGTCGCCTTTATCGCTCTGCAATTGAAATTAAGGGAGCAAATATCGCTGAGTATATTCACGATGTGTTTAGAGACCGACTGGCACAGCGTGAAATAGAACTTATAGTTACAGAAGCCTTTAGCGAAATGACCATTAAGGGATTCCCTTCTACGTTTTATCCTGTTTTTGTTAACTTGGTAGATAATGCTACCTTTTGGCTAGAGAATAGCGTACATCCCAGACAAGTCACTTTAGATGCAAGGTCAAACGCTTTTATTGTTTCAGATAATGGGCCAGGAATTCCCGCTAGAGACCAGGAAGTCATTTTTGAACTTGGCTTTACCAGAAAACCTGGTGGACGTGGAATGGGTTTATATATCTCTAAAGAGGTGTTAAAAAGAGAAGGTTTTGAGTTACAATTAGATGTAACCTATTCTAAGAAGGGTACTACTTTTATTATTCAACCAACACATACAACGCAGTAGGGGTGATTGTGACTACTTTCGACGAACGCTCAAAAAATGTAGTGGCGCATTTTCTAAAAACGGTTGTCCTGTTTGACGATCAAGCTTATCCTAAAGCACCAGATCCATCGCAAAAGGAGGATGAATCTTCTACCCCTACGCGTGCCCCCACTAGTGGTCTCAATGATCCGCACTCACTTGATGCCCCCACTAGTGGTTCCGATGATCCGCACCTACTTAATGCACTCACTGTTATTTCAAGTTTTGCAGAAAAAGGCATTATTTGTTCGGTCGTGCGACCTGATAAAAGTCGCCTCGAACAAGACGTTAAAACCCTTAAAAACCTGGCACGGGGTGCCGACATTACTATATTGGACTGGGACATTTATGGCAAAAAAGGAGAAACGGCAATTGATGTGATTTGTGAGATTGCCAATGATAAAACAACCCCTCACCAACTTCGTCTTATCGTGATTTATACGGGTGAACCGGAATTTGAAGGGATTAAAGAAGAGATTAAAGAAAAGATTAAAACGTGTGTTAAAGTTGTAGACGAAAATGGACGCCGATTGTCTTGTGGTGCTTTGAATATCGAAATTCTTAGCAAAGGGGGAACTGCTGTAGTAGATAAGAACACAGTTGAATTTGAGAACATTGCTGATGCAGTTATTAAGGTATTTTCTGAAATAACGGCAGGGCTAATTTCTAATGTTGCTATGAAGGGTTTTGCCGTTATTCGTGAAAACACACATCGCATTCTTACACGCTTTAGCCGTGGGCTTGACCCAGCATATCTTACACAGCGTCTTTTACAAGTGCATCCTCAAGATGCAGAAGACCATTTGGTATCACTATTTGCCGAGGAGATAAAAGCTCTCCTTGAAGAGGAGGGCGTGGGTCGTGAAGCGAGTGAGCAAGATATCATAGCATGGTTTGGTGAGACTAAGTCCTTCACACTAGGCCCTAGCCAAATACAAGTCGCAGAGAGTTTCAAAAAAAATAAACTATTAGATAATAAATCGCAAGAAACAAAAGCTGAAAAAGAATATAAAAAAATATCATCTAGTATTGCTAAATCTAAACAATTAAATGAGGAAAATCTTGACAGTAAATTTGCAGAGCTTACAACTCTCAGGGGTTTTTACGGAGATAAAGCGAAAATACTGCAATTAGGAACTATATTAGAAGATGAAAAAAATGAAACCTATTATGTTTGCATACAGCCCATGTGTGATACTGTAAGACTAAAACCCGAGGATAAAACAGAATTCGTATTTTTAGAGATCGCAAAGACAAGCGACAAAAAATTTAACATAATTTTAGAAAATGTTAAGTTCAGAGTTGAACCATCTCCTAAAAAAGTGAAGACATTTTCCTTTAAACCAAATATAGGTAAAGATAGGATAGTTGCCGACGGTGAACGTTTCGAAGATGTAAAGGAGAACAAGCTTAAATGGATTGGGCAACTTA
>DAOTTQ010000085.1:0-2253 GCA_034437555.1 Anaerolineae bacterium | reverse complement strand
CGAGTGGCTAAACACCTTCGCAATGCCCATTTACGATGCAATAGCGAGCAAAGTGAAACAAGACCAATGGCAAGCTATTTTTAACCGCCAAGCGAATCCCGAATGGCTTGAGGTTTACTGGGTGGCGCACCCATTGAGGAATAACTATCAAGAATCGTACCAACAGCTAACGCGGGCGTTTAACCAGCGCAAGCAACTGCGCCACTTTATTCAGGTAGAAGAAGGTGGCAAGAAATGCACGCTCACCGGGATGCAATCTGCGTTAGAACTTGACTTTGAATATCTTGCCAAAACACTGGGTGGCAATGCCTTGCTTATTCGTAACAACGAAAATTTAGGAGCAATTGCTACCATTAAACGATTCACCCCCCACCTTCAGCAAGTGGCACCGCGCTTTCGCCATCTTATTGAAGACTTTCCATCCGTCCATGCCATTGCTATGAACGATCCTGATGCAACAGATGATAATGTGCCAGAGGCGGGCAAAGATGTGCGGGGTTATTTAGCGGTACTACACATGGATGGCGACCGTATGGGAGCTGCACTTAGCCAAATTAAAGACCAAAAGACACATCAGGCGTTCTCGGAGGCACTCGCCAAGTTTTCTGGCAGCGTAAAGAGCATCATAAACCGTATGGGTGGAAAAACTGGACGGCTCGTGTACGCCGGGGGCGACGATGTACTGGCACTTTTACCGCTAAGCTATGTTCTAGGGTGTGCCGATGCCATTCGTAGAGCATTTTATGAAGCGATGACCCCCTTTAAGTTTGAGAAGGATGGCGAGCAGGCATCTCCCACCATGAGCGCAGGTATCGCCATTACGCCCTCTAATTTACCCTTGGACGTTGCCATTGCGCTTGCCAAAAAAGCGGAAGAACACGCAAAAGAAATTTATGGGCGTGATGCGGTTGTCTTTATTGAGGCACACGGTAGCCAACAACGCGAAGCTGGCGCACATTGGGATGAAATTGTGATATTGATGTCAAACGCACAAAGCATTTTTGCAGAGGCTAAAGTATCTGCCAAGATTGCCCATGATGTGCAAATGATTGGTCATGATATGGGGGGTGGCGATAGCAAAGACGACACCTTAAAGGTAAAACACTTACAACCTGCACGCAAGGCAGAGCTACAGCGTGTGATGGCGAGACGCATCACAAAGGGCATCAGTGAAGACGAGCGGCAAGAAATCGATGATCAATTAACACAGCGCATTGTGGAATTTGCAGAGAAAGAGAACCGCACATGGACGGATGCCAGCAATTGGCTCATCTTGGCGCGGTTCTTGGCAACCAGTGGCAAACGTGGAGGAGAAGTGTAGAATGAGCCAACAATGGATTTTTGTACGCCCCAATGATGTGCTATTGTTCCGCGATAACAAACCCTTTAACGCGCAAGAGAACTTTGTTGCACGCGGACATTTTCCGCCAAATCCACAAATTGTTCAGGGGATAGTGCGTACATATAGCTTCTTAAATGGCAAGCCGATTGGCACAACAGAAGATATGGGTGGATTAACGGTCGAGGGCTTATATGTTGCCAAAGACCTAGGTGGTGGGAAAATGGAACGCTACTATCCCACTCCCCTAGATCTGCTATATGACAGAGCAGAAGCGCGATTTTCTGTCATGAAGGTGGCGGGCTATACCCTAGAATTAAGTAATGCGCCTAAAGGCTTTCGCCCTTTGGTGAAAGAGGCAGACGATGACGCAAAGTTTTCACTTAAAGAAGCTAGTGGCTGGCTAAGCGAATCGCAGTTTAAGGCGTATCTCAAAGATTCTTTAACAGAGGGCGAGCTACTTGAACATGAACACCTTTTTCAAACAGAGGAGCGTGTGGGGCTAGGGCTAGACTATACACGCCGCGCCAACAAGGAGGGCATGTTCTACCATGCGGAATTTACACGCCCTCAAGATGATGTGGGCTTGATGATCGGAATAGACTACGCTACGCCTATCTTTGATAAACAAGGCTTCTTGCAAATGGGTGGAGAATCGCGGTTTGGGGAATATACACGCATTGATGCCCCCGAAGCCTTGCCGCAAGCCAAATCGGGACGACTGAAAATTATTTTGCTAACCCCAGCATATTTTACAGAAGGTCTTCTCCCAACTAATGGTTTTGCCAATTGGGTGGGTGAGGGGGCAAACCTTGTATCTACTATTGCTGGCAAGCCTCAGCTCATTAGCGGGTGGGACATGATAAAAAAAGCCCCTAAGCCCCTACGGCATTTTGTGCCAGCAGGAAGTGTTT
>DAOTTQ010000084.1:0-1772 GCA_034437555.1 Anaerolineae bacterium | reverse complement strand
GTCTATAACAAAGACGATGCCTGCCGTGTCTTCTAGGGTCGCCATGGCATTCGCATCCATTCGCCCATCCGTAGGCTCAAAATTTCTGCCCGCATCATCATAAAAATCGCCAATATGCGAGAAGGCACTAACGACCGCCCCATCGTTCCGTCTAAATTTTGGATGAGGCTTTCGTACGATTTTGAATATCTCCTTGCTATCTCCTGTAGAGGGTTTTACTGCATCTAAATAGCAATCATTAGCAGTCACGGCTGATAAGTTTTCTTCGTGAATGCCTTTAAGCAGGGTAATTTGCATTGTGTCTTTAGGATGCCTTCTAATGATGCCGTCCCTAGTAACACTGTATACAAACGACTTAAGGAAGGATGTTTTGCCCGCCGATGTAATGCCACAAACGGCGAAACGCAGGTTTTTACCGACAAAACGCTCGTCTTCCTTGTTTTCTTTTCGCGGCCCAAACCCAAAAAAACTAAACATTAGACTACCTCACCACTGTACTACCAAAGACGGAAATGAATTGAATGCCTTTAATGCCTGTAATATCCGTACCCACTCTTGCCCCCACACGAAAATAATTAAATTCTATGTTGCCTTCTAGCAGTGCATCGGGTGACAGCTGTACGGTGGTGACAGACACAGAATCTACATAGACATCAAGGCGATTTTCTCTTACGAATAGTTCAATAAAATCCACCTCTTGGTTGCTGCAATTAGGGTTGGTTTGTTGCTCAAAGTCATTGGAGGGTTCGTTATTGATAATGGTCAGCACCCTGACAGTACAATTCCTTGAAACACGCACTTCGTAATAGCTTTGCCCACTTTTTCTTAGCCTAATGGCAAAATAGCTTGTGGGTTCGTAATAGGCTTCATCAATCCCGACAGCAATCGCCACCTCATTAAATTGACCGTTTAGCCGTAGGTTTCTTAGCGTATAGGACTCCTGATAACGTTGTGTTTCAAAAACAAAAACATCACCACTAAGTCCGCGCTGAACGGAGGGGAGTCTGTCGTCACCATACCTCCAGTCGGTGTTTCTTACGGCAACGTCTTCATCTAGCACCAAATTATCTGGGAAGATAATGCTTAAACCACGCCACTCTTTAAAGGTTTCTGCGATAGAGGCGGCATTGAGCTGGCTGCAGGCGGGGTCTTGCCCAAAAGTGATTTCGCCGCGTTGTACCCACATGGCACTGCCTAAATAGTTGACCAAAACCCAGTTTTTGTTTGCCACTGTGTTCGTTACCACCAAGGCTTCGCCTTGTGGGATGGTTGTCACTACTTCTGATGTCACAATGGGCATGCGATACCCTGCTGCGCCGTTTGATGTGGAGGGGCAAGACGGAATCGGCGTGTTTGATGCCGTCGGCGTAAGGGTCGGCGTTTCTGTGGGAGTGTGTGTGGGTGTAAACGTTTCTGTAGGCGTAAGCGTAAGCGTGGGCGTATGTGTGGGAGTGGGGGTGTTCGTCAACGTCAGGGTTAGCGTTTCTGTGGGTGTGTGGGTGAGTGTGGGCGCAAGCGAAGGGGTCGCGCTAAGGGTCGCTGTCGGCGTATGCGTGGGGGTGGGGGTATTCGTTACTGTGGGCGTAAGCGAAGGAGTTGCGCTAAGGGTCGCTGTCGGCGTAAGTGCCAAAACAACCCGCGTCTCTTGTATAAGCTCGGCACGAATATCAACGACTTGAACCGCAATCGTCCCCACACAAAAAATAGCGACAAGAACAGCAATGCCAATAACTACACGAAAAATAGCAAAGGTATTCATAAAGCCTCGCTCC
>DAOTTQ010000083.1:0-14445 GCA_034437555.1 Anaerolineae bacterium | reverse complement strand
TCACAGTCCCAGTCTACTTGCTGGATAATGGCGCGTGTGGCTTCGCAAAGGGGGCGTTCTTCTTCGTTTTTTGCGCCATCCGCCACCACAAAGAGTTTTTTGGGGCGTGCCTTTTTAATCTCATCAAACACGCGCTGGGTGTTTTGTGGGCGACGATAAATGAGAAAAACAACAGGGGTAGAGAGCATGAAGTCTGTTTCCTTAAAGTTTATCGTCAAAGTGTTGGTATAAATGACTGAAAAACCCTGTAGGTGATAGATAATCTTTCCAAAATTCTCGACACTTTTTCTGAAGTGCTACAAATTGTCCGTTGGAAAGGCTATTGTGAAAATCTAGTATCTTATCTTCGATGGAATTTATCTCGCTTTGGTCAATCCAAACGCAATACTGCTTCCAATCCGCTAAAAAATCATAGGGCAAAACACTATCGGTATCTATAAAAACAGGGATTCTGCCACAGCACAACGTTTCATATAGGCGATAAGAAAAATTTCCCGACCCTCTCATGCACACAATATAGTCGCTATTTATCAGGTTATCGTAATACTCTTTTTGAAATTCTTCTTGTTTTTCTGCGGTATAACGCCCATGAAACTGCTCTCGAATCACAAAGTTCTTTTCCAACTTTTTGCTCGTCTTTATCTTAGACAATATTTTATTGCGAAAAATGTGATATTTACGCTGTTCACGCTTTTGGTTTGTTGCTTCAATGCCATCTTTTATATAACGTAGAACATCCTTAAGGTTTTGATAAATTTCGGACTGTCTGCTCATGGCATATCCCACAAACCCCACAGACGGTTTTTCTTGTTTTTGGCGTACTACTAGTTGTCCATTATTATATAACTCTAAAAAGTCCTTGCTCCACGCCGGCATCGCAAATTCATGTTGTTTCTGCTTTGATTTGTAAAAAGACGTTCTAAAAACGATGCTGTTTTCTAAAGGAACGTTTTCATCAGAATCGTGCCAAAAGAAGGTGATGATAGGCTTTTGTGGGCTGGCGTGCTTTGCCATCTCTTGAATCAGGCTTCTTGCCCTCGCGCTTTTTTCCCATGCTGCGGGCGCAACCAAATAATCCGCATCTTCTAGGCTGACCATTTCAAAAAATTGGTTGCCCTGTATTTTGTAATCTTGGTATATGGCATCGTTTGGTTCCCAGCGTAAGCCCTTGGTTGCCCAAAACGGGTGTAACATGACGGTATAAGGGACATTTGAATCGTGATATGGTGTATCACTAAATATCTTTAGCTTTTTCATCCTAAACTAGCTCTTTTGCAAAACGTTTATGCACAATGGCGTAGTTTGAGTAAGAAAATGCCTCAAGGGCTTCATGATAAACGGGAATATGTTTGAGGGCTTTTGGCATGATTCGGTAAATGTCATATTCCAAATCCACCACAAAATCAAAAATATCCTTCAGAAAGATGCGGGCATCAATATAGTTGTCGCCATACTCAAATTGAATAAAGTCTATCTTTTCTGCTTCTAGGAGGGATTTCGCGCCCCTTAAAACGTGAAAGTCATAGCCTTCGGTGTCAATTTTTAAGAAGTCGATGTGGTCTATTTGGTGCTTTTGGCAATAGCTCTCTAGCGTCTCTACGCCAATTTCTTTGGTGCTTTGGTGCGGTTTATCGTGGCGTGGAAAAAAAGAATTGTGCGCGTGGGCATCCCCATATTCATAAAACGTCAAAGTTGAAGGGCTTGCACCCAACGCAAAGTTATTGAGGGCGACTTTACTAGAAAGTTCGGCAGACAGCAAAATTTTGAAGGTGGTTGGCGAGGGTTCAAAGGCATGAATTGTTGCTTGTGGAACAATCTCTAGCACAGTTTTTGACCAATGACCTACATTTGCGCCCACATCAAAAACAACGGGCGAAGATTTTCCTGTAAGGGCTTGCTTTAACCAGCGATATTCGCCATTTTTGTACATATCTATGTTAGAGTAGTTGTGATACTTTCTCACATACATCACGGCGAGGTCGTGAATAAACTTCGCATCAGGGATTAACCCAACAACGAATCTGGCAAAGCGTACTTGTGGCTTTTCTTGTTGCGTCATTTCTGAAAACCCTCTCAAAACGGATTGGGATAAATAACGGACTTGGTTTGCATCAGCGCGATAAAGCGCGTTTTTGATGTGAAAAAAGTAGATAAATGTGCCGCTATCACCTGTGAAATAAGGGTTGCTATCGCGCACCCTAACGCTCCCAACGGCGGAATAAGCCAAAAGTTGAGTATCACGTTCACAAGCGCGCCTGCCACCGTTGCCCACATGGAATATGAGGCAACCCCTTCGGCAATATACACTTGTGAGCGCACCAGCCCCAATGACACCCAAACCCCCGCCCACGTTAAGATAATTAATGGTAACACAGATTCGGCGTATTCTGCACCATAAAGCACATCCACAATCACTCCTGCCAAGAATGTCATAGGGAGAGCAACGCTATAAGCCACCAACACCACCAAGTTAAACAAGCGTTGTAGGCGTTTACGATACAGTTCTTCATTTTCTTTCTTGCTTTTTAACAGCGCGGGAAACGTAGATACCACCAACGCGCCAGGGATAAAGTACCACATTTCAGAAATGCGTACTGCCACCGAATACACCCCTACCGCGCTTTCTGCAACCCCTTTTGGCAACAATTGGCTTAGCATGATTTGGTCAATACGCATATACACCGATACCGCCAACCCCGCCAAAATAAGGGGCGCACTTTGGCGTAACATCCCCCACGCATAAGATGCGTTAAATGACCAACGCGGAGGCGTGGTAACGTATTTGCGCTGGTGACGCTGGTAAATAAGCCAGATAAACAGCATGTATAAAATGACATCCAGCGCATACAGCACGCCAAACATCATGAGGGGCGCATTGGTAAGAATAGCAAGCACTTTAAGAAGCGACACAATCGTTAGGCTGATGTTATGCCCGATGACCGTACTTTTAGCGTTGACCTGTGAGCGAAACCAAAACGTGACCACCTCTAAAGACTGAAAGACTAGCCCAAACGCCAATAATGCCGAGAGCGCAGTGAGGAGCAAGTCACCATCGTTAAGCGAATAGACAATGAACAAGAGGGGAATTGCCAGTAACAGGGACGTAAAAAGCCGTAAAGCAAACGCTGTGCCTAAGATAACGCCCGTTTGCTTGGGGTTATCCTCGCCTTCGTTGACAATGCGTTGTACGACAATGCTATCTAGCCCTAGCCGTACAATGGGCGTAAGAATGGCGAGATAAGCTACAGCAAGATTGAGCTTGCCAAATTGCTCTGTGCCTAAGTAGCGTGCAACCCACGCCCCCACCAAGACCGAAATCACCAGCCTAAAGACACTCTCAAAGAACAGCCATCCTGTATTGGTGATGAGCTTTTGCACATCAGGGCGACTAAAGAGATAGTCTCTTGCCCTTGTTAGCGTCTTTTGCAGTGCCATGTCGCCCTCTTTTAGCCCTACATGCTAAATCCCTACCTCTATCATAAACTCTTGTAGGGTGTTTAGCACATAGTCGGGTTTGCTATCTAGCAGGGTTTGCTTGTCCTCAAAGCCTGTGAGAACCACCACCGCCACCGCGCCCAAAGCCCGCGCACAGTCTACGTCTGCCACCGTGTCGCCAATGACGATGACATCGTGGGGCAAAATGGTTTTCCCTGTTAGGGTGATGGCGCGTTGCAATGCCAAATGAGGCAAGTCGTTTCGGTTGTGGCTTTCGTTGCCATACGCCCCCACCTTAAACCATGACGGGTCAAAGCCCGCGCTTTGTAGCTTAATGGGTGCGGTGGCGTGCGTGTTACCCGTCACTAACCCTAGCAAGAGGTCGGTGCGGGCGCGTAACATGGCAATCAGGTCATGTGCGCCTTCTAAGGGGGTAGCGGGGTATTCTGGGGCAAGTGAGCGCATGTGACGCGAAAACACCTGCTGATAGTCGTCCATGCGCTCGCCAATATGTGCCGAAGTAATGCCCTGTGGCACAAGCACTTCGTTCAAAATTTGCCAGTCGGTTTTGCCCCCAAACGGGTGATTGTGTACGTCTACGCTAACGTCATACACTTCGCGGATTGCCCGCGATTTTGCTTCACGCCCCAAACCCTTGCTAATGAGAAGCGTGCCGTCAATATCAAACAAAAGAAGTTTCATGCTAAGTCCGCTATCTGTATCCGATTTTCGTAGTATTTTACGGCACACCCCGCCACACTTTGAAGGGTCTGTGCATTAAAGAAGGCGTTGACGATTGCGCCAGCAATGGGGATAAAGCCCACCACAAAACGCGCTGGCACGCGCAAACTAAGCTGTGTGGCAAGCCGTAACGCCAGCTTAGAGCCAATGCGCCGTTCTATGGGGTTACGAAGGGTTTCACCGTGTGGGATTTGGGCGCGGGCGCGTGCCACTGCCAACCCGTCTGCTACGGCTTGTTTGCTCACCACCGATTTTAACTGGGTTTGTGCGCGTTCATCTTCACTAAATTCGGTAGCAATTTCATACAGCACGCGCCATGTGTCCGCCATCGTGTCGTCACGGGGGCTTTCGGATAAGCCTTTGACCAGCGCATAGCCTTCTGTGCTTAGGGCGTATACATAGGCTTCGCGGTCTATGGCAATGTAATCCAGCAAGCTACTGTTGTAATAGCCCCCATTTGCCCACAACGTTAAGATGTTGCGTAGGTCACTATAGGCGTTGGTTTCTACCACAAACGCGCCCTTTAGTGTGCCAATGCCCCACGTAATATACGCCATTTTGTGCATCAGGTAGCTAATGCCTGCGGGAATGGTGAGCGCGTGCAAGCCGGGAATCGCCATTTCTGCGCCCCCTGCAATGGCGGTTTTGGCGGTTTCTTGTTGTATCCAGCTATCTACGGTGCGGTGATACAGCGCGTTCTTGATGGCGATTTGGGGGTCACCGCCTAGTTCTTCAAAGCCTAGTACAATGGCATCTGCCAATTGTTGTTCTAAAGACATGGTACGCCGTCCTTTACATTTTGCCTATAATTAAGAATACGTAAAAGCGCGTGCCGTTGTTTCATACCCCTTGTGTGATAAAGAAAGGTAGACGTGATAAACAACATGGTACACTTTACCACAGAACGCCTGATTATCCGCGAACTGATGCCCGAAGATGCCCATGCTATTTGGAGCTTTAGCCAAGACCCACGCCACAGTAAATATGACCCCGACCCCAAGCGCACGCAATTTGAATTTCAGGGCATTTTAGAGTGGATTGTGCAGACGCAAAAAGACTTTCCGAGAGAGTATTTTTATGTGGGGGTGGTGCATAAAAACGCGCCCCAAACCCTGTTAGGGAGCGTGCATATTACCATCCGCGATAGCCTGCACCGCCAAGCAGAAGTGGGGTATTCGTTTCATCCCAACAATTGGGGCATGGGCTATTGCACAGAAGCCACGCGGGGCATGGTGAACTTTGCGTTTACACAGCTAGAAATGCACCGCGTTTTTGCCGCCGACATTGTAAAAGAGAATGTTGCCAGCATACGGGTAGCGCAAAAATTGGGCATGACACAGGAAGCCCACCACCGCGAAGCCTTCTTTTTTCAAGAGCGATGGTGGGATGCTTTAACGTTTAGTGTGCTAGAAAGCGAATGGCAAACCTAGCACACGGGCTGTTTAACGATTCAGTGCTTAAGGACAAAACCCCTATCCCCCTGCCCCCATCCCCAATTCTTGGAGAAATGGGGTTCTTTTTTATAAAAACCCTGTTTTTAATGCGCTTTTTGGGCTTTTTAAGTCCCTCTCTAAATTTTTGGAGAGGGACTTAGGGTGAGGTTTGTTTTGCATGAGGTGCAAACAGAGGCGCGTTCTCTATAGGCAGGCTATGATGAAATAAAGTCGGGTTGGGCTTCTTGTGGAATAGCGCGTTTGCTTCGGTGGTCGGGGCGATTAAGTCCGCCAGTTACTTTGGCATACGCCCACCACACCCCATACGTGACAAACACCAACAAGTATTCAATGGCTGGAATACGTATCACCTCATTGGCTTCAAAGGGTCGGCGATAGAAACCATATACAATCACAATCAACGCCAAGAAGCTAATGTACACGCCCCACTTTACCGCCCTTGAGAGCTTAAAGGCGTGCATTTGCGTCACCACAAACATCACCAAGAAACCCAGCGCAAACATATACACCAAGTTACCGCCTTGATTGATAGCAATTAACGCTGCATGGGGCAACACGATGAGTTCGTTAAGCACAATCCACGTTTTGTTAAGGTGCATCTTGGTGAACATGAGTGACCCTTGTAGCATCACAAACATGACGTGCAAGAAGCCCAAGAGATGCCCCCAAGTAGGAATCATCGGGTGAAACCAGAACGTAAAGATAACGGCAAAGCTAAAGGCATAACCATGATAATCGCGTATCCAGCGATAAAATTCTTGGCGGAATGGCACTTTTTTACCAAAGAACAGCCCACGACGGCGGTTTTCCATTGCCAAAATCATAAACAGCATCATGATAACCGTGCCTTGCGCTGTCCAGCTGGGCAAGTCTTGGGCGATACCATCATAAAAGACGGCGGTTTGAATGTAGTGCAACAAAATAAACACCGCATTGATGATGAGCGACACCACATTAACGGGGCGAAGCGTGCTGGTATAGGTGCGGGGCGATTTTTCGATTGCCCACCAAATCGTTAGCCAAATGAGCAATTGGTGGAAGCCAAAGCCCAACCAGGCGGACGCTTGCGAAAGAAACGTCGGGTTTGCCAGTTGCCACTGATAAAAGAACGTTGCTCCCTCTGGTCGTTCTGCCAGTTCAAATTGCAGTTGCCACGTGCCTAATAATAAAATTGCCAAGCAAGCAATCACACTAAAGATGATGCCCCAATTGGTGCTTTGCTTGTCGGTGGCTTGGGTGTGGATGATGTTCACAGTCCCTCCTTGAAAGAGATATAGCCCACTAAAAACGTGCCGACACTATCATACGATAGTATAGCGTAATGAAGGGTATTTTAGTTAGCACACCTAAATATCTGTTAAGTGTGCTTCTAATAAAGTATGAGAAGCCCAAAATAAAATACCCCCTACGCAACAAGCATAAGGGGTGTTTGTGTTTTTAACCGCAAGATTTCGTGCTTTTTAGGCTATTGCCCTACATACCGCCCTGTCACGGGCAGTTCCATCACGCAATCCCCTACAATCGGTAGGCTCATTGAACCCCGTGAGAAACCCGTAAAGTTCTCGGCATCCGTCATGGTTATGCGTATTAGCACATCCAATTTGGCAGGCGTTCCTGTGTCATTCTGGAACTCATAAGATTCACCATATTGATACACACTACTGTCGGGCAAGCGTGTAAGGGGCGGACTAGAGGTTGCGCCATCGCTTACGTTAGAAAGCTCACTGGCAAGCTGGCTCATGATGCTTCCTTGTTGCCCACCGACAGAATTTGCTACGTCAAAGATGCTTAACGAACCGCCCAAGAGTACCATTTGCTGTTGGTTATTAGGGAACTCAATATCCAAACGATTCTCAAGAGCCGGCAAGTTAATGGTCTGTGGGAACGAAGCCTCAAAGCAAGTAAACGTTTGAGCTTCGGCGGTAATCAGCCAGTCGCCCTCTTCATAGTTAAGTTCGATGCACTCCTCTGGGGGTGGGGGTGGGGCATCCGAGGGTGTACCAATAACGCGCAAGGTTACGCTATCGGCGCGTATAGGCGCATTAGCGAGGGCGCGAGGGCCCGTGTTGGCTAAAGATTTTGCCGTAATTCTAAAGTTCTCTGGGATAGGCTGGGGTCCTATTTCACATGTAATCCAGTTTGACCACTTGGCTTCTACTTCGGGGGCTTCTACGCAATAGGTAGACGGTGAGCCACTGGTGACTTGGCTTGCTTCGCCCGTTGAGCTTGTCCACTCTAGGGAGGTGTCTATGGCATTCAACACTTCACCAGAAAAGCATATCAAGTCACCGGGTTCGGCGGTTTCTGAGGGTGGGCTAACGATGACGACAATCTCGCCTACAGGAATATCTGTGCGTGCATACTCCGTCTCATGGCTAAAGAATTCCCCATGGATAAAGACGTGTAACCGCCCTAAGCCACTTTTCCCCGCCCGATATGTATTGTTCTCGCCCAGTTCAATTGTGCCAGAACGGTCAACTTTGCCGTATGTCCACTGTCCGCTTGGTTCATCTAAAGAGATGTCTGACCACGTATAAGGACCCACTATAACTGTGCCATCGCCAGGACAGGTGACTACGCCACGCCCACAAAAGTTTGTCGCAAAAGAGGCAGCCCCATCTGGACTTAAAGAGAGGCTAATATCACCATAGAGCCTGCCCGTCTCGACAACGCGCTTCGTGACCGCACTATCCACCGCCTTAATGCCCACTACCGTCAGCAAACCATCAATGACAGCTAGCGTACCGTTCCACTGCCTACTGGTGACACTTACTTGGGTGTTAAACCATTCTCCAAGGCGGTCATCATCTTCGTCATCATACGAGGGTATGGTGACTTCGTAGCTAAAGCTGGTAAATTTGCTGGGTAAAAGGTCTGCCCACAGCGAATTGATATTACCTATGACATAAGACGCAGAACCAATGAGTGTGCCAATGCCTGGCAATGCCACGCCCACTACCGTACCGCCAAGGTTGATATTGTCCATAATCTGTTTAGCTCTACCCTTAGAGCCTGCTTCATAGTGCGATTGCCTCGTCATGTGGTAAGAGAGTTGCTCGGCAGATGAGATTTCCACCCGAAAAACACCCTCTCGCTGATACGCTATAGGGGCATCGACGGCAGAAAGCCATTGCGCTTCGGCGCGCTGATATAAGCTCGCGGGGGGGGCTTCAAAGGATTCTAGGTCGGTTGCCCAGCCTTCTAGCACGCCTACCCAGTCATTTGCCACAATCAACCCCGATACAATGTCCATCTTGCCTGCATGTTCGGCTAGAATGGGAGCTGTGCCATTGGCGATATTCACCAAGCTATTGGGGTTTTCGGGGTGGTCATAGTTGTATAGGGTTTGCGCCATCAACGCCAGCTCAAACGGGCTATCAGGCGACAATGTGTACAGGTCGGCACGGGTTAACCCTATCAGGCGCAATTGTGCGTCTAGCACGCGCCCCAACGCCTGAACATAACGGGGGTAAACACCATTATCTGGCACGAGAGGGTTTAGCGTAAACGCGAACCCATCACATACCAATGATTTGTCAACCGCATCATAGAACGTAATGACTGCCTCTCCCCCCTGTAATGGTTCAATGGGGTGCAAGGGCAATGCCATCACATCTTGGGCGGGGTCGGGGATTGGAGCTTGCAAGTCTAGAGGGTCGGGTTCGGGGTCGGCGGGGCGACGCTGTACCAGCACTATTGCGCCACGTTCTGGCGATTCTATCGGCGCAAGCAAGCCCACAGGACTGGTAAACGAGGCGGGCAAGCCAAACACTTCAATCACTTCGCCACTAACGCCGTCTGTTTTGGTAAATGTGATGTCCTCACAGCTTCCCGTTGCCACAACGCTGGGTTCTGGCGCAGGGGGTAGCGCGTCGCTCGTTACAACCACGCTAGGCAATGTATTGGGCAAGCCAAACACGCGCAAAATGGAGTCGTTGCCTAGCACATAAATAAAGCGTCCATCTGCACTGAACAGGCCATAGTAACCCCTGTTGTAGTAAGCATCTTCTAGCACAACAATAGACGTGAGCGTGCTAGCGTCCATAAAGTTAAGGTCATTAAAGTTCATGCCCACCAAAAGCTGATTATCGGGTGAGAACGTTAGCTCTTGGGCAAATTCTGTATCCGCGCCCCTTAGTAAGTCGCCCGTATTGGCATCATATTGAATAATGTTATCGTCAAAGGTTGACCACGACACAATCAGGCTTTGGCTATCGGGCGCAAAAACAAACGCTTCTGCGCGGTTGCCCTCTACTTCTTGCAACTCAAAACGCAGTTCAAAGGTATTGGCATCCCACACCTTCACGCGCTCTCTATCACTGGTTGCAAAGGTGGCGTTATCAGGACTAATTGCCAGCTGATAGGTGTTGATGTCATGGGGTAAGCGCGTGACTTCGTTCAAGTTTGGCATGTCTAGCAACAACGCATAAGGGAAAGAACCCGCAACTAAAACGCGGTTGCCATCGGGGCTTATGCGAAGACGGCTAACACTGGCTTCTGTGGCAAATTCACTAACCAGCGCGTAATTATTGCCCGTGTCATAAACGCGCACCATACGCGCACCGTAGCCCACCACCAAGTAACGAAAGTCGGGGGTATAGACCGTATGGCTAGGTGTGCCTGTTTGGGGATTACCTTCTATGATGGGTTGGCGTGTGCCTGCGATCGGGTCGATAAGGAACACACCGCCCCCACCATAGCCTGTTGCAATGCGCCCATCAGGGGCAATCACAATGCTATTGATGTATGCCGTAATGTCTGATGGCGTGTCTTGTTGGTTCAGGTTCGCGTCTAGGATGCCCACCCCATTGGTAAAAGACCCCGCGATGATACGTCCATCAGGTAAAAATTGTGGTTCAACCAACGCATAGCGTGTGGGGGCTTGTGCCAGTTCTGTGGCGGTGTCTATGTCCCAACGGCGCACCACATTATCAAAGCCCGTTGAGATGAATTGACGAGGGTTTTGTGGGTCAAAAGCCACGCCACGCACGCCCATATCGCCATGCACTAATGCTTTCTCTAAAGAAGCGGTGCTAATGTTATAAACGCGAATGAGGCTATCGTTATCAGCGGTTAGCACGTGCTGGCTATCAGGGCTAAAGAACACGCCACTCGTAAAGCTGGCATCATCGGTTATCTGTGCTAGGGGGTTGCCTGTTTGCGCATCCCAAACGCTGGTCATGTTGTTGTATGTGACAGCCACTTTTGCACCATCAGGGCTAAATGCCACACGCCATGCCCAATCTTCTAGGGTGATGGTGAGGGTGTTTGTGCCTGTCGCAACCTCCCAAATGCGAAGTGTGTCGTCACCTGCGCCCGTTACAAGCCGTGTGCCATCGGGGCTAAATGCCAAAGATTTTAAGGCGCTTGTGTGTCCACTTAAAACACGCACCTCTTGAAACGTGCTGGCATCGTATAAACGCGCTGTGTTGTCATCATAGGCGACGGCAATCAAACGATTGTCGGGGCTAAATTGGACGTATGTGGCAAGCACGTTGGGTATCCCAAATACTTGTATAGGCGTGGCAAAATTGCCCGTATCATAAACGCGCACGCCCCCTATACCCATTGCCACCGTATAGCGTGTGCCATCGGGTGACGTGGCAAAAGAACGCGCATCCCCCATGCCAAAGCGGGCTACTTCTTGTATAGAAGCGGCGTTGTTGGGTGAAAGCGACGTTTCTTGAGCAAAAACAAACGAAAAAGTCCATAAGCTACTTAATAGCAAGAACACTAAAACGGTTTTTCTCTTCATCAGTAAAACACACTCCTAAGCTGAAAGCGTCTATAATCGTGCATGGCAAAACGTTACTTTCTTTATAACATTTTTACACAGGCACTTTTATAGTGTACCCGAAAAAGCTCAATGTACAATCGCACTATTGCCACACCATTGCCCTACGCTTTCATGGTGCTAGTGTCGTGCTTGCGTTGAGATTGCACAACAATTAGCGGTAAAAATGGTGCAAATGCGGTATGCTTAATTTAACTGTTGTTAGGAGACTTTAAGATGGCAAAAGTACGCCCATATGAAGCAGAAAACATCACCATAGATTATGAAGTAACGCGCTGTATTCATGCCGAAGAGTGCGTGCATCGCTTACAGGCGGTGTTTGATAACCAGCGTCGCCCGTGGATAGACCCACACGCAGCCAGCGCAGACGACATTGCCAAAACGGTAGAGGCGTGTCCAACGGGGGCATTGCGCTATACGCGCAAGGATGGTGGCGCACAAGAAACTCCCGAACCCGAAGCGAGTATTCACATCGACAAAGACGGCGCGTTATATGTGCGTGGCGATATTACGCTAAAAGGTGCTGAAGAAAGTAGCCAACACACACGGGTAGCATTGTGTCGTTGTGGCGCATCTAAGCACAAGCCATTTTGTGATAACAGCCATAAAGAAGCCGAGTTCGTGGCGGTAGAAACCGCGCCTATTCAGCTAGATGCCCTAGACGGTAGCGCAGAAATAGTGATAGAACCGCTTAGAGATGCCCCTGTGATGATAACGGGTAACCTTAGCATTTACGCGCCCGATGGCGAAAAAATACGCACAGGTACAAAAGTATTCATGTGTCGTTGTGGACATTCAAAGAACAAGCCGTTTTGTGATGGCTCACATCGTGAAGTAGGCTTTACGTCCGATTAGGGTATGGGGGCGCATCCAACGGGTGCACCCCTACGGAATGGGTGTTTATGGGGGAATTGGGCGACCCAACGAGGGTTAGCGGCGTTTTTTGCTTTTGGTGCTTCCACTCAAGAAAACGCGTTCTAAGATAGCACTGATGATTGCCATGATAAAACCGCCCAGCATTGCCCACAAAAAGTTGTCAATGTTTAGCGTGTTCCCCAGTAACCAATCTGCAATCTGTAACATTAAGCCATTGATGACAAACGCAAACAAGCCAAACGTTAGTAACATCAACGGACAGCTTAAAAACTTCACAATTGGCTTGATAAACGTATCAACAACACCAATCACCAGCCCCACAATCAGAACAGAAATAATGTCATCCTGAACCACCGTAATGCCGGGCAAAATATATGCTACCGCCACAATGGATACGGCGTAAATGAGTACCTTAATGGCAATTTCACGCATTGTATTTTCGCTCGCTTCCTAAGCTATGTTATACTCAACACGGTTCATTATAGCATAAATAACAAGCGAGGCTTTTTGCGATGAAGTGGATGCTGTACGGCGCAACAGGCTACACCGGTGTATTAGTGGCAGAAGAAGCCGTTAAACGAGGACATACGCCCCTTTTGGCGGGTCGTGACGAAAGTAAACTACGCCCCCTCGCGAGAAGGCTGGGCTTAAAATATGTGGCGTTTGGGCTAGACGATGTGAACATCATCGCCAAGCACATTGCCGAGATGGACGTGGTGTATCATTGCGCGGGTCCTTTTGCCTTTACAAGCGATGCCATGATACGCGCTTGTTTGGCAACCAACACGCACTATTTAGACATCACGGGCGAAGTAGAAGTGCTTGAGAATACGTTCTCTTATGATGAAGTGGCGCGTAAAAATGGCATTGCGCTGATTAGCGGTGTAGGCTTTGACGTGATTCCAAGTGATTGTTTGGCGGATTATGTTAGCCAGCAAGTGCCACAAGCCCAAACGTTGGTGATGGGCATCCAAGCCCTGTCTAGTGTGAGCGCAGGCACAGCCAAAAGCATGATTGAGATGTTGCCCTATGGGTTGCGTTGGCGCAAGAATGGCGCATTAAGCGTTGCCCCTATCAACCAGCGCACGCGCAAATTTCACTTACAAACGGGTGAAGCGTTGGGCTTGCTTATTCCGTGGGGAGATATTGCCACCGCCTACCGCACCACAGGCATTCCCAATATCAGCGTATATATGGCGTTAAATCCTGCATTGGTGCGCCTGGTCAGTGTGACAGCGAGCATGGGCGGATTGTTTAAGAGCGCAGGCGTGCGCCGTTTTGCCAGTGGTATTGTAGACCGTGTGATTACACCCCCCACGCCCGCCCAACGCGAGATTGGCAGGTGCTATTTATACGCCTGTGCCACAGATAGCGTGGGCAATACTGCCGAAGCATGGCTAGAAACCGCCGAAGGCTATCGCTTTACGGCATTGGCAGCGATTGCTACCATAGAAAAAATGGAACACACGGGGCTAGTGGGTGCGCTAACGCCGGCACAAGCCTTTGGCGCAGACTTTGCTTTAGAAATAGAAGGCACACAACGGGTTGACGGGTTGTAGACGCTCTTTTATGGTAGCCCCACATGAGACACTATTTTTTAAGGCGTGTGGACTTCGTGCTGTCCTTGACCTTAAGCTCTACAAAGTCGGGCATACTTTTAAGGAGTTTGCCTAAGTTAGCGTGTCCATAAGTGTTCGGCTTAAAATTGGGGTGTAGCTTTCGCAACTCTGACCCAAGCGCAGACAATGTTATCCATCCATCATCACCCATTGTTACGGTCTTAAATGCGCTGGATAGTATTTTACGCACATCAGGCTGTTTTTGGGCGGGTGTCGCTGGTTTTGCGGGTGTCGTTGGTGCTACTGATGCCACAGGCTTTACAGGCGGTTTAGGCGGTTGTGGTGCTACTGATGCCACGGGCTTTACAGGCGGTTTGGGCGGTGTGGGTGCTACTGATGCCACAGGCTTTACAGGCGGTTTGGGCGGTGCGGGTGCTACTGATGCCACAGGCTTTACAGGCGGTTGTGGTGCGGGTGTTACGGGCTTCGCAGGCGGTTTGGGCGGTGTGGGTGCTACTGATGCCACAGGCTTTGCAGGCGGTTTGGGCGGTGTGGGTGCTACTGATGCCACGGGCTTTACAGGCGG
>DAOTTQ010000082.1:0-19840 GCA_034437555.1 Anaerolineae bacterium | reverse complement strand
CTACTTGCCCAAAACTTTCTTGACTAGCCCGCCAATTTCGGTAGGGTTAAGGGCAACTTTTGCGCCAATGGCTTCTAGGGCTGCCATCTTGCCTTTTGCTGTGCCTTTATCGCCTATCGTAATTGCGCCTGCATGTCCCATTTTCTTGCCGGGAGGGGCGGTTACGCCTGCAATGTAGGACACAATCGGCTTAGTAACATTTGCCTTGATATATTCGGCAGCTTCTTCTTCGGCTGTGCCACCAATTTCACCAATCATCACGATGGCTTCGGTTTCGTCGTCCGCTTGGAAAGCAGCCAACACATCAATAAAGCTGGTGCCAGGGACGGGGTCGCCGCCAATACCTACACAGGTTGTTTGCCCAATGCCTTCAACCGTCAATTCATAAAGGGCTTGATAGGCGAGCGTACCACTACGGCTTACGACACCTACGGGACCGCCTGCCAGTGCCACTTCAGTGGGGGTAAACCCAATATTGGCTCTGCCGGGTGTTAAAATGCCAGCGCAATTGGGGCCCAAAAGGCGCGTGTTAGGGTATTGGTCTTTAAGCGTATTGTAAATACGGGCTTGTTCATGGGCGGGGATGTGTTCTGTAACGCACACGATAAAGCCAATGCCCGCCGCCGCCGCCTCTATCACACTATCTGCCGCAAGACCTGCAGGCACAATAATAAACGCGGTGTCTGCGCCTTCTTTGTCTACAGCATCACGCATACTGGCAAAAATCGGAATCCCTTCCACATTTTCGCCCGCTTTTTTGGGGTTTGTGCCTGCCACAATGTTTGTGCCATAGGCGCGGTTACGTAGCCCGTAAAATTGCCCTTGCTTGCCTGTTAAGCCTGCGACGACCACACGATTTTTCTCGGTTAAAAAGACTGCCATGGTTAAGCTCCTGCCAATTCTACGGCTTTTTTCGCCGCGGATAACATATCGGTTGCCATGGTTAGGCGGTCACTTTCGTTTGCTTTGATGATGGCACGTCCTTCGATGGCGTTTGTGCCGTCTAGACGCACCACAAGGGGCGATTTTAGGGTAACACGGCTCATGGCTTGTACAATGCCATTAGCAATATCATCACAGCGCGTAATACCACCAAAGATGTTGATGAAAATCACGCTCACGCTGGTATCATCGTTGATGACCGTAAGCGCATCCACCATGCGGTCGGCGTTTGCGCCCCCCCCAATATCTAAGAAGTTGGCGGGCTTGCCCCCCACTTGGTTGACAATATCCAACGTACTCATTGCCAGCCCCGCACCATTGGCAATAATGCCCACATTGCCCTCTAAGCCCACATATTGTAGGTCTTTTTCTTGGGCGGCGCGTTCTCTTTCGTCCATGCTTTCCATGCCTTCAAAGCTCGCCCAATCGGGATGGCGATACGCGGCAGCTTCATCGAGGCTTACTTTGGCATCGAGCGCATGAATACGACCATCAGGGGTAAGAATGAGTGGGTTAATTTCTGCCAATGTGCAATCGCCCTCAATGTAACAGCGATACAACTTTAGCAACATTTCTACAGTACCCGCTTCGGCTTCGGCATGGAGCTTGGCTTCTTTTACCCACGCCAACGCAATCGCAGGGGTTAAGCCCTCTACGGGGTCGATGTAAATACGGGCGATAGCATCGGGGTTATTCTTTGCCACTTCTTCAATTTCTACGCCACCTTCGGACGAAAGCATGCCCAAATGCTTCTTTTCGCTACGGTCTAGGGTAAAAGAGGCATAGTATTCGTGCTTAATGTCGCTGGCACGTTCTATCCAAATGCGATGGACGATATGCCCTTTAATGTCCATGCCTAAGATGTTGGTGGCATGAAGGCGCACTTCGTCGGCATTATCCGCCAGTTTAATACCGCCGGCTTTACCACGTCCACCCACGCGCACTTGCGCCTTAACCACGACAGGATAGCCAATGCTTTCTGCAATCGCCACTGCACTATCTACGGTGGTCGCCACATCGCCTGCCGAAACAGGAATATCAAACTTGGCGAAATATTGCTTGCCTTGATACTCAAATAAGTCCATATAAACTCTCTCCTTGTAAGATGCGTTTTTTTAAGGCACGCGCTTAATGATAACCCGAAACGCGCCAAAGTTAAAACTGTTTTTTTATGGGCTTCACTTTTGGGCGTATAATAGAGGGACTATAACACTTTTTCATTGAGGCAAGTAGAAGATGATTTTTGCACATACCCTAGAGGCTGTTTTACTAGGCAAAAAGCACCAAACACGACGCATTGTAAAACCTAACGAGGTTTTAGTGCCAGAAGCGGGCGCGTATCGCGTCATGTCGGGCAAGCGTGCCGTGTACCAAGTAGGGAAAAACTATGCAGTTCAGCCTAATCGCGGTAAAAAATCAGTGGCGCGTATTTTAATGACTGGCATACGACACGAACCAATCGCGCATATTAGCGAAGCTGATGCGATTGCAGAGGGTTTCGCTTCACGCCAAGCCTTTATCAACACATGGCAAGCCATTCATGGTAAAACAACAGACTTAGAACAAATGGTGTGGGTGCTTGAGTTTAGGCTTTGTGACATTCTTGCAGAGGAGTACATTAAACAATAGGGTGGATGGTGTTTTCTTGAGCATCGTGTGTCCTTTTGTTGCTACTTATCACACTAATTATACCCCAAAAGAACAACTAATTATCGTTTAGCAATTGGGCAATGGCTTCTGCAAGGACGGCGTTTCCGTGTACATTCAGGTGCATATCGTCCACATGATACAGGGATTCCCCGCGTTCTGCGCGTTCTGTAAACACGTCTATGGCATCAAAACAACGCAACGCCATCTCTTCGCAAACGTCTAGCATGGCTAGGCGAGCCGATGCTAATCGCACAATCGCCTCTTCTCCCATGATGGGCGCAGTTAGTGGGCTATACACCTCTTCACGGGTAGGAATAATCACAATCAAAAAATCACCGTTCCATGTGTTTACTAGCTCTTGCGCCTGTTTAAGCGCAACCATTGAGCGTTCTAAGCCGTCTTGGTTTTCGGGGCGTGCCATATCTAGGGCTTTTTGTTCGTATAAGCCCCCAAACTGCATTACATATTGGTTTTCGTTGCCATAGCGCACACTATACGGCTTCTCAAATTCACAATTATCCGTCGGCGCACCCAAGTAACGCCCATTTGCAAACGTCTCTAGGATGGCGTACAGCACGCTCGTTTCCCGTAGCACCTTAGCCAATTCAGAAGATGGGGGAGCATCGGGGCAAACGGTTTCACCCTCCGAAAAAGCCGATATTTCACGGTTAAAAACAGCCAAGCCGTAATCATCGTTAAAATCGTTGCCAAAGAACTGCCAAATTACCGTAGGGGGCTTAAGGGGTGCGCCAAAATCACGCAAAATGCGATAGTGGCTGGTTGTTCCTGTGATGGGTTGGCTAAGGTTAACCATGCCCCAATCCATCTGCTGCCCTAGCAAATCCACCCAACAATCGGCGCGTTCTGTAAAACATAAGCCAAAGGAATCACCCACTACCACCGCATCCACAAAAAAGTTAATGAGGTCTGTACGAAAGCCAATACCCCCGCCCTCCCATAATTCCACCGTAGACAAGCGAAAACTCACGTTTGGGCTGCCGTATTGCAGTTCATCCGTGATATTTGGGCGCAAGATGTAGTAGTGGTCACGGTTTTGTTGCCATGCGGGTGTCCACGCCTCACTATAGGGCTGTCCTGTAGTGACATAACGCGCTATCACCCCAATTTGACCGTTCATATTGGGGGCAAACAGGCGCAACAGCACTTCTAAGAGGGCTAATGAGAGCGCAACATTCAGCATAAAAAGCGAGATAATACGTAGTGTTCGTTTCATAGGGCATATCCTTAGGGCAGGTTTGCGCGGTTAGTGTAATCATAAGTTTGCTAAAACGCGAAGGCTAGTTTGCGTTGTTTCGTTAAGGTTTATTTTCTTTAATCCCATTAAGACGTATTGTTTGCTATAATTTAGCAAACTTACAGGTGAAAGATAACCCTATGGCAGAGTTACCCTTATTTCTTACTATGTCACAACTCGAATTACATCGCATTATGGCAAAAAATATCCCTGATGTTGCTATTTTCTTGTTTGATAAAGATATGAACATTTTGATGGCAGAAGGCGAAGCGTTGCGCTTTTATAGTGCCGACAAAGACGAACTAGATGGAAGCAACCTTAGCGACGTAGTGGGCGAAAACTCTGATTTATTAGCGCAATATAAAACTGCCTTTTTGGGGCAACGCATTGAAAAAGAATACGTTTTTGAGAGCGGTTCTTATTTAGTGGTGTCTTTGCCTGTGTATGATGATAACAATGACATTGTGGCAGGTATGGCAATCGCACGATATTTAGAACACTTTCTACAAATCAGCGAATTATTGGCAAAAACAGTATTGGATTTAACCATTTTGCGCCAAATAGACGAAGAGCTAAACAGCTTGTTGAGCCTAGAGTATGTGGTAGATATTGCACTAGATGCCCTAATGCGAATAAGTAACGCCAGTGCTGCCGTTATTGCCCTTTTTAATGGCGATAAACTAGAGCCTAAACAATGGGTGGGTGAGTGTGATGAATGGCTAATGAAGAAAATGATGCGGCGCGGTGAGCCACTTTATCATCTTACCGTCCAAAGAGAGCAAAAAATGATGACAGGTTTTCCCAATCCACTGTACCCTGAACCATTTTCTGCTAAGGCAAATTCCGTCATTGTATTGCCCTTAATAACGCTAAACCGTGTGCTGGGCGTTGCCGTTCTAGAAACCAGCCGCCTTAGTGGCTTTAATCATCACCAAGAGGAATTATCGGGGTTACTGGCAACACGCATTGCCGTAGGCATTGATAACGCCGAGATGTACCTTAAATCGCAGGTGCAACTGATAGAAACACAACAGCTTTATGAGCGTGTGCGTGAGCTAGAACAGCTTAAAACAGACATGATTCGCACCGCAAGCCACGGCGTAAATAACCCCCTAGCGGGCTTGTTTGGTTACCTTAATTTGTTAGAGTGGGATGCCGAAGCACCATTAAGTGCTACGCAAAAAGAATACATCCAACATGTACGCGAGGCAGCCCGACGCATAGAGCGCATTGCCAAAGGCATGCTTTCGCTAGAACACGCCCATGCCGTTTCTACAAACAAAGTTGAAGAAGTCGTGAGCCTTGCGGGGCTGACCAAGAGCAGCCTATTAAGCGTTCAAAGCCAAATTACCCTTAAGCACATTAAGATAACACACCATACCACCGAACACACAGACATCAAGTGTGACCCATTCCAATTGCAAGAAGCCATCACCAATTTGCTGGATAACGCCGTCAAGTACACGCCCACCAATGGCGAGGTTCGGATTATGATAGAACCCGCTGCTGATGGCAGGCAAATAACGCTAAAAATATCTGATAACGGTTTTGGTGTGCCAGAAACCCAAAAACCGCGCCTCTTTGAGCCATTCTTTAGAGCAAAAATGAACGAAACCGCTACAATAGAAGGCACAGGACTAGGGCTATACATCGTCAAGCACATTATTGAACAGCACAACGGCAACATGATTTTTGAAAGCACGTATGGCAAAGGGAGTACGTTTGGATTTACACTACCCTTGCATCGGGCAGATTAAACTTAAGTGTTAAAAGAGGCTATTAAATGTCTACAGAAGACCGCGTTAGATGGGATGGGATATTTAAGAAGTGGGTTACACAACCTTACCCACAACCCGACCCATTTTTGCTTCAGTTTACGCCAATTGTGCCAGCCGATGAAAAACGACGTGCGCTGGATTTGTGTTCGGGGCTAGGGCAAAATGGCGTTTGGTTAGCCGAACAAGGCTATTCAGCCGACCTTATGGACATTAGCCGCGTAGGGTTACAACGCGCCAGTCAAGAGGTAACCGCGCGCAACGTGCGTAATATCAATCTATTGCGTATTGATGTAGACTTTTTGCAATTAGAAAACGAAACTTATAACCTCATTTGCGTGTTTCGCTATTTACGCCGTAGCCTATTCCCTGTCATTCAACGCGGGGTAAAACGTGGGGGGC
This sequence comes from Anaerolineae bacterium, assembly GCA_034437555.1. Classification (GTDB taxonomy): domain Bacteria; phylum Chloroflexota; class Anaerolineae; order Aggregatilineales; family Phototrophicaceae; genus JANWYT01. Next base: position 13,816 of record DAOTTQ010000082.1, on the reverse strand, counting down.
GCGTTATTTATGAAACCTTTAACAAGCATTATTTGCGCCTTGTTCCCGAATTTAACCCCGAATTTTTGCTAGAAACAGGCGAGTTAAAGAGCTATTTTGAGGGCTGGCAAATTTTGCATGAAGAAGAGCTAGACCATCACAGCCGTATTGTTGCTATTAAGCCTTAACGCCCGATAAAGCTCACCAACACCACGTTTTCCTCACAAGTAGCGCGTGTCGTTACGCTGACGGGGTCTGAGAGTGGCGCACCCTGTGGGCTAAACAATTGCACACTTAACTCTTTTGCTTGGGGTGCGCCCCCCAACGGGAACTCATACCCCCCCTCACCAAAAGTTAAAGCCCCACCCGTAAAGACAGTGTTCGTCAGGTCATCGCCCGTAATGGTAATGCGATAGCCATTTAATGCCGTACCGTTGGCTTCGGTAACACTACCGCCAACGCTTGCCCACTCACAGTCCCGCCCATTGGCATTTGCCAAGTACAGCACCCCTGTGCTAATCAATTGATACGGAAACTTTGCCAGCGTGTCTGTTTCAGGGTTAGCGGTGGGCGGCACAATCACGAAGGCTTCGGGCGTTGCTGTCACAATTACATAAACGGCTTCGGGGGGCGCGGGGTTTAACGGCGAATACGGGTCTATCCAGACCGCACTATACACGGCACACATCACCAAAGACCCCAAAAGACAAAGCACCGTTAGCAAATTATAGCGCAACACGCCCGTTGCTTTTGCAGTGGGTAGCGGTGGATGTAGCGCAACGCTTAGCGAAGCAGGCATAGCATCGCGTTTGGGCGCAGGCGCAAGAGGGGGATAACGCTCTTCTGTGGGGGAAACCGTGAGTGGACGTGACACCAAACCGCTAGGGAGAGACGTTAAATCGGCAATGTCTTGGGCATCATTGTTGGGTAAAAACGATAAATCTAAGGGAGGCAAAGAAGGCACATCGTCAGGGGGAAACAAGTCCCCCGATGACTCAATGCGCTCTTTGCGGTTGCGCCGATTAAGACGGCGAATGGAATCGTCTTGTTCTGGCATATGGGCTTAAACGGTAAACACTTCTTCAATGTCATTATAACCAAGCGTAACAGTTTCCGACACCATATCAGAAGAGGCAGTATCAAAGTCACTGTAGCTAATGCGCGTAATAAACGCACCCTTTACTGTCCAACGGCGTGTGATCACCCCATCATCCACCGCCAATAGCGCGAGGTCACGGCGGGGAGCATCGCCACCGTTACGGCTGGCAGTGGTGTCTTGAATCCATTGATTAAACGGATTTTTGGGGTCGCGTTGTACCATTTTGCTAATTTCAAAGGTGGGCTTAATGCGCTTGCCGTTTTCGTCACGGGCAAAAGAAACAAAACCAGCAATTTTGAAGATGCCCGCAACGGGTTTTCCTGCAAGTTCTAAAGTAAATTCATTAGCAACAAGGCTATCAACAGTGGTAAAAGCAGCAAACATGGCAATGCCTCCTAGGTGGTGATGCAAACGTTGATACCCAAAGTGTACAATCGTGCGCCCAAAAACGCAAAGCGTGTCTATATGGATATTTTAGAAAAATGAGCTTGTGGAACGCTGTCCCACACCCTGCAAGGGAGCAAAGCCCCCTTCACCCCATAACGTCAAACACTTTATGGTCTGTCAGCTAAAGTTTTTACCTACTCTTTTTCAAAAAGGGGCAGAGTTCGGGGTGAAACCCCGATAATTTGAAATGTACCCGCGTAATGTCCACTCTTTGCAGGTTTTTACACATTACTGTATATTTAGAGAAGATGTTTCCTTGATTAAAGCGATGAAAAAGCATGGTAACCAACAGCCTAAACCTGAACCGTGACATTATATTAGCAATGAAACGCCAATATCTTAAAGAACGGGAACACCACAGCCCTACAGAGTCGGCGTTAGCTTTAGCACAAATGCAGTCTAACCCCCTTCCCATCTTAAATGAGACAGATGTGCTGGAGCATCCGCTTATTTTGGGGCAAATAACGCGCACAGAACCCTATGACCCCGTGACATCGGCGTTGTCGATGGTGCGGGCGGGCGCGGATGGCATTTGCTTTTATACCGATAACACCATTTACCAATACGAATTTGAGGATATGTTTTTGGTGGCACGTGCCTTAAAAAACACGCCCGTCATCTATCAAAACTACATCCTAAGTAACTATGGGGTCACATCCGCACGGGTGGCAAATGCCAGTGGCGTGGTGCTATACGCCTCTATTTTGGATGCCAAAACGCTGCGGGCTACTGTTAGCATGGCGCAACGTTGGCGTATGTCGGTGATTGTGCAAGCAAACTCTTTTGAAGCTGTAGAATTTGCCAATACGCTTAGCCCTCATGTGATTGCCTATGGTGATAGCGAAAAGAGCAACCCCATCATTGCCCTAGAAGAATTAGCCCTAGTACGGGGCATTATTCCGCACCATACCAAAGTTATGCTGATGAATTGCCTCACCACCCTTGATGAAGTGAAGATGGCACTAGAACATCGTCTTAGTGCAGTCGTGGTGTCTAAAGAATTATTGACGGGTGGCAATGCCCCCAAGCTCCGCGCCCTAGTGGGCAAGTGAGTCTATTTTACACAGAAGATTGGGCTTACAATGCTTAAACTTCGTGGGTAAAACAGGATGGATGCAGGGCATGAAAACGGTGTTTACAGGGCTTTGGCTAGGATTTGTTATATTGTGCTTGGCATCTTGCGAAGCAACGTCTGTGCCATTAATTCCAACAGAACGCCCCACCATTACACCTACCTTCACCCCAACGATTACCGCCACACCCAACAGCAATCAAACAGCAACCCCAAGCCCCACGCAACGCGCCACCCAAGACCCTAGCTTGCCCACGCCCACGCCACTTTTGGGGGCATCGCGCACGCCGTCTACTGTGTTTGTTACGCCTACCCGTAGCCTAAACCCCAATGCACCACGCATTGAGTTCTTTACGTCAGACCCGTTACGCATTGAACCCGGCAAGCCCGTTACGTTGTTTTGGTCTGCCAGAAATACCAATCAAGCCGTTATCTATCGGTTGGATAGTGAAGGACGGCGTGCCGAAGTGTTTAATGTGAGCGCGGATGGCAATTTACCCATTAACACACGCATCAGTGAGCGCGGTGAACTGCGCTTTGTGCTGGCAGTAGGGACAAATGAAACGTATACCGAAGCCACCCATATCATTCCGTTGCAATGCCCACTGACGTGGTTCTTTAGCCCTGCGCCCGAAGATTGCCCCACACGCGCCCCCCAAGAAACCACCCTCTTTGACCAAACCTTTGAGCGTGGGCGTATGATTTATGCCCAAGAGCTAAATGTGGTATATGTGCTGTTTAACGATGGGCAGTCGCCCGCGTGGCTATCCTTTGAGAATCGCTACAACCCCGAAATTCACGCCGAGCGTGACCCCAACGCCCCACCCGACTTTATCCAGCCCTTGCGTGAGCTAGGTTATTTGTGGCGCACCAATGACGTGGTTCGGACACGGCTGGGCTTGGGCTTATCCGAAGCGATTACGTTTGACGGATTTTATCAAACATCGCCTGCCAGCAACCAACAGCAAAACGTTTATCTTAGCGGGGCAGATGGCAAGGTCATCAACGCCATAGCAGGCGGTAGCTCTTGGTTTGTTATCGGGTTTTAGAAAAATTATATCTTTCAGTGAAAGGCAAAAAGACGGTATGGCAGAGGTGATAGAATCGCAAATTAGCCCTCAAAGTGAGGCGTTTAAGCACAACGAAGCTCATCACCGCGCCCTTGTAGAAGAATTGCGCCAACGCCTTTTAACAGTGCGCGAAGGGGGCGGTGCAAAATACCAACAACGCCAACGTGAACAAGGCAAGCTGTTTGTGCGTGACCGCATTAACAAATTACTGGATGCTGGTTCGCCGTTTTTAGAAATCGCCCCCCTCGCAGGTTACGAGCTATACCAAGGCGAAACCCCCAGCGCAGGCGTAGTGGCAGGCATTGGGCGCGTGCGTGGCGTAGAGTGCATGATTTTGGGCAACGATGCCACCGTAAAGGGCGGGTCTTATTACCCGATGACCGTTAAAAAACACCTTCGCGCTCAGCAAATTGCCCTAGAAAACCGCTTGCCCTGTATTTACATGGTGGATAGTGGGGGCGCGTTCTTGCCCATGCAAGACGAAGTGTTCCCTGATGCCGATGACTTTGGGCGCATCTTCTACAACCAAGCGCAAATGAGCGCATTAGGGATTCCGCAAATTGCCTGCGTGATGGGAAGCTGTACCGCAGGGGGCGCATATGTACCTGCCATGAGTGACGAAACCATCATCGTAAAAGGCACAGGCACTATTTTCTTGGGCGGTCCGCCATTGGTAAAAGCCGCCACAGGCGAAGAAGTGACCGCAGAAGATTTGGGTGGTGCCTACGTGCATACCCATCTTAGTGGTGTGGCAGACCACTTTGCCGAAGATGACGACCACGCCATTGAGATTTTGCAAAATGTGGTGGCTTCGCTCAATTGGCAAAAGAGTATCCGCCTAGCGCTACAAGCCCCCGAACCGCCCTTATATGACCCAAGCGAAATTTATGGCGTGTTGCCCGCCTCATTTAGAGAGAGCTATGATGTGCGTGAACTGATTGCGCGGATTGTTGATGGCAGTCGCTTTCAAGAGTTCAAAGCCAATTATGGCACAACACTCGTGACAGGCTTTGCCCATATTGAAGGCTACCCTGTGGGCATTATTGGCAATAATGGCGTGCTATTTAGCGAATCTGCGCTAAAGGGCGCACACTTTATCGAATTGTGTGCCACGCGCAAAATCCCACTATTGTTCTTGCAAAACGTAACAGGCTTTATGGTGGGACGCGAGTATGAAACGAAGGGCATCGCCAAAGACGGCGCAAAGATGGTACACGCTGTCGCTAATGCCAATGTGCCAAAGTTTACCATTGTGATTGGCGGTAGCTTTGGCGCAGGCAATTATGGCATGTGTGGGCGTGCCTATTCACCACGCTTCTTGTGGATGTACCCCAACGCACGCATTAGCGTGATGGGGGGCGAGCAAGCTGCCAACGTGCTACTGACAATTAAGCGCGACCAATTAGCCCGAAGCAACGCCCCCGACCTGACCGAAGCCGAGCAAATCGCGTTCAAACAGCCCATTCTTGACCAATACGAGCGTGAAGGAAGCCCTTACTACTCTACAGCACGCCTGTGGGATGATGGCATTATTGACCCCGCACACACACGGCGCATCTTGGGGCTTGCCCTTAGTGCCTCCCTCAACGCCCCCATCCCCGAAGCCCACTTCGGCGTATTTAGGATGTAGTAATGGGGCAACGCCCCAAAACGTTCACATTAGATTGTGTTTTGGAAAGCACCGCCTATGAAATTAAGTGGTGAGGCGCAACCATTAGCATGACTGCAAATTAAGGCTGCCACGAATCAAGATATGGGCATATTTTTCGAGGTGCTGTTCAAAAGAAAGAGTTATCGGATTTTCCGTAACAAGGCTTGTAGGGGTCGATAAAGCGCACGGCGTGCCATGACATGTGGCGCGAGTAGCCAAGCGCGGCGTGCATAGGCACGGGCGCGTTGTGGGGCAAACTCACGCGCTTCCCGCGCCAACAACGCATAGCCTTCCATCTTATCCTTGCGCGTGGCCCAGGGCAAGATGGGTAGCATCCGCGCCAGCAACGCTTCGCGAGCTTCGGCGATGGCTCGGCGGCGTTGGCTCGTCAGACTACCTGGGTGCATCCGATAGAGATAGAGGTCATCTGGCACGGCGACCATACCAAATTGAACGCTGGCGCGCAACCAAAAATCGTAATCCTCGACCAAAAAGAGATTTTCGTCATAGCCGTCAAGGGCTTCTTGCACCCGTCGCCGATAAAGAAAGGATGCGCCGACGACGTTCTTGTGCGTTAGGGCACGCATAGCCAAGGCGTGGTGTGGCTTGATGAAAGTGCCGGAGTCGTCAACCACGCTGCACGCGCTATAGGCTACGTCGCAATCAGGGGCGGCTTGCAAGGCGGCAAGCAAGCGCCCGATAGCATGCGGACGATATTCGTTGTCGTCACTCGTCCACGTTAGATAGTCGCCACATGCCAGACCAAACCCGATGTTAAGGCTGGCGGGCAATTTGCGGTTGGGGTTGTTGCGATGGACGCGGATGCGGGCATCGCGGGCAGCATAGTCAGCGAGGATAGTAGGCGTATCATCGCTGCTGCCATCATCCACCGCAATGAGTTCCCAATCGGCGTAGTCCTGCGCAAGGATGCTCTCTAACGCCCTGCGCAGATATTTTTGGCCGTTGTAGGTGGGCAGCACAATGCTGACACTGGGCATGGCTCACTTCCCTTCGCGTAGCACGCGCACGATGCGTGCCGCCGCTTGTCCATCACCATAGGGGTTGACGATGCTGTGATGTTGTACGGTGGGGTCGCTGAGGATGTTTGCTACTGCTGCCACAATGCGCTCTATGTCAGTACCAACCAACGTAGCGCAACCCGCCGCCACGCCTTCGGGACGCTCGGTGCTTTCGCGCAGCACCAACAGCGGCACACCAAAGCTCGGTGCTTCTTCTTGGATGCCACCGCTATCGGTCAGGATACAACGGGCGTGGCGGATTGCCTGAATCATGGCGGGGTAATCGAGTGGGGGCATCAGATGGACGTTGGTGATGTTCCCCAAGCGATGATGTACCGTCGCCTGCACATTTGGGTTGAGATGCACAGTATAGATGAAAGCAAATTGGGGGAACAGCTGCGCGAGTTGGGCGATGGCGGCGCAGATACGCTCTAGCGGCGCGCCAAAATTCTCTCGGCGGTGGGCGGTGATGAGGACGAAGGGTGCATCGGGGGCGACAACCGCCAACGGGCTATCCTGCCAAGCGAAGGGCATGACGGAGACGGCTTGGGCAGCATCCACCGCCGTGTTGCCTGTGATATGGATGGCTGATGGCGACACGCCCTCGGCGCACAGGATGGCGGCAGCTTGTTCCGTTGGGGCGAAATAAGCCGTCGCCAATAAGTCAGCGATGCGCCGATTGGCTTCTTCAGGGAAGGGGGCGTTTAGGTCGCCCGTCCGCAAGCCCGCCTCGATATGCCCAAAGGGTAAGTGCCGATAGTGGCAAAGCAACGCCGCCACCATGACCGTCGTCGTATCGCCCTGTGCCAATACCCAATCAGGAGAGTGTTGCTCTAGCACGTCATCCATCGTCCGCAGTAGGTTAGCCGTCAGCACGGCAAGGCTTTGGTTAGCCTGCATCACGTCAAGGTCAATCTGGGGGCTAATATCCAGCAAGGCAAAGGTTTGGCGCAACATCTCACGGTGCTGACCTGTGGATACAACGATGCTGCGCAGGTCATCGTGGACGGCGAGGGCGCGCAGGACGGGCATCATTTTGATGGCTTCGGGGCGCGTGCCGATGAACGAAAGGATGGTTTTCATGGTGAAAATCCTAGCACGAATGGGGTAGAAAGGGAACACGTTGAGCGCAGTCCGCAGCACCCCACAAGTTGTACGGCTCCATCATACGAACTAGTGACGAAGCGTGTCCGGTCGGTGCTGACCACCCAACGCGCGTGGCTTTTTAGAGCCTGGAGTGGTTGGGTTACAAAGGCACGTCGCTTCGCCGATGCGTCCATGTGTAGCACGATTAATTTTACTACTTCGTCAAAGGTTTGTTTAGTAAAAGTCAACATGGGCTACCAATTGAAAACTCAGACTGGACTAGTGCGTTCATTATACCCAAATTCAACAGTCTGGCAAACAATTTGGGAGTGGGGGGAGCTTCTTACAGGGGTAGGTTTTCTAGTAAAAATGGGGTAAGACATAGAGTTAGAAAAGGAATCAAACTTGGACTAGGAAAATGCCTTACCCACAAGAATTAAAGCGTTGGATTGGCGAAGTGTCAAGCGAAAGTTCTGGCACTTTATAGCTATAGTATGTCAGTGGTACATGATTGCCGTTTGAATAAAATCGTTGCTTTTTAGCCTTGCTAACAGACGTGTCGCCCGTCAATTTACGCCAACTATTGCAGGAGTGGCTGTATGAAAAAAAGCAAACGCACCCAAGCCAGCGAATCGTTCTATCGCGAACAATTACCGCCCCCAACCCCACGTTAGGGGCGGTTCTGTGTTTAGGAGTGGGCTCACGTTTTTGCCCGTTTTAGGGGCTTGTGCTATAGTAAAGAGGTTCACATTAAGCACAGGCAAAGCGTATGATTGGCACGCGCATTGGACAGTATGAAATTGTAGAAGAAATTGGCAAAGGGGGCATGGCAACCGTCTATCGGGCGTTTCAGCCGGCGATGGAACGCTTTGTTGCCGTTAAGGTTATCCATCGTGCCATTTCTAGCGATAAAGAGGGCATGGAACGCTTTCGGCGTGAAGCACGCCTGATTGCACGCCTAGAACATCCCCACCTGTTACCCGTTTATGAATACTCCGCTGATAATGACCCACCCTATATTGTTATGCGCTTGCTAGAGGGTGGCTCTTTACGCGATATTTTGGCACAACGCAATCGCCTCCCCCTTAGTGAAGTGGTTCACATGATGCGCCAAGTGGGGGCTGCACTGGATTATGCCCACCGACAAGGGGTGATTCACCGCGACATTAAGCCCGGCAACATCATGATTGACCGTGACGGCAACGCCTTCTTAACCGACTTTGGCATTGCCCGCGCCAACGAAACCCAAGGCATGACGCAAACAGGCTTTACAGTAGGTACACCCGGCTATATGTCCCCCGAACAAAGTCTTGGCGAACCCGTAGACACCCGCGCGGATGTATATGCACTGGGTTCTATGGTGTTTGAGATGGCGGTAGGCGAAGCCCCCTACAACGCCGAAACCCCCATGCAACTGGTGCTTCAGCACATGCAAGCCCCCGTCCCTTCTGCGTATGCCCGTAACAAAGAACTCCCTTCTGGCATTGATGATGTGCTGGCAAAATCCATCGCCAAAAAAGCCGATGAACGCTATGCAACGGCAGGCGAATTTATTAGTGCACTAGAGCAATTGGTGGGGAGTACGGCTTCTAATGCCACCCCCAAAGAACTGCGAACATTGGCGTTAAAAATTGCCGATAAAAAGCAATCCGAGCGTGACGATGAGCAAGTAAGCACGCTCATGAGGCAATTTGCCGCAAAACGCGCCGAAATGCTCACCATGGCCCCCATGCCCGATGTGGCAACGCAATACACGCCCACCCCCATGCAAGCGCCGATTGTTGGCGAAACCAAACAGGTTGCTTCCCGTACGCCCCCTTCTTCGTCACGGGGCATTATGGCGGGGCTTTTTGGGATTGTTTTTGTGGTTGCGATTCTCATTGGGTTTATTGTGGCTTCTGGCAATAGTGCCGATGCCGTGATTCCCACATTGCCCCCTAGCCCAACACAAATTGCCCAAGACAACACAGAAACGCCAAGCGCCACATCATCTACCACCCCAACGCCCACGAACACCGCCACAGAAACGCCCGCTACCCCTCCATCGCCCACCTTGCCACCGCCCACGCCCGCCACGCCCATTGTGCTGGTGCGCCGTGATTTAGAAGTGCGTGCAGGGTCAGGGAGCGCGTATGCGGTAATTGACAACATTAGAGCAGGCGAGCAATTTGAAATTTTAGGGGTTAGCGAAGATGGTCGTTGGTATGAAATTTTGTTGCCCAACGGTAATAACGGTTGGGTCGTTTCATCTTTAGCTTTTAGCGAAATTATTGGCAATGCCAGCGCGTTACAAGTGGCGATTGCGCCCACCATTACGCCCACATTCACGCTAACGCCCACACAAACAGCCACATCTACCACCACAGCCACACCCACAGATACGGCAACGAACACGCCTACTAGCACCAATACGCCAACGGCAACTTCAACGCCAACAGAAACACCTACCCTAACACCCACAGAAACGCCCACAGAAACACCTACCCTAACACCCACAGAAACGCCAACGCCAACGCTGACGTTAACGCCTTCACCCACAGAAACGCCGACCACCACGCCAGTACCGTCAGAAACGTTTACGCCGTCGCCGACCGCCACCAGCACAGACACGCCGACAGCGACACTTACGCCAACGGCAACGGCAACCTTAACGCTTACGCCCACAGAAACGGCAACGCCCACACCCATCCCAACCAATACACCTGCGCCCACTGCCACGCCTATTCCTGCGGGACGCTTGCCCTTTGTCCTAGACTTTGAAGCGAGTGACGCGCTTCTTGCATCCGATTATGACCCTAGCATTTGGCAATTGGTACAGGAAGGCGGACAAAGCCTGCTGATTGGCACGCCACGCCTTAACCAACCGTTTGTGCTATTGGGGCGCGAAGTGCCAGAATGGGTAGACCCCAATACCAGTGATTTCGTGGTGAGCTTTAGGTTTAATGTGGATGCCGCCGAAGGCGTGCGCCTTGTGTTTAGGTATCGTGAAGGTGTGGGCTACAATGCCATCGAATTTACGGCAGGGCGCGTGTTCTTGCGCCGTAATGCCAGCAACGCCCTTAACCCCCTAATAGACCGTCAAACCGAGCGTATTTTGCGCCAAGTAAGTACGGGCATTACCACCAGACAATGGAATGATGTCACGCTCTGGGTAGAAGGGGCGCGAATTTACGTCTATCTTAATGGCGACCTGCTGATGAGCTATGAAGACCTTACCTTGCCACAATTGGGAGGCGGTCAAATTATGTTTCAGGGGCAAAACGCCTTCCAAGCGATACGCCTAGATGACATTGTGGTGCAACGCGCCGAAGTGAACAGTGACCACTTCCAAGGCAGTGAGTTCCCTAGAACGTGGCTACGAAGCGATAGCCAATTGGTCACGCTAACGCGCGAAGGTGACGGCAATCAATACATACGCCTACAAGGGGAATCACAAACCGCCCCTGTGATGGCACTGATGGACGATGTGCAATTGCGTTGTCGTTTTTGGAGCGAAGAAGGGGGCTACCAAATCCTACTTCGTGAATCTGCCAATGGTTCGCTTTCGTTTAGTTTAGATGCGGGCAATTTGCTCATTGTCCAAGCAGACGGCGCAGGCAACACGCTCTTTACAAAGAACGTCTCCAATTTTTATACGCGGAGCTTATGGCAAGACTTTGAATATACGCTCTTTGAAAATCGCCTAACGATTATCAAGGATGGACAAGCGATTGTAAATGAGCCGTTGGAGGTGACAACGCCTTCTGGCACACTGCGCTTTGTGGCACGTCGTGGCGATAAATTCCGCTTTGACGATTGCCTACTCACACAATCAGCCACAACATCCGATGCCGTGGGCAGTTTCGCCTATGCTGTCATCGAAAGAACAGAAGCACGCACGTTTAGGTTACTTCGTAGTGACCTAGACGAAACGTTTAACGACAAGTTCCGCACTGATGTTTGGTGGGAGGGTGGCGTAAATGCGGCAGGCGAGTTTGCGACAGACCCCGCCTCTGCCAATAACCAAAACTTCCTACGCATTACCCACACAGGACAGCCCACCTATCGCCTCTTTAGAGATAACGTGGGCGTGGAAATGTTCCGTGCAGGCAACGACACGCGCAACTTTAGCGATAGCACCGACTTGCTCATCACCCTACAAATGCGCCTAGCCGAAAACCAACCGGGGCAGGCATGGGTGGGGGTTCGCACCAGCAATAGCCTTACAGGTAATGACATTTACGGCTATCGTCTAACGCTCGTTCAAAACATCGTGGGGGATATTACCGCAAAGGTCGATTACCGCGATGCCACCACGCGCACCACCTTCTTTGAGGGCGCAATTCCGGGTACAGATGCCTCTACATTGCCCTCTTGGATACCGATTACGATTGTAACCTATCAAGACCGCATGGCGTTCTTCGTGAATGACCGCTTCTTAACTGCCATAGAAGGCACAACAAAATTTGGTGGCGCGCTGGCGTTAGGCGTAGAGCAATTTACAACGGCGGATTTTGACACGCTCATTATCCGTGATACTACCCCACACGGTGGCGAATAAGCCTGTGCTTAAGCGGTTCTTTGGGCTTTTGCTATTTATCTTCGTCTACCCCACCGGCGCACAAGAGGCGTTTATTTGTGGGCAGACAATTCTGCACGCTAGTAAACGAGGATTGTCCTAAAAAACCAACGTGCATCTTTCATATTAAAAGACACCCACAAAACCCCTTTGCTAACATCGTCACTTTGCCGTGTTACTATGCCATAATAGACAGCAGAACTGTTGAAGTAAAATATAATGGTGATAACAGAACAACACACAAGGAGACAGCGTAACATGAGCAAACAAGGCTCTTTTGACGATAGTTTGCAGTCTGATAGCTTCTTTCAAAATCCGTACCCCATCTACCAAACCTTACGGGAAGAAGCCCCTGTGTATTGGTGTGAGGCGTGGGGAGCGTGGGTGGTAACGCGCTACGAGGATGTTACCGCCGTTTTGCGCCAATCAGACGCATTTTCTAGTGCGGGGCGTGTAAAATATCTTTTGCGCCAATTGCCCCCCCAAGCTCATGAACACATTATTGCCCTAGAACGCCACTATGATATTGGCTTGGCGCACACCGACCCACCCGACCATACCCGCCTGCGTTCTCTTTTAACCAAAGCCTTTACGCCCCGTGTAATAGAGGATTACCGCCCCCGTATAGAACGGGTGGCAAATGAACTCATTGACGAAGCACTGGCGAAAGGCTCATTAGACATCATCCACGATATCGCCTATCCGTTGCCTGCCACCATCATCGCCGAACTCATTGGTGCGCCTAGTGAGGACATTGGCTTGTTTAGAGAGTGGGCGGTTGCTATCAATCAATTATTTGAAAAGGGAGGGCGCGTTACAGAAGCGTCGGCAAAGCTGGCGCAAGATAGCCTCTTTACTATGCGTGATTACATCATTGGCATGGTAGAAGAACGGCAACGCACCCTTAAGAACGACATTTTGGGGCGTTTAGTTTCGGCAAAATCTGACGAAGAAAAGCTGACAATTAATGAATTAGTGTCTACGGTAGTCACTCTTTTTGTGGCGGGGCATGAAACCACCACCAACCTCATTGGCAATGGCATGTTAAGCCTGCTTCAGCACCCCGAACAATGGCGTGCGTTGCAAGACAGCCCAAAATCCATCGGCGTTGCCATAGAAGAAATTTTGCGCTATGAGCCGTCTGTACCGCGTGCGTGGCGCATTGCGAAGCAGGACGTTCAGATAGGCGACCAAACCATTCCGCAGGGTGAATTGGTGTTTGCGATGCTGTCGTCTGCCAATCGTGACCCCAACATCTTCACCAACCCCGATACATTTGACATCAATCGCACACAAAATAGGCATGTGGCGTTTGGCTATGGCATTCACTTTTGCATTGGCGCACCGTTGGCGCGTACAGAGGGGGCAATTGCCATCAACGCGATGCTAAGGCGTTTGCCAAACTTACAACTCACAGGCGAGGAGCTTAAGTGGCGACACGATATTGCCATCCGTAGCCTAGAGGCTTTGCCTGTAAGGCTTCCAGAATAAGCCCATAAAAAGGGTGTGGTGTGCCAACCTTAAATTCGGGTTAAACACCCCCCAATGCCCCCTCATCCCCTGCCCCTTCCCCCACCGCTACGCCGAGGGGAAGGGGTGCAAAACAGCGCCTTCTTCAAGTCCCTCGCCAATTTTTGGAGAGGGATTTAGGGTGAGGTTGTCCTACGCACCTGTGGCTTCGCCAAAACCCCCCAAAATTTTCCCCGCGAAGGCGGGGGGCGCTAAACGCACGCCACTTAGTGGCGATGGGGCGATGCCCCAAACCCCCCAGAAATCAGAGAACAGAAACCAGAGACCAGAGCTATTAAGTGCGGACACACCGAAACCCGGTATTA
>DAOTTQ010000081.1:0-3379 GCA_034437555.1 Anaerolineae bacterium | reverse complement strand
CAATAGTTTTACCGCTTCATGGCTAATGCTTGTGCCAGGGCCCAAAAGCAACACCGAAATTGACGCAATCGGAACAGCCGTACGCCCCTCTTTACTCACTAATTGCACTGCTTGGCGATAGCGTTGTATCACTTTATGCTCTACATAAAGATAACTTAGGCTATCTCGTAGCTTTGGTAAAATGTGCAAGTCTAAGTTCATCGTCAAAACTCCTTAAAACACTCACATGACAAGGCTCACAATTATTATTTGCCCCACCCCTGTGAGGACAAAAGGAACACCCCCACAATGGTGAGGAAATTTAATTGTTAAGGTGCAAGTAAAGCTCTTATCTACTGCGCTCTAGCATAAGGCACAGATAACAAGCCGAAGCCAAACGCTTTTGCGCTTCCAATACCACTTACCAGCGTTTCTAAAAATACGGTGTGGTTTTCTATCTTCAGCACACCGTCAAACTGTACCGCGTGCCAAACTTGCTGGCTTCCTTTGCCATATTTCTTGCCGATCTTGACAACTTTTATTCCTAGTGGGTCAACGCTAAAGCCGTGTTGCTCTGCTTTACGACCCAGCCAAAGCAATAACTCCTCTTCTTTATAGATGGCATGGCGTTTCCCCGCTCGCTTAAGGGTGGGGTTGGCTTGCAATCTGAATTGCAACCGCTGACCATTTTGCGCCTTCGTCTTTACAGGACGCATACCAGGCTGATCTAATAAATAGTCACCACGCTGTAACCGTTCTACAGCTTGCCAACTAGGAACATCCTGTGACTGCACCAAAAGCGTCGCGTGCGGCTGCCGCTCCCCCTCTTCTACGCGATACAGCACCCGTTCCTCTGCATTAAGCATCTGCGGAAACGCACTCATCACAGTGCGATGCAGTTCATAGCGGTCGGAAAGGTCACGGCGAGCATCCTTAGACCGTAAATTCAAAGTGAGCTTAGAAAGATACATATCATGCCTCCTGTGTTGGCTCATAATGTGGGTTATCTACCCATTGTCGGGTTAAACGGCGTGGCATAAAGCGACGTGGCGAAAAAGACACCGGATAATCATTGGTTTGGGTGCTTCCGTTGGGGTCGTCAATCATTATCTCCCATCGCTGTGGCGCACTAATTCTCTCTGCAAGCGGTTGATGGTGCGCCAACGCCGTCACCAATTCGTTTGGGCTTACCCCCTCTTTTGACCAAACACGCTCACTAGGCAAAAATGCCTTACGCCCCAAAAAGAGAAACCATTGGGGGCGTCGCAACGCATTGTGCAAATGCAGAAGAAACGCTTCTTCACCCTCCAGCCCCACCAAAAACTTCGCGTCTGATAAGTAATAGCGTTCAGAGGTCATCAGGCTATTACGCTCTATCGCACCACTCACTTTGTAATAGCCTTCCTTGCCTGCCGTATGATAATCTCGCCGTACTACGCCATGTTGGTCAATGCGAACTGCCATTCGCAACGACGCAAGGTCATCTATCGGCTCTGTAATCGCTCGCCCAAGCGCGGCGCACAGCAAGCCCACCACCCCACTTTTAGAAGGCTCTCGCCCCGCATCACGGTGACTAAAATTGCTTTGTATCCCCCATGCCTGCATGGGGGCATCCATTCTTAAGAACAAGGTCGCCATCCTCGCCCCCTATTCTAAAACGCTGGCAATAGTGCTAACCCATTCCTGAAGGTTCGGTTTTGTTGCGCCTGCTAATTCTTTGGATTCAAGCGTGTGTTGGTGTGGGTTTACCACCGAAACAACGGGTTCTTCCAGACGATAAATGCCTTCTGTTCTCTCCCAATACGTTACTAGTGCCTGAATAGAAGGTTCTGAAAAGCCCCCACCCCGCGCCACACGTACAGGCTTTTCAAACGCATTTGCCAAAGACTGCCCATTATTATCAGGGCGGACGACTGCCAGCAAAAAATCAGGGGTGTGCTGATTGATAAACGAGTTCTTCATTCCCGAAGGCACAACTAAAGCAAAGCCATACATAAAAGCCGCTACCGTTTGGCGTGCCAAATCCGTGTCACCACGCAAATTCTTAACCAGTTGTTCCCAGTCAATACGGGCGCAACGATAGTAAGTTGCCGAATTGAACGCCACCAAACCCAGCATATCTGCGCCACTTACATCATTGGCTTGCAAGTCATCTACCGCTGTAAAGTAGTCAAATTCAGCCGTATTCACTTCATGCGTCGATAGTGCATGTGCCATCTGGCAGGCGGCATCAATGTTTAAGGCGGGTTTTTCAGCAAGCATCCGTCCAAATAGCGCAATATCTGGGGCAGACGTGCGGTTTTCAAATTCCTTCACCAACTTCTTGGTAATGGTGTCAGCCTCAGGGGCAACACCCCTGTTCAGCGCATCCAAGATTTCAGACACAATCATGGTAATTTCGCTATCACTGACAAACAAAATAACGCTTGTCTTCTCCGCAGACTTCTTATCTAGCTTGGCATACGTGCCTTCAATAATTTTTGTCACATAGCTGGTCGCATCAGTTTCGTTTACGCCATTGGCAACTAACTGGCTAACAATGGGCTTGATGATACCCTTTGTACGAGTGCCATTAGGCACAACGGTGGCTCGCTGAAAAATTTCAGAGACCCGAATGGCTCGTTTGCCCGATTGCGAAGACACGCGAGCGCGTCTAACACCGCCAAATAGTGCGTCCTTGGGGTTGCCTGTGTCGTCACGGTTTAGGTTAGAAGGAGCAAATGTTTGTAGTGCATGTAATTCAATCATCATCGTGTTTTTCCTTTTTGATTAGATAGGTTTAGATAATGCGGTTTAGGTATTTTGTGTTTCTGATTTTTGGGCTTGCCAATAGGCTCTCGCCCAGTGTTTTTGCACAGAATGCGACGGATACTCCCATCCTAGCAAGTCACGGATAAGCTGATGCCAGTTGACAGCAACATCCTTAGACTTTAGCAGGCTAATGTGTTGACGCAGGGGTGTGTCTAGGGCATCACGATGTTGACGCAATAACTGGACAAACCGCCGTGTGGTCGCCGTATCATCCCCCACAACGCCCGCATATTGCCGTAAATGCTCGCCCATATTGCCCCCATACGCCGAAGCCGGATGAAAGGCAAAAAGGGATGCTACCAGATACAGCGTCTCTTCTTCATAAGGGTGATGCACAAAAGGCACAACATACGGAAACATGCCCGACGCTTCACCCACATCGCGCCCTAGCCCACGCCGTAACTCTGCCAACATGGCGCGGTCATCGGCGTGCTTCTCTAAATAAGAGACAAACGGGTGTTTATAGCTTTCTTCACTCATCATTCGTGTCCTTTCGCTTTATGCGGTAAATAACTTTTTCAGCTCGCCATTCAAAAACCGTTCTGCAATGACTTCTCCTTTCCACGCACCAGGGCTATTGCCCGCCAGT
>DAOTTQ010000080.1:0-3679 GCA_034437555.1 Anaerolineae bacterium | reverse complement strand
ATAGGAGAACTGCCAACGGTCACATAAATTAAGAGATTGCCCGTTTGAATAATCTGTATTATAGCACAAGTTTATTTTTTAATGTTATTTTTACAACTCATGTAAAATACCTCAGATAAACTATTATGCTGTTTAGATTCCTTATGATAGTTAGCTTGATTAACAACCGAACGATTATACCCCAACTTTCTCTTCCCCCTACCTTTCCTCTATTTCCATTGTAACGTTGACTATATCGCCTTCTTCTAGCTGTTCGGCTTTGCGGATGCTGGCTTTTATGGGGACAAAGTACAGCCCATCTTTAGGGAACAGCGATGTGGTGTAATGGGTGTTGCCAATTTGAACCCGTACAGGAATCACGCCCCAACCATACGTCACACGATTGGCAATGGCTTTAATCTCGCTGCTTTCTTCGGGGGGAACAGCCACAAAAAACCATGGGGCGGGTCCGCGCCAGAAGATGATTGTATTGTCGAATTGAATGGTCATGGTTGCCGCCCAACACAGGTGCTAATATTTTATGATACTTTAAGCCGAAACAGACACGCTTTTTGCCACGTTCTCAAACATAGGACGATGTGACCCTTCTGCGTTACGCAAGGTGTAGCGTTTTAGCCATTCCCAAATTACGTTGGGCAACCACGAGGCTTTTTGTGGAAAAAACAGCTCCGATTCATCCACCAACACGCACCCCTGCCCTTGTGGGACAAGTAGAATGTGGGTATGTGTGTCTAGTGCGCCATTAGAAAAGGGCATGGGGGCTTTGGCACGGTTGTGAAACGCGCTTTGGTGGGCGGTTTGTGTTAGCTCACTACTTGCCTCATACACCAAACGAAACGAAAAGCCCGCCATCATCAGCCTATCTGTGATGGTTGCCCGTACAAAATGGGGTGTTTCTTCTAGGATGTCCATTTTTTCAATAAGGGGGTGTGATTTTTGCATCTCACGCAATTTTAGCGCGTTTGTCACGGCTTCTAGTGTGCCGTTAATCGGCATTTCAATTTTGAATGTGAGTGTTTTTTCGGTTTGCACAGCCATAACTCCCTTATTGAACAAGCATCAACCCATGCCCTGATGATAACGTATCTTCCTAGATAAGTGTGGGATGGTGTAATTTTTTGTTGCGCTTTTGTTCCCTAATGCGCCCATTTATGGGCAAACGACGCCTCATCCCTAGCCGATTGAAATGCCATCTGATGCTTTGCTTACCGTGTAAGAAGGCGCGAAGTTTGGAAAACGAGGCTAGAATAAAGGGCATTGACAAGCACATAGAAGGGGGCAACACATGAGACCCGAAAAACAACTTTTTTCAGAGCAACAACCGATGATTGTCTTAAACTCCGAGAAGCGCAAAAAGCGAGGCTATAGCTGTCTTTCGATGGTTATCACACTGGTTTTGGGTGGCGGTATCCTCTTGGGCATTGGTGCGGCTGTGCTATCGGTTGTTATGCCTAATGCGCTTAATAGCATTGTCCAAGGTATTACAGGCATCTCGTTTATTGAATCGCGCCCTGTAGACGGCGACCCCGCCCGCTTTGACCCCATCACCAGCTATAGCACGATGCAAGCCTTTGCGGGCGAAAACACGCGGCTCATTTCCCTAGAGGCACAATTTGTTCGCTCGGATGGCACACTAGATTTAACCGCGAGTTACACGCCATCGCCCAGGGTCACCGCCGAATTTGCGATAGAAGTACCCGCCCCTGCGGATGCGCCCCCTGTGGGTGCTGGCGGATTAGGCACATGGTATCAGGATGTGACGATTACAGCATATCGTCCGGGGCAAACGAGGCACGTGCGTACCATGAGTGGTAGCGTGACAACCAACTACACCTATGTTAATGAGGGCATGACCCGTGACATTGACGACCCTTCTATAAGGGACTATGTGTTTTTAGAGCCGCCTACTTGTGCATTTGCAGACTTTTGGAAGGTTGCGCTGACACAAGATGCCCCCGCCGATGCAGTAGCGACTATTTCTTATGACGATGAGGGCTATGAGTTTCGCATCCGCGACCTTAGCATCAGCCTTGATTTTGATACCGACTGCCAATTAAAACCCTAGCGTGTTATACAGATGTAAAAGGGGCTTAAGATGCCTTATGCCCCAAGTACACACGATATCTCACGGGTTGTTTTGTTGATGGGGTTGCTTCTGGTGGCTGAACAGTATCAATGCGCTTCATGGGCTTGGCTTCGCGGGGCTTACTTGATGTGTTGTACTGCCCGTTTGTCTCTTTCGTTCTTGCATCTCATTCATTGTTATCAAAGGGCAGTTTTTCCATGCAAAAAATCAAGAATTCTCATGCAAATGGCGTTGCGCTGGTCGTGATGTCGGCGTTTCTGTGGGGAACGATTGGCGTTGCGACACAGGGCATTTATAACGTCGATAATACGTCATCGCTGTTTATCAATTTGGCGCGGATGCTTGTGGCTACGCCGATTTTACTGTTTTTGTGCTGGCAGGTTTTGGGTCGGCGCATCTTTGCTATCTCCCGAAGTGACCTGCCCTACATGATGCTACAGGGTGCGCTTTTGGCGATTTCTCATGCCGCCTATTTTACAGGGATTCGGTATGCCGGTGTGACCATTACCACGCTTCTCACGGTGTGTCTTTCACCCCTGATTGTTAGTAGCTTGTCGGTGATGCTGGGGCTAGAAACGCTCACACGTCGCACCGTATTGGCAATCGGCTTATCACTGATTGGAAGCGTGCTATTGGTGGGGCTACAACCTGCCTCTGATACCCAACAAGACCTGTTCTTGGGGGCGTTGTTTTCGTTAGGGGCGGCGTTAAGCTACGCCGGCTCGCTATTGTGTGGGCGTTTTCTGGCAAAGGGCTATCATCCCCTGCAAGTGACTGCCATTAGTTTTTGCTCGGCAACGGTGCTTTTGTTGGTGCTTAACCTTACCAATGAGGTTGTGGTGGTAAGTACAACGCAGGGCTGGCTTTTGATTGTGTACTTGGGCATTTTCCCAACGGCGTTGGCGTACATTGTGTTTCAGTCTAGTTTACGCTTTGTGACAGCGACCAATGCCAGCATCATCACGCTCTTAGAGCCATTGGTAGCAACCTTGCTGGCATGGGGCTTGTTTGGCGAAACACTGGCAATCACGGGTGTTTTGGGGGCGGGCTTGCTATTGTATAGCATCTTTCTATTGCTAAAAGAGGATGAGGTAGAAGGGGTGGTTGTGGGGTCGTAAGCCCTCATCTCTATGCCCCCTCTCCCACGGGTGAAGGGGTTGGTTTTTTGTATTAGACTTAGAGAGCGGGCGTACCTTAATGGGTGCGCCCGTTTGGGTTATTGCTTAAGTTTTACTGATGTTTTATTGACCTCAACATGGCTTGGAAGCCTCTTTAATAGTTTGGTGAGTGTCGCACTGCCGTAAATATTCGGCGTAAAGTTAGACTCTACTGCACGTAAAGATTGTCCCAGTTCGGTTAAACTGGCGTAACCTTTATCATCTTTACGGGTACGCCCAAACGCTTTGCTTAAAATACCAACAAAGCCTTCAAGTGTGTTTGTTGGAATGTGTGTTTGGGTTTTAGGAGCAGACGCTTTAGCTTTCGGCAATTTTTTGGCATCAGTGGGTGCTTTTGGCGTTGTTTTGTCGGACGTGGGTGGCGTTTTGGCAGTTGCAGTTGTTTTGGGCGTTTTCGGTTTGGGTGGCGTTTTGG
>DAOTTQ010000079.1:0-1907 GCA_034437555.1 Anaerolineae bacterium | reverse complement strand
TACCCCAATCTGACGGACATGGCAGGGTTTATTCCTTGCCCACACCCAGCTGCGCTCGCTAGCATGGGCGTTTGGCATCACATCCGCTGGACACATCACCATCACATCAACCATTTTCTGAACCACCTCATTTTTGGCCGCAACAAAGCCCCACGCCAACACTAGGCATGGAGCTTTGGCAATGTGCAGCGCCTCTGGCGCCTATCCTCTCTTAGCACCCGGTTTGCCCTTGTCAGCTCCAGCTTTTGCCGTTGGGTTGTTGGGGTCCGTTTCGCGCTGCTGACCCTTCTCCGATGGCTTGGTAGTAGCACCCGATTGTTTTTGGCCTTGGCCTTGGTCTTTACCTTGGCCTTGACCTGCTTTTTGATGAATTCCCATGACGTTTGTAGTTTAATCGCGAAAGAATTTTCGTGACAACACAAAGGTGCGCCCACCGCCATCCACCAATTTTACACCCCAGTGCAATGGAGTTACATCATTTACATGCGGTTTACAGTTAGCCCATAAAGAACGGAAGTACTATGCGCCTTAGCGCAATATGCAAATGGCCCGCATTGCCTTCATTGCCTGATTTCAATATTTCGCTTTTCTGACTTCCAATTTCGGATTTCCAATATTCTGACTTCCGATTTCACCCCTATATCCCCCTTCGGGTTCGAATCGCCTTTTTTACGCCATCGCCATGCCCAACAGGGGCTTTTTTCAAATACCTGCCAATACCAAAAACGTACCTGCCATAAATATAAAGTAACCGTTCGTGATATCATGTCGGGCGTAACATTTTGCCTTCCACTTTTGCTAAGCGTTCTTTCTCATGCAGGCAACTCTACAACCAGCACTAATCACACTTTGTGCAAAATTTTACATGTATCAATCGGAGGTTAACATGTAAAGTTCCAAGGTTTACATGTATCAATCCCACGGGTTTATCAAGGCAAGATAATCATAGCACATTAGAGCGGTGTGGGTTAGGCAATTATTAAACCGCTTCCAGTTTTCATCACGAGGAGCATTGCAGAGCTGCGCGGGTATGCAATGAGCTTAAATCCCCACAGGCGCCAACGTCTTTCGCCACAGCATTTCGAAACACGATATGCATCAAGACTCAAGTGGCTTTTAATCTCAGAAGGACGGAATGGTTGTAGCAATAGGCCATACGCAATCATGTCCTAACCCCAGAGGGGAGATATATACCACGTGTTGCCACCCCGCTGGGGTTTTCAAAACGCTATACGGCCCCAATACCCACGGCTACAATCATCGCACCCCGCTGGGGTTGACACCATCCCTCCTACCCGCCTACATATTCCACTTCGGCTGGGGCATCAAAACCCCTCTAACGGGACAGCATTTTCCAGCTTGTAACCCAAGCAGCTCATTAGCTTCTCCACCTGTTGAAACTTGCCTTGGACTGCGGGCACTTCGTTTCTGAATGGTTCCACCTTTAGGGCATCTACAATGCGCACTACCTCAAAGTCCCTTAGGCTCAGTTTGTGGGCTACCAGTACCATTTCGGCATGCTGCTCATCGGCATAGGGTTCCATTAAGAAATCGAGCTCTAGTGCAGGGGCACCATTGCTGCGCTGTGTCCATCTATAGCGGTTGTAGGGGGCAAATTGCATGGCACTAAATTAGCCACTAAGCGGGGGTGCAAAGGCCGGTCAAGTGTTCCGCTTCGCTATTTGCTAATGCGCCAATTATCTGTCAGAACAGCTAAGTGTATCGCTGCGGCTTTGACACGTTTGGCCTGCGTATGCGTGTGGCTAATGTGCGCCCAAAAAATCTTGCATCGCAGGCGGTGATTCGGAATACAGGTTTACGACCTAATGGCACGGCCACGCATTATGGCATCCATTGCCTTTACTTTGAGTTGGAGTGGCAGATGTTAATGTTAGCGAGGACGCCAC
>DAOTTQ010000078.1:0-3154 GCA_034437555.1 Anaerolineae bacterium | reverse complement strand
CGGACACACCGAAAACCGTAGACATAGTTATCATTAGTTGGGTTACCCCTGCCGCGGAAGGCGGAGCGAAGGTAGTCAGAGGAATTGCCGAATGAACCGCCCCGAAGCACCCGCGCTTCACCGCTATCATCAACACCCGTTTCGTCGGGTTTCTCATGTTTGTTCAGACACCATGAAGACACATTTCCACTCATATCCGATAACGGCACATCCCAATGACGCGCATCACCCCCTGGGAAAATCCCTACCGCACTCGTCATCTCAATGCCTGTTTCTCTTGCGTTGCCCTTATTGGCATCAAACTCATCACCATACGGATATGCCCACCCTGTCTTACCTCGCGCTGCCACCTCCCACTCTACTTCGGTTGGCAAGCGCACCGCCCACGTCAACGGGTCATCTAATGGCTTTTCACCTGTTAGCTTATAACTCAGCCAGCGACAAAACGCCATTGACTCATACCAACTCACTCTCGCGCGCGGGTGGTTGGCGTATTTGAAAAGTTGCTCGCTCATTTCTCGTGTACGATAGGTTGTTCCACCTACATTACTTTTCTCTGGCATCCCCACCCACCATTCAGGGTTATTAAACCCATCACTAGCGTCTAAAAAGGTCTGGAATTGCGCATACGTTACTAAATAGCGCGATAGCCGGTACGGTTCTTTTATCGTCGCTTGACGCGGGGGATTATCTCTTTCGCTCTCATCCCCCACATTATAATCCCCTGCTGGAATTGTCGCCCACACAATGTCCGGTAAGCCATTCGGCAATACCCCAATCCCCTTGCGCTTATCCGCATCTAGTCGCCCTAGCACTCGGTAAGCACCCGAACGACCGATCGCGGTTTCTGCCGTTTTCCGTTCGCCTGCGCCTTTTAATAGGGCAGTACGAGTCGATTCTTGCAATGTGTCAGCACTTAATTGATGCAATTCCATTATTTCCAGTGCCAGGTTGGGGCTTGCTAGGGCAACCCAACGCACAACCCGCTCGGGGTCTTGGCAAACGTCAATTAGCATTTTTACGCTCTCACGCCACACCTTCGCACTCCACCATGTGTCACCAAAAATCGGACGTGGGTCGGCATCCGTCAGCATCTGCTCCGCTAACGTTTTAGAGGCAAAGTATTCCTGAAGCAGTTGATGGCTAAAACGAATGTCTCTTTCTTCTTGAAGCAAAATACTTGTGTTGAGTGCAAAACTAAACAACCTAGATTCGTGCGCAGGCAATTCCCCTTCCACCAACACCGTTCCACCCTTCATTTGTAATTGCATCGACATTTGGGTAAGGAACGTTTCTAGCTCACCCAAACTCGGGAAGGGTTCTTGGCGTTGTTGTGCTTGCACAACTTCGCGCTTATACAGTTTTTCAACAAAGTCTTTGTACAGTTTTTCCCGTGTTTCTGGCATTTCTTTCAATTGGCAAATCATGTTCGCTAGGTAAGGTCTGCGGGCAAGCGGAATCAGCTTTGCACCTTCCCACATTTTGCGCCACGCCTCGAGCCCCGCCCAATCCCAATCGAAATTCCCATCCCAATTCAAATTCCCATCCTCTTTCCAGAACTCTTCATGTCTGTTGTTTGAGCGTGCCTTGCGCCAGAATTCTAAGAGGGCTTCGCTTCCACCCATCTCCCTCCACAAATCTTCTGCACGCTCTTTTACGTAACGTTGAATAAACCGATAGACGGTCTCCAGTTCCATATCCTGTATCGACAAACGCTCCAGCTTTAGGTCATCAAGGTCTTTTTGATAGTCATTTTTACGGCACGAAACAACAAATAAGGGTGCCTTTGCCAGTTCTTCTCGCACTTCGCCCAACAACTCGCGTCCGTCGCTAGCTTTGCGTGGCATCTCGTTAAGCGCATCACAAATCAATATCAATCGTTTTTCTTCTAGCAATCGCTCGTAATACGGGCTAAGTTGCCCTAAGTGCGCTTGAATATACTCGTAAAATGTTTGCTTCTGTTGCGTCTTTGCTTCAATCCCTTTGAACGCATTTAGAGATATAAACACCGGAATTCGCCGATAGGTTGTTTGGCGCAAAATGTATTCTGATACCAAACGCCGAAGCAGAAAACTCTTGCCTGCCCCAGGTTCCCCCACTAAAACGACGCGCTCGCTTTTTAACAATTGTGCCAAAATTTCTGTAACAGGTTCGCCCTCACTTTCGCCCCTATCCGCCAGGTGATGTTGTGCTTCCAAACTAACCCCGAATGCCTCAAATTGCGCTAAAAAAGGGTCTGTCTCTTGTTCTTCATGGCGTTGCGGAACAGCCACTTGGCGCACCGTACCTTCTAAATCAACAAAAAAGTTCTCATACACCTCACTGCGTATTTTGCCGTTTAACAGGTCTAAGTATTTGGCGATTTTAGTCTCTAAATTGGCGGGGTCTTCTTGCCAATGGCGCAATTCGCTAGCAAACTCCGTCGCACTTTTATATCTCTCGCGTGCATCTTTCGCAGTGGCACGACGCAAAATTCGCAGCACCCCGTCCGCTAAACCAGCGTTTTCGGGTAATTCCTCCTTTAGATGTTGGCTCGCAAGACGATTCAGGTCATACGGGTACATACCTGTAATCATCTCATACGCAATGATGCCAAGCGCATAAATGTCCGTTTGCGCGCTGGCAGGTTGTTTATCCCATTGCTCGGGTGCCATATATCTTTTCGTACCCACCGACTCGCCTGTTTGGGTGTGATGCAACTCTTGCTCATCACTCACAATCAGACCAAAGTCACCCAAACGCAATCGTCCATCTTTTTCGACCATAATATTGTCTGGTTTAACGTCCCGGTGCGCTTTAACCCCTTTGCTGTACGCATAATCAAGCGCTTCAGCAATTTGCCCCAAAATATCGGCGGTTTGGTCCGGTTTAAACGTCTTTCCATCCATCCATCTTGTCAGTGTTTCGCCGTCTACATAATCCATTACCGCATAAAATTGTCCCCCCACTTCGCCCCAAGTCGTGGTCGAAATAATGTTTGGGTGGGCGCGTAAGCGACTCGCAATGCTAATTTCTTGCTTAAATCGCTCAACGCGTTCGGGCTTATTGCTCACATCAGCTTGCAAAATTTTAATGGCGACTTCTAGCGTTTCATTATCGGGTAAACGTTCACGAGCAAGCCACACCTCACCATTGCCTCCTGACCCTAGTTTAC
>DAOTTQ010000077.1:0-100077 GCA_034437555.1 Anaerolineae bacterium | reverse complement strand
CCCATTCCGAACCCGGAAGTTAAGCCCACAAGCGCTGATGGTACTGCACTGGTAACGGTGTGGGAGAGTAAGCCGCTGCCAACTTAATGTAAATCTCATTGCCTTGTTTTTTTTTGCGTGTTTATATGGCTAATGATTATGAAAAATGTCTCATATTAAAGGACAACGCCCGATATTTGGTGTTGTCCTCTTTTTTTGCGCTATAATTTCGTAATGGCTAGGTTACGTTTTTGGCGTGTAATACTAAAAGTGCTTGTTTGCGTTTGGAGTGTATGATGAAGGTTCGTTATAGCTTTTCACTGGTGATGTTACTGTTTGCTGTTTCGTTTGCAGGTGCTATCGGGGAGGACGAAAACCCCATTGTTCCGGCAACTATCCAAAACGATGAGGGCGGTGCGGTACTCGTCAGGGGTTCCGTGGCGTATACCAACGCCTTTTTCACATCAGGGGTCTCTGAACCTTTGATTATCCTAGAAGACCAAACAGGCTTTGTTCAGCGAAATCGCGGTTATTTATTTCCGCCAGAATCGCAAACAATCGGTCAAATTACTTCTGATTTTTATACATCGCCATTTACATACAGCCTTGCGCTACCCATAGAACCACAGGGCGCACTAAGTGACATTAACAACGATGGCTCGCCTGATGTCATGGTGTTTGCCGTGGCGTATTGGTCTAATATTTGGGGCGATGCCTTTTTAGAGAAGCGTGACCAATACGGCGGGGGATGGTCATCGGCTTATGCGTCTACATTGGTAAGCAGTGATGCTGAAACGCTAGGCGAGTATGTGGGCGGTAAGGTGTTAGTCTATGCACCCAGCCCCAATCTGCCGTTTCCTGAGGGATGGGGTGCAGATGGCAGACTCTTTACCGCAGATGACCCATTGGTGAGCTTGCCTTCGGGCTATACTGTAGTTGATATGAGCCAACCCACGTTTACTTTTGACCGTTCTCGCTATGTGACCATGGATTTGTTAGAGGGCGACGGCGCGAGCGCGGACGATTTTTCAGCATTAAGTTATACAGAAGCTTTTGATGCGATGGTGGAAAAATTCCGCACACAATACGCATTTACAGAATATAAGGGTATCAATTGGGATGCACTAAAAGCCCAGTTTCGCCCCCGTATGGAAGAGGCAGAAGCAACACGAGATGCAGATGCTTATTCGCTCGCGTTATCCGAGTTTGCGTGGCAAATCCCTGATGGGCATGTGTCTGTGTCGTTTACCCCTACTACCTACAATGCTTTCTTAGCAGCAACCGAAGGCGGGCTAGGGATGGCAATTCGTGAACTTGACGATGGGCGTGTGATTACCAACTTCATCACAGAAGGCGGTGCTGCGTCTATTGCGGGCATTCAGCCCCGTGCAGAAATTATTGCCATTAACGGTACTCCTATTAACCAAGTTGTTTCAGAAGCCATTGCGTGGTCTGCTCCCTTTAGCACAGAACACTTTAGACGCTTACAACAATTGCGCTATGCGGTGCGCTTTCCCTCTGGAACAGTGGTTGATGTGACTTTTAAGAACCTTAACGATGCTGAACCCCGCACGGCTAGTATGCGTACCACAGCGGAGCGCGATAGCTTTAATTTCTCATCGTTTAACCGCGATGGCAGCCCCTATGCGCTTCCTGTGGAATATCGCCTTTTGCCTAGTGGCTATTTGTACGTGCAAATTACGTCGTTCTTTGATGATGAACGCCTAAGCATTAACCTATGGGAACGCATGTTATCCCAAGCCAACGCAAACGAAGTCACGGGCATTATCATTGATATGCGGAGTAATGGCGGTGGTAGCGGTTATTTAGCAGACCAAATGGCATCGTACTTCTTTGATGAAGAATATCCATTGGGCAATTCTGGACGCTATGATGAAAGCCTAAATGACTTTTACTTTGACCCTAACCGCAGAGAGAGCTTTTTCCTTGCACCCGAACCTCTGCGCTATCGTGGGAATGTGGCTGTGCTAGTGGGGCCCAATTGCTTAAGCGCGTGCGAATTTTTCTCTTGGAACATGACACGGGGTAATCGTGCAGATGTTGTAGGACAATACCCTACAGGGGGCTTAGGGGGTAGCGTGGAGCGATTCTTTATGCCTAATGATATCACGATGCAACTGACTGTAGGACGCGCCGTAGATGCAGATGGAAATATCCATATTGAAGGCATTGGTGTCGTACCCACTGTGCTTGTGCCTGTGACTGAAGAAACCCTCTTTACAACAGGTGATGTGATATTGGATTATGCA
Source organism: Anaerolineae bacterium (assembly GCA_034437555.1). Taxonomy (GTDB): domain Bacteria; phylum Chloroflexota; class Anaerolineae; order Aggregatilineales; family Phototrophicaceae; genus JANWYT01. Next base: position 97,828 of record DAOTTQ010000077.1, on the reverse strand, counting down.
ATAAGTGCGCTGGATGCTAAGCGGTAATTGACGAATCCCACACAATAATGATATGGTTTTGGGGCGATGTTACGTACTAACATCGCCCTTATTGTTTATAAAAATGGAGCAAGCCTTATGAATGGCACACTTACAGATATTACAGGGATTCGCGTTGGACACTACACCGATTTAGACGGGGGTACAGGGTGTACTGTCATTCTTTGCCCTCCACATACGGTGGGTGCGGTGGATGTTCGAGGTGGCGCACCCGGCACCCGCGAAACCGACTTATTGCGCCCTGAAAATATGGTAGAAGAGGTGAGTGCAATTTTCCTTTCTGGTGGAAGTGCTTATGGGCTGGCGGTGGGCGATGGCGTGATGCGCTATATGGAACAGCATAATATGGGGTATCGTTCCTCACGGGGCTATCTTGTGCCGATTGTGTCGGGGGCAATTTTGTTTGATTTGGCGGTGGGTGATGAAAACGCACGCCCTACTGCCGAGCATGGCTATATGGCGTGTGCGGATGCTTCTGGTGAGGCTGTGGCACAAGGGACAGTTGGCGCAGGTACAGGGGCAATCTGTGGGGCGTTTAGGGGTGTTCCTTTAGCTACCAAAGGCGGTTTGGGGTCGGCAAGTATTGACCTAGGCAATGGACTTTTTGTAGCGGCGATTGTGGCGGTAAATTCTGTAGGTGATGTGCTGGATGAAGCAGGGCAGGTATTAGGTGGGGTGCGCCTTCCTGATAACCAAGGCTTTGAGGGTATGTTGAATGTGTTTAAGACGTTGGCATTTTCAGAACGCCCTCAAAACCGCGAAAATACTGTGATTGGCTGTGTGGCAACCAACGCCAAACTAAGTAAAGCGCATACTCATAAGGTGGCGCAGATGGCACACGATGGCATCGCACGCGCCATTAACCCCTCGCATACGATGTTTGATGGGGACGCTATATTTGCATTAGCCACAGGCGAAATAAACGCGAATCCGAGTGTGGTGGGGGCGTATGGGGCAGAAGCCATGTCACAAGCCATTCGTAACGCGCTACGCCACGCTACATCCTTACATGGGGTAAGAGCCGTTCATGACTAATCGTTTTTGGCGAATAATAGCCTTCAGCCTGCCGTTATTATTGGCGTGGGTACTATATGCCTATGCGCTCACGTTGCCTTTTTTTGGTGATGATGCGCCTCACTATCGCTTTCTGTTGGGTGTGGATGGCATTGTGCCGTTGTGGTTGGGGCAAACGTGGTCGCCTTACTATCGCCCTGTGGTGTATACGGTATGGGTAATCATGCGCACGCTACAAGGCGAATTTAACCCTGTATGGCAACATGCGTTTAATGTGTGGTTGTTTGCGTTTTCGGGGGTGTTCGTTAGCCTTATTGTGCAACGCCTGTTGCGTCGCCGTTATCTGTGGGTAAGTGTGCTGGCGGGATGTGCATTTGTGATGTTTCCGTTTCACTATCAAGCCGTCAACCTAGTGGGGAGTTTGACGCATCTTGCCGTGTCTTTTAGCCTACTTTTGGCATTACTGATGGGCATACGGGCTTATCTCACATCGCATAAAGGGGCATTAGTGCTGTGCTGGTTGTTTGCCATGCTCGCCAATTTTAGCCACGAAACAGGCTTCTTAGTCGCACCCTTTTTGCTTGGCACATTGTTTTTGTTGGACGGAATGCGTTTGCGCTGGCGTAAGGCGTTGGGTGTTGTGCTTGTGCCTGCGCTTGTTTCTGCGTTTTACTTGGTGTTGTGGCTACGTTTGCCTCGTGTGGGCACAGAAGGCGGATTTAGCCTTAGTGTGTCACCACTGGATAATTTAGGGGTGATGTTACAACCGTTCGTTTACCCACTTTCCGCGCTCTTACGCCCTTTTTTTGAAGGCAAAGGTGACCCGCTCTTGCTGGTGATGCTCTTTTTGGGTGCGGTGTTGGCAGGTTTGGGCATGGTGTTTTTACGAAGTCGTGCGCTAATGCTTACTGCTTTGGCAGGGGTGGCGTGGTATTTAATTACAATTGTGCCTTCTGTGCTGGTGCTTGCCCCCAATTATGTGTGGAGTTCGCCACGCTTGGCGGTGTTGGCTTCTGTGGGCGCAATTGTGTTTTGGGCTTGCGTGGGCGTTAGCTTATATAAAGGGCGCGTGAGCCGTGTTGTGATGGGCATCAGCCTCTTGATAATTGTGGCGTTGAACTTTAGCTTTTTATTGGCACGCCGTAATGATTATATGCTAATGCGAGATTACACCCAAGAGCTGATGCATTTGGTAGAGCAGGAGCGCGTCAACGAAGAAGGCGTATTGCTCATTAACGCACCCAATTATATTGAACCCTTTCAAAACGATAAAACGTTTTTAGTGGGCGCGGAGTTTACTAGCTTTATGTCGCCAGAAATTGCCTATGCCGATTATTTTGCGGTGAATACAGAACAAGATTATCGCAACGCCTCTATAGATGTTATTGGTGTGGGGCGCGTGATACAGTCGCCAAATCGCCAATTTGTGCCTTATTTCCCATTGGTAGATGGTGAAGAATTGATAGCCCATTTACGACAAGAACGCCCCATTATTTTGACACAATTTGAAGGGGAACGTTTTTATCCTGTGCTTGTAAGGGGTGGTAATGATGTGTCACTGGTTGCGCCACAAGCCGAATTTGAGGGTGTGCTACAATTGCTTAACGTGCAAGCTACATTAAACCCCGAAACAATGCGCCTGAATGTCATCACGGATTGGCAGGCACTTTCTGTAAATGACGTAAAGCTCTTTGTGCATGTGGTGTGTGACGGTGTGTTAATTGCCCAGTCTGATGGGTACGTATGGGGCAATTTGTACCCCTTTGTGCTGTGGCAAACCGACGAAATACAACGCGATAGGCGCGTTATTTCTTTAGAAGGGGTGGACTTTCGCCATCCTGATTGTGTTAATGTTTGGGTTGGGGTGTATCGTGAGGCAAACGGGCAACGCTTAGAAGCGCGTCGTTTAGCAGACAATACACGCTACACAGGTGACGCTGTGCCTTTTGGCGTAGAATTGTTAAGAGAATACACCAAACCTTAAAGCACTTTTAGCAAGAGTTTGATATTGTTATGGGGGTTTTTACAGATTGATATGAATAAGGCAACCATGTCTAAAAAAGTCTTGGTCATTGAAGATGACCCTAAAATGTCTAATGAACTGGCAAATTCTTTAAGAAGTGACGGCTACACGGTTTCGATTGCCATTAATGGCGAAGAAGCGTGGGACAAAGCCCGCATCGAAAAGCCTGATTTATTTGTGCTGGATATGATGCTTCCCAAGCTAGATGGCTTAAGCCTATGCCGTATGATTCGCAATGAGTCTACGATTTCGGCAACGCCTATCATTATCATCACGGCACGCGGTGGTGAAATGGACAAGATTATTGGCTTAGAGAGTGGCGCGGATGATTACTTGGTTAAGCCTTTTGGCTTGGGTGAGTTTTTGGCGCGTGTTCGGGCAGTGCTACGCCGTCCTTCGGTGGGGTCTGCCATGCAACAAGATGAGATGATTAGCAACGATATTCGCCTCAATATGACCAGCCGTAAGCTGTTTAAGGGCGAGGACGAAATTAAACTTAGCAACAAAGAATTTGACCTATTGGCAGAACTCATGCGTAACAAAAATGCGGTGTTATCCCGTGACCTGATTCTGACGAAGGTTTGGGGCTATGATTACTTCGTGGATAAGCGCACCGTAGACGTTCACATTCGCTGGCTTCGTGAAAAAATTGAAGACGACCCCTCTAACCCCCGCCGTATTGTAACAGTACGTGGTGTTGGGTATCGTTTTGAGGGATAAATTGAATGCTTGAAGGTTTGCTTGCTATCTCTTGGTTGACTGTTTTGGTTTTAGCGTATGCGCTATGGCGACAACGTCGCCACAGTGACCCACTTCAGGAACAGTTAAATGCCCTTAACGCCGTTGTGACAACGCAACAAGAACGCATCGCACAGTTTGAAACGATGCTTTCTACAAAAGATAGTGACATTTCTAAATGTGATACCATCATCTTAAAGCTACGGCGCACCATTGCTGAAAAAGATGAAAAAGTGCAAGAGCTAGAGAAACTTGCTCATGAGAGCAGTAGCGTTGTCGCAAATTTACGTGGGCAAATTACCACCAGTGAGCGCACAGGACTAGAGAGCAAAGCCTTGTATGCCACAGTCTCCAGCGTGGCGTATGACCTTGTGTTTGTGCTAAACGAAGAAAGCATTGTGATTGCCCTTAACAAAGCCGCCGATGCGCTCTTTGGTCAGCGTAACCCTATTGGTGAAAAGCTCACCGATTTATTTGATACCCCTGATTTTAGTGAGTTGGTAGAGCGTGCCTTTAACGATGACGACCTAGAAGAACAATTGCTTTTGGACGAACATTATTATCGTGCCAGAACAAAAGTGATGCGCTATGATAGCCGTCACACCTTTGTGGGAGTTGCCTTGCAAGACATCACGCAATTGGTGCGCCTAAACCGCGCTCGTCGTGATATGGTGGCGAATATCTCGCATGAGCTACGGACACCCATTACCAACATTCGTATGACCATAGAGGGCTTGTTTAGAGAACAGGGCAAGCCGAAGCGTAAAGCCAGTATTTCTAGCTTGCGCTCTATTCAACGCGAAACTGACTCGCTTTTGTGGCTTGTGCAAGAATTGATGGACTTGTCCATGATAGAGACAGGGCAAGCCATTATGAAGCTATACCCCACACGCTTGATAGACATGATTAACGATTCTGCCGAGCGACTAAACGACCAACTAAAGCAAAAAGAACTGCAATTGGTGATGCATGTTCCCGCCAAAATACAGGTGGTGTGTGACTGGGATCAAACACGCCGTGTACTCATTAACCTGTTGCACAATGCCATCAAATGGTCGCCGGCGCGGGGGGCGATTACCGTAAGCGCGGCTTATGAAGGCGATGAAGAAGTCTTGATTAGCGTGTTTGACAACGGGCTAGGTGTGCCAGATAACCAACGTGAACGCATCTTTGAGCGTTTTTATCAGGTGGATACTTCACGCACACAAGGCGAAGGTTCGGGGCTGGGGCTGGCAATTTGTAAGCACATTGTTGAGGCGCATGGCGGACGCATTTGGGCAGAAGGCAATAGCATTGGTGGGGGAGGACGCTTTTTCTTTACACTAATTAGTGCAGATGAAAGCGAACATCAACAGCCTGAAATGCGACACGGACAACACGATTATCTGCCGTTACCCTCGCTACCCTATACCCCATCACAAGACGAAAACGAAGAGACGATAGACTTGATAGATGATGAAACGCCTATAACCAGTGATACCAGTCCATCGACTATAGATTGACAAAGACCGCATCATTTGTAATACTGAAAAAAGTTTAATACGTCATGTCAACCTTCGGGGCGAGGTGAAATTCCTTACCGGCGGTGAAGCAGGGGAAACCCTGATAAGCCCGCGACCCGCTTCACCTCTTTATGAGGTGAGTCATAGCCTGTTTTATGGGGTTATGCCGGTGGATTTTGGTTAGACTCCAGAGCCGACGGTTAAAGTCCGGATGGGAGAAGGGGACATGGCAAACCGCAATAGGAAGTGTTTTCGTACACTTTCCTGAGCCTTGCGTCAAGCAGTAACCGAATCTTGTCGGTTGCTTTCTTGGGTTTGCCTTGTCTTTTCTCTGCCCCGTTCTCATTACTTGGAAATGGGGCTTTTTTCATGCACAACATCCTTTTACATCCCCCTCAAGAACGTAAGCGTCGCGCTGTAAACTATCGTGCTGTCTTGCGCCGTTTAATACCCATCGCAACCCCGCTTTTTTTGCTGTTATCTTGGCAAGCCTTAGTGATGTTAAAGGTATATCCCACCTTTATCATTCCCGCGCCCTCAGAAGTGATTGGAAAATTTATTGAGGTACTAAACGATGGTAGGTGGCGACACCATACGCTGGTAACACTAGAAGAGGTGTTGCTGGGCTTGCTGTTTGGGTGTGGGCTGGCGATGGTGTTGGGCTACGTGATGGCGAAAAGCCGCCTGATAGATGCCCTTATTTCCCCTGTGGTCGTGGTGCTACAGGCAACGCCAATTGTGGCTTATGCCCCTTTGCTGATTGTGTGGTTTGGTAGTGGCACAATGGGCAAGGTGGTGACGTGTGCTGTAATTGTGTTTTTCCCCATGCTAATGAATACCATTGTGGGCATCCGCCAAGTGCCAGAAAGTCACCACGACATGCTTAAGATAATGAATGCCACACGCTGGCAAACGTTCACTAAGCTAGAAGTGCCATTTGCGCTCCCTGTGTTGCTAACGGGCTTAAAGACCAGCGCAACGCTTTCGATTATTGGCGCGGTGGTCGGTGAATTTGTGAGTGCCAGGGCGGGCTTGGGCTTTATGGTCAATCAAGCTCGTAATCAATACGATACGCCATTGGTGTTTGTGGGTGTGTTTACCATGACGGGCATGGCGTTGATGTTATACAGCTTTGTGTATCTTCTTGAATGGCGTTTTTTGTGGTGGCAAAACCGCACTTAGAACGCTTTCAAGTTTTTTAATTCAACAAGAAAGAGGATTCGAATGTTCAAGCGTTATATCAGTATGTTGTTTGTAGCAGTAAGTGTATTGGGAGCAAGCCTTGCCCAAGTGAGAGATAGCGAGCAATTTTTGCTAACGTTTATCCCAAACATTCAGTTTGCGCCGCTCTACGTTTCCATTGAGCAAGGGTTCTTTGAGGATGTGGTGGGTGATTTACAAGTGGACTATCTAAACGAGCCTGATGTTGTGGACTTGATAGCCTCTGGTAACGCTAATTTTGGGGTGGTAAGTGGTGAACAAGTGTTGCTTTCTAGCGCACAAGGGCGCGAAATACAGTACATCTATAACTGGTTTCAGGGTTACCCGATTGGTGTTGTGGTAGATAGTGCCAGTGACATCCAAACCCCCAAAGACCTAGAAGGCGTAGTGGTGGGACTTCCCGGACGCTTTGGCGCAAACTACAGCGGTTTTACGGCAATGCTTTTGGCAAATGACATGACAGAAGACGATGTGCTTTTGGAAGAAATTGGCTTTAATGCCCCCGAAGCGTTTTGCTTGGGGCGTGTACAAGCAGCTGTGGTCTATAGCAATAATGAGCCGTTACAAATTCGTAACCGTGCTTTGGCAGGCGAGTGTGGTGACATAAGCGATGTGCGTGTGCTTCCTGTGGATGACTATGCCAGCTTGGTGTCTAATGGCTTGGTGACAAGTAACACCCTTGTTGCGGAAGATGCCGAGTATGTTCAGGCATTTGTGGGGGCGTGGCATTTGGGTGTGGTGACAACTATTCAAAATCCCGCCCAAGCCTATTTAGATAGCCTAAACCACGTTGAAAACTTGCCCATCAATGATGAACTACGCGCTGAATTGGTTCGCTTGTCAGAAGCCCAAGCCGAATTTTTAGCCACCGAACCCGACCGTGAAGCCATTGCTGAAAGCCGTGTGGCAATGGATGAAGAACTTCATGCCCAATTTGATAGCCAAACGCTTTTACAATGGGATGTGTTATTGGCAACAATTGCCCTGTGGGATGCCGAAGAAGTAGGCATCAGCGTTCTAGAAACGTGGGATACCATGCAATCGACTTTGTTGGCGATGGGCTTGCTGGAGGGTGAGGGTGATACGACAACACTTTACACCAATGACTTCGTCCCCAGTAACGATAACGAATAAGGTTTAGCGCATTAGCAGAAAGCCCTAGAATACTTTAAGGCTCCTCTGATAGACGTTGCCATGTCGTCATGTCACGGCAATACTGGCAAATGTCGGGCGGTGTTTCATCGTGGGCGCAAAAATAAAGCTGTCCACAATTGGGGCATCGCCATCGTACAATGCTGTAAAAGTCGTGCGCTTTCTTTTCACTTTCTGGGTCGTCGTTTGCAGGTGTTGTGTCGTTTTGCACTTAGATTTTTCCTGATGCGCTCTGGCTCAACAAATCATGGGTTGCCAGCGATAAAATAATCAATTGGCGGATGCCATCTGCAACGGGGGAAACCTCAATAAATTCATCCAAGCGATGAGCATTTCCCCCGCGTGTAATACCAATGGTGACACAAGGGCAACCGTGATACAACGGAATGTTGCCGTCTGTGCTTCCTGTTTCTAACACGCCTCGCACACCTAATACATCTAGTGTGGTCATTGCCCCCTGAACCAGCTCATGACGTGGGTTAAGATACCCAGATGGGCGGTCTCCGACCACTTTGGTGCTAAATGTGATGCCTTCTTTTTCGCTACTCTTAATGAGCTGGTGAATACGATGCACAAGTTTCTCTAGTTCTTCTTGGCTTTCAGAACGCAAATCTAACCAAAAAGAGGCTTGTGAAGCGATACTGTTAATGGTTTGTCCGCCTTCAATAATGCCAATGTTGTATGTGGTGCGTGGTGCTTTGGGGGGCTTAATTTGTGTAATTTGTGTGCCTAGCTCAAAGAGGGCATGAATGGCACTGGGACGGCTAAAGTGTAACCAGCTATGCCCACCTTCGGTATGGGCGGTAATATGAAGCCGATGAACGGCAATACCCGCGTGATAGATGTGACCATAAGCCAAACCTTCTAGGTTAATGACTGCGCCAATTTGGTCGGCAAGGCGAGCATAGGCTTCTCGAACTCCTTTTAAGTCGCCCAAGCCTTCTTCACAACTGGTTGCTACAAACCAAATATCGGTTTGGGGCTTGATGCTGTGGTCGTATAGGAATTTTAGCAATCCCAACATGCCACCCACGCCAAGGCTATTATCCCCTAAGCCTGCGCCATAAATGGTATCGGCAGAGCGTTTAATTTTGAGGTCAGTTTCCATCGGAAACACAGTATCCGTGTGTGCCATCACCATCAGGGCTTTTGTGTGTCTGTTAATGCCCCTTAGCACACCGTAGACGTTTTTCTGTGTGTCAATCTCTACATCGGTTAGCCCCATGCTTAAGAAAAGATCTTGAACATATAAAGCGCGTGCCGTTTCCTCAAAGGTGGGGGCGGGGATTTGCTGGATGGCAATGCTCTTTTCAATTACCCAAGCCGAAAGCTGGGGCAAGAAAGATTTCCAATTGGTGCTGTTATTCCAGTGCTGAATCGCTGTTCTCATTAAAATAAATCCTAAGCCATGATAACCCTATAGATGAGTGCGGTCTATGCTATAATATTTGTTCACGTTTTACTAGGAGTTGGTATGTTCACGCCGATTGTAATATGGATTGGCGAAACAAAAAACGACGTGCTATCCGCCGTCCAAAAACGCTATCCAACACATGTTGCGCGTAGTGGTAAGGTGGGTTTAGAACTAGCACAAGAACATCGCGCACAATTGGTCATTTTAGATGCTCTATCATTGCAGACAAGCGGTGAACGTATTTGCAAGCAGCTTAGGCGTTCATTGCCCCGTGAGATTAGCATTTTACACTTGCACCCTACCCCAAACGGCAAAAGTGAAGCAGACCATTTGCTTTATCCTCCTATTACGTCACGCCGTTTGCTCATTAATGTTGACCGCCTGCTAAAGAAAACGGCAAAAACCCTCATTCGGTGTGGTGACTTTGCGTTGGATGTGCAGGAGCGTATTCTGCACACTAAAGGTCAAGAAATTAGCTTAAACCCAAAACAAAGCCATTTGCTAGAGATTTTCTTTAAGCACCCTGACCAAGTTCTAGAAAGGTCTTGGCTGATGCAAGAGGTGTGGCACACCGATTATACGGGCGATACCCGCACGTTAGACGTGCATATACGGTTAGTGCGCCGTGTACTAGATGGCGAGCCTGTACCTAAGGTTTCAAAGTATTTAACCACTGTACGCGGTGTAGGCTATCGTTTAGACATTAAGCCAAACAAAAAGTAAGAGTGCAAACAGGGGAAGAACACAGAATAAAAAAGGACGCGATTCTGCGTCCTCTTTTATTAGCTCTTGTCGGCTTTTAGTGCAGCCAATTGTTTCATTAAGCGACCCTTACGGCGTGCGGCGTTGCGCTTGTGTAAAACGCCACGGCTGGCATTTTTATCAAGGTCACGGATAGCACGTTTTACGGTTTCTTCTGCGGTTTCCACGTTTTGCTTGCTGATAGCAAGGCGTGCAGCCTTAATCAGGGTACGTGAACGGTTACGGAAGTTGCGGTTGAAGATACGCTTCTTTTCAGTCTGACGAATACGCTTGATTTGCGATCTATTGTTAGCCATAATGCTCTAGTGGTGGGAAAAATCCCCACTCAATCCCTTTCTTAAATCGTTCAGTTGCCAAACATAGCAAAGCGTCATTGTATAAAAAACACGCCATTTTGTCTAGGTTGTCTTAACCTAGCCGTGTGAGTAGAACAGCAACTGCTCCTACATTCCATAGAATCGCAATCATAATGCCTACAAACAAGAGCGTTGGGGCTTTTTCATTGATGCCGGGTAGCCTGCCTGCATTGATGTGGCTTGGAATTTTCTCAAAATTCACCATCACATCTTCTGATTCTTCAGCTCTTTGACCCATCCCCAGCAAATCATCATCAAACAGGTTCTCAAAGCTTTCGTTTACAGGTAAATTGATGACCGATTCAAACGACTCTGTTTCTAAAGTGTATTCTTCGGCTTCATCATCGTAACCGGCTTGCGTGCTGCTAAAAGAGGGTGCGGCAGCAAAGGGGTCTTCACCGAAAGGGTCTTCTCCAAATGGATTGGCGTTGGATTCATTAGCGGCAGGTGTAACGGCGGGCGTTGCTGGGGGAGGTGATGAGAAGAAGTCATCGTCAAAATCTAGCCCAAATGTCGCATCTTGCGCTTCGGTAACGGGGGGATGTGCGGCTGTTTTGCCTTTGTTAATGCCCAAATTCGCTACCCAATCATCATATACATCTGCGGCGGGTTGCTCGAATGTAAATGAGGAGCTTGCGCTACTGGTGGCAATGATGTCGGGTTTGCTATCAAATGAGGGCGTACTTGGCGAAAAATCATCTTCAGAAAATAAATCATCGTCATCGTCAAGGTTAAACGCAGGCGTAGATGGAAACAAATCATCGGCTGCATTGGTTAGCGCAGGGGTACTACTATTTGCGTCGGGGTCTATGCCTAAGGCTTTTAAGCCCGCACGCGCTTTTTCGTTTCTAGGGTTAATGATGAGAACGTTGTCTAAACAGGTGCGCTGTTCTTCGGGCGTATCTACTACAGAACTTAACCATAACCACGCTTCTTCGTTGTACTCGTCTAGTTCAAGGGCGCGGTCTAAGAAGGTACGAGCATCGGCTTTGTTGCCGGCGCGAATCGCGTCTACGGCAGAACGCACCATTCCCTCTACATTCGCTGTCATGGCTTTTACTCCTGATTTTTCTCGCTTATAGTGTTATATTATAAGCCTATCACTCAAGGAACGCTAGAAAAGGGAATAAGACCATGCACTTAGAACAAGAGATATTTCAGCAGAAAGATGTGTTGGTTAGTTTAATTAACGAACAAATGGCTAGAGTTGCCAAAATTGCAGAAGCCATTAAAGCCTTCAACCCGACGTTTGTTTGTTTGGCGGCGCGTGGTACTTCGGATAATGCGGCGTTGTATGCCAAATATCTGTTAGGTGCATATACGGGCTTGCCCATGATGTTGGCTGCGCCTTCACTTCATACCCTGTATCAAATGCCGCCCAATCTTGCTCATGGCTTGGTGATAGGCATTTCTCAAAGCGGGCGTGCCGAAGATGTGCGCCAAGTGCTAGAAGATGCCCGTAAACAGGGCGCATTGACGCTGGCAATTACTAACTATGAAGATTCGCCGATGGCGCAAACGGCACAATATCACCTGTCTTTATTAGCGGGGGAAGAAGTGAGCATTGCTGCTACAAAAACTTATACCGCGCAATTGACAATTATTGCCATGCTGATTGCAGAGCTTACACCCCATAAAGAGCTTAAGGGTGAACTTTCTTTGTTGCCCGATGCCATGGCACAAACGCTAGAAAATACCCACAGCATTAACCAATGGGCAGAACGCTATCGCTATGCAACTAATTTAGCTGTTATTGGACGCGGTTTTAATTACTGTACGGCGTTTGAAATTAGCTTAAAGGTGAAAGAACTGTGTTATATGAGTACACACGGCTACAGCGAAGCCGACTTCAGGCATGGGCCCATTGCAACTATTCAACAAGGCTTTCCCGTGATGTTGGTTGCGCCTAAAGGGGTGACATTGCCATATCAACTAGACTTACTGAATGTGCTAAAAGAACGTGGGGCAGAGTGTCTTGTTATTTCTAATGACGACGAAGCCTTAGCAGGGGGGCATTATGGTATGCGAATCCCTGATGTTCCTGAATGGCTATCGCCCATTTTGGCGGTAGTGCATGGGCAAGTATTCGCTATGAAGCAGGCTCTCTATCGGGGCTATCCTGTGGACAAACCGCGTGGGTTAAACAAAGTCACTGTTACCAAGTAAAATTTGTACAAATGTTCTAAATCCTGTTATAATTTCTCCTCAAAAAATAAACGTATTCATTGAGGGGAGAGCGACATGATACGCACAATCACAGGTCAAACCGCACGACGCTTGGCGATAGCATCACAATTTTTAGACGCGCCTTCACGCAACATGCTAGAAACCATTCGGCAACTGGGATGCTTGCAATTAGACCCGACCAAAGCCGTGATACAAAATCATTTTCTAGTGTTGTGGAGTCGGTTGGGGGCATACGATATCGCAACATTTAATCATTTGATGTGGGAAGAACGCGCTCTTTTTGAGTATTGGGCGCATGCTGCCAGCATTGTACTTACGGAACACTACCCCATTCACCAACATATTATGACGCGATACGTGCAGTCTAAAAATTCTCGTACGGAGTGGGTGCAACAAAATGACGCGCTTCGTCAGCATGTGCTAAAGGTGTTTCGTGAGCGTGGTGCATCTCAACTTAAAGAGATTGAAGGAAACGACCAAGTTGATTTGGGCTGGCATACATCGGGCTGGACAAGCGGGCGCAATATTGACCGTATGGTTGACCATTTGTGGCTTACGGGCGAGATTGGGGTTGCGAATCGGCTAAAGGGTGGGTTTCGCGTGTGGGATGTCAGCGAGCGTATTTTGCCCGAATGGACACCCCGTCATGACTTAACCGAAGAGGGGCGCGTGCGCCAATCCTTAAAGATTGCCCTAAATGCACTGGGTTTAGGAACATCCAAGCACGTCAACTATCACTTTACACGGGGGGAATACCCCAAAATGAAGCATCATTTGGAACAACTTGCCAACGAAGGGGCAATAGAGCGCGTAAATATCGCGGAGAATGGCACAGAATGGAAAGGCGAGTGGTACGTAGGGAATACGGCATTACTAGAGCGTATTGAAGCCCACGATTGGCAACCTCGCCATGCCTTACTTTCACCGTTTGATAACCTTATTTGTGATAGAGGGCGAATTGAACAACTGTTTAATTTCTACTTTAGGTTAGAGATTTATACGCCTGCTTCAAAACGCCAATACGGCTATTTTGTCATGCCATTTTTGTATGAAGATGTGATAGTAGGGCGTATTGACCCGCAATTTAACCGTAAAACAAATAGCCTAGATATTCATGCGATTCATTGGGAAACCATACCTACCCCTGAACAAAAAATGGCTCTTCGCCAACAGATTGAAAACCTTGCTTCTTGGCTGGGCGCAATAAGCGTTAATGGCTTATAACGCCATAGATGGCTATAATGAAAACGTTGGTAAGCTACACAGAGGCTTAACGGAATGTCAAATTTGGTAGGACAGGTTTTGCGAGGGTATGAGGTACAAGAACGCATAGGGGCAGGTGGGTTTGGCGCGGTCTATCGGGCCATGCAACCCGTTTTGGGGCGTGAGGTAGCCATTAAGATTATTTTGCCAGAATATGCCAATGATGCAGACTTTATCAGACGCTTTGAAATAGAGGCGCAACTGGTCGCACGCCTAGAGCATCCGCACATCGTCCCGGTATTTGATTACTGGCGCGAGGCGGACGGTGCCTATATTGTGATGCGCTTTTTAAGGGGGGGGAGTTTGCGCCAAATTTTAGGCGAGGGCGCGTTACCCCAACATCGTACCTTGCAAATTGCCCAACAAATTGCCTCTGCGTTGGCGTTTTCTCATCGTAATGGCGTTATTCACCGCGATGTAAAACCACAAAATATCATGATAGATGACGATGGCAATGCCTATCTTAGCGATTTTGGCATTGCGCTCTTAGACAAAAACCGTAATTCCGAAACGGCTAGGGATGAGGCGTTTGTGGGTTCTGTGGCGTATGCTGCCCCCGAAGCCCTAAGAACAGAAGGTTTTATCGCCCCCACAGATATTTACGCACTCGGTATTGTGCTGTATGAAATGTTGACCGGTAGCTATCCTTATGGTGATATTTCTACGGGGTCTTTGGTCATGAAACAGCTTAACGACCCCCTACCAAACATTCCAAAGGCGCTTGGTTTGCCCGATTCCGTTAACGAAGTGATTCAGCGTGCAACGGCTAAAGAATCTACCAAACGGTATGATGATGCGCTTAAACTGGCGCAAGATTTTGAGCGGGCTTTGCTGGGTAAACCCGAAAGTGTGACGGTTATTTTGCCCGAACTGGTTAACCCGTATAAAGGCTTGCGTGCATTTACAGAAGCCGACTCACGGGATTTTTTTGGTAGAGAAACCCTTGTATTAGAAGTGCTAGGGCGACTGACTGAGGATGATGACTTCGTAGAATTTTTGGCGTTGGTGGGCCCCAGCGGTTCTGGGAAAACCAGTTTTGTCCATGCTGGGCTTATTCCTGCCATTCGGCGCGGGGCAATTACGGGGGCGGATGAATGGTTTATCGTGGATATGACCCCTAGCGTTAACCCACTTCAACAGCTTGCCAATGCGTTATTGAGTGTTGCCTCTAAACCTGTGCCAAACCTTTTAGATCGTTTGAAATTGGATTCTACCACGCTAGCAAACATCAATAGTGACTTGTTTGAAGCGAAAAATAGCCAGCTATTGATTGTCGTTGATAGTTTTGAGCAACTGTATACCTTAACAGAGGACGAAGCCGAGCGTGAACAGTTCTTGATGCTCTTGTACGAAACGGCATTAGCCGAAGATGTGCCTGTGCGGATTGTTGTTACCATGCGTGCCGATTATTATGACCGCCCACTGGCACATGAGCTGTTTTCTAAGTTGTTACAACGGCGCACGCAATTGATGCTCCCGATGACGTTATCAGAAATAGAGCGTGCCATCACTGGTCCCGCCGAGCGCGTGGGACTAACTGTGGAGCGTGAATTTGTAAACGCTGTTATGGATGATTTGCGCGGTCAGCCCGGTGCATTGCCCCTGATGCAATATACGCTCTTTGAGAGCTTTAGCTATCGGCAAGAGCGCACGCTTAACTTTATGTCTTATTATCAAACGGGCGGGATTTTTGGTGCATTATCCAAACGTCCAGAAGAACTATTTAGCACACTCACAGCAAAAATCGCTGGTTCTAATGACCTAATACGTCAAATTTTCTTGCGCTTGGTGTCCTTAAATCATGACGGAAGCATTTCACGCCGAAAAACTGCGCGTGCCTTGTTGGTCGCGTTGGGTGATAAGGCGCTGGTCAACCAAATTTTAGATGCGTTTGCGTCGTGGTTCTTGCTGACGTTTGAAGGTGAAGCAGGTACTCGTGAGCCAATGGTTGAAATTGCCCACGAAGCCTTGATTCGTGAGTGGCAACGCCTCCGCCAATGGATAGACACCTATCAAGACGACCTAAAAACCGAGCGCATTTTGGCAGAAGCCACGACAGATTGGGGAGCGCATCAGCAAGATACAAGCTACTTACTAACGGGCGCACGCCTAAACCAGCTTGAAACATGGGCAGAAACCACTAGCCTTACGCTTACACCCCAAGAACGGGGTTTTTTAACAGAAAGCCTTTTCCAGCGTGAAGCCTTAGAGCGGGCAAAAGAAGCCCAACAAGCCCGTGAATTGGAACTCGCTAACCAAGTAGCAGATGCACAAAGTAAGAACGCCCAAAGATTGCGCATCTTTGCATTCTTAATGCTGGGCGTGGCTTTATTTGCGGTTGTTTCGGCGGTGGTGGCGCGTAATGCCCAAACGACTGCCGAAGTTCAACGCCAGCTTGCCCAACGGCGTGCGGATGAGGTGCAGACACTTGTGACTGTTTTTAATTCGCAATTAGAGCTTGCAGCAGGGAATGGCGATATTGCACTGGCGTTATCGCTAGAGGCGGCAAAAATCCCTAACCCCCCACCCCAAGTTGCCAGCATTTTGGTACAAACGGTGTATGGGCTGGGTACAACGCACGTTTTTACAGGGCATACATCGCCTGTAATGAGCGTTCAAGTGAGTACAGACGGACAATGGCTACTGACAGGCAGTGGACGATATAGTGCAAGCCAACGCCCCGAAGATGATAACACCCTCAAGCTATGGGATATTGAAGGCAAAGGGCTTGTTCGTGTCTTTGAAGGACACACCGATACAGTGTGGCAGGCTTTGTTTACACAAGATGACCGTTTTTTGGTGTCGGCATCCTCTGACGAGACTATACGGGTGTGGGACGTAGAAACTGGCGAGGAAGTGCGCCGCTTTGAGGGACATACGGCAGATGTGCGTGCTGTTGACATTAGCCCAGATGGAACACGCTTGCTGTCGGGTGGGGGGCGTTTTACCACCAATGCCAACCTTAACGACGCCTCTTTGCGCCTATGGAATTTTGAGACAGGGCAAGAAATTTGCAAAATGGTCGCTAACAATAGCGAGGTAAGGCGCGTGCGCTTTTTGCCCGATGGTAAGTCTGCGTTAGCGGTGTATGGCTCTGAATTGTCGTCTGAGGGCGACAACGTGATGCTGTTGTGGAACGTTGAAACTTGCGAGCAAGTACGCCGTTTTGAGGGTCATGCCGACCTTGTGCAAGATTTATCGGTTTCCGCAGATGGCACACTGGCTTATACGGCTTCGGCTGACCGCACCATTATTATATGGGATATGGCAACGGGTAATCCACTTCATCGGCTAGAGGGGCATACTGATTGGGTGAATACTGTGGCAGTTAGCCCTGATGGCTATTCGATTGTGTCGGGCGGATGGGATAACGCCGTTATTCTGTGGGATGCACGCACCAACCGCATCATGAATCAGTTCGTGGGACATTCTGCGCCCATCCGTGACCTCGCATTTGCCCCTGATGGCAAAACGTTCTTCTCGGTGGCACAAGACGAAACAATTCGTGAGTGGAGTATCGAAAGCCCGCTTTTGGTGCGGCGTTATGGCTTAGATGGCGAAACCGCAAGTTCTTCATCCACTGTGATTAGCCGTGATGGAGAAAGACTGTTTACAAGTGCGCCTGATGGCATCATCTACGCATGGGACAAGGACTCTGGCGTACTGCAAGGGCAGTTTATAGGTGGGCATTTGCCTGACGTGTATCTGTACGAAATTAAAATTAGCGATGACGGCAAAACACTCTTTTCTAGTGGTTCTGATGGCTTGATTGTGATATGGGATGTAGAAACTTACCAGCCCAACCACATTCTTAATGGGCATGGGGGGCGTGTTTGGCGTATTGATGTAAGTGATGATGGGCAAAGCATTGTTTCGGGGTCTGATGATGGTTCTGTGCGTTTGTGGGACGTAGCAACGGGCGAAGAAAAGCACATCTTTAACAACGACCTTAGCGAAGTTTATGCCGTAAATTTTGGCTTAAACGATAGCGTCATTATTGCGGGTACACTAGACCGTGAGGTTGTTATTTGGGACGCAAACACCTATGAAGAACGCTATCGTCTGGTAGAACACACTGGGCCTCTTTGGATTAGTACCGTTAGCCGTGATAGTCGTTATTTGGCAACGGGGGGCTATGACAACCTTATTTTGCTATGGGACTTGGAAACAGGGCAAGTGCTACGCCGACTGAATGGGCATACAAAGACCATCGCGGGCTTGGAATTTAGTCCCGATGGTAAACGCCTTGTGTCAGGGTCTTTAGATTCGACCTTGCGTTTGTGGGATGTGTCTACTGGCGCAGAACTGGGGCGCATTAACTATGATGTTTTGATGACGGGCTTTGATGTAAGTTATGATGGCGAGTTTGTGGCTGTGGTTGCAGAGAATGACCTTGTATCGCTTAATCGTTTGCCCGTTTTAGATGTTGATGCGCTAGTGGCTTATGGTGTTGAGAATCGTTGGGTGTATACGCTAACTTGCCAAGACCGTGAACGTTTTAATCTGACGCTATGCGAAGCCGAATCGCCGTAAAACAGGAGATAAAATGACAAATCGTGTGCTGTTTATGATGTTAGATGGATTGCGCCCCGACGCGGTTAGTGCGGAGCGCACGCCCAACTTTTGGGGTTTAATGCAACGTGGGGCATATACGCTTAAAGGGCAATCAATGAATCCTTCGCTGACATTGCCTTGTCATATGAGTATTTTTCATAGCATACCCCCCGAAAGACACGGCATCATAGATAATGACTATCATTCAATGGCGCGCCCTGTGCGTGGCTTGGTAGAACAACTAAAGCTATATGACTATGCCAGCGCATTCTTTTACAATTGGGAACAGCTACGGGATGTTAGTCGTCCCGGTAGCCTAGCGTTTAGCTTCTTTACAGATACAGCCTATACGCTGGATGGTGACGACATTATGGCACAACAAGCCGTTCAGCATTTTCAAAATAGCCCAACGCCTTTTACGTTTCTATACTTTGGCACAATAGATAGTGTGGGGCATGCGTTTGGTTGGATGTCTGAGATGTATTTAGCGCAAGCGCATCGTGTAGACGCGCTACTTGGCGATGTACTGGCGATATTGGATAAAGACACATTCGTGATTGCACACGCTGACCACGGCGGACATGAACGCACACATGGCACAACGCTTCCAGAAGATATGACCATTCCGTTTGTTATGGCAGGGAAGGGGATTAAGCAAGGCTATGAATTAACCACCCCTGTAAGCCTTTTGAACACTGCTCCCACAGTAACCCATTTACTAGGCATTAAACCTTATACGGATTGGGAAGGTACTCCCTTAACCGAAGCACTCTTGTCTTAAACGCTATAAATGTGTATGCAAGAGTTTTAAGTTAAATCCTATGGCAATTGTGAGTCCTTTTTTCTCCCCCTCTTTCTTGTAAGGGCATCGGGCAAACTGCACAGGCAACCGTAAAAAGACATTATTTTATGCTATTTTGGCACGTTCTGAAGACACTTAGAACGTGCCTTTTGTTGTTTTAGCACAAATCGCCAAAAAGAGATGCCCAAATTTAGACGAATTGCTTGACAAATGTTTTAGATGAGGATACATTAAGTGAAATTGGGAACGCTCCCATAAAAATTTGAAAGATAGTATTGTTGACAAAAATGATTGATAAAAAGAGTAGTGACCTTAATTTAGAAGGCATTGCCAGCAAGGCAGGAGTTTCTCGGTCAACCGTTTCTCGCGTCGTGAATCAGCACCCTCACGTCAAAGCTAAAACACGCGAGCATGTACTACGGATTATCGAGGAGGAAGGCTATAGCCCAAACTTAGCCGCCCGTGCTTTGGTAACGCAACGCACTAAAACCATTGGTGTGGTCATTCCTCAAACCTTTTCAGTCATTTTTCACGACCCCTTCTATTTTCCTACACTGCTAAGCGGTGTGACGCGGGTAACCAACCAGCGTGACTATGCCATGCTACTGTGGATAGAAGATGAGGTCAACGATGCGGAGCGTTTCTATGAGCGCATTATACGCCATAGACTAATGGATGGTCTCATCATCGCTTCTATCTCCTCTCGCCATCCGTTTGTTAAACGTCTCGTAGAAATGCCTATTCCTGTCGTGTTGGTAGAACGTCCTGAAAAGGAGTTTAGCCATCTAAGCTACGTAACCATAGATAACGTGGCGGCATCTCATGTTGCTGTTCGTCACTTGGTTGCACTAGGAAGAACGCGCATTGGTCATATTACAGGGGACTTGTATAACCCCGATGGCTATGACCGCCTGCAAGGTTACATTTCTGCCATGCAAAAAACCGCCATGGGATATACGCCTGAATTTGTAACAGAAGGGGTGTTTTCTAGGGAGTCGGGGTATGACGGAATGCAAGCTTTGCTACGGCAAAAAGTGGACGCTGTGTTTTGTGCTAACGACCAAGTGGCACTGGGCGCAATAGATGCCATTCATGACGCTGGTTTGCGTGTTCCTCAAAATATTTCTGTGGTTGGTTTTGATGATTTGCCCGCGGCGCTCGCCTCTAAACCTAGTCTAACAACCATTAGACAATCGGTTCAGGAGCGAGGCACGCAAGCAACGGCTCTCTTACTAGACATCGTGGAAGGTGCGAGTGTGAGTAGCCAATCTACAATCTTACCAACAGAACTTATTATCCGCGAGTCTTGTGGCGCTTTATACACCAAAGACTTATTTAACGAAGGAAGACAAACAATACCCTAAACCCTTTAGATAACAATTCGTCTTGTTTAGTTTATAAAATGAGGTTAATAACCATGTTACATAAAAGAATGGCTTCTCTCATCGCCTTAGTCGTGATGGCTGTATTGCTTGGTACTGTGCCTTTAGCAGCCCAAGACAAAGTAACAATTGTTTGGTTCGTAGGGTTGGGCGCAGGCGGTCAACCAGAACAAATTGAAGCGCAAAATCAAGTAGTAGCAGATTTTAACGCTTCTCACCCTAATATTGAGCTACAAATTCAAATCGCAGATAACAACGTTGCTTATGACACACTTGCTACCTTGATTGCCAGTGAAGCCGTAAGCCCTGGTCAAGCCCCCGACATCGTGGGTCCTGTTGGTAGTGATGGTTCTAATGGGTTTGCTGGTAACTACTTGGACATTCAACCCCTTGTAGATGCTGCTGGCTATGACCTTAGCCAATTCCCCGAAAGCGCAGTGAATGCGTATCGTTTAGAAGGTCAGGGCTTGCTCGGTTTGCCCTTTGCTACATTCCCTACTTCCATTTACTTCCGTCGCTCGCTATTTGATGAAGCAGGCTTGCCTTATCCCCCAAGTGCTTATGGCGAACCCTACATCGACTTTGAAGGCAACGAAAAAGAATGGAACATGGAAACCCTCCGTGAACTTGCCACGATGTTGACCGTAGACACCGACGGCGCGGATGCCACCCAAGACGACTTTAACCCAGAATCTATTGCACAATGGGGTTTTGTAAGCCAATGGAACGAACCACGCGGTGAATCGACACTGTTTGGCTCTAATATCCTTGTGGACGCAGATGGCAATGCTCAATTGCCCACTGAATTCCAAGAAGCCATGAACTGGTTCTACAACGGCATTTGGGTAGACCGCTTTATCCCCAATGCTGCCCAATCTGGTAGCGATTTGTTGGCTGCTGGTAATGCTTTCTCCTCTGGTGCAGTGGCTATGGCACACACCCACCTTTGGTACACCTGCTATGGCACACACCCACCTTTGGTACACCTGCTGTATTGGCGAAGGTAGCGACTGGGACATTGCCCCCGTACCCGTTTATAACGGCGTTGCTACAGCAAAACTGCATGGTGACACCTTCCGTATTATGTCCACCACACGCTACCCCGCCGAAGCCTTTGAAGTGCTATCCTACCTAGTAGGCGAAGCCTCACCCACATTGCTTCAAGTATACGGTGGTATGCCTGCCCGTGAAGCCGACCAAGAATCGTTCTTTGCAGCATTGGATGAACGCTTCCCGCAGGGTGTAAATTGGCAAGTTGCTGTGGATGGCCTTGCCTATTCCGACAGCCCCAACCATGAATACCCCATGCCTAACTACTTGAAGGCAAAAGACCGTATTGGTGCTTTCCAAACACTGTACACCGGCACACCAGACCTAGATATTAACGCTACTATGGAAGAATTGGTCGCCGACCTACAGCTGATTTTTGACGAAGTGAAGTAAGCTGTTTTCTCCTCTCATCTAGGGTTTTGGGCAAGGCATATGCTTTGCCCAAAATCCGCAAATCGCCTTTTGTTTATCCATAGAAGGGTCGGTTATTATGACCATCTTTAATGAGCTTCAGAGTGCTACAAAACAAAAAAATGACGCGCTAGATACGCCAATGACAAGACGTAAGGCACTTTGGGGTCTTTTGTTTATCTCGCCTTGGATTGCGGGCTTTTTGGTATTTACGATTTTCCCCATGATTGCGTCATTTATTTTTTCGCTGACCAACTTTAACCTGACAAAACCCAATGATATTCAGTTCATTGGTCTAAAGAACTACGAGTATTTGTTCCAAGACCCTAGCGTCGGTATTTCACTAGGAGCAACTTTGCGCTTTGGAGCGATTGCGCTTCCATTGTCCATTATGTTGCCCGTGCTTTTGGCAGCACTGTTAAATAGCCCACTTCTTGTAGGGCGCAGGCTCTTTAGAACGGCGTTTTATTTGCCCTATATGGTGCCTGTGGTATCTGCTGCCTATATTTGGAGTGGTGTGCTAAACACAGAAACAGGCTGGCTTAATCGCTTTTTGGTACAACTAGGGATTAGTGCGCCTAACTGGCTATATAGCGTAGACTGGATTTATCCCGCGCTCAATATCGTGGGGCTATGGGGTATTGGCAACGCCATGCTGATTACCTTGTCTTCTATGCAAGGCGTGCCGACAGAACTTTATGAGGCTGCCAAAGTAGATGGTGCAAATGCGATACAGAGCTTTAGAAAAATTACCTTGCCACTTATTTCACCGGTGATTTTTTACAATCTCGTGTTATCGGTTATTGGCTTGTTTAGGTACTTTGAAATACCGTTTATTCTTAAAGAAGGCTCAGGCGACCCTGGCAATAGCACGCTCTTTTACAACATTCATCTGTATAAAACGGCGTTTACATTCCAAAACATGGGTTATGGCTCTACGCTGGCATGGTTCTTGTTTGCCATCGCGTTTAGTGTAACGCTATTTTTGTTCTGGAGTGCCAAGTATTGGGTGTACTATCCCACAGGAGATAACTAACCATGTATGAATATCAGATGCGACGTTTTCTGCTGTTTGGAAGCACAACTCTGTTCGCGCTTTTGCTGGCGATGGCGTTCTTAATGCCATTTGTGTATGGCTTTGTGACTTCTTTTAAGACAAAAGACCAAATTGTAGCTTCGGCGCGTGGCAATATTTTGCCTGTTACTCAAGATAGATTTGAGTACAACGGGGAAATGCTAGATGTGTTTGAAGTGCCATTGTCAGACGGCACTGTAAAACCTTTGGCTATTTTGCGTAAGGGACGCGAGGACAGCTCGTTTGTTGACCCTGCAAACCCAGAAGCCGAACCCATCGAGTGGGCAGGGCGTTGGCGTACACTTGCGCCCGTAGAAGAGTTTGACCCGCACTTTGAGAATTATGCTACGGTATGGAATGGCATTAACTTTCCTTTGCTGTTTAGAAACACGCTGGCAATTGCGGTTTTCGGGCTGATTGGTACGCTCATTTCATGTGTGTTGGTGGCATACGGCTTTGCGCGTTTCCCTATTCCGTATAAGAATTTGGTGTTTTTGTTGCTTATTGGCACGATTATCTTGCCACGCCAAGTTACTCTCGTTCCTACATACGTATTTTTTGCAACAATTGGTTGGACGGGAACATGGTTGCCGTTGATTGTTCCTCACTTCTTTGCCAATGCGTATAATGTCTTTTTGCTTCGCCAATACTTCCTCTCAATTCCAAAAGAACTTGACGAAGCGGCTATGCTGGATGGTGCGGGGCCCTTCAAGATTTTACTCTTGGTTATTATTCCGCAGTCATACCCTGTGTTGATTACGGTGGCATTGTTCCACTTTGTGTTTGCATGGAATGACTACTTTGAACCCCTCATCTACCTATTGGGCAAGCCCGAACTTCAGCCTATTTCGATTGGGATTCAGCGATTTAACTTTATCTATGACCAACAACCACACCTCATTCAAGCCACTGCCTTGATTGGGTTGGCATTGCCTGTGTTCTTGTTCATCCTTGCCCAACGCTTCTTTATGCGGGGTGTGGTGATTACAGGCGTGGAGAAATAACCATGTGGCATCGTTTGCGTATTCTGACAATTGTACTTGCGATGTTTCTGGTGACGGGTGTGTTTTCCCAAGACATACTAGAAATGACCGTCAACGTATCACAAGAGGGGGGAACGGTTTCCCCTTATGTGTATGGCGCAAATTATGGGCTTCTCAATGTTATCCCCGTTGACCTTGTAGAAGAAATGAAGGTTTCTGGGGTCACGTTTTGGCGGTTTCCCGGTGGGCGTGTGGGTGACCTTAATGACCTTCAGCCCTCACAAATAGACTTTTTCATTGCTCAAGCAAAACAATACAATGTTGAACCGCTTATTCATGTGCGCCTAGAAAACGGCACGCCCGAAAAAGCAGTGGCGTTGTTGCGCTATGTGAACGAAGAAAAGGGCTATGGGGTGCGTTATTGGTCGATTGGCAACGAACCCGACCTGTTTGACGACTATCCACCAGAACGCCATGTACAAGAATGGCGAACCTTTGCCGAAGCCATGCTGGCGGTTGACCCTGACATTATCCTCGTGGGTCCCGACCTATCGCAATTTGTGGGCAGAAGCAATAACCCCTATTGGCAGTTGCGCTATGACTGGCTAGAACTGTTCCTTGAGACCAATGGCGACCTTGTGGATATTGTTGCGGTGCATCGGTATCCATTCCCTAGTAACGCGACAACGACGCCCCCCACTTTAGAAGAACTCTATGCCGATACGCCCTCATGGGATGGCATTGTGGAATCTTTGCACGAAATGACCTTGCATATTACAGGTCAAGCCTTGCCTGTCGCCATTACAGAAGCCAGTAGCCACTGGAGCGCAAATATCGGTGGGCAAACAACCCCCGATTCTGGCGCACATGCCATCTGGTGGTCAGATGTGCTAGGGCGGATGATTAAGAATGATGTGTTTATGGTGGGCTACTTTAACATGCAGTCCAGCGATAAGCTGGGTGGATGGGGTATTTTAGGGCGTTATGAAGTGCGTCCTACGTTCTATGTTTACCAGCTCTATCAGCAGTTTGGCACAGTGTTATTAGACACGCAAACCCCTGATGAAGACGTAACTTTATATGCCAGCAAACGTGATGATGGGGCAATTGCGCTTATCATGGTCAACCGCATGCAATCTGAACAAACACGCTTGCTAAACTTGATAGGGCTAGACAAACCCACATCATCTACCTACACTGTATTTAGTGCTATTGACGGCATTTTAAGCCCTGTGGTTTTTGAGGTGTCTAGCCAAACAACAGTAACAATGCCTGCTCAAAGCGTTGCGTTACTTGTTATTCCTGCCAGCCCATAATCGGGCTGGTATCCGCAACACAACTCATTAAAACAATACATCGAAGAGGTTCCTAATGAAATTTCCTAAGGATTTTATTTGGGGTTCTGCCACTAGCAGTTACCAAATTGAAGGCGCAACCACACAAGATGGGCGTGGTGCCACAATTTGGGATACGTTTAGTGACACACCCGGCAAAGTACTTAATGGTGATAACGGCGATGATGCTTGTGATCACTATAACCGTTATAGAGAAGACGTTGCACTTATGTCTTACATTGGCTTGCAATCGTACCGATTTTCCATTGCGTGGTCACGGATTCTGCCTAATGGGATAGGTAAAATTAACCCACTTGGGCTAGATTTTTATGATCGTTTAGTAGATGAGCTACTTTCTAAGAACATTTCGCCTCTTGCCACACTGTATCACTGGGATTTACCCCAAGCCCTAGGTGATAAGGGGGGATGGCTAAATCGTGATATTGTGGACGCATTTACCGAATACACCAACGTTGTAACCAATCGCTTGGGTGACCGCGTAAAAAGCTGGGCAACCCACAACGAACCATGGTGCATTTCGTTTTTAAGCTATGGCATTGGTGAACATGCGCCCGGTCATCAAAACTGGAAAGAAGCCATTACGGCTGCACATTATGTGCTTTTGTCACATGGGACGGCAGTGGATGTGATTCGTGCCAACGTAAGCGATGCCAAAGTGGGCATTGTGCTTAACCTCAATTGGGTAGATTCGATTACGGATAGAGAAGAAGATGTTGATGCCGCAAAACGCTTTGATGGCTATTTTAACCGTTGGTTCTTAGACCCCCTCTATAAGGGTGAATATCCCCAAGATATGTGGGACTTCTATGGTGACAAAGTGCCTGACGTACGTGAGGGCGACCTAAAGCATATTTCTGTTCCTACGGATTTCTTGGGAATTAACTACTATTCACGGGCATACATCGGCGCGGGGAAAGATGAACCTTTCTTCACCCGTGGTGAACGCACAACGAATGAATATACCGCCATGGATTGGGAAGTGTATCCACAAGGTTTAGAGCAATTGTTGGTGCGCTTACATGAAGAATACGCCCCCAAAGCCATTTACGTTACAGAGAATGGTGCTGCATACAACGATGAATTCTCTGCCGATGGCAAAGTGCATGATGATGGCAGAAAAGCCTATTTGGAAGCGCATTTTGAGGCGGCTGCGAGTGCCATTGCAAAGGGTGTACCATTGCGCGGTTATTATGTGTGGTCGTTGATGGATAACTTTGAGTGGGCGTGGGGCTATAGCAAGCGTTTTGGTATTACCTATGTTGATTTTAAGACAGGCAAGCGCACTCTGAAACAAAGTGGTGAATGGTATCGTCGATTTATAGAACAGCAACAAAGCCAATAGAACAAAAAAGAGCCAGCTTTTTCACAGAAGTTGGCTCTTTTTGACTCCGCAACAAGGTTGGATGTGGTTATTGTTTGCTGGCAAAAATGCGCTTTGGACGCGTTTCAACTGTGTTCGCGTTTCCATCAAAATTGATAGCTTATCAAATTTTAACCACTTTGTTTAAAACAACCAAAGTCTAAGAGCAACCCAACGGGTGCGTCCCTACGAAATAAGGCGATTTTTGGTATATTTGGGGCGTGTGGTGGCGTAGTAGCTTTCTGCTTTTCTCGGGGGTGGGGGGGCGTAGCCCCAACGGTGTGTAGCACCGCGTTTTCTCTCTTTCCCGCTAACGTGGGGAAAATTTTACGAAAAACGAAAACAAAAAAGGGCGATCCATTTACAGAATCGCCCCAAACTTTATCTCAATCTACCGATTTTCGACCGTCACGAATCGCGAATTGACGTAGCCTTGCTGACCGTTGAAGTCAATCAGAATCCATTCGCCCTCTGTGCCAAGTACCGCGTAGTACGTGCCTGGAGCAATTTTCCCCAACGGTGCGTCATCGGTACTCGCTGTTGGACGGACATTCAGTGCGTTGTTTGCCTGCAAAATCTGCCCTGTTGGGGATTCAGGTCGCACCAAAGCGCCGCCTGTTGTACTGCCACCCTTCCAATCAGCAATCAACGGACGCAAAATATCCAGTGATTGTGTGCCGTAGTTCACACTCGGCTCGATATGGCTGTTCTCGATGAACTCGTTCCATGTGCCAATCATGATGACATCCGCGCCACTAGCGGTTGCACCGCTAAAGCTGGTCGTTAGGAATTGTCCGTTATTGCGCTCTTTCACGCTAGTAGGATTACCACGACCTTCACGCGCTGCAATTAAATCTTCGTTCCAGCCAGGATGCACCGTTGGGACATAAATGCTGCCGCCCGAATTTAAGACGGCGTTACGCTCACGGGTGTAGCGGCTACTACTGCCATTTGCCCATGCAATGTTGAAGGCGTACATGCCATCCATCGCGCCACCGTACAGGCAACAGCCACCAATGCCTTCTGAAATCCAGATTGTATTGCGGTCGGGGTCAACAGCGTTGCGAATTTCTTGCCACTGGCTGTTGCTAAATTCTGCTCGCCCTTGAAATGCGAACATGATAACAGGCTTGCCGTTATAGCGCAGATAAGCAGGGTGATTGGCGCGGTCATACACCAAATAGTTTAGTGAATTGACTAGCGCGTCACGGCTACGATTAAATTGTGAGGAGAAAATATCGACAACAGCACCGACTTGGAAGCCGCGTTCTGCTGCCCTATCTAGCATATTGTTCAAAGCAGGGGTTGTTGTACCGCCATCTTCCAGACCATACCATGACACCATAAAGGCATCAATACCAGCACTTTTAGCTTGGTCAATCTGTGTACCCGCTACACCACCATCACGCGAGTCATAACTACCAATGGAGGGTCGGTCAGTCAGCACATCGCCTTGTATATCCCACGACACACCACCTGCCCAGAAACCCATATAAAACGCCCACACCTGACGCGGGGCTTGTGCTTGTACACTGACTGCTAGAGCCAAAAATACTAAGCAAATGGATAACACTATGGTTTTCTTCATGTAGAACACCTTTTCTAATATAGGTGCATTGTAGCATGAAGTTGTTGTAGTGTGAAGAAAGATGGGACTAAAGGACTACGATACAAGGTTGTGACAATGAATACGCGGGAAACGCCGCTAAAGGCTTCTAAGCGGTTTTTGCTGGTTAACATACTCGTCCCTGTTTGTCATCAACACGATGAATAAAAGAAACCACTTGTTATTTCTCTTTTTATAGCTCCCCTGCCGATACAATCGAGTTGTTGAAGCAGGGGAATGTTCGCTAAACCTCTTTCAGCCTCTAAACGCACTTGTTCATCTGTATCAATCTATAAATCAAAGCCTACAACTTAGTCAATCATCCTAATTAAAACAGTAAACATTAATATAAAATATAATAAAACACATAGATTAATGAGTCTTAGAAACTTTGTGTTGTTCATTGACCACATTAACTAAAGTAACAATGACACCGGCTTTAATAATGATAAATAGGATTCTTATCAATAACGAGGAAAAAAGATCTTCATGAGTAATTGAAAGCACAAGATCTTGAACCTCAACTAGAAACCGTGTAATTATCACAATAGCCATTGACTCAGGAACACCCACTATTGCCACAATACTCAGGGCAATTGCAATCGCCATGTTACGGGCACAGAGGGGAGTGAAGTCGTTGGGGCTTATCCATAGGATAGCGTTGATGATTAAAGAGTGTTTGCAGTGGTAAAATCATGCACTCTATTGGTTGCTGGGGTTTTGGAAACGGATGAACATCTAAGATTGTGTCTGACACAAAGAACTCCCAATAAATATGAAGAACCTAAATAGTTATATCATCAGGCTCTATCGACCTATCTTTGCATTATATTCTCGAGATCCATTTCCGTAATCGTAGACTTTATATGCAGATATTGATGATGCCTTGCAGATTTTTTTCCAACTTCCTCAATTGTATGGCAGACTTTCTCTAGACGAACAGCAATCTTTGTTGAGTTTACTGATTGAGAAGGTTATTGTCGATACTGCGGGAATGATTTTGAAGTTAGAGCTTCATCCGCCCTTTGCCTATCTGGCAAACCAGGTTGATGCTCTAAAAAAACGACTGAGTAAACTAAGCAAAAACGCCACTCACAATGTGGGTGGCGTTTCTGAAGAATAGTGGTCGAGACATATTCTAGAGTGCGGGAAGGACAGGATTCGAACCTGCGATACGCTTTTGGCGTATAACCGCTTAGCAGGCGGCCCCGTTCGACCACTCTGGCACCTCCCCAAAAAGTATAACATTGTAAAACAGCGGAGAGAGTGGGATTCGAACCCACGGTAACCTTGCGGCTACGGCGGTTTTCAAGACCGCTGCCTTAAACCACTCGACCATCTCTCCCGATTTAGTCTGTGGTGTGAGCATCAATATATCATAACCGAGTGAGTGGGTCAATATCGTATTTAGGTGTTTGTTTCGTTTACAATAAAAAGGCTATACTGAAAGTATGTTTTCTAGCCAATTAGAACGGGTGATACGATGGACTCAGCGGTGATTTGGGGCATAGTTTTAGTGCTTATTTACGTTGCAAATCTTTATAACAATTATCGTATTGAGCTATTTAATCGCGTTTTTTCGCCCGTTAGCCTGCTGGCTTATGTGATGATGATAACGCTAACGAGCCTGCTTATTTTGGTGTTTCTGTACTCAGGTGGGCTAGAAGGGGTTGCCGAAGATATTGAAACCTCTGCAAGCAATAACCTAACAAACGAGAGTCTATTAGGAATGGCAACGTTTCTGATGTTGGCATTTGGGGGTGTTGGGCTTTTTGTTCGGCGTGACTTTGCCCAAGCCTTAGAACGTTTGGGGCTTACAAAAATAGGATGGTTAGAGCTGGGCAAGGGTGTTTTATTTGCTGTCGCGGCATATCTACTGGTTATTTTGCTCTCTATCTTATGGCAATTGCTGGTTGACCCCGAAACCTATGCACAGCAGCGCGTGGCTTCTGATGCCCTCTTTAGGCTTTACAGTAGCTCGTTGGGGCTTGGCTTGCTTGTTTCGACAACAGCAGCTGTGGGCGAGGAGATCTTGTATCGTGGGGCGTTGCAACCCGTGTTTGGTATTCCGCTTACGGCAATGTTTTTTGTGGTTATGCACACCCAATATTTGTTTGCGCCCTCATCCCTCATTATTCTTGCTGTAGCCCTCATTCTTGCTTATGTGCGCCAACGCTACAACACCACAACCGCCATTGTCACGCACTTCTGCTATAATGCCATTCCGTTTGTCCTTATCTCACTTGTAGGTGTTCCATGAAACATTGTCTTCTTACGCTAGGGTTTTTCATTTGGGGGACGGTATCGCTCGCCCAAGAAGCTACCCCCACCTTAGATAGTACCATTTACGCCAGTGTTGCCGATGTCGTTTTTCCGATGCAAACCTATGGTGAGTTGGTGATAGACTTGCCCGCCTCAGAGGTCGCAAGGGTAACGCTCACCATTAATGCACCAAATAACGCCCCTGTCGTGATAAATTTTCCTGGCGATGAACCCTTTTTCTTTGCGAAAGAATATGTAGAAGTGCGCTATGTGTGGCAAATTCCACCACAAACGCCGCCACCACTCTTTAGCGAGATTGTGCTTCAGTGGCAGATTGTGACCACTAGAGACCGCGAGATTTTTCAAGAGGAAAGCGTGATGTATACGGATAAACGCGTGAATTGGCAGACAATAGAACTGGAAGATACGTCCATTAGTCTTACTGTTCCTGATGATTGGCGCGTTGGAAGGACACTAGAAAGCCAAATTTTACCCCTCTATACACGCCTTAGAGAACACACGGGCAATGCGCCTCGCCTAAATTTGCTTGTCTATCCTTCCAATGTTCCTGTGGGGTGTGATGTAGATGCGGAGGGTAAACCTGTGGTGGTGTTTACCCGCAAACTAGAAGTACAAACCATTGCTTGCGATGTCGCCACTGCACAACGGTCTATCCGCAATGGCGGATATGAAACGTTGGCTGTGCCTAATGAAACCTTCTTTTTCGATGCGCTTCAAGATGCTCTCATTCAAGGGGCTTATGCGCCCGTATGGCAAAATAGCAATGTGTCAGCGTGGTTACAAACAGGAATGCGTCGTTTTTATAAGCCGTTTGGCGTAAGCACACTTTTTGATTTACGCCAAACGCTGCGCCTACAACGCGCCTTTACGCTTTCAGAAATGCTACAGCCTGCCCCCGAAGGCAAGGAATTACTTTGGGGCAATCAGGCGCACAGCATGGTACTGTTTTTAGCCGATACATTTGGCGTACCCACCCTTATTGACCTTGCAAGGGGAGATGCCGAAGAATCTTTTGAGTCACGCTTTTTAGCGTTATCAGGGGCAAGTACAGAGGGCTTGGTGGTTGCATGGCAGGCATGGCTATACAACATACGCGCAGAACAAACCTATGGCTATAATGTGTTTGCGCTTACTACACTTACACCTACAGTAACGCCATCGACTACACCAACGCGCCTGCGCGCCACGGCGTTACCCACGGCGACCCCCACAACAGAGGCAACTGTTACACCCACTTTAACGCGCACGCCACGCCCCCCAACGCCCACCATTACACCCTTGCCCGCCGAGAGCTTTTCATTACGCCCTACAGCCATTCCTAACGCGCCAACGACCAACAACAGCAACACAGGTGGGCTAGGCGAAGCACAAGCTATCATTCTTGCGGTAGGCATGGTGCTGATGGCAATCGTTGGGGCGGCAGGGCTTTATCTCACTCGTAAACAATAGCCGTAAGAAACCCTTACAGGAGAACCACAGACACATGATTAACTTGTATGCACTGTCATTAGATGAGCTAAAAACCCTGGTTGTAGACTGGGGACACCAAGCCTTTAGAGCAAAGCAGGTGTGGGATTGGATGTATCAAAAGCGCGTTTCTAGCTTAGAAGCCATGCACAACCTCCCCAAACCTTTACGTGACCAATTGATTGAAAAAACGTGCTTAGGTGTTCTTACTCCTGTCGCCGAGCAATCCAGTCGTGATGGCACTCGTAAACGTCTTTATCGCCTTCACGATGGGCAATTGATAGAGTCTGTATTGATGCCTTATGATGACCATCGCCAAACGGCTTGTATTTCGACACAAGCAGGGTGTGCGATGGGGTGTGTCTTTTGTGCGACAGGGCAAATGGGCTTTGCTCGCCACCTTACCCCCATAGAAATTTTTGAGCAAGCGATGATGTTTGCCCGTGAGCTAGAAGCCAATGGGGAACGCCTAAGCAATGTGGTCTTTATGGGGATGGGTGAGCCGTTTCATAATTATGATGCCACACTGGAAACAGTACGCCGTTTAATGGACGATTTAGGAATTGGCGCACGCCACATTACCATTAGTACGGTTGGGCTTGTACCGCAAATTTTGCGCTTTGCCGATGAAGGCTTACAAGTAACGCTTGCCGTGAGTTTACACAAAGCCAGCGATGAAGAACGTACCGAGCTAATGCCCGTTAACAAACGATGGGACTTAACCGAATTGATTGGGGCTTGCCACGAGTACGTGCAAAAAACGAGCAGGCGCATTACGTTTGAGTGGGCTGCCATTGAAGGCGAAAACGATACGCCACAAGAAGCCTATAAACTAGGAAACTTGCTAAAGGGCTTACTGTGCCACGTCAATATCATTCCATTAAACCCCACAGGTGGGTATGGTGGCAAGCCCTCCGATTTGACCGCCATTGAGCGATTTATAGAAATTTTAGAAGGCTTTGGCGTTAGTGCAACTGTGCGTGTAAGACGTGGCATTGACATTGACGCAGGCTGTGGGCAATTAAAATCCGCTGTCCTCAACATCAAAGACATTCCATCTGTATAAGCACCGTACAAATGCTAAAACACAAAAAGCGACCCGTTCAAGGTCGCTTTTTGAATACGTCTATGTCGTAAAAGTTTATTCTTCGCCCAAATACGCTTTACGGACACGCTCATTATTGGCAAGATTTTTAGCGGTATCGCTAATGGTAATCTCGCCGGTTTGAAGCACATACCCGCGATGTGCCACTTCTAAAGCCATGAGAGCATTTTGCTCTACAAGTAAAATGGTTTTACCGCGCTCGTTGATGCGTTGAATCACATCAAAGATAAGTTCTACCAACACGGGCGCAAGCCCCATTGAGGGTTCATCCAAAAGAAGCACTTCGGGGTCTGTCATTAAGGCACGCCCGATTGCCAACATTTGCTGTTCCCCACCCGAAAGAGTACCGCCTTTTTGAAGGACGCGCTCTTTCATACGTGGGAAAAGCTCGAATACCTCTTGTCTGCGCTCTTCAATGGCTTTACGGTCAGATACATTCCAAGACCCTAAATCCAGGTTTTCCATAACCGTAAGCTGTGGGAAAATACGCCGACCTTCAGGAACGTGGCTCATGCCCATGAGGGCAATTTCATGTGACTTTAGGTTAGTGATGTCTTTACCCTTAAACTTGATGTTTCCGCGACGCGCCTTGGCAATGCCACTAATGGTGCGAAGGGTGGTACTTTTGCCCGCGCCGTTTGTGCCAATCAGCGTTACAATTTCACCCTCATTGACTTCAATAGAAATGCCTTTGAGCGCGTGAATATGTCCATAGTAGGTATGGACACCTTCGAGAGAAAGAACGGCGGCCATTAGGATTCCCTTTCTGTGGTAGCAACTGCACGCCGCCCTAGATAGGCTTCAATAACGCGTTGGTCACTGCGGATTTCTGCGGGGGTGCCTTCAGAAATTTTTTGCCCATAGTCTAAAACGTTAATGTGTTCACTAATGCCCATTACCACACGCATATCATGTTCAATGAGTACGACCGTGATACCAAATTCATCCCGAATACGGCGGAACAGGTTCATGGCTTCTGCGCTTTCTTGGGGGTTCATGCCTGCGGTAGGCTCATCTAGCAAAATGAGCTTGGGGTTACTGGCTAATGCACGCGCAATTTCGACACGCCGTTGGTCGCCATAGGGCAGGTTACGGCTCACTTCATTGGCTGATTCATCTAGCCCCACAAAACGCAAGAGATGGTGCGACTTCTTTACAATGTCG
The DNA here is from genome assembly GCA_034437555.1 of Anaerolineae bacterium. Taxonomy (GTDB): domain Bacteria; phylum Chloroflexota; class Anaerolineae; order Aggregatilineales; family Phototrophicaceae; genus JANWYT01. Next base: position 63,560 of record DAOTTQ010000077.1, on the reverse strand, counting down.
CGTTCTTGCTCTCCAAAACTCTTAGTTCTAAAAAGAGACTCTACCCATGAGACACGAAGGCGTGTGTGCATTCCTACCATGACGTTTTCAATCACCGTCATCCCCTGAAACAGGCGGATGTTTTGAAAAGTACGGGCAATCCCTGCTGCATTAACTTGGTCGGGGCGCAACCCTATTAAAGAACGTCCGTCAAAATTAACAGACCCTCTATCAGGTTTATAAATGCCCGTAAGCAGGTTAAAGAGGGTCGTTTTACCCGCACCGTTGGGCCCAATAATAGAACTGATGCTATTCTCTTTAATACTAATGCTAATATCACGAACAGCAGCAATCCCACCAAAGGACTTAACGAGATTTTTTATGTCAAGAATCATGATGACCTATTCCTTCTTTGCGCCAGAAATCTCGGCATCAATTTCTTCGTCAGGTACTTCTTCAGAAGATAACTCCATCAAACGGCGTTTTGCTGGTAATAACCCCGCCGGACGGAATAACATCATTAACACCAATATCAGCCCAAAGACCAACGGCTGAAACTTTGCTGGCTCTAGCTGTGAGGGCCACTGGTTAAAATTAAACCCTAAGAAGACGAAGTTAGATTGCTTTAGTGCGCTAATTTGTTGGGACAACATGCTTAAAACGTGCAAGTCAAGCAAGGTAACGATAATTGCCCCAAAGATAACGCCGATGATGTTGCCCATCCCACCGATGATAACCATTGCTAGGATGCTGATAGACGCTAGCAGTAAGAAACTTGAGGGGTCGATGAAACTTTGCTTGGCAGCATATAACACGCCAACGCCACCGCCAATAGCCGCCCCAAAGGCAAATGCTGTTAGTTTCATTCGTACGAGGGGAACACCCATAGCAATCGCAGCGATTTCATCTTCACGAATGGCTGTCCATGCACGCCCAATTGGTGATTCTTCTAGGTTACGAGAAATAACCACAACCATAGCAAGCACCGCTAAGGACAACAGGTAAAACCAGATTTGCGACGATACTGCCCCTAAGTTATCAAGCCGAATACTAAAGAACTGTGAAGTTGCTAGGGTAAGCTCTGAAATTCCTGGCAATATGTCGGGTCTTGGAATACCCGATAGCCCTTGTGAACCATTCGTAAAGTTAATGGGGCTATCAAGGTTACGGGCAATTAAACGAATCACTTCACCAAACCCTAAGGTAACGATGGCGAGGTAATCCCCGCGTAAGCGCAGCACGGGCAACCCTAAAATGATCCCTACAATTGCCGTAACACCTAAGCCTAAAAAGAAAAAGATGTAAAACGCATTGGCAGGAACAATCCACCCGTTTTGGAAGAATATCGTATTGGTGTTAGAAGTAAACATACCCCATAAATACGCCCCAACCGCAAAGAACGCAATAAACCCTAAATCGAGCAAGCCCGCATAGCCCACAACGATATTTAGCCCCAACGCCAAGCCCGCAAAAATACAAATTTGGATGGCAAGTTCTAAATAATAGGGGTTATAGATGCCCATCACGGGCATGATGACCAGCAACAGTACGCCGATAGTAATGGCTCTAAACCGCCTACTTACAGGCAATAAAACTACCACGACAGGCGATATGGTAAACAACGAAAAAATGACGATGTTGTATGTAAAGTAAAAGAGGTTGCGACGGTCTGCCGTGACAATACCCAACACTGTAAGCGCAATATAACCTAGTGCCAAGGCAATCAAGACGGGAGGACGGTTAAACCCATCCCAAAACGACTTTTCTTGTGATTCGCTTTTGACGACATGAGCCATAATGCTTACACCTTTTCGTCCACGCGCTCACCCAACAAACCACTTGGGCGAAACACCAAAATGATGATTAAGATAATGAAGGCGAAAATATCGGTGTAACGTGCGCCAATCGCAGGATAGAACGCCAGAACAAAGTCCAAATACGATTTAACAATCCCAAGCATTAGACCACCGAGTAATGCCCCCGTTAAATTACCAATACCGCCAAGTACGGCTGCGATAAAGGCGATTAAGCCCGGTAAGAACCCCACATAAGGGGTAATTGTGCCCGCATTGATACCAAAGAGCGCACCTGCCGCACCGCCAAACGCACCACCAATAAAGAAGGTTAGAGAAATCATGAAATTGACATTGATTCCCATCAGCCCTGCCATCACTTGGTCTTGAGAAACCGCACGAAGTCCACGACCCCACTTTGTGCCGTTTACAAAGTAGTTTAGAACCACCAACATGATGATTGCACTAACAATGATAAAAACAAAGGGTGGACGTACACGAAGGGTCTCTGGAAAAGGTATTTCAAAGGTTGTACGTGCAAAATCTAGGATGCCCAATTGCAGGATGATCGGGTCTTTAACCCATGGAAGCGACTGGGTAGCAAAGGTAAGGTTAAAGTCGTTGCGCGTAATAGACATAATGGCACGCACAATGTCTTGAAGCATAAACGATACACCAATTGCCGTAATGAGGGGAACGAGACGTGGCGCACCCCGTAGAGGACGGTACGCAAATCGTTCTATGAGAACTGCCAAAACACCACTCACTAGCATAGAGAAAAAGAGCATGGTGACTAACACAAAAAGATGCCCTAAGTCTACAATACCAATGATAGGCACTTCAATAGGAATGCTCGCATTAATTAACCCCGCACTTGAGAGCTGTTGTGTTACCTCAAAGGCAACCACAGCGCCCACCATAAAGATTTCGCTGTGGGCAAAATTGATGAACTTTAGCACCCCATAAACCAATGTATATCCCAAAGCAATCATAGAATATACAAAGCCAAGCATTACCCCTTTTAACACAATATCGGGTAAATTTTGGGTGAGCAGATTGGGTAGGATAATGCGCGGGTTTGGCGCAGGAAAAACAAAAGCAAACAAGTAAGAAAGCAGGGTAAGTAATACCGCCGCCCCCACAATAAAAAGAATCATTTGCCCAAGTGGGTAAATGACAAATTTGTAAAACCAACTATTAGTAAGCGAAGAAGTCACCACAGGTTTTGGCTTCTCATTTGGTGCGGTTAATTGTGCCATACATATCTCCAGCGTTTGAGGGGTGTAAAAGTGGTGGGCTAACGTTAGCCCACCACAATACTACAGTTTAGCCACCTGATGCAGGTGTTGCTTCTTCCATTTCTTCCATTTCTTCCATCATCATTGCAGCAATGAGGGGAGAAGGAAGTTCAATGGCGGTAATGATTTCGTTGTTGCCCCATTCTGCGGGGTCGGCAGAGCCAACTTTGAGAATGTAGTAGGCGGCATATTCACGGTCACCATTGTCATCAAATGTGACTGTGCCAGTGATGCCTTCAAAGCCTTCGGTTGCACGAACTGCTTCGGCAACTTGAATGCGGGTGGGGAGACCCTCAGCAGCTTCGATGGCACGTACCAAGCCTTCAAGCAAGATAGCGGTGGAATCATAGGCTTCTGTTGCGTAGGGGCGTGGGGCTTCGCCAAAGGCGGCGGTGTAATCTTCAATGAACTTGGCTGCGTTGGGGAACACAGAGGCGGGACCGGCGGTAGAAGTGTAGAACGTGCCTACGCCACCTTCACCAGCAAGGTCGATGAATTCTGGGTTGTCGAAACCATCGCCACCCAAGAAGTAACCTTCAAAACCAGCAGCGCGTGCTTGGCTAATGAAGATACCGGTTTGGCTGTAGATACCGCCAAAGTAAATGGCATCGGGGTTGAGTGCCAAAATGGCGGTAAGGATGCTGTCAAAGCTAGAGGCTTCTTCTGTACCGTCAAAGCCCAAGATTTCGAGTTCGAGAACTTCGGCTTCAACACGGAAGAAATCTGCCAAGCCCAAACCATAGGCGGTGGTGTCGTGGAGAATGTACACTGTTTCTGCACCTAATTCAGCCACAAAGTTTGCGCCTGTAGGACCCTGAAGGTCGTCACGACCGCAAATGCGGTTGACGGTGGCATAACCGCGGTCGGTGACGGTGGGGTTAGTGTTGGCAGGAGAGACCATCACTAAGTCGTTTGTGTTGTAAACTTCGGACGAAGCAATAGCAACACCACTATTAAGGTGACCGATTACGCCCAAGATGAGGGGGTCGGAAACGATTTGTTGTGCGTTGGATACACCTTTATCTGCGCTGGCTTCGTCGTCAAAAGGAACGAACTCTACCGTGTAACCCAAATCTGTGAGGGGTCCCGAAAGCTGTGTAATCGCCAATTCAACGCCATTGCGGATAGCAATACCGAGTGAAGATTGGGGACCAGACAGTGGGCTTTGTGAAGCGATTTTGATGACTTTTTCTTCTTGTGCTACCGAAGAGAAACTCATCATTGCCAAAATGGCGAGTAAACTAAAAACGGCTAGACCTTTTTTCATGTGTCGTGAACTCCTGAAAATTAATAAAGATGGTCTTATCATGAGGTTGAGTGTTTTTGCTGTCCGCATTATACTCAACACCACTTAAGGACAAAGTATAGCGCGTGATGCGTTTATGGCAAGCGGTTGGGGCTACTTTTTTTAAGGAAATGATAAGGAATGTTAATTCGAGGGGCAATTTACGGGCTTTTGGCTGCTTCTATTTGGGGCGGAATGTATGTTGTATCTGATATTGTATTAAAAATAATTCCGCCATTCACATTACTTTCTATGCGCTTAATCTTAGCGACTTTAGTTTTGGGTATAGGCATCATCCCTACCTTGCGCCAACAATCGCTCACTCTACCAGATATTCTGCCTTTATTGGGAGTAGGGTTTATTGGTTTTGGCATTAGTGTTGGGGCGCAATTTGTGGGGACAGATAAATCGACAGCGATTAACGGCTCTTTGATTACGAGCGCATCGCCTGCGTTTATTTTGGTATTTGCGGTCATCATTCTTCGTGAAAAACTTACATTACAGCGCGTGCTTGCCATTGGTTTGGCAACACTCGGCGTATTGGTCATCGTCAACCCCGCCGAAGCTGAATTTGGGTCGGAAACATTTTTTGGTGATGTCGCCTTATTCGTTGCTGCCGTAACATGGGGTTTGTACTCTGTATTGGTGCGCCGTGTGAGCCAAAATCACAATACATTGGTAGTAACGTGGTTTGCGTTCTTAGGCGGGATGTGCTTAGTGCTACCCGCTTCACTCCTAGAGCTACCGTCACGCCCTATTGGTAACATTGATGGGGGTGTTGTATTAGGAGTGCTTTACTTGGGCATCATTAGTACGGCAGTGGCAATGTGGCTTTGGAATCGCGCTTTTGCGCTGGTTGAAGCCAGTGTTGCCTCACTTTTTTTCTTTGCACAGCCTTTAGTCGGGGCAATCTTAAGTGTGATATTCTTGGGGCAAAGCATGACAACCGCGCTTTGGGTGGGGAGTGCGCTTATTCTTGCTGGTGTACTCATCGCCTTAGTCGAGCGCACCTCTCGTTAGTTGCCACAGAATCATAATCCGCATAGGATTGAGGTATCTCTTGTTCATTTAGAAGATATTTGAAGGGAATGGTTTAACGTGGCACATAAACGCATTTATCTTGCGCCATCTATTCTTTCAGCAGATTTTACTCGGCTGGGCGAACAAGTAAGAGAAATAGAGCAAAACGGGGCATCCCTTTTGCATATTGACGTGATGGATGGACGCTTTGTCCCTAATATCACAATGGGCCCCCTTGTGGTAGAAGCGGTGCGCCGCATTACCCAAATGACCTTAGATGTTCATTTGATGATTGTAGAACCAGAACGCTATGTTGAAGCGTTTGCTCAAGCGGGGGCGGGCATTATCAGTGTGCATTTAGAAGCCAGCCCCAATTTACATCGCACGCTAGAGATAATTCGTGATGCGGGGTGTAAAGTGGGTGTTGCCATTAATCCGCACACCACAGCCGATAGCCTTCGTGATGTCATGGGCATGATTGATGTGGTTAATGTGATGACTGTCAATCCAGGCTTTGGTGGGCAATCGTTTTTGCATAGCATGATGCCCAAAATTGCCCGCCTAAGAGCTATGGCAGGCGATATTCAGCGTGATATTGAAATTGAAGTAGATGGTGGCATTAACGCAGAAACCGCGCAAGCCGCAGTACAAGCGGGTGCAACCATCTTGGTAGCGGGTACGGCTATCTTTGGTCATCCTAAAGGGATTAGTGCAGGGTTTGCTCAAATGACTTCGGCTATTGTGGGCGAAGACTAGCCTAGAAAAAAGTTAAAGGGCGACTTTGGTCGCCCTTTTTTACTTGCTTTTTGCCAACGTCTTAACGCATTTAGCGCAAATTGATTTGCGGACATATTGTCCGTCTTTGCCCATCACGCGAATACGTTGAATATTCACCTTAAACTTGCGTTTTGTGGCGTTAAAAGATTTACTACGTGATTGCCCAAATTGGGGAATCTTACCGCACATTTCGCACTTCGCCATGACACTACCACCTTAATCATCCATAGCTAAATTAGCGTAAAAATGTTACCATGTGAGGGAGCGAATAACAAGGCGTAACCCCTTTATCGGTGCTAATTTCGTTTACGAATGAGCGATCATGTCCAGGTTTCACATTGTCACAGATAGCGGAGTGCGATTTAGTCATCACGCACGAGTTTTACAACAACAACCCGTCACACTTATTCCTAACCGTTTAGATATTGGTGGGCGTATATACCGTGAGGACATCGACATCAGCACAGAAGATGCGTTTCGTTTGATGCAGAACTTACCTGTGCCACCGCGCGTTATTCCACCCACTACGGCTGAATATCTTGAGATTTACGCCCATCTTAGCAAAACATGCGAAGGCGTGTTGTCTATTCATCCTTCACGTGAATTAAGCAAAAGCTGGCAAAACGCCCGCGACGCCGCCCAACAAGCCTCTTCATCAAGTTGCCCGATTGTTGTTATAGACTCTCGTTCTATTTGTGCAGCACAAGGAATGTTGGTGCGTTATGCGACCCAGCTTATCGGCGAGGGACTGGCTTTTGACGATATGGTCAACCAAGTTCGTAGTGCTGCTGACCGCATTTACGCTATTTATTGCGTTGAAACGCTTGAATATTTGCACCACAATGGGATAATAAGCGAGTCTAGGGCTATTTTGGGTGCAATGTTAGGGATAAAGCCTATCATTGGTATTGAAGAAGGCAAACTCGCCGTTATTGAAAAAGTGCGTACCCGTACCCAGCTTATTGAACAATTGGTAGAATTTGTAACCGAGTTTACCGATTTAGAAGATGTGCTTATTCTACAATCTCGCACACAAATTACAGAGCAAACACGCATTATCCAAGACCGTCTTTCGCTAGAGTTCGTCGGCAGGCACTTTCCTTTTGCTAATTACAGCCCGACAATGGCATGTTACATTGGAACAGATGCAGTGGGTGTTGTGGTGTTTGAGAACATCTCGGCAGTTTTTGACGATTACAGCGATGACGATTGGTAAAACGCCATAGGGCGTAACCATTATCTGCAAATAAACCAGTACAGAAAGAACAGCTATGCCAACGGCTTTAGAAACACTCATCAAAATTTTGAAACAAGAACGCGAAAGCGGATGCGATAACCGCACGGTCATTGGTGGGTTAAGTGGCTATGGTGATAATTGGTACAAGCAGGCGAAAGACCAAGCTCGCCGTGCCGAACACTTGGTTTTGGCGGATGAACTGCTAAATATCTTAAAATCGTATGATGGCATTGAGAACCGCGCAGAACGCCTAAAACAAATTAATTACATGCTAGACCGTATCACGGGGCGCGTTCCTATGCCTCCCCAATATCAGAATCACCTAGAAACCATTCGCCAGACGTTTGTACCCCCTACAGAATCATCAAACAAAAACGCCAAGCTTAAACCTCCTCGCCCCGCTGTTCAAGAAAGAACAGAAACACCATCACCTATTGCGTCTGCCCGTGACACGCGCCGTAAAGATGCGCCACAACAAGAAGTAAAACCCGACAGACCACAAAAGCGCAATAACGAAAAAGATTTTCCGCGTAAAGATACGCGCCCCGACCGCCGCCCGCCTAAAATTGCGTCACGCCGACTGAATGATGACGATGACGATGATGGCAATCCCGAAGAAATGCCTCTTTATGACGCGATGGAAATTGACTTGCGTCATGTGGGAAAATCGGAACTTGATGTGAAACCTTTGCCACGTCTTGCACGCCCACCGCGCACTAAACGCACGCATCTAGACCCCCAAGAGGCAGAAGGACGCTTAGCGGATTTATATCGCCCTGTAACAGACTTAAAGGGCGTGGGGCATAAAATCGCCGAGCAACTTGAGCCGTTGGGTATTACGACCGTCCAAGATATGATTCACTATTTGCCCAAACGCTTTGATGATTACACACGGTTGCTTTACATTAGTCGCCTAACAGAGGGGCAAGTGGCAACGGTGGTGGCAACCGTGAAGTTTGCACAGGTTAAAATTGGGCAGGGCGGACGCAAAGACTTCTTCTGTACCCTAGAAGACGGCACAGGCAAACTTAATGTGACTTTCTTTGGGATGCACTACCTTTCCTCGAAAATTCGTGTGAACGAGCAAATTGTAGTCAGTGGCAAGGTCTCTCTATTCCGAAATTTACTTCAAATGTCTAACCCTGAATGGGAACATATCGACAGCGAAAACCTGCACACAATTGGTTTAGTCCCAGTGTACAAGCTGGGCGAAGGGGTAAAACCGCGCCAGTTTAGGCGTACCATGAAACAAGCCATTGAGGCGTGGTCGGAACGTATTCCCGACTATGTGCCGTTGTCTACCCTAGAACGCTCTGACCTTGCGGATATTGGATGGACGGTTCGTAATTTGCACTTTCCCGAAGGCAACGACCACTTGCATCATGCACGCCGTCGTTATGTTTTTGACCAATTGCTTTTAATGCAATTGTCTATCTTAGGGAATCGGCGTGAGTGGCAGGGCGTGCCTGCGGATGAAATCCCTGTTTCGGACGGCTTTTTAGATGAGTTTGTGCGCTCTGTGTTCCCATACCCACTCACACGCGCCCAAGAACGCGCCATTGCGGATATTCGCCGTGATATTGCTCGTCCTGTGCCAATGAACCGCCTCATTCAGGGAGATGTTGGGTCGGGTAAAACAGCCGTAGCCATTGCAGCAATGGCAATGGCGGTACAAGCGGGCAACCAAGCCGCGCTTATGTCCCCTACGAGCATTTTAGCCGAACAGCATTACCGGGTGATTCAACGCCTCTTTGAAAACTATCCCGCCGAACAGAAGCCTGTCGTGGGCTTGCTAACGAGTGCATTGTCCAGTTCCGAACGTGAAGCTATTTATCGCGGTTTGGCAGATGGTTCTATTGATATTGTGGTAGGAACACACGCCCTTATTCAAGGGGGTGTAGCGTTTAATCGTTTAGGCGTGGCAATCATTGATGAACAACACCGTTTTGGGGTGGGGCAACGCGCCGCGCTACGGAGTAAAGGCAAAAACCCGCACCTTTTGGTGATGACAGCAACGCCCATTCCCCGTACATTGGCACTAACGCTTTATGCAGATTTAGACTTGAGCATCATTGATGAGAAGCCTGCTGGACGTTTGCCCATCAAAACGCGCGTTCATTTGCCCTCGCAACGCTATAAACTATATGAGTTTATGGAGATGCACCTTGAGCTAGGGCGACAGGCGTTTATTATCAATCCATTGGTTGAGCCTTCGGAAAAGATAGATGCACGCTCTGCCACCGAAGCCTATGAAGAACTGACCCAATATTTCCATAAGTATCGCGTTTGCTTGCTTCATGGACGTATGAAGCCCAGTGAAAAAGATGAGATTATGGGGGCGTTTGCTCGTCATGAATATGACATCATGGCAACCACTACCGTTGCAGAAGTGGGCGTGGACGTGCCAAATGCCAATATCATCCTTATTGACGGCGCAAATCGCTTTGGCTTGGCGCAATTGCATCAGTTGCGTGGGCGTGTGGGGCGTGGTGAACACCAGTCTTTTTGTATGCTCATGGTTGAAGAGGGGGTGTTTGCCCCTGAACAGCTGCTAGATAACAATGTAACCCCCGAAAAGCGCGAACTATGGGACGATACCCAAAAGCGCGTGTTCGCTATGGTGGATACTGACGATGGTTTTAAGTTGGCAGAGCTCGATTGGCAATTGCGCGGTGCAGGGGACCTGCTTGGCACACGCCAGAGCGGTGCGATGATGTTTGTGCTAGAGGAATACATCACGCCAGAAATTGCTGCACTGGCACAAAGAGAAGCACGAACCCTTTATGATGAAGATAGTACGCTGTCTTTGCCAGAGCATTGGCTATTGCAAAAGCGCGTGGCAATGCTTAAACAAGACAATGGGGATGTTAGTTAAAAATGTGGCACGTTTTAGCAAATGGGATTATAATGTTTCCCATTAACGATGGAGTTTTTTCATGAAACGGATTGCGGTTTATCCGGCATCACTTGACCCGATTCACAATGGGCATATTGATATAGCAATACGTGCCTCTAAAATTTTTGATGAACTTATTCTCGCCATCTATAGCACCCCCAAAAAAAACGTGATGTTTTCGCTGGAGGAGCGTGTTGAATTGGCGCAAATTTGCTTTCAAGGGTATAACAATATCAAAGTAGCACACTACACGGGCTTAACGGTCAGTTATGCGCGTTCTGTGGGCGCAATGGCATTGGTGCGGGGGTTGCGCGTATTTGGCGATTTTGAGTTTGAGTTCAGGATGGGTATGGCGAACAAAAAACTTGCGCCAGATATAGAAACAGTTGCCATCCTTGCGGATGAAAAATTTATGTATATTAGCAGTAGTACAGTACGTGAAATTGCCGAATTGGGGGGGGACGTTTCCCAAATGGTCTCTGCTCATGTAAATGAAGCCTTAAAACGACGCTTTGCTTCGTATGAGCCGAAGTAGGGTGATACTGGGGAGGATTTATGGATATTCAGCATTTGGTAGACCGCTTAGAAGATTTAATTGATGATGGTCGCCATATCTTTGGAACAAAGTTTACCGTCATTGACGAAGAACGTGCCTTAGAGATTATTGACCAAATGCGTATCTCAATTCCAGAAGAGATTGAGAAAGCAGCACGCATCATTGCCCAACGCGACCGCGTGATGGCGGAAGCCCATGAAGAGGCTGCTCGTGTGGTACAGCAACACAGAGACCGCGCCGAGAAGATGATTGACGATGATGCTATGGTGCAAGCCTCCCAATCTCGCGCCGAAAGCATTTTAGAGAGTGCGCGTCAGCAGGCTGTTCGTATGACTGCGGAAGCCGACCAATATGTTTTGGGCGTATTAAGCCGTTTAGAGCAACAATTGCTTAAAAATGTGGGTGAAGTGCGTAATGGTATTAGCTACATTCAAGAAGAAACCACCAGAAAACCCGCTTCTGTGCCTACTAGCCCTTCTGTTGTGCATATTCCTCGTGCAGTTGACCATGAGTACGTGGACGCTGACAGAGATAACGACCAAAAATCGTCTTAGTATCATGTCCTTATTATTTGCCTGCGTGTAACCGATGCGTCTTGTTTATCTCGCGTTGGGGTGGAGCGCAGGCATTTTTATTTCGGCATCATTGCCTCTTATCACAGTTTACGGCTGGACATCACTTGCCTTAATAGGTTTGGCTTGTGTAATTCTGGCTTGGTTTACGCCCCTACGCTGGCTGGCTTTAGGGCTGGTTTGTGTGGGTTTAGGCGCGTTGCGCCACGAAGTATTCCCTAAAACTAATTCAGTCGCCTTTTTTAATGACCAAAGCGTTGCGATTGAGGGCATTGTGGTTTCTGCTCCCGACCAGCGCGATGAATTTGTGCAAGTTCGCATTGAGGCGCAACGCCTGTTTGATGCGCGTGAATGGCATCCTGTCCAGGGCATTGTACTGGTCAATTTGCCCCCACAAACCCAAGTGATTTATGGCTTTCGTGTGCGTGTGGGTGGGCAAATGTTTACGCCATCTGAAGGGGATACCTTCTCTTATGCCGATTTTTTGGCACGCCAAGAGGTGTTTAGTGTTTTTCCTCGTGCTACCTACACATTTTTAGAAGACACCAACCCCTACCCCATCATGCGCGAGATTATCGCACTTCGTCAACGCTCCCAAACCCTCATTAATGCGCAGTTGCCAGAACCGATGGCGGGGTTGCTGGTGGGCATTTTACTAGGCAACGAGCGTGGAATGACGGATGAGCTTTCTGATGCGTTTAGCGCAACAGGCACAGCGCATGTGGTCGCCATTAGTGGCTTTAATATGGCGATTGTAAGTGGTGTACTCATGGGCGTTTTTAGTAGGCTTTTTCCGCGCCGAGAAGTTGTGGGCGTAGTTCTATCGATTGTCGTTTTAGTGATTTACACGATTCTTGTGGGTGCAAATGCCGCTGTTGTACGCTCTGCCATCATGAGTAGCTTGCTCTTGATTGCCCCATTGCTTAAACGCAAAGCGTATTTGCCCGCTTCATTGGCTTTTGTGGCTGTAGCAATGAGTTTCTTAAATCCGTCTGTGCTGTGGGATGTGAGCTTTCAACTGAGTTTTTGTGCTATTTTGGGCATGATGCTTTTTGTAACGCCTATTAGCCAATTTTTAGAGCGGATGCTAGGCTTTCGTTCGGGGTTCTTAAATGATGCGCTCGTGGTAACGCTTGCTGCTCAAATTGCTACTGCACCCCTGATTGTGCTGTATTTTCAACGTTTTTCTGTAGTAGCGTTGCTGACGAACTTTTTAGTGATTCCTGTGCAAACCTTTGTCCTCATTGGCGGTGGTCTTGCTATGATGATTGGCTTGTTTTTGCCGACGCTCTCACAGGGCTTATTTTGGTTGGTGATGATCGGGTTAGCCTGGACAATTGGTATTGTTCGAACGTTTGCACAGTTGCCGATGGCGGAATTTTCGTTGTATGCCGATCCAAAGTTTGTGGGTGCTTTTTATGTGTTGTTGATAGGGGGTGCACTCATGACCGCATCACGTCCTTATTGGATGAGTAGGCTTTATAGTTTGTTGCTTCGGCGTGTGGTGTGGGTAACGCTGATGTTAGGGGCATTTGGGCTAGGTATTTTAGTGTGGGGAATGTGGCGTAGCCTTCCTGATGGCAAGTTTCATGTATGGTGGCTAGATATGGGGCATAGCAACGCCGTTTTAATGCAAACCCCCAACGGAGCGCAAATTTTGATAGATGGTGGGCGCTATCCCTCACGTTTGCTAACGGCGTTGGGGGATAGGATGCCATTTTATGACCGTGACATTGAGATACTCATTTTGACACACCCTGATGACAACGATAACAGCGCACTGACAAGCGTGCTATCGCGCTATAACGCTTTGTCGCTTATCAGCAATGGTCAGCCTCAATTAGGGGAAGTGCAAGGCGAGTTACGGCGGATGCTAACGAACGCGCCTCACGTCATTGCCACCGCAGGTTACACCATAGAAACTACAGATGGCGTACTTATCGAGGTACTCCACCCCCAAGCCACGCCCGAACTAGGCGACCCGTTAGGCGATGGCGCGTTACTTTTGCGCGTGAGCTATGGGCAACACTCGTTTTTGCTGACATCAGACTTAACAAGAACAGGGCAGGCGCGTGTTTTAGAAGCGGAGGGGGACATTGTGGCAAGTGTGATGCAACTCCCCGACCACGCTACCGCCAGAAGCCTTGACGGGGATTTCTTAGCGAGCGCACAGCCCCAAGTTGTGGTTTTGCAGGGTGATATTGCCAATCGGCGAAAAGACCCCGATGAAGGGGTGTTGTTTTTAGCGAAAGATGCCATGCTCTTACGCACAGATGAGAATGGCACCCTTCACCTATTTAGCGATGGGGAATCGCTTTGGGGCGTGTATGAATAACGGTCTTAGAAGATGGCTGAATACACAACATCGGGAGCAGCAAATGAAAGTAGCGCGTAAATGCCCCCAAACAAACCCGCCAACAAGCACAATGGCACAGCCAATGCGCCTGCCCGTTGCCCAAAACGCCGTGTGAGACCCGCCGCAATGATAGGGAAAACGAACATGATGATGTGGATAATGAACGTTAAAAAGCCAAAATCGCTCAAAATGCTTTCGCCTGCTATCCGAAGCCCAGCAATTGAGGACAAGCCTTCTCCACCACTACCGCGCAGTAGGTCGATGATACAGCCCAAAATAACGGTATACATCATGTAAGGGGCTTGCACATTTTTCTCTGGAATCACAAAACTGGCAATGAGTGACAAAAAGAAAATAATGTAAATGAAGATGTCTGATAGTGAGGATGGACGTAATAACGCGCCGACCTGTTGAAGAAGGTCTTCCATTGGGATAACTCCTAAATCTTGAGTTTTTAATCAATACCGCATTATAGCGCAAACTCATTTAATGATGCCATAGGTTGCTAATTGTCATTTTCTTGATTATCGTTGTAAGGTCGTTCAATTTTGAAAAGATTTGTCTATGAGCCGATTTCGCTCCACACTAAAAAACCTAAACACGCGAGCGCGCTATTCTTGGCAAAAATTGCCTGTGAGTACCCGCACCTTACCTCTTTTTATCTGGCGTGCGTTTCTTAACTATTTACGCACAGGCTCTCAGCAAGCCGCTACACTGGCTTACTACTCCATTTTTTCTATTTTTCCGTTGGTGCTTTTGTTAGCGGTGGCGGTGGGTGCAGTTGTCGGACCCGCCATTGCCCAAGAGCAAATTGCCAGAGGCTTGGCGTTGTTTCTGCCAGAAGCCACCGTCGTTGCCATTCAAGAAACGCTCTCTGGCACATTAACCCAAAGCACGCAGTTTGGGCTGGTGGCAGTGGTTGGCTTATTGTGGTCGGCGACGGGCTTGTTCTCTAATATCACCCGTTCACTGGATAAAATTTTTGCTGTGCCAGAAGTGCGAAGCCTTTGGCGGATGCGCGTTTTGGCGTTGCTGATGGGCTTAACGCTCATCACCCTGGTATTGGCATCTTTTTTAACATCTGGGGTGTTACGCCTATTGTTGGCACTATCCTTAGAGCTAAATATCTGGCTCTCTATCGGCACGCTCTTCTTGCCATTAGGGCTAAATCTAGTCATTTTCGCCTTGTTGTTTCGCTATGTGCCAGCGCGCTATGTTGAGTGGGATGCGGTTTGGCCCGCCGCCATGTTTGGGGCTATTGGGTGGGAACTAGCAAAGTCGGCGTTTCAGTGGTATTTAACCAATCTCGCAACCTATAGCCTTATTTATGGCGGTATTGCTACGGGTATTGTGCTATTGTTTTGGGCGTATCTTATCGCCTCTATTTTCTTGTTTAGTGCCGAGCTATGTGCGCGTTTGAACGAGTGGATGCAAGAACCTGTTGATGTGTCACGCCCGATAGACGAAGAAGGGCGCATTGAACTTTACTTTCCAGAAGCACGACCCTCATTCCCTACTGTTGAGAAAGACTTTTTAACAAAATAAAAAAAAGGGCGTGCTTGTGATGAAGCACGCCCTTTACTAATTTAACCCTGTAGTCCTAAGACGGGAATTTCTGTCGTCTTGGTTTTTTCCGATACCGCCCCTGATGTTAGGGCGGGTTTCCAAGAGGCTAACACCTGTTTAATGGTGCTTCTCCAGTGGGTGCGTTCCGTCTGTGGTGCCCCCTGTTGTGCTACTTGAGCGAGACGATAAGCCTGTGCTTCTCGTTCCATCTCTTGACGATGCATCTCTGCAACTTTTTGTGTTCTATAGTCAATCATGGCTTCTCCTTCTCTGTAATCTTGTGTCGCCATAGAAATTACTTTAGCAGGATTGCACAATAAAATCAAGAGTTTTTTGTGTGTTTCTAAAACTCTTAAAGAGCTTTTAATAATCACATGGGTTCACAAGGGGTCAAATATAACTCGCTGTGGCGAAAACTAGGCTTGTAAGGTAGACTTACCCCTCATCTTAAAAGCCCATATCACCCTAAATGAGTTCTGTTTAATGACGGACTACCCAGAATTTGACTTCACAGCAGAAGAAATTGAGTCTCGTGACATTATCTCGCATCGTAATCCCGTCACGGAACGAAGCGTTGCACGCCGTTTGGCGTTGCAGGCTCTCTATGAAATAGACAGCGTGGGGCATCTTCCTCAAGATGTGCTAACGCGCTTTATTTCAAAAGATGGTCAATCCATTTCTAGCACATTTGCCGAGTACTTCCTTGACGATGAGGAAACAGTGCCAGACCTCTCAGAATATATTGAGATTATTCCAAACGAAGGCTTGGTAGAGCAACGCATTATTGCCTACTTTCAACGTTTGGTGTTGGGCGTAACTCGCTTGCTGGCACCGCTTGACAAAGTGCTACACGCTGTCGCCTCTGACTTCCCGATTGAACAACTTGCCATTACTGACCGTAACACGCTCAGAATTGCCCTCTTTGAAATAGGGATGGTGTCTGATGTGCCGTTAAGTGTGGCAATTGATGAATCAGTTGAGCTAGCAAAGACGTTTGGCGCAGACAATAGCGCACGCTTTATCAATGGGGTATTAGGGACGATCGCTGATAACCTGAGCGTGGTACAACGCATCTTAGGAAACGAATCCACCCCAGAAGATACCACTCCATAGCCCTATGAATCGCTTCTTTAGACGAGGAAAACCGCGCCGCTTTTTGGTGATTGGTTTGGATTGTGCCAGCCCCGAGCTTGTCTTTCAACGTTATCGCGCTCACTTACCTCACTTATCACAACTGATGAATGGGGGAACATGGGGCGTGATGCGTTCATCTCTGCCGTGTATTACTGTGCCAGCATGGGCAAGCATGTTTAGTGGGCGTGACGCGGGCGAGCTGGGTGTGTATGGCTTTCGTAACCGCGCAAATTATGGCTATGATGAGCTTTCTACAGCTGATAGTCACTCGGTGCAGTTTCCGCGTGTGTGGGATTACCTAACAGAACACAATAAGCCTTCGCTGGTAGTGAATGTTCCGCAAACATACCCCATAAAGCCTCTTAAAGGGTCGTTGGTGAGCGATTTTACTACGCCAAACCGTGAGAGTGCCTTCACCTTTCCCACAATTCTTAAAAGCGACCTGCTAAAAAAGTTCCCCAATTATAGCTTTGATGCCGGAAACTTTAGAACCAGCGAGAAACCCGCACTGCTTCAGCGCATCTATGACCTGACAGAGATACAGTACCAAGCGTTTGAACACTTGCTAACCACGCAAGAGTGGGATTTTGCGGTGCATGTGAATATTGGGGTTGACCGTATTCACCATGCATTTTGGCGGTATCAAGACCCACAGCATCGCTTGTACGAACCTAATAACCCGTTTGAAAATGCAATCAAAGATTATTATCGCTTTGTAGATGCGTGGGTAGGGCGTGTTTTGGCGCACGTTGACGATAGAACGAGCGTCCTTGTGGTAAGTGACCATGGGGCGAAGCGTATGGACGGTGCAATTGCCATTAACCATTGGCTTTGGCAAAACGGCTGGCTTGCCCTAAAAAGTACGCCCCCAGAGGGGCAAATTCAGGCGTTTAACGTGCAAGATGTGGATTGGACACAAACGCGGGCGTGGTCAACAGGGGGGTATTACGGGCGCATCTTTATGAATGTGCAAGGGCGCGAACCACAAGGCGTTATCGCAACCCATGAAATCGAGTCCATGTTAAATACGCTGACAGAGCAGTTAAAAGCGATTACAAGCCCAGAAGGAACGCCTTTAAGCACGCGCGTGTTCCGTCCTCACGAAGTCTATAAAGCTGTGAACGGTTTTGCGCCCGATTTAATTGTGTATTTTGGTGATTTGCACTGGCGTGCAGTAGGGGGCGTTGGTTATCCCACCCACTACACGCTAGAAAATGACACGGGACCTGATGACGCAAACCATGCCGAAGAAGGCATGTTTATTTTGCATGAGGCGCAAAAGGGGCAAGGTGAAGTTGCGCCTTATCAATTGATGGATGTAGCTTCTACAGTGCTTCACCGTTTGCGCGTTCCCATTCCTGCTGCGCTACAAGGGCGCATTATGAGCTAGTGAGTTCTTTAGATTCTTCTAGCTGGTTTAGATTGCGTAAGTCGGGTGATAGCCAAGCGACTAAGCCTACTACCGCAATTGTGCCAATACCACCAAACACAACAGAACCTACTGTTCCTAAGATGGCGGCTGCCACACCCGATTCAAACCCCCCAAGCTCGTTGGATGACCCGATAAAAATCATGTTGACAGCGTTTACTCGTCCGCGCATCTCGTCGGGCGTGCGCGTTAAAACGAGCGTATGCCGAATGACTACGCTGATATTATCCAGTGCACCCGTTAAAAATAGAAAGAATACCGATAGCCAGAACGATTGCGATAAACCAAAACCAATTGTTGCCACCCCAAAACCTGCCACCGCTAATAACAGTACCCGCCCCGCATTCTTAAAGGCGATACGCCGTGATAAAAACACTGCCATTACCAATGCCCCAACAGACGGTGCTGCACGCAAAACCCCTAGACCCACAGCATCCACTTGTAGGATGTCTTTGGCAAACACAGGCAGTAAGAACACCGCGCCCCCAAATAACACTGCAAACATATCTAGTGTAATTGAGGCAAGAATAACAGGGGTATCGCGCAAGAAACGCAAGCCGTTTTTAAGCGATTCAACGGGTGGTTCTAGGTGTGCGATGTTATTTTTAGACTTGACACGAATAAAAAGCAACGCCACGACAAAAATTAAGCCCCCAACGATGTTGGTTAGGTAAACCGCTACTGCGCTTCCTGTAAGGGCAATCAACAAACCACCGATAGCCGGACCGCCAATGGCAGATAATTGCCACACAGCAGAACTCCATGTTGCGGCGTTAAAATAGTATTCAGGGGGTACAGTTTGGGGTGTCAGCGCACCCTCCGCAGGGTTGTTAAACGCGCGTGCCACGCCAATGAGTGCCAGCACCCCATACATCACGGCGAGAGGGGCTTCTGTGATGGAAATAACCGCAAGTGCAACCGAACAAACCACCAAAACTAACTGTGAGACAAGCGTAATTATGCGCCTGCTGTAAATATCTGCAAAGTACCCACCAATGAGCGAGAGCAACAGTACAGGAATGACCTGTACTAAACCTACTAAACCCAGCGCGAAGGCATCTCCTGTGCGCTCATAAATTTCCCAGCCCACGCCCACGCTGACCATCATCTCGCCGGTTTGCCCTGCAAACCGCCCAAAGATGAGCAAACGGAAGTTAAAGAATTGCATGGCGTTGTAGCGATGATGAGGTGTTTCTGTAGAGGTTGACATGCTATCCCATAAAAGAAAAAAGGCGAGCCACAATGACTCGCCTTATGTGGTTAGATAGAAAAAGCGTTATGCCTTGATGAAGTTACGAAGAACCGTTTGCAAAATGCCGCCGTTTTTGTAGTAGTCCACGTCCACAATCGTATCTAGGCGCACAGTGCAAAAGAATTTCTTGGTGTTGCCCGCGCTGTCGGTCGCCATTACACTAACTTTTTGCTGGGGTTGAACGTTGTCATCAATTTCAATGTCAAACGTTTCTTCACCTGTTAAGCCCAGTGATTGCCAGTCTTGACCCGCTTCAAACACAAGGGGGAGTACGCCCATCATCACAAGGTTACTGCGATGAATACGTTCAAAACTTTCTGCGATAACGGCTTTTACGCCCAATAAGAGAGTGCCTTTGGCAGCCCAGTCACGGCTAGATCCCATGCCATAGTCCTTACCAGCCAAGATGACAAGGCTTGTGCCGTCTTGTTGATATTTCATCGAAGCATCGTAAATGGACAGCACTTCGCCAGTGGGCAAGTAAGACGTTACGCCACCTTCGCTGTCTTTAACCAGCAAGTTACGTAGGCGGATGTTGGCAAACGTGCCGCGTGTCATCACACGGTCATTGCCACGCCGTGCGCCGTAGCTGTTGAAGTCTTTCTTGATGATGCCTTTTTCTAGCAAATACTGTCCAGCAGGGCTATCAGCAGCAATATTGCTGGCAGGCGAGATGTGGTCTGTGGTGATGCTATCGCCAAACAGTCCAAGTACACGCGCCCCTTGAATAGTCTTTACGCCGGGTGGATTGGTGGGCATATCAATAAAGAACGGGGGTTCTTGAATGTAAGTGCTGTCATCGTTCCATTGGTAAACGTCACCCGTTGCACTAGGGATGGCGTTCCATTTTGGGTTACCTGTGTAAACGTTGCCGTATTGCTCGTTAAACAAGTCCGCAGAGAGCGAATTTTGCACCGCATCTAATACTTCTTCTTGGGTGGGCCAAATGTCTTTAAGATATACAGCCTCGCCGTTTTTATCATAGCCTAGTGGGTCGTTGTAAATATCAACATCTACCGTACCCGCCAACGCATACGCTACCACCAACGGAGGAGATGCCAAGTAGTTCGCCTTCACTTCGGGGCTAATGCGCCCAGAGAAGTTGCGATTACCACTTAATACTGCCGAAGCCACAATATCGCCTTCTTTGATGGCAACAGAAACTTCTTCGGGTAGCGGACCCGAATTGCCAATACAAGTGGTACACCCATAACCTACTGTGTAGAAACCCAATTGTTCTAAGTAAGGGGTTAAGCCGGCTTTGTCCAGATAGCTCGTTACAACTTTAGAGCCGGGAGCTAGGCTGGTTTTAACGTAGGGTTTGCGTGTTAAACCGCGTTCTACGGCTTTCTTTGCCAGCAAGCCCGCCCCAACCATCACAGAAGGGTTGCTGGTGTTCGTGCAAGAGGTAATGGCTGCAATGACCACTGCACCATGCCTAATTTCGCTGGTGTGACCGTTCTTGACGGTGGCTGTACTGCCTACTTTATCTTCGGTGAGGTCAAACCCGCGTTCACTAGAGGGCTTACGCAAGGCTTCTTGGAAGGTAGATTGCATGTCGCGTACTAGCACGCGGTCTTGGGGGCGCATAGGACCCGCCATGCTGGGTTCAACTGTGCTAAGGTCTAGTTCTAGGCTGTCCGTAAAAATGGGGTCGGGAGTAGCATCTGTGCGGAACAGGCCTTGTTCAATGCTATAACGACGTACAAGCTCCACAGTGGCTTCATCGCGCCCTGTACGGCGCAAGTAGCTTAGTGTTTCTTCGTCCACAGGGAAGAAGCCCATCGTTGCCCCGTATTCGGGTGCCATATTGGCGATAGTCGCGCGGTCGGGCAATGACATACTGCTTAAGCCTGTGCCATAGAACTCTACGAACTTATCCACAACGCCTTTCTTGCGAAGCATTTGTGTCACCACAAGCACAAGGTCGGTAGCGGTTGTGCCTTGTGGCAGGCTACCTGTTATCTTAAAACCAATGACTTCGGGCATCAGCATGTAAATAGGTTGTCCAAGCATGGCAGCTTCGGCTTCAATGCCCCCAACGCCCCAGCCCAGCACGCCTAAGCCGTTAATCATGGTGGTGTGGCTGTCTGTGCCTACAAGCGTATCAAATGTGGCGACCTTGCCTTCGCCTTCTTTGTCATCTACCAATTGCACTACTTTGGCAAGGTACTCAAGGTTGACCTGATGCACAATGCCCGTCGCGGGGGGAACAACGCGGAAGTTGTTAAATGCCTTTTGACCCCAGTGCAAAAATTCATAGCGTTCTACGTTGCGTTCAAATTCAAGGTCACTATTAAGTAAAAGAGAACTATCGCTACCAAAGAAATCCACTTGAACCGAGTGGTCAATCACAAGGTCAACGGGAACAATGGGGTTAATTTTCTTGGGGTCACCACCCAAGCGCACCATTGCGCTACGCAATGCCGCCAAGTCTACGGCACAAGGCACGCCAGTAAAATCTTGAAGGATAACACGAGCGGGCTGAAATGGAATTTCGATTGTTGCAGAGCTTGTAGGACTCCAATTTGCAAGGTTGGCAACATCCTTTTCTTGAACGGCGCGCCCATCAAGATGACGAAGTGCGTTTTCGAGCAGAATTTTGATGGAGAAGGGCAACTTATCAATACGCCCCACGCCTTTTTCAGACAACGCGCTTAAACGATAAATAATCGCTTCTCCGTTGCCTGTGTCAAACTTACCACGTGCGCCAAACGAGTTCATGGGCTATTTCCTTTTTTGATGACAGCAGTTTTGACGAATATCTGTATTGTACCTAATCAAGATTGATACTGTCAATAGTTTTTAGTTGATTAGTTGATATATGTGTATAAGTTTATCAATGTTTGTAATCTAAGACGTATAAAACATTCGCGGGGTTATAATGTATTTAACGAACAAGGAGCGATAACAATGTCTAAATCTGAGGATTCACATTTCTACGGGGACGCAAAGCAGGGCATGATGCGCCTGCTACAGCGTCTAAACCACAATAGCCGTGCCAATTTGCCTAGTTTGATGGCACAACGTGGCATGAGTTCTTTTACGTTGCATGAAGAACCTTTGCCCGAACAAGCTGTATGTAATGTGGGTTTGCTGGTTTACCCGCAAAATCCGATGATTGATGAGCCAGAAGTGCGCTATTTGCACAGTGATGATGCCCAAGAGGGCTTGATTAACTCACGGGTGCGGATTGAAGATAGCACAGGGCTTACCGTGAAACCCGATGAGGATGGCAATTATTTTCATTGGTCAGATAAGCCCGAGTTTGCGTTGGTAAACGCTTTTTACTACACCACATTTACACTAAGAATGTTTGAACGCTATACGCGTCGTGCGATATCGTGGGCGTTTCCATCGGCACGCTTAACTATAGACCCGCACGTTGGCAATCTGTCTAATGCTTTTTACAACGAACAAGCACGCATGATAGGCTTTCATACTTACACAACGGTTGAAGGCAAAGTGGTTAGTACAGCAGAAAATGCTGATATTGTAAGCCATGAAACGGCTCATGCGGTTTTAGATGGGATGCGCGACTTTTGGAATGAGTCTTTTGGCTTAGGGTGTCGTGGGTTTCATGAGTCTTTTGGTGATATTGCGGCGGTTTTAGTGGCATTACACGATGACACGCTCATTCGTCGCTTGCTATCGTGGACAAACAACGACTTGCGCGTGTCTAACTTTGTTAGCCAAGTGGCAGAACATTTAGTAGAAGCCTTACAAAAAGGTGAAGTTTCTACGCCTGAACACACCATCTATCTACGTAATGCACTTAATGCGTTTACATACCAGCCCTTTGATGTGTTGGAATACTTGCCCACTGACCCCGAAATGACACTTTCACGCCAAGAACACAATTACTCACGGCTGTTTACCGGGGCGTGCTATGATGCGCTGGTGGGCATGTATGAGGCATACGGCAAAGAACACTCGCCTTATATGGCGGTGATTAAAGCCCGTGACACTCTTGGCTATTTAGTGATGATGGCAATTGAGCTTGCGCCTGTGGGTGAGATGGATTTTGCAGATATGGCAAAGGCATTTTTGTCTGCGGATAGCATTGGCTATGAGGGTGAATTTGAAGAAATGCTGATTCATGTGTTTGCAAAACGGGACATTTTAAGCGAAGCAGATGCTAGAAAACACCTTAAAGCCCTTAAAAACTTGCCTGATATTCGCTTGCCAAAAACGCTTACCAATGCGCTTTCATCGGCACTCTTTTTAGAGCAAACCGTGTTCCCTGCGCTCTCGCTAAAGATAGACGAGGAGCTATTGCCAATGGGGACGTATCGTAACGCGGATGGGTATGCCTTTATGACGTACTTTAGCGTGCGAAGCCTAGAACTAAATGACACCGTCTACAGAAACTTTGAAGGCGCAAGCATTGATATTTTTGGTGGGCTTACACTTGCCTTCGATGAAAAAGACCGTCTTAGAAGTGTGGTTTATCGCCCTGTCACAGAGGAGGATATTCGTCAAATTCGGATTATCGTTGCAGAGTTGATTCGCTATGAACGCATTTCAACCATACTGCATCCTAATGACGAAGCACCCTCGCCTACACCCAAGGGTTTATATATCCAGTCGTTGCCACAGGTGATACAAGCAAAGATTGTTAAGTACCCTACTGTGTTTGACACCATTCCTTCTGGCATGAGTAGCTTTTTAGACCATTTGCTGCGTTGGAAGAAACGCATGTCATAGTATCTCTATCCAATTCACAAGAGGCTTGCTACACTTCTGCACGCTTTTAATGAACTTTTTTATGCACCCAACGGAGAAATAACGCATGTCACAACGTTCTCGTACAGAAAAACGTCTTGAAGAACGAAAACAACAAGAACAACGCCAGCGTGGCTTTACAGTAGTCGGGGGGATTGTTGCTGTCGCCGTAATTATTGGTGGGCTATTCTTTGTGGCAAATCAGCCCGCAGAAGCCCCTATAAGCGAAGAAACACTAGCGCGATACATTGACCTACCACAAAGCGCGAATGAGCAAGGTTTCCCTCGTTTGGGCAGGGTAGATGCACGGGTGCAAGTGGTGGAATATTCTAGCTTTAGTTGCCCCACTTGTGGCGAATTTCATGATACGATTTTTCCACAATTGCTAGAACGCATTGAACGTGGCGAAATTAACTTCACGTTTGTGCCTGTGTCACGGGGCATTACCAATGACGAAGGCGCATCACGGGCTGCCCTGTGTGCCGCTAACCAAAATAAGTTCTGGGAGCTACACGATGTTTTCTTTGATTGGTTAAGCCGTTTTGGTGAAACCGCCTTTACCACAAACCGCATTCGTGCGGGCGCGGAAGGTGTGGGTGTAAACGTAAACACACTCACTGACTGCTTCCGTACTGCACCCATTAACGACCTCTTGCTTCGTGGTCAACAAGGCACAACCAGCACGCCCACACTTCGTATCAACGGTACATTGGTAGAAAACCCACTGTCTATTGACGAAATTAATGAAGCCATTGACCGCTTTGCGCCCTTTAATATTGTTCCAGACGCTGAATCTACGGAAGAAGCAGAAATGACGCCTGAAGCAACAGAAGAAGTAGAAATGACAGCTGAAGCAACAGAAGAAGCAACAACAGCACCTTAGTTATTAAGCAATAAAAAAGGGGGCACTTCTGCCCCCTTAGTATTTTTATGCCTCGTCTTGTTTCTTTAACATTCTGCCCAATTTTCTGCCACCCACTAAGTGCATGTGAATGTGATATACCTCTTGACCACCGTCTCCGTTGGTATTGGTAATCAGGCGATAGCCACTTTCTGCAATGTTGTTCTCTTTAGCTAGCTTGGCTGCCACTGTAAATAAACGCCCTAATGTGGGTTCGTCCTCTGGTGTGATGTCGTTCACTGTTGGGATTTCACGCTTGGGGCAAATGAGAATGTGAACAGGCGCGTTGGGGCTGATGTCCCTAAAGGCAATTACTAGTTCATCTTCGTAGACAATATCTGCGGGAATTTCTCGGTTGATAATTTTGGTAAAAATGCTTGCCATAAGCGAATTACTCTCCTTTGAATTGGGCGGGGCGTTTTTCTAAGAAGGCTTGCACACCCTCACTAAAATCGTGTGTTTGGAACATGCGCCCTTGGGTCGTTGCTTCGTGGTCAAGGGCTTGTGCTAAAGACCGTTCCATTGCCTGATAAACGGCTTTCTTCGTTTGCCCTAGTGCGAGCGTTGCCATTTTTGCAAGGCGTTGTGCCAGTTCTTGCGCCTCACTCAAAAAGCTATCGTGGGATGCCACACGGTTGATGATACCTAATTGTAACGCCTCTTGTGCGCTGATGCGATGTTGTGCATCTGCCAACCATGCCAGCTCTAGGGCTTTACTTGCACCAACGAGCTGGGGTAACAAATACGTTCCGCCCCCATCAGGGATAATACCAATGTTGACAAACGCAGCAAACACAAAACTGGCTTCTTGGGATGCGACGCGAATATCGGTTGCCAGTGCCAAAGACCCTCCTGCACCCGCTGCCACGCCGTTAACTGCCCCGATAATCGGTTTTTCTAGCGCACGCATATCTAAAATCATTTGGTTCAAATTGGCGCGTAGCATGTCACTTACAGTCATGCCTTGCCCCACGAGTTCATTAAGTTCTGCAAGGTCTTGCCCACTACAAAACCCTTTACCATTGCCAGTAAGTACCACAGCGCGGACATCACGGCTATTTTTTACGGTTTCAAGGGCATGTTTAAGGTCGCGGTACATAGCACTATTCAGGGCATTGCGTGTTTCTACGCGATTAAGTGTTAAAGTAGCAACGCCTTCGTGAACATCGTAAAGAATGGCTTCATAAGTCATGGAAAAAACCTCTTAATCTAATTTGGATTTGATTCTATAGATTATAGCACGGGAATTAAAAAGGGCGATAACTATGTATCGCCCTTAACGTTTTGCGTGTTTACTTTGGAATGGCTTACATTACCATGCCACCATCAACGACAATCACTTGCCCTGTAATGTAATTTGCGTCATCGCTTGCCAAGAAAGCAACGGCTTTCGCCACGTCTTCGGGTGTGCCTTGTCGACCTAACGGAATGGCATCAATGGCTTTCTTCATAATGTCATCGCCTAGCGAGTCGGTCATATCGGTGGCAATAAAGCCGGGCGCAACCGCATTAACCGTTACGCCACGACTGGCAATTTCTTTTGCCAATGACTTCGTTAGCCCAATTAAGCCTGCTTTGCTGGCAGCATAATTGGTTTGTCCACCATTGCCCGCGATACCCACCACACTAGAAATGTTGATAATGCGCCCACTCCGTTGTTTCATCATGGTACGGCTGGCATACTTGCTACACAGCCACGCACTACGCAAATTGGTATTAAGAACAGCATCAAAGTCATCGGGCTTTAGCATCATAATCACGTTATCACGGGTAATGCCCGCGTTGTTGACCAAAATATCAATGCGACCATAAGCCTCATTTACAGCTTTGAATAGGGCGATAACTTGGTCGGCATCGCTAACATCGGCTTGGTACACCATGCCATCGCCACCACTGGCTTTAATGGCTGTAATGACTTCTTCGGCGGACGATGCACTGCTGTTGTAATTAACAACCACTGTTGCGCCACCCTTGCCCAGTTCTAGGGCAATGGCTTTGCCTATACCCCTGCTTCCGCCCGTTACGATGGCAATTTTGCCTGTAAAATCTGTCATAATGTGCTTCCCTCTCTTAAAAGTGCTGATAAACCGAATACAGTCTCTATAACCCATCGAGAAGGGGGCTGTTACGGCACGCCCCCCATCCAACCAATGAGCTGCATTTGTCCGCGTAAATCGACGGTTAAATTGACCGCGCTAAAACCATTGCTGGTGCTAATATAAATGTCATCGCGTCCATCAACACGCGGGTTTACGCCACTAAACGCCAACCATTGCCCATCTGCCGAAAATTGAGGGCTACACATACTGGGCGGCGGATTACCCGTGGCGACCCAGTCAAAAGCGCGATCTGCGACGCGCACCCCATAAGGACAAAGCCCATTTAAGCCCCCGAAGGCAATACGGTCATTGAGAGGCGACCACGTGGCGCTCATTCCAAAACGTGGAAACCCAAGGTCTTCGGTGCGTTCTCTTACTAATGTGCCATTTGCGCCCATCATCACAACGCTGGTTGTAGAGGGCGTGATGCGCTGAAACACCAATGCGCTCCCATCAGGTGACCACACATCACTAAGATACAGCGTATTGCTGGCAGAATCGCCATTAAGTAACACAGGCGTTGCTGTACCACGTTCTGCATCCCCTAGCCAAAGCGTGCGTTGTGGGTTAAGAATGTTGCTAATGTCACCTTCGGCAATGGCAATGAGGCGATTGTTGACCCAACGGGGAGGTTCTGTGGTGGTCATTTCGCCCACTTGTCGTATTGTGCCATCACTGATATTTAGCACAAAGACGTTGCCTCCCACAGGGGCGGGCTGTGTGAGCACATCACAGAAACCTGCATCAGCCGGTGTCCATGAGGGGCAAGTGTTGCGGTCACTGACAAAGGCTAAATAACGCCCATCAGGTGACCATGTGGGATAAAAATCAGAGGCGGGTGAATTTGAAACATTGGTGCGCCCTGCGCCGTTGCGGTCATACAAGAAAATATCTAGTGCATAGCCTGTATCCAGCGTGAGTGCCAATTGTTCGCCGTTGGGTGACCACACGGGCAAGCTGGTAATGCCTCGTTGTGTAAGGCTTGTAACGGGCAACACGCGCCCCCCGTAGCCATTTTCTAGGCTAATGATGTATAGCCCAAAGTTATTGCCTGTGGGCTGTAAATACGCCAGTGATTTGCCATTGCGTGACAAGTAAATTTGATTGCCAGTGGATGCGTCCATTTGTAAAAGCTGAATGCGATTAAGGGGGGAATTTGGCGAGATAGCATAAAGTGTTTGCACGCGGTTTTCTGCGCCCGGTGTGGCAATGTTGCCAATGGTGGATTGGTTGTTGCTGTTGGTATACACCACAAGTGGGCTAGTTACGCCTGCGCGAATACTATTAGGAATTTCAACCCGTTGCCAGCTATCAAAGCTAAAGCCAATCGTAGGCTGTGGTGTAACGCTGGCTGTGGGCGTAATGCTGGGCGTATAGGTCGCCGTTGGCGTTTCTGTGGGGATGGGTGATGGCGTTGCCGATGGCGTGATGGTTGCCGTAGGGGTAAGCGAAGGCGTAGCCGTCACGGTGGGCAAAGGCGTTTCGGTGGGGGTGTTTGTAGGGGTAGGTGTCGGTTCTGACAACGCGTTACAGCCCACCAACAAAATAAAAGTCATCAAATAAAGCGCGTATCGCATACAGTACATCCTGTTCTGGTTACTATTCGTCATAGTATAAGACGATAGCATAGCACGTCATGGCACGCGCTTCTATCCAAATTTAGGCTATCGTGGGGTAAAAGGTGGGCATAATCCCTAAAAACTCATCAAGGGCTAAGCGTAAGCGTTGTAATGTGCGTGCTTTCTGTGCCATCAGGGTACATTATCCGTAGTGTGTAGATTGTCGTTTGGGTGGGGCAAACGTTTAAGATGTTGTTGCCTGTCGTGGGTGTTTCATCAATGAACACAGCACTGACATTAAAGACATCCCAACGAAGCACCGTACACTCGCTTTGTGCAAGAACGCTTTTATCTGCTCTAAATGCTACTGCGCTTGGCGTAAGTGTGGGCGCATTTGGGGGCGTAAGGGTTGCAACATTTGGCACGCGCAAGACATCGCTAACGCGGATTCGGTCGGGGTTCGTAAGGCAATTCGCACCAATGAGTTCCTCAAGTGACACGCCATAACGTCCCGCAATCCGTGAGAGAACATCGCCACGCTGTACCGTGTAACGCCCCGTCCAATCCGTGCTTGTGGCACATTGGGCGGGTGTTGTGCTTTGGCGGGGTTGGGTTGTCGGTGGCGTTGCCGATGTGTTGCTATTGGCAGGCGCAATCAACAGTTGCCCCGACGCATCAGGGGTTGTTTGCGAAATTTCGCTATTATTGAGGGTGGGGTTACTAGGGGTGAGGGCTAAAATTTCACGTTCATCATAGGGTGCGATGTTACCTAGTGTTCCCGTAACCGCCTCAGCATCACGATTGACCATAAGCTGTGTTCCTGCGGAAAGCTGGCGTGTGGTGTTATTTGCACTGAATACCGTAACGCCTCGCAGTGCAATAAAAGTGGCTCCTGTGGCAGTTTCACGCGCATAAAGCAAACCGTCTATGGTGATGATAGCGTTGAAGTAGGTGATGGTTTTTGTACCATTGCTTTGTAAGAGTGTAATGTCATTACTCATACGCTCACAAGCCACGCCCTCCGCGAGTGCAAACGCACCGCACGTTCCAGATACCACTACCACATTGGGTGCTTGGCAAGCCCCCAACGTGAGTAATACCACCATGTAAAACGCCCATTTTATCATCAAATACCTTATGATTTTATTTTGACTTCGCCGATTTCATCATCGTCATCGTCTTCTTCGGCAGCAATAATATCACGGTGCCGTTGTTCGGGCGCAGGCAAAAGCATGAGTTCGATCACTTCGTGCATGTGACGCACAAAAATGATGTTAATATCCTTGCGTGCTACCTTTGGAATGTCGATGAGGTCTTTTTCGTTGTCGGCGGGCAAAATAACGCTAGCAATTTTTTGGCGACGTGCTGCCAACACTTTTTCTTTAATGCCCCCTACGGGCAAGATGTTTCCGCGTAGCGTTACTTCGCCTGTGATGGCAAAGTTGCTTCGCACTTTTTGCTCTGTAAACACAGAAATGATGCCGATAGCCAACGCGATGCCTGCAGAGGGACCATCTTTGGGTACGCCACCTTCGGGCAGGTGAATATGAACATCAAAGTTCTCAAAATCATCGGTAGGAACGTCTAGGTCATAGGCGCGTGAACGCATGTAAGAGAGCGCGGTTTGTGCGGATTCTTGTAACACCTCTCCCAATTGTCCTGTCAGCGTTAAATTGCCCTTGCCCGCTAAGAGTGACACTTCAATGACTTGGGTATCTCCACCGCTAGGCGACCAAACCAAGCCTGTGACTGTGCCAATGCTATCTTCACGATTGACACGACTTTCTAGCAAATAGGGCGGTCCCAGATACTTCTCTACTAACTTAGCTGTGATGCGTTTGGGGTATGGTTTTTTAGTGGCAACCAAACGCGCCAATTTACGGCACACTTGGGCAAGTTCACGCTCTAGGTTACGCACACCTGCCTCTAGGGTATAGTGGCGTATGAGTGACTGAAGCGCGTCCTGCTGAAACTGAATGCCACGGCGATGAAGCCCGTGTGCCTCTAGGGCTTTTGGGATTAAAAACTGGCGTGCAATCTCTGTTTTTTCTTCTTCGGTATACGCTCTAAATTCAATGACCTCTAGGCGGTCTTCTAGGGCTTCTGGCAAGGGGTCTAGGTCATTGGCTGTTGTGATGAACAAAACTTGTGACAAATCAAACGGCACATCCAGATAATGGTCAGAAAATGCTTGATTTTGTTCGGGGTCTAGCACTTCTAAAAGGGCGGCTGCGGGGTCGCCACGATAATCGTCCCCAAGTTTGTCAATTTCATCTAGCATAAACACAGGGTTTACTGTGCCAGCCAGCTTCATGGTTTGGATGATGCGCCCCGGCATTGCGCCAATATAGGTTCTGCGATGCCCCCGTATTTCGGCTTCATCACGCACGCCCCCCAAACTAACGCGCACAAATTCGCGTCCTAGTGCTTCTGCAATGCTTTTGCCTAGCGAGGTTTTGCCCACACCAGGAGGACCTACAAAGCACAAAATAGGGCTTTTCATCTTACTACCTGCCAGCTTACGCACTGCAATATGCTCTAGGATGCGTTCTTTTACCTTGTCTAGCCCATGATGTGCTTTCTTTAGCACTTTTTCTGCATGCGGCAAATTAAGGTTATCTTTGGTGGCATTGCTCCATGGTACATCAATCAGCCACTGAATATAGGTGCGAATGATGCCCGCTTCGGGCGAGAGGGGCGTAAGCAAGGACAATCGCGACAGTTCTTGAAACGCCTTTGCCTGAATGTCAGAGGGCATCTTTGCTTGCAAAAGCTGTGATTGCAGCTGGGTCAGGTCTTGTTGGAAGGGGTCGGCTTCGCCTAGCTCGCCCTGAATAATACGCATTTGCTCACGCAAATACATTTCGCGTTGCGAGCGTGCCATATCACTTTGTACCTGATTATTCAGGTCGGTGTGTAGTTCAAGCGTGTTTAGCTCTTGAAGCATGCTTTCTGCAAGAATGTCAATTCTTCGGCTAAGATCTGTTTGCTCCAAAAGCGATAGACGTATTTTGGGTGGTAACGTTAGCAATGCCGAGAGCGTATCGGTGACAAGGCTGGCATCGTCTTGTTGTGCCACATACTCTGCCACTACGGGCGGGATATTTTCGTTAAGCACCACAACCTGTTGAAACAGTTCTAGCAGGTAGGCGAGGGGTTTCTTAAGGTCACCCTTTTTTTCATCCTCCAGCGGTGTGGCGATGGCATAGGTGTAGGGCTTTTTTATGCTGGTGTGATGAATGAGAACGCGCCGTCTGCTTTCTACCAGCACGTTTGCGCCATGTTCGTCTGCCGAAAAACTTAAAACCGCAATCTCTATGCCGATAAAGGGGGTAAATGCCTTGCCCTTAGGCAAATAGTTTGCCCAAACGAGCGTTTGCGCGTTATCAATGGCAAAGCGTGCCGTCTCTATATAAGCCTTGCTTGTTAAGCGAAGTGCGGTTGTGGTGTATGGGAACAAAAACTGCTCAGGAACACAAATCAAGGGTTGCTCGATGTTTCCTTCGGCAGTGGGAGTGGCGTTGGGTGGTGGTTTAAGAGTGCTTGTTTCTTCTGACAATGGAAACCTCTGGAATTATTGCGTGGTGTAGTTTAGGCGTCATAGTGTACAGATGTCACTCCTTAAAGTACAGTGTTATCAATTTAGCCTTGTGTGATAGTGTGGTGGTCTATACACTGAAACCGTTTTGAACCGTCATCCTTAGGGGAAATAAAAATGCGAATCCCGATAGTATGGGTGCTTTTAGCAGCAATTCTAGGTTTTGCAGGGGTATTTTTAGTGGGGCAGGCAATCCTTCAGCCCAATGTCTCGTTGATTGTTCAGGCGGGGTTTGATGATTCTGTCATTAGCCCCAATGCCGATGGCGATAAAGACCTAACGACCTTTCGTTACACGCTATCTCGGAATGCAACGATTAGCCTTATTTTAGAATCGGATAATGGCGATACCTTTGCGTTTAGGCAAGATGAAATGCGAACAGCTGGCGAATATGATGTGCTGTTTAGTGGTATTGTAAACGGCTTTGTACGACAAGATGAAACAGTTTTAGGCACAATAGAACGACGCTTGCTAGACAATCAAACGTATACGTGGGAACTGATTGCCACAGAAGAGGGTGCAGACCCCGAAATTACAACGGGTACGCTGACTATTGAGGGCGCGGATGTGCAATTGCCCACCATGTCCTCGTTTACGGTTGCGCCATCTATTTTTACGCCTAATCAAGATGGCGTGGACGACCGCGTAGAGATTAACGTCTACTTGGAAAAAGAAGCCCAATTAACCGTGTTCCTCATTGATGCAAATGGGCGACAATTGCCCATTTCCGCGCGTAAAGAAGGGCGCAAAGCGGGCGAGGCGGGGCGACACATCTTTGACTATGAGGGCGGTATCGACCTCGGCGCAGACCCCCCCGAAGACGGTACATATACCCTTGTGGCATTGGCGCAAGATGCCGAAGGGCAACGCATCCGCCAAGAAACAGAACTCACCATTCGTAATGGGGGCAAGCCACTTGCAGAAATTGTGCCTCAGGCGGTAGGCGTAGATGTCGTATTTGAGACGATGCCTTATGATGAACGCTTTTTAAGTGAGTTTGATAAGCTGGGCGACCTTGTAGATGCGCCAACTTCACCACAAGGGCTATCACGGAATGCTATTACTATGCCTGTAGGCGATTTGTTGGTGTTTAAGCTCACCATCGAAAACTATAATAACGTTCCCATTAGAACGAGCTATCCACCACCCGGTACGGTGTATCAGCAAGAGCAAATGGCGGCTTCGTTGGGGGCATTTGAAGAATCTGGCGCGTGGCGTGTAGGGATTCAGTGCGAAACGTCTACAACACCGTTTCCTTATCGCTGGGCAATTGGTTCTGAAAGCGATCTCATCAGTGAAACCGACCCCAAAACAGGCATCACTTATTACTATTTGCCCGCTAATGCGCGTGCCGTTGTTTGGGGTGCGATTCGTATGACCCGTATTGAAGTGCGCCAGAACCCTCAAAACTGTTGGGCGGGCTTGATTCATGAAGATGTGGAAGTGAGCCTTAGAAATAGTTATGTGGGTGCAAGGCAAATTCGGTTGGTTGACCCCAACGCTTCGTCAAATTCGGATGAATAGAGTAAACTTTAGAGTGTAGCGTTTTGACTTAAAGCAAAGGGGGACGGCATGTGGCGTTTAGTGACCTATATACTGATAATGGGCGTTTTGGTGGGGTGTGGTGCGGGTGGCGATGCAACACCTGTGATTACAGCACGCCCCACACAAAGCCCTACGCCTCTTTCTACCCCTTTAGCATATATTGCTACGCCTATCCCTGCGGGCTTTCCAGAAAATCCTTTGCAATTGGTACTTGTGCCTGCCAATAGAGAAGAAGCCGAAGCCCAAATTGAATCTCTGGAAGCGCGTATCCTAGAAGCGAGCGATGTAAATGTAAAAATCGTCTTGGCAGACCGAACCGCAGAAGCGGTAACGGCACTCTGTCGGTCGGGCTTGGATGTGGTTTCGGCGGTGTGGGTAGATAGCCTTGGCTATGCCAGCGCAAGAGCGCAAGAGTGCGGTACGCCCGTCTTGCGCGTTGAATATGGCGAAGGACGCAGTGCCAGTTTTGGGCGTGAAATGGTGATTTTGTACGCCCGACGCATTGAAGGTAATGCCCTATCCGACAGTGCAGGCAGAACTTTTTGCCGTTTGGGTTATGATGACCTGTTTTCTTGGGTACTTCCCACGCTGGCTTATAGCAACGCAAACGTTGCATTAGACAGCTTTTCGCGTGTGCGTGACTTTGAAACCTATGAAGAAATGTTCCCCTCTTTTACCAATGCCCAATGTGATGTGACTGCCATGCCCGCCGATGTCTATAACGCCTTTGTAGAATCGGACACTGACGGTATTGGTGGACAATTGCGCGTGGTGTTTAGAAGTATCGAGTGGACAAGTGGTGTGATGTTTGTCTCGCCATTGCTTTCGCTAGACAAGCAAGAACGCCTCATAGAAGCCTTCTTAACGTTTAGCCGACTAGAAAGTGCCGAAGCTACACCCGCCCCCGATGACGAAGAAGCAACACCTTCTCCTGATAGTGAGTCTACGCCATTGCCCAATGAGGCTGCGACTACGCTTTTGCAACCCTTTTTGGGGGCGGGGCGTGTGGTGCGTGCCTTGCCCAATGATTTTTCGTCGCTTAATGGCTTTTTGGATGCGACAAACATTAACTTTGCAGGGCTAGGGCAGTAAACGATGGTGTTGTTGGGTGTGGTGATTGTTACTTGGAATGTAAAAGAACTGGTGCTACAGGCGTTATCTAGCCTCTATGACGATTTACATGCCAGTGGCATTGTGGCGCGTGTGGTGGTGGTGGATAGTGCCTCATTAGATGACACCGCCCAAGCCATCACCCAACACTTCCCCCAAGTAGAACTGATTGCCAGCCCTGAAAACTTGGGTTTTGCAAAGGGCAACAATACAGGGATGCGACATTTGGGGCTATTTGACGGCTCTGCCAACGCGCCCGACTATGTTTATTTATTAAACCCCGATACGATTACCCAAAAGGGTGCAACACAGGCTCTTATCAGCGTTTTAGAAACTCGCCTAAGTGTGGGCGTTGTTGGGGCGCGTTTGTCCTATGGCGATGGGAGCTTTCAGCATGGCGCGTTTGCGTTTCCGGGATTACGCCAATTATGGGCAGAGTTCTTTCCAACGCACTGGCGATTGCGTGAGGCAGCGTTTAACGGGCGTTATCGGCGTGCTTTATACGAACAGCCCAAGCCGTTTGATGTGGATTTTACGCTAGGGGCAACGTGGATGCTTCGCCGAGAAGTCATCACCCAAACGGGTGGCTTTGATGAGGCGTTTTTTATGTATGCCGAAGAAGTCGATTGGGCTTGGCGTATTAAAAAAGCAGGCTGGCAAATTTTGAGCGTGCCAACGTCCCACGTGATTCATTTGGGGGGACAAAGCACAGGACAAGTAAAGGTGCGTAGCTTGCTAAACTTATGGCAAAGCCGACTGCGCTTGTATGAAAAGCACTATCCCACATGGAAGCTATGGTTAGCAAAGCGCATGGTTGCTTATGGGTTATCGCGCCAATTGCATCGCCTAGACCCAAATAGCCCCCGTACCCCCGAACTTAAAGAAGCCTATCAGACCCTTATCAAGCAGGCGTTAGCATGACAAAACTAACGGCAATTCTTCTTGCCCATAACGAATCTGCACATATTATTGCTTGTTTAGAAAGCGTAGCTTTTGCAGACGAGCGCATTGTGATTGATTCTTTTAGCACCGATGACACTTCAAATAAGGCAAGGGCGCAAGGGGCGTATGTAGTACAACGTCCATTTGAAAATTATGCTGACCAACGCAACGCCGCCCTAAAGATTGCTGAAGAACGGAGTGCAGATTGGGTGTTGTTTGTGGATTGTGACGAGCGCATCACCCCTGAATTGGCAAGTGAAATTCATCGTGCTATTCACGATGTGGGCGCGGCAGTGGGTTGGCGTATTCCTCGTTTTAACTATCTCTTTGGGAATTTAACAAAGGGGGCGGGATGGTATCCCGATTACCAAACGCGCTTGTTAAAGGTAGGACGTGCCACTTATGACCCCCTTCGTAAAGTGCATGAAGTGGTGGTACTGGATGGCGAAGAAGGCACATGCCAGCACCACATCATACACTACAACTACAAAGACATTACGCACTTTATCCAAAAGCAACAACGCTATGTAGCCTATGATGCCCAAGTGCTGTTTGAACAGGGTGTGCGTCCCAAACCGCAAAATTACATCCTACAACCTCTGCGCCATTTTCGCTGGCGTTACTTTACGTTAAAGGGCTACCAAGATGGCTTTCACGGGTTGCGATTGTGCGTGATGATGGCATGGTACGAATTTCGTAAATACGTTATTTTGGGGGAATTATGGCGCAAGCAATAAAAAAGGGCTGGCGTATGCCAACCCTTGCCTGTCGAGTCTATTCTAGTCTGGGGTCTAGTACCCCGTAACCGCCACTTTCGCGCTTGTAAAGCACGTTTACGCGCTCGCGTTCCGAGTGGTAGAACATGAAGAAGGTATGCCCCAGTAATTCCATTTGTTCAATGGCTTCTTCTTCTGTCATGGGTGATACGGGAACAATTTTGCGCCGATAAATGAATGGGTCTTGTTGTTCGGCATCAGGAATTTCTAATACAACTTCATCTTCTTCTGGCAACTCTTCTGCCACTTCAATTTCTTCTACAGTGGCTTGATACTTATCAACGCTACGGTCTCTTTTGTCCTTGCGTTTGCCCTTAAAGCGGCTTATGCGTTGGTACATCTTGTCTATCGCAAGGTTGGTCACGACTTTAATTGAATCATAATCCTCGTTGGCAATGCGTTCTTCTGCCCGTAGAATAGCCCCGCGTGCGTGGCGAATGGTAATTTGGGCAATCACTTCATCGGGACCTCTATTGCTCTTTTGCATTGTAAAGTTCACCACAATGCTTGTGATATTGGGCAGATAGCGCGTTAGCCGAGAGAGCTTTTCATGGATAAACGATTCGAGTCCTTGAGAGATAGTCACGTTATTGGCATTGACAGTAATATCCATGAGATGTACTCCAGTTGTGAAATGAATAATTAATTTTGGGCAAAAGTGAGGGTAAGGGCATAAATAGCTGTTGCGCCAGCAAGACGTGCAGCATTGGCGCACGCCACAAGCGTTGAACCTGTGGTACACACATCGTCTAGGAGGAGAATGGTTTTTCCTGCCACGTCTTGCTTAGCGATGAACGCTTCTGCCACGTTAGCCATCCTTTCGCGCCGATTCAAGCCCACTTGGGGGCGTGTTTCTTGGTGGCGTATTAGTGCATCTGTAGCCAGAGGGATGCCCTCCAATTGCGCTAATTGCTCACCTAACACTATAGATTGATTATACCCCCGTTTTTGTTGTCGTGATGTGTGTAATGGCACAGGAATAATTGTGTTTATTGTCCAATCTTGGCTTTTTAGCGATTTTGAGAGCCGATTGACCAAAAAAGGCGACAATGAAATAAGGTCATCATACTTAAAGGCATGAATGGCAGACTGCAAAATGCCGTCATGATATCCCGAAGCAACAATGCCGTCCAAACCCTCAATAAAGCGCGTAAGGGGGGTACAAGGACGTTTTTCTAGGCTGTCTTGGCAATCCTCACACCAATGGGTATCTACGCGCCCGCAGTGGTGACAACGAGGCGGAAACAGGGTGTCTACCGCGAGGGTTATCAATGGGCGCAGAGGAGAAAAAAGCCCAGCGTTGGGCTGAGCTTTTAAGGGATTAAGTATCTTCATTGGGCAAGAACGCTTTAGAACGCGCCGCCGGCATCTGTGTTCATTAGGCGCAACACAGCGGGACCTAAAAGCACAATCCAAATGGAAGGGAAGATGAGGAGAACCATTGGAATCATCATCTTTACAGGAGCTTGTTGGGCTTTTTCTTGCGCTCTTTGGCGACGCTTTACGCGCATTTGGTCAGATTGTACGCGCAAAATTTTGGACATGCTCACACCTAATTGTTCCGCTTGGATGATAGCCGCCGTAAAGGAACTTACATCAGGAACATCCATGCGTAACGCCATATCACGCATGGCATCACGGCGTAGTTTACCGAGTTGAATTTCACGAAGCACGCGCCCAAATGCCAACGCTAGTTCGTTGTCCCACTTCTCATATACCTTACCCATAGCCGCATCTAAACCAAGACCCGCTTCCACGCAGATGACCAACAGGTCTAGCGCGTCGGGTAGGGCTTTAAGAACGCTTTCTTGGCGTTTACGGATTTTGCCATTTAGGGACATCGGTAGCAGATTATACCCTAGCACAAACCCGCCCGCAGAAAAGAGCAAAGCATTGGGCATTGCGCCACCCATCACCCCAAAACCAATGTAAACGCCCGCTAAACCCAAAATGACAGTAAGGGCGATACGTTGTAAAAAGAATTGGGTGGGGTCAGTGGTTTGCCCTGCTAGTTCTAGTTGACGGCGCGTTGCCTCTAATTGCTTTTGAGGCGTAAACTTCGTCACAATGTCTGATAACCGTTGAACCAATGGAATTAAAATACGGTCTTTGAACCCAAGCGATAACTCTACGTCTTGAAGTGAGTCAATAACCTTGTTTTCATCGGCGTATTGTGCCAAACGGTCTTCTAGGGGGTCACGCCCTTTATCTTCGCGTAAGCCCGTATACACCATTAACCCAAGCACAATGGCAATGGCAAATACAATAATCAGTGGCAACAGTTGTTCCATGAGTATGCCCTCTAAATTTCAATGTCAACGATTTTTTGAATGAGCGCAGTTCCCATACCAATCAGCGAAAGCCCCGCGCCAATCATGGGCCAGCCACACATCTGGTTACTAAACAGCTCGCCCATATAGCCAGGGTTGATAAGGTTTAGAAAGAGTGCCAGTAAAATGGGCAAAAAGCTAATGAGATAACCTGTAATGCGCCCTTGTGAAGTAAGTACGCGAATTTCACCTTTTAGCTTAATGCGCTCACGAATTGTCCCAGCGATAACTTCCAAAATTTCGGCTAGGTTGCCACCAACTTCACGCTGGATGTTTACCGCTGTCACGACAAGGTCAAGGTCAGGGCTTTCTACGCGCTCTAGCAAATGCGATAGGGCTTCGGGAAGGTCAATCCCAATTTGAACTTCTTTAACTACACGCTGAAACTCGCCCATTGTGGGTTCGGGTGCATCGCGCGCAATGGCTTCCATGGCTTGCACCACACTATAGCCAGAACGAAGCGCATTCACCCACAAACCAAGCGTATCAGCAAGCTGTGTTTCAAAGGCAATCAGGCGGTTGCTTACCAACCGTCCTACATAAATTCTGGGAACAAAAATGCCGATGACACCCGCAATCGTAGAGAAAATAATGTCACCCGGAAATAGCACAATAAAGCCTGCCGCAAACAAGCCTACCGATGAAAAAATGTGTGCTACGCCATATTCAGCTACCGTCAGGCGTAGGTTGGCACGTGCCAGCTGTTGCTTCCACTTCTTGCCAAACTTGCGTTCAGCAAGGACATTGTTAAGTGGCTCAAAGATGCGCCGACGGCTTTCGTCAATCGAAGCGGAACGTTCTCTTTCACGTTCTTCTTCGGTGTCTGCAAAGCTGGTAATTTCGGCAGCTTGCGTGTCCATTTGATTAAGGCGAATCTCAATCAGGTCACTTTCACGGCGTGTTAAAAACACCCCTGCAACCAAGATAAGAACGGTAAGTGCGCCTGCGATCCCTAAAATAACGATTGTTGGATCCATAATTAAACTCCCAAACCCTTACAATACAAACATGACAAGGGGGCAGTTCTCCTGCCCCCTAATGGTAGACGATTTAGCGACGTTGCCCCACGCCAAATGTAGACGGAGGAAGTGAAATTCCTGCATCTTCAATGCGTTCAATGAATTTGGGACGAATACCCGTTGGGCGAATACGCCCGATAATTTTATCTTTTTCAATGCCTGTCTGCTCAAATTCAAAGATGTCACTCATCGTAATCATCTCGCCTTCCATACCTTGCACTTCGGTGATGTAGGTTACTTTACGTGTGCCATCACGAAGGCGTTGTTGCTGGCAGATACAGTCTACGGCACTAGCCACTTGCTCACGGATAGCGCGTAAGGGCAAGTCCATCCCTGCCATTAAGCACATTACTTCAAGACGTGAGATAGCGTCACGAGGGGTGTTTGCGTGCAATGTGGTTAGCGAACCATCATGACCCGTGTTCATGGCTTGGAGCATGTCTAGGGCTTCACCACCACGACATTCCCCTACTACAATGCGCTCAGGGCGCATACGCAAGCAGTTCATCACCAGGTCTTGAATGGTCACAGCGCCTCTGCCTTCAATGTTGGCTGGGCGACTTTCAAGAGGGACAACATGCTCTTGTTGAAGCTGAAGTTCTGCCGCGTTTTCTACGGTGATGATACGTTCATCATTTGGAATAAAACCAGAAAGCACGTTAAGAAGGGTTGTTTTACCCGAACCTGTACCCCCCGATACCACCATGTTCAACCGTCCAATAACGCAAGCACGAAGGAAGTCGGCGGTTTCTTGGGTCATAGAGCCAAAACGAATCAGGTCTTGGATCCCTAATGGTGATTTGGAGAATTTACGAATGGTAATGGTGGGCCCACACAAGGCAATAGGGCGAATGATAATGTTTACACGCGAACCATCAGGCAAGCGAGCATCTACCAATGGCGAGCTTTCGTCCACACGCCGTCCCAATGGAGCAACGATACGGTCAACAATGCGAAGAACATGGTCATCGCTTTCAAAAGAGACACCCGAAAGCGTGACATGCCCTTTACGTTCTACGAAGATGTTCTTGGGCCCATTCACCATAATTTCTGTGATGGTATCGTCAGATAGCAATTGCTCTAGGGGACCAAAGCCCAAAATATCGGCTGATACCGACTCAAACAAGCGTTCGCGTTCCGCTTTTGCCAAAACAAGGTTTTCTTCGGCTAGGATAGCGTTAAAGAGTTCTTGAATTTGACGACGAACCTCGTCTTTACGACGCAAATCGAGGGTAGGGTCAAGGTCTGCAAGCAGTTTATTCTGGACGCGCGTCTTGATGTCAGAGTAACTTTCGTTGGATTTTGCCGCAGTACCTACTGCTTTACGTTGTTCAGCAGCGGCGCGTTGTGCCTGTATGCGACGACGCTCTTCTTCGCTAAGGTTACCACCGCTACCGCCACCACTGCTACCGCCTTGAGGAGGGTTTCCTCCGCCTTGCTGGTTTCCACCTGAACCGGGGATACGCCGAAGTAATGACATGATACTTTCTCCATAACACTCATCTAGCTACTGCCGAACAAGTTCCATCCGCTCCGCTTGGGGGCATTTGCGGTTGTGCCATCTTCCTCACTAATTCCCATAAGATTGTTGTAAATATGGTCAGAGAGTTTAAGTAACTGACGGATGGGGGGTTTATTGGTGTCACGGTCTACCCCAATGACGGGGACACCCTTCATGATGGCGGTCAGGATGAAAGTTTCATCGACCATCGGGATAGTACCCTCAATAGGGCGTTTGAGATACGCCTGTATTTTTTCTGGCGTAGGATTGGTTTTGGCTGTGCGTGCGCTGTTTTCTGGCACACGATTGACCACCAAAGATATTTTGTCCAGTGAAAAACCCGACTCTTGCAATAAATCTAGTACAAGGCGTGTATTCTTGATGGCGGGCAGGGTGGGCAATGTCACCAAGACAATTTTAGACGCGATTTCTAGCAAACTAGCCACTACAGCATCAAGCGCACAGCTTGTATCAATCACGATAAAGTCGTAGTAGCTGGAAATTTGTGAGACGATATTACTCACCACTTCAGGGTTTGTTGCTCTAATATCAGACCCCATTGCCGGACGTGGTGGGGCAAGGAGAACTTTCATCCCGCTATTATGTGTGGTGACGATGCTATCAAAGTATTCAATATCAAGGTCGTGGGCGTTTTCGATGGCTTCCATAATGGTTGATTGTGAGCGAAGGTCTAAAAATGCGCCACAGTCACCAAACTCTAGGTTGGCATCTACCAATAGCGTCTTAACGCCTTCTTTCATCAAACCTGAAGCAAGGCTAGTGGCGATAGTGGTTTTACCACTGCCACCGATGGGGCTATAAACAACCACGATATGGCCACTTCGGTTGCCACCGCCTGTATTTTCTTCTTCCATAACAGGCATTACCACAGCACTTCTAAGGGCTTCAAACTGACGACGAATGAGGTCATATTGCTCATACACGCTACGAATGGTGCCATGTAGCTTGTCCATTTCCACAGGTTTGTTTAAGAAGAAGCGTGCACCCGCCAACATGGCTTTTTGCATGTAGTCTTGGTCGTCCTGGACAGACATCATAATGACACCCGTTGTTGGAACGCCCTTAGTGATACGACTGGCGGCTTCTAGACCGTCCATGTCGGGCATGTTGATGTCCATAATTACAATATCCGGGTTAAGCTCTTTGGCAAGGTTTACACCCTCACGCCCATTACCTGCCGAACCCACCACAAGAAATTGCTCGTCAAAAGAGAGCATCTTTTTAATCATCTCGCGTGTGTCTGCCATGTCGTCGACAAGTAACACGCGAATAATGCGCTTTGTACTGTCGTCAGACCCAGATTTTGCTGGTTTACCGCTCATAAACTCACCTTATGCCTCATTGTCTTATAGCTCTTGTGATGTTTTTGTAAATCGGGTGGCTAACACAGACATTTGCATGCCTTAACCCACCCGACTATGCACAGTTGTTAGTTCCGTAGTGAAATACGAGTTCCAATTTCAAGCTGACGAATGCTACGAATGGCAGGCTCGATGGAGTAGTCAAATTTCTCTGGCACAACGATATTAAAGCGTGTCATGATGTAATCTAACGTCACGGGGTCGGTTTGTGGGTAGGTGGTCGTTGCAGCAGAGCGTAACGCAAAGGTAACAGGGATGCCTGCTTCTGCGAGCCACGTGAGTACCACTGCATCTTGTGGCGATACCGCCAAAGTGATGATGTCTGGACGAGGAGGCACTTGCGTAGGTACGGGTTCATTTTCTTGCCCTCTTGCGCCGCCGGGGGTTGCTGTAGGCTGAACGGGTGTCGGTGTGGGGGCTGGGCGGAAAATACGACCATCCAATGGAAAATCACCTACCCAAATCACCAGCGCATCTTGTACGGTGCGTTGGGTAGTCAGACGTGGGCGTTGAGATTCTGAAGGGCTAATGATAACAGGAATTGTTAAACCACCAGGCAAAATACGAGAATCGAATGTACCACTAATGGCTGTGCCGTCGGTGGCAATGCTAACAGGTACAAAACTTGGCAACGCTGGATTAGATTCACCAAGCTCAATATTGTAGCTATTAAAGGCATTTGGCTCTAGTGATTGGAAATTAGAATCTACATCTACAAAAAGCATGGATACCATAATGTCTACACGGTCGCCAGGAGCAATAGCATAAGCCACACTGGTAATTCTATCCATAGGAATGGCAACAGCCACACGGTTGGGCGGGATGATAGCTGCTGCATCAGAGCCGATTGTGGAGAGGCTTTGGAAATCATCGACAAGTGTGTTTGAAAGGACAATCTGCTCGCGGTAAATGTCAGTGCGTGCAATTTTGCCTAGCACATCTTCTACGTTGCTATAAGCGTTTACGGGGGCGGCGGCTTCGGGCCAAGGCACAAGTGCTACTGTGTTGGCTTGTACACGCGTCCCACGAGGAATATCTTGAATGGCAATCACCACCTCAATGAATGGGATGGGGGTAATGGTGGGCAATGCTGTGCTTGATTGCGCCACATTTTGAGGGGGAGGATTATTGACGGCAGGAGTTCCTGCGTCAACGCTTGTGTTGTTTGCCGCAGGTGCCGGGCTATTGACGAGTGCGAGTGCAACTACAACACCTACAGCGACTAAAACCAATGCACCAATAATCAAAAGTCGAGACCGATTCATAACGTTCCTGCTTTCATTGATGGCACGCGAGTACCCTTATTTGAGACAATTGTCAATAAATTGTTGAAACGTTCTTACGAGTAGTGTAACCTACTCATGATAAATGTCAAACAGTCCTATTGTACTACTAAACGGCAAATTACACTGCAAATTGCCGTCCTAATCTACCCGTTTCTATT
The DNA here is from genome assembly GCA_034437555.1 of Anaerolineae bacterium. Lineage (GTDB taxonomy): Bacteria > Chloroflexota > Anaerolineae > Aggregatilineales > Phototrophicaceae > JANWYT01. Next base: position 19,479 of record DAOTTQ010000077.1, on the reverse strand, counting down.
CAACAGGTAACTCAAGTCGTACATTTGAACCCTCATTTTCGCTACTTGTGGCTGCAATCGTGCCGCCCACAAGCTCAAATTTGCTTTTAAGCATCCGAAGTGCTTGTAAACGAGCATCATTGGAGTTTTCATCTTTAGTATTTAGCTTGCCTGCATCAAAAACGCGACCATCGTCTTCAACCGCAATTTTAACGCGATTTCCACTCATATCGAGCTTAACACCAATTTCTGAAGGCATGCCATAATCCCGCGCCATGCTAAGCAAATCTTGCACACTGCGGAAAATCATCACTTCTTTATAGTTCTCAAAACGACGTTCTTCACCAATAATGTCGATTTTTGCTTCAATGTCGTTTTTGTCGCGGTAGCTTTCAACATAACGGCGCACCGTAGGCGCAACCCCCAGGTCGTCCAGCATCATGGGGCGCAAGTCAAAGATGAAATCACGCACTTTTTGGAAAGTAGAACTGGCATTGGCTTTAAGGATCAGCAATTCTTCGGCGGCACGTTCTGGGTTGCGGTCAAACAGGCGTTGACAAATTTCGGATTGCAAAATGAAGTTGGTCAACGATTGGGCAATGCTGTCATGGATAGCGCGAGACAAACGCAAACGCTCGTCCTCTTGTGTTTTAATAATGCCCACAATGTCTAGCCCAACACTGCCACCTTGGCTCTCATCACCGTTTTCTTCGGGAAGTGCATTGTATCCCTGAAGTTGTGTTAATAGCTTAGAGAGAATGATTTGGTTGTGTTCCAGAAAAGCATAAGAGGCTTCAAATTTTTCTAGCTGACCGCGCATGGTTGCCAGCCTAAAGCGGGCTTCTAAAGCTTCTTCGTATTTGTCGCGGATGTCTTCACGGGGGACGGTATCTAGGTTCTCTTTGACATTACGCACTTCAACGGCAATACTGGAGTAGCGTGTTTGTTCACGGTCTACTTGTAATTGCATTTGCTCTACTTGTGCTTTTGTTTCTGTAATGCGACGGCGAATACTGCCCATTTCTTCTGTAATAAGCGCAATCATCTCTTCTTTTGGATTGCTTCCGCCCATCAAGTCGTCTTGGTCAAAATTCATGGTTTTCATGCCTCCTGTTGTGATAATTCGTTCAGTCGTACCCATCCGCGTTGTAGGGCGGTTACTGCTGCCTGTGTACGGTCCTTAACATTCAGTTTTTTCAAAATAGATGTGATATGATTTTTGACCGTTTGCTGACTAATGCTTAATTTTAGGGCAATTTCCTTGTTCAAGTACCCTTTTGTTACGTACCGCAAAATTTCCATTTCTCTTGAGCTAAGAGGGGCAAGCTGACCTTGCTCATCTATTACCCCTTTGTTGGCGTTAATTTTGTGCTGAAGCCACTCGCTTACCTGTTGTTTGGTTAAGCGTTGGTTGTCTCCATTGACAAAGTAACCTTGTGCCACGCCCCGTATCGTGTTTACTAAATGTTCGGGATGCACATCTTTTGTACAATACGCCGATGCGCCCATGCTAAATGCATAAATCACTTGTTCATCGTCATGATGTGCAGTCAAGATGACGACAGCAGGTGGGTTATCTTGAAGATGAAGTTGGCGTGCTACCTGTAAACCGTTCATACGGGGCAGATTAATGTCTAGCAAAATCACGCGGGGCTTTAGGCTTTTCGCCATAATGAGGGCTTCTTCGCCATCCCCACTAATGCCAGCAATGAGGAGGTCTGTTTCAAACTCAAGCGCACGTTGCAACCCCGCCCTAAATAAAGGGTGGTCATCCACAATCATCACGCTGATGGGGTGTTCTATTTTTACCATATATGAATGCCTAGTGTGCCAAATCGCGCGTTATTTTGTTGAGTATAGCACGGTTTTACAGGTTGCGTGTATAAACCCACGCGCATGATCGTTATAATATAAATAAGTTAAGAAAGGTAAAACTCGGTGCTAGACGTAAAGACCTATAAACACCTGCGTTATTATCACACAAACTTAGACATAAAACACGGCATTTTTACCCGACGTGGGGGCGTTAGCCTTGCGCCCTTTGATTCCTTAAATCTGGGTGGCACCGTAGGGGATGCCCCCGAAGCCGTAAAGAAAAATCATCATCTGATGTACGAAGCCCTAGACGTAAATGCCTCACGGGCTGTTACATCGTGGCTGGTGCATAGCTGTGATGTGGTGGTGGCAGAACGCCCAATAGAGGGGCAAACGTGGCTGGCAAAAGCCGATGCCATTATCACAAACACACCAGACTTGCCGCTGGTGATGCGTTATGCGGACTGCACGCCCCTCTTATTTCATGACCCCATCAAAGGCGCAATTGGAATTGCCCATGCGGGATGGCGTGGCACTGTACAGGGTATGGCTTCTGCTACTATAAGGGCAATGATAGAGGCGTTTGACTGTGAGCCTGCACATATTCGTGCTGTTATTGGGCCCAGTATTTCTTTGTCACATTTTCAGGTGGGCGAGGAAGTAGTAGAAGCCTTCCAAGAATCATTTGGTACACTAGAGGGCATCTTACAACGCGACCCCGACGACAATGCTGCGTATATTGATTTATGGGAAGCGAATCGACGAGATTTGATGAGCGCGGGCGTACAGGATATTGAAACAATGAGGCTATGTACTTTTGACGGCGTAGACGAGTTTTACAGCCATCGCGCAGAAAAAGGGCGCACCGGACGGTTTGGGGCGGTCATTTCTTTATGAGCAACCTCGCCACCATTGCAGATAACATTCAAGATGTGCGCGAAAACATTGCACGCGCTTGTGCGGTTGCCGGGCGCACCTCTGATGATGTGACATTGATTGCCGTTAGTAAAACTAAGCCTGTGAGTGCAATTATAGAAGCGTTGGATGCGGGCATAACCCACTTTGGCGAAAACCGCGTGGAAGAAGCGGCTCTAAAAGTACCTGAAGTAAAACAACAACGCACCAATCTGCCAACATGGCATATGATAGGGCATATTCAAAGCCGTAAAGCAAAAGCCGTTGCCACACTCTTTGATGTGGTTCACGGTGTGGATACGCCCAAACTTGCGCTAAAATTAGCTGAACAAGCACAACTTGTGGGGCGTGTACTGCCTATCATGCTAGAAATTAACATTTCTGGCGAAGATACCAAAGAGGGCTTTTTGGCACACGGCTGGGAAACAAACAACGCCGTTAAAGCACAACTTTGGCAAGAATTTGAAGCGATAATGGGTTTAAGGGGTTTATCTATACAAGGGCTAATGACTATGGCACCCTTTTATGATGAAGCAGAAGCAACACGCCCCATTTTTCGTAGCCTTGCTTTACTTCGTGAGGCTTTGTCGGAGCATTTTAAGGTTGTTTTGCCACAGTTAAGTATGGGCATGACTAATGATTATGCAGTAGCTATTGAAGAAGGTGCAACAATGGTGCGTGTTGGGCGTGCTATCTTTGGTGAACGTTAAATGTTAGTTTTCAAAGGGAGAGTTTTACTATGATTGTCTCGTTTTTGCTGTTTCTTATTCAGTTGTATACGTTGGTACTCATCGCGCGTGCCATCATGACGTGGATTCCAAATATTGACTTGAGTAATCCAATTGTACGCTTCATTTTTGACATTACCGAACCTGTGCTGCGCCCTATACGCCAAGCCTTGCCTGCACAGGGTGGCATGGACTTTAGCCCGATTGTTGTTTTCATTGGCTTAAGCATTTTGTCTCGCGTTATCGTGGCGATGTTTTAGGTGTAACGTGCTAGTGGTGCATTTTTGCAAACGGGTTTAGAATGTGGTGATAGGGTAATTACCAATTCAACCGATAAGCCGTTAGAATTTCGGCTTTCGTAGCCCACGAAGGATGTTAAAGATGTCTGGACGCAAATTTGAATTTACAGATGCCAGAGGTGGCTCTGCCATTGGAGTGCGTGTTGTTACAAAAGCCGCACAAACCGAAATTGCTGGCGTAGATGAGGACGGAACGCTCAAGGTTCGACTGGTAGCTTCACCCGCAGGTGACCCCGCCGCCAACAAAGAACTTGTGGAGTTTATGGCAGTCCAACTAGGGATTGAATCGTCACGAATTGAAGTGGTTGCAGGTGCAAATGACCGCGACAAGATTTTGACGATTGAAGGTGTCTCTAGCCAAGATGTTGAAGCAAAACTGCTACAAAATTAGCACAAATAACGCCTAGAGCATGTTAGACGTTAGTCTGCCATGCTCTATTTTCTAAAGTAGTGGATGTTATAAGGCTACAGGTGATTGTAGCCGAACGTTGTGTTGCGTTTGTAGGTCATGCAGGCTCCTATAAGCCCCATCACGAATGACTTCTTCGGTGTCATAAAGCGCGTTGTAAAGCAAGTCTGCCACTTCTGTAACGCCTAATTGCCCCACCAGAATAATTGCCAACAAACGAATGAGGGCATCCTCGCGCTGCTGTAGTGCATGTCTTAGCTTTCCCATACCCCGCAAATTAGAGGTAACTGCACCAATATCTGTTTGTTCTTGTATCCATTGGTTTAGCCACGTCACATTATCAAGACTGGGGTAGGTTCTTGCACCCTGCTTGCCCTCTTCATAAACGTCCTCAAACACTTGTGCCGAAGCCGAACGAACATACCACTCGTCATCGGTAAGGTATACCTCGTTAAGCGTAATCAGTGACCAATCTGTTTTGACGCGCCCTAGTCCCCATACTGCCGCACGCCGTACCATCAGTGGTTCTGCGCGAATAGCGTCATAGAGCGTGGGATAGCCTGTTTCTGGGAACATGGCTAAGGTTTCGGCAATTGCACGTTGCACATCATTGTTGGTTGAAATTTCTAGCACATCCACCAAGGACATAAGGGCGTTTTCTGTGCCAATAGCCCCCAACCCAAAGACAGCAGCAAGCTGAACGTTGGGGTCTGTATCACCCATGGCGAGTTCTGAAATGGGGCGGATGGCTTCTTCGTCCTTTAGCCAGCCTAAGCCCAAGCAACCAATGCGCCGTAAATCGCTGCTGCCATTTTGAAGCATTTTTCTAAAGACAATCAGCACGCTTTCATCGCCACTAGCTAACAGAGCAAACGCTAGGCGTTCTCTGATGACGGCGTATTGATGGGGTGCAACCAACAAATTCCCAACCAGCCTAAGTAGCGCATTGCGCCACGAGACCGATGTTCCGCCGTACTTTAGCCAGTCTAGCAAGCGCATAACACCACTATAACGAATATCCTCTGTGTCTACTAACGAAGCAGAAACAAGGGCATCAAGTGAAGTATGCTGATTGGCGAAGGCTAATGCGCTTTGCCAGTCGGGATGAGTGTTTAGCTCAAAGAGGGTGTCTATTGGGCTATCCGAAAGGCGTGTTGCTGCCAAATAATAGGCAATCTGGCGAGTATGAAAGCGATAACGTCCGCCACGCAAGCGCACCAAGATTTTGTTTTGGGTTAGCCGTTTTAGCAGGCGATTAACTTCGGTTTGCGCTTTTTTAAGGCTTTGTTGCAGGGCTTTTTCGTCAGTGGCAACGGTTTCGCTTTCTTCTTCGGTCAACATAGAATCGACTAGGCGTGAGGGCAGAATATAACCCTCATTGAGTTGTATTGTGGCTATCTCTTGTAGGGTAGGCAGAAGTTCATCTGTGCCAGAGAGCAAGGACTTGAGATAGGCATGAATTTGGTGGCTTTCGTTACCTAAATCGCCTAAAAGGGCTGTCCAAATATGAAGCGTCATCTCAAAAGGCGTAAGTAGACGCGTTTTCTTTTGGATGTGCGTAATTTGTGCGTCACTTGGTGTAAGCGTCTTGCCCGAAATTTGCTTCCAATTCGCGATGATTTTTTCGATGTAGGACTGTGTTTGTGTGTCCGTCCACGCCCGAATCATGATGGGCGCATAGCCCATTTCAACGTATGGTTGATAGCCGACGGGTGGGCTAGTTACAATGATGAAGTTGTGTGAATAGGCTTTTGTGAAGGCATTTAGCCATGCTAATTTTTGTGCTACTTCGTCACTTGGGATGTCGTTAATGCCGTCCAATAGCACTAAAGCCCGCCCGTTGGTAAGTAGCTTATACAGTGTTTGTGGCATAAGCCTTGCAGCTAGTGGCGAAACGTGCGCCTGTAAGGCTCGCATCAATGGTTCTGCGGGGTCTAGGGTTTGGTCTTTGCTGGTGTCTAGCTTGATATTAGCAAAGTGAGCGTAAAGAGGCGCATACTGTTTTAATGACTGAGGCTCTTTTTTCTTGGGTTCTTCATCCCCAGAACGCCCCATAAAGGCGCGATATTGTTCACGGGCTTGCTGTGCCACCAACACACGGCGTTTAACGCGCTCGGCACGCTCTTCTGCTTTTAGTTCTTTTTCTTCGTCTGCAATGCGTTTTGCCACCACATCATCGGGAACAACAAAACGCAATTGTCCCATGCTCCACAATGCAATCGCTTGTAGTGCGGTGGTTTTGCCCGTTCCTTGCGCCCCAATTATGACAATTTGCTTATGTCCCTTGCCCAGTTCTTCAATGTCTAAAGTGCGAAGGTTAAAGGGTGCGTGGCTTTTAGGAAAGTCGGGATAAAGGGGAATGTCATCAAACACATCACGAAAGTTATCGGGACTGGGGGGCTGAATGGCTTCTGGAAACGGAATGAAGCGCGGTTCTATCAATAGCGTTTTAAGCGAAATTTGTTTGCCTAACAAATGTGATGTTTGGCAAAATTGCAATAAGTCAGCCGTATAACGGCGGTGGCTTTTGCGCGTACCAGATAATTTGTCCTCCTCACTTTCTTCTGTGGGGGTGTTTGATTGTTGTTCTTTCAGTATTTTAAGTATGCGTTGAACGGCAAGCGTAGAAAGAATCCCTGCGCCTGCACCTATCCCAAAACTTGGAAAATTAAATTCGAGTCCCATAGGCTTTATCTTCTTTATTGGCTTATTTGACTTATAACATTAGAATGATTGTAACCAATAGTCACATAAATTCCGAATTAAGGTGATGCGAGATGCAATCAAGTTACATGGGTTATGTGGGACGTTCTGAATGGCGATGGGTAGTTTTTGTAAGCCTCGCCTTACTTTTGCTGGGTTTTTTGCCCTTCATCTTACTGGCATTTGCCCAAACACAGGGGCAAGAGTGGGCATTTATGGGGGTGATTCACGACTTTAACGAGAGTGCAACCCTACTGGCAAGAATGAAACAGGGTGAAGATGGACAATGGCTTACACACTTTTTGTTTACGCCAGAACAGCACCTTAGCGCACTTGTTCACCCCTTGTATGTTCTTTTGGGGCAGTTGTCGCGTGTAACGGTCAATTCTTTGCCGATGGTGTTCCACATTATGCGCTTGCTGGCAACCATCACCATGTATTTAGCCATTTACCAGCTTGGCGCAACCATTTGGACAAGGTTAAGAACACGACGTATTTTCTTCGTTTTAGCCTCTATTTCGGGTGGTTTGGGCTGGATTGTGGCGATTTTAACGGGTGAAATTATTACTCCCGACCTTGCAAGCCCACAAGTGATGCCGTTTTACGCTTCTTTGGTTAACGTGCATTATCCTGTTGCCATTACCTTTATGGTGTTGCTAGTCTCTGTCTTTATAGGGGTTTTACGTCCTGACGAAGGACAAGACCCTACCGTCCAAAATGGGGGTGCGGTAGTTGTTTTTTGCGCCGTGGGCTTAGCATTTGTCTTTCCACAGGCAACCTTACCCCTTGTGCTGGCTTTTTTCGTTTGTGTGCTATTGCTATGGCAAAAAGCACGCAAAATTACCCCCAGTGAAACACGGTGGTTGGTGTGGTTCATTGTACCTATCCTCCCCATCCTTACCTATTACATCCTAACGCTCATGTCAAATTCATTTGTTGTGCAATGGATTCAACAGCAAAACACACCTACAGCCCCGTTATTTTACTTCCTGTTGGGCTTAGGGATCCCGCTGGTTTTGGCTTTGCCTAGCCTTTGGCGTGCAGCACGGCGTTTTGAAGCAGATGGTGACCGCTTTATGCTGTTGTGGCTATTGGCGATGCTGCTATGTTATGTGTTGCCTGTGCCTATCCATGAGCAATTTATCATGGGTCTAATGATTCCGTTGGCGTATTTTGGCACACGCGCCCTTGAGGATGTGTGGTTTCGTTTTATTAGCCGCCCCAATCGGCGTTGGTTATTTGTAATAGGTGTGCCTGTGTTGATGTTGTCACCATTATTGGCGTTGTTTGTGCCAATTTTGCCTGCTATGTCTCAAAATATTAACAGCAACATTGTGCTAGAAACCGAGTACGTGGCAACCTTTAATTGGCTAGATACTGTAGCCGAACCTAATAATGTGATTGTGGCTTCTCCTGATGTTGCTATTTGGATTCCGTCACAGGTGGGGGCGCGGGTGGTGTATGGGCATCCATCAGAAACCATGTTCCCCAACACCCAAAAAGACATAGTGAATCGCTGGTATACCACCAGTGATGAGCTTGCATGTAGTGCGTTACGGGGCGTTCAACCCACAAAGCTAGGCGCATATTGGGTGGACTTTATGATTTTAGGTCCTCGTGAACGTGCTATTGGGGCAGGCGATTGTGCCAAAGACTTAACGCGAATTGCTACTTTTGGGCGGGTGGATGTGTACTATTGCGATATTCGCTGTAAATTAGAACGGTTAGTTGAACTGCCATAATTCACTTTGTCTGTTTGTGTGAAGGGCTTTGTTTGATGTTATTCTCACCATCAAAGGTAAAACACAGTCGCTTGCAGTTACGCATCTCAGAACGCCGTTTGGTGCTGATGTTGGGGGATGTGCTATGCGTATTGCTTGCCGTTTTGGTTGCGCTTTATATTTGGGCGCGTGTTGCAAACTATACGTTTGATTTGGGCTTTTTGCTTCCACAAGTGACGTGGTTTGTGGTGTTGCCTTTGTTGTGGGTTTTGCTGGCAACTACCAATGGCTTTTATGAGTTGGCACTCGCTTATCACCGAATGCAATCTTTTCAACGCCTTATTTTAATTACGGCGCAATTGCTTGTGGTGTATGTGTTGGTGTTTTTCTTTTCTAACCGTGATGCGTTGCCTCGCTTGTTCATCATTTACTATGGCATCGCACTCTTTTTGCTGATTGCCGTCTGGCGATGGTTTAACCCTGCGCTTATTGGGTGGGCAATTACGCCCCGCCGTGTGTTGGTGATTGGCACAGATAGCTCGGCACAAACCATCATTGAAACGCTTCAGCGTGATGCTAAAGAAAGCTATCACATTGTGGGGGTCATTGGCACAGAAGAAACTGTAGGGCAAGCGATAAGTCATGTGCCTGTTATTGGCACAGCCAACGACCTGATGAACTTTGTTTATAGGGACAATATCAGTGAACTTGTTGTGACTTCCAATAAAGAAATTATTGGCGAGACCTTTCAAGCCGTCATGGACGCTTATGAGCAAGGGCTTACTATTTCGCCTATGCCTATTTTGTATGAGCGCATTACCGAGTGTGTGCCTGTGTCGCATGTGGGAGACCAATGGACAGTGGTTTTGCCGATGCAAGGGCAATCTAATTTTAACCCTTATACATTACTTAAACGCCTGATGGATGTTGTTTTCTCTGGGCTAGGTTTGCTGGTGTTTGGGGCGTTGCTTCCTGTTTTGGCGTTGATTATTCGGCTAGATTCTAAGGGGGGCATTTTTTACACCCAAACCCGCGTAGGGCTATACGGACGCACTTTTCGGATTATCAAGCTAAGAAGTATGGTTACAGATGCTGAAAAGTTTACTGGAGCCGTTTTTGCAGAGCAAAACGACCCCCGTGTAACGCGTGTTGGGCGGTTTATGAGAAAGACACGCCTAGATGAATTGCCCCAGCTTTGGAATGTGCTACGCGGTGATATGAGCCTGATTGGGCCCCGACCAGAACGACCAGAGCATGTCCAACGCCTTCAGGAGAGCATTCCGTTTTATCGCACACGCCACACTATCGCACCCGGACTGACGGGGTGGGCGCAGGTGCGTTATCAATATGGCGCAGATGACCATGATGCCCTCATCAAACTACAATATGACCTGTACTACATTCGCCATCGTTCTTTGCTACTAGACATCAATATTTTGTTAAGGACGGTGGGTAGGGTGCTAAAGATGGGTGGGCAATAGCGGTTATTGCCCTAATGTGCTGCTATCAGAAAATAGAATCATGGTGCTGGTAAACATCCATAGGGTGCTATACATCAAAATGCGCCGTTGGCGACGCTGAATGGCGTACCCGATGAGAGCAATTTGTAAGCCGACGATGAAGCGTAAAATGCCAAGCAGCTCTCTATAAGTGGAGAACGGCACAAACAGCATCAGAAGCGCATTAAAAAACAGCCAAAATGTCCAGATGTCGCGCTTTTCATCGCGGATACTGGTGTATAAGCCCCATAAAGTGGGTAACAACACAAATAAGCCGATGAGGGGCAACAGAATAAGAAAGACACTAATGCCCCCTTCGGTAAGAATGCGAAAGAAGCCCATTAACGGCACAATCTCAAATGACGTAGCGAGTGCGCCCCCACTGCCTATGCCAAATTCCCCAAACTGACCGTATAGCACACCTTGCCACATCATAAAGGGCGCGAGTACGGCAATCCCAAACCCGAAGGCTTTCCGCCATTCGCCATTGATGAGCCAAAAAACGCCCGTTGCAAACGGGAAAATGAGCGTGGTTTCTTTGGCAAGGCTGGCAAGTGCAAATGCCAGTATTTCCCAAGAGAGCTTTTCTCTACGGTGTGCCTCTATGCCGATTAGAACCAACGCATACGCCAGCGTTTCGGTGGTTAAAAGGCGTGTAGACCCCCAAACGCCAATAGAGAGCGCGTAGCCGATGGCTAACCATCGTGACAAATTGCGCTCTTTGAACCAACTTTCTAAAACCCATGTGCCAGCACCCAAAGCCAATAGGTTAATTGCCAGTAACACCCATACCAAAAGTGACGCAATTCCAAATGACAAAAATCCCCCCAAAACAGGCAAGAGAATTCTTTGAAGGCGATAGGGTGCAACATCTAGCGAGGGCGCACTCTCAAAGCCATCACGGGCGATAAAATACACAAACTGACCATCATAGCCTTCATCGCTATACACCACGTCTTGAAGGTCTTGAGGGGCATAGCGTGCGCCGAGCGTGGCAAGAATGAGGGGGTTTTGTGTGGTAGCCACCAGCACAAGGGTATAACAAAGCGCAAGCAAGGGCGCAATCACAAATGGGCGAAATAGTAAGCTCAACATTAGATTCCCTCTCTTTCATCGGCTATACTTTACTGTAATGATAGGCTTGCTCGCAAACAATTGGGGACACAATGAGGCTTTCTTATACGTTAGGGCGCGTTCTAGCGGTGTTACTGCTAATGTATGGCGTTACCATTGGTGGCACATTTAACGGAGTCATTGGGTTTTCTGGCTTTCGTTTTTGGACGCTTGGCATTTTAGCGATTATGGTCGTCCTGTGGTTTATAGCAAGAAAAAATTGGGTGTGGCATACGAGTCCTTTTGACCTTGTGTTTGTGCTGTGGGGCGTGGCGTTTGGCGCGTCTATTGTGGCAAATAGCGAAACATGGCGCAGAAGTGCAGAAGCTCTTTGGTTTATGGCATTGTATATTGCCCTGTGGTATTGGCTTGCGGATGTACTCTCTAATGGCGTAAAGCGCACAGTATTGATAGACGCTTTGCTGATTGTGGGGGCGGTACTCTTAGTATTTGGAGTAACGCAAGTTTGGAACGGTTGGCAATCCACGCAAACGTTTGTTCGCCCCGTCAGCACCATCGGAAACCCGAATGCGTTTGGGGCGTTCTTGGTGGTTTTGTTGCCTTTTTCGCTCATACAAATCCTGTTTGCCAAGCGCAGATTTTCAAAAATCGTTATGGGATTGTACAGTGCGGTGGCGATTGCCCTGCTTTTGCTGACGTTTTCGCGTGGGGCATGGGTAGGATGGGGCGTAGGCTTGGGTGTGATGTTTATTTTGGCACTCGCTTACTATGACCTGCTAGGATGGCAAAAAATGCGCGTGTGGTGGCAAACACAACCTGCATCCACACGCGGGCTGGTACGCGTTGTTGTGGTTGGGGGTGTGGCGTTCTTTGTCGTGATGGTATTTGCGCTATGGCAATCCTTAAGCCTTAGTGGGCGCGGAACTGACTTGCGAACCCTGTTGTGGGAGTATGCGTGGGGCATGTTTACAGAGCAACCCTTAACAGGACAAGGCTTGTTTACGTATGGCTATCACTTGCCTCTTTACTGGTCAATTCCACCGCAACAGCCTCATAGCCACGCACACAATGCCGTTTTTCAGGTGCTTGCAGAGCTGGGTATACTTGGCACGAGTGCATTGGTGCTAACGGTTTGGGTGGCTTTTAAGCAAATGCGCCATAATTGGCAAATAGCAAGTGCCACGCAAAAACCAGCCTTGATAGCGAGTTATGGGGCATTGGTGGGGTTTGGTGTGCATCATTTACTCGATTTGCCTGCTATGATGCCCATCATTGCTATTTTGGGGTTGCTTGTGTTTGCTATATCTACGGTGCCTCTAGTGCCACAACACATGATGGCACGTTGGCGCGTTATAGGGCATCCTGTGGGCATGGGCGCGTTGTGGGTGATTCTCATTGGTGTGGGCTTGTGGCAAAGCGGGCAATATGACCGTTATTTTAGTGCGCTACAACGTGCAAACGAAGGGTTTCAAACAGAATCACCCACCTTGATTATTGAGGGTGCAAATCAGTTAGAAGCCCTGACGCAAAACGACCCCTATCAACCTGCCAATTGGCTACAAATGGGGTATTTATTGGGTATTGTTGCTGATGAGGACACGCACTATTTGCAAGAGGCTGTGCGTGCCTATGAGCGTTATACACAATTAGAGCCAAATCAAGCGTCCGGGTGGGCAAACCTTGCTTCGTTGCAATGGCAAATGGGCGAAGAGGCTGGCGCACAAAAAAGTATCGCCCAAGCGGTGAGACTTGCCCCAGATTGGCAATTTTTCCAACGCCAGCAGGCAATTTACACACGCCAAGAAACGCCATTAAGTGATATTGTGCCACCCGAATCTATTTATTCACCCAATATGGCACGGTTTCAGTTTTTGCGCGATATATTTACAAGCGAGATGCTTCCACAAACAGGACGGGCGGAATAAGCATGAGAACTTTTAGTATTGAACGAGCAACTTATTGGATTGTGGTCGCGTTGGTAGTGGCGATTGCCTCCCGAATCCCGTTAGATACCGATACATGGTGGCACTTACGCAGCGCAGAACACACCCTTACAGAGGGCATGATTTACACCGACCCCTTCTCGCATACGCTATTGGGAGAACGCTGGATTAACCACAGTTGGGGTTCTCAGATTGTCCTATATGGGATGCATCAGGTGTTGGGCGACACAGGGCTTGCGCTATATACGGCTGTTTTAGCCACACTTGGCACAATGTTCTTATTTCCTGTGATGAGTGGCAATATCTATATCAAGGCGTTTTTGTTGTGTTTGGTGGCTGCCTCTGCTTCTGTGTTTTGGTCGGCACGCCCGCAAATGTTCTCTTTCTTGCTTAGTACAATCACAATATATCTGCTGTATAACGCCAAGCAAAACGGAAAAACACGCGCTTTGTGGGCAATTGTGCCAATGATGGCATTGTGGGGTAATCTACATGCAGGCTACACGATTGGGTTTATTTTTATCGGTGCGTTTATTGTGGGAGAAGCGTTTAATGCGTTCTTTACCACAGGAAGCGAGACTTTAGGGATGAAGGGCGTGCGCCAATTGGCCATCGTCACCGTGTTGGCGGCGTTGGCATTGCTTATTAACCCATATGGCATGGACACATGGCGCGTGCCATTTGAAACTGTAGGATTGGACGTGCTACGCCAATACATCCAAGAATGGAACTCGCCTAATTTTCAGAGGCGTGAAACGTGGGGCTTTATCGCGATGATATTGCTAACGTTGTGGGGGGCATGGACAAGCACCACGCGCTTTGATTGGACGAACTTCTTTATGTTTGGGGGTACGCTCTTTTTGGCACTGTTGTATGGGCGCAATATTGCGGTGTTTGCCGTTGCGGTTGCCCCTATGATGAGCCTGTTTGTTCACAATGCGCTAGAACAACGCGGTTGGGTGATTGTGCCACGCCGTCCTACACCACGCACAGTACGATTAAACCTTTTTTTGGTGGGTGTGGTGTGGTTTGGCGTGGCGGTGTATGTGCTGGGGGCGGTATGGTCACCGATTGCTGTTAAACAGGCACAAGAACGCTTCTTACCCGTGAATGTTGCCAATTTTATTCGTGAAACACAACCTACAGGGAATATGTTTAATAGCTACAATTGGGGTGGCTACTTGATGTTTGCGTTGCCAGAATACCCTGTATTTGTGGACGGACGTACGGATTTGTACGGTGAATTTGTGCGTGAGTGGCTGTTTATCACTAACGCGACTACCGATGTAGAAGCTGACCTTGATAAATACGGCATCGGCTTTGTGGTCATTGAAAAGGGCATATCGCTAGATTACGCGCTTAGGGTGTCGCCTTTGTGGGAAGAAGTGTATCGGGATGAGATGGCGGTGGTCTTTACGCGCAGGAATGGCTCATGAAAGATAAGTCCATTTCGAGTTTATTTACGGACATACGGGTACTCATCGCCCTCTTTGTGGCGTTCAGGCTGTGCTTGCTCTTTGCCTATCAACCGTTTTTGCTAGAGGGGCAAGCCGAGCGCGGCGCGGGGGTGGGCGGTGACCGCGCCTATCACTACGCGCTAACTTCACTAGTAGGCGAGGGGTTATTGCCCTTTAGAGATTGGTGGAGTGAGTTTCCGCCTGTGTGGTATATAGCAACGAGTGGCGTTTATCTCTTTTTGGGGCAAAATGTCGCTTATGAATCGTGGTCATTGGTGCTTGGTGTGCTGATGATTGCCTCTGAGGTGGGCATTTTGTTCGCCGTCAAGCGACTAGGAACGCGCCTTCACGGGGCAAGTGTTGGGTTTGCACTAGGGTGGGTTTACGCGCTTTTGGTTGCGCCCGCCGTTTTCATGTGGTGGAACTTTGATTCTTGGGTGACATGCTTTGCGCTATGGGCAATTGTCGCGCTGCTAGAATCACGCCCCACGCGCTCGGCGTTGTGGGTGGCATTGGGCGCACTCACAAAGTTTGTGCCGTTGCTATGGGTGGGGGCATTGGTGCGCTTTTATACCCCGCGCCAAGCGTTGCGCTATATTGGTGTTGTTTTGGGTGTCGTGGTTTTGGCTTATGCGCCGTTTTTTGCATTAAACCCCGAATTTTCGCTTATTTCGTTGACGGCACAGTTTAACAAACCAAGCTATCAAACGGTGTGGGCGTTGCTGGATGGTAATTATACAACGGGCAACTTTGGCAGCGTAGAAAGCCATTTAACAGCAGAAGGGGTGCGCGATGGTGTGTTAGATAAAAACCCCGCTGTTATACCCAGTGTGTTGCGTTTAGGCGTGGCATTGGCGTTAGGTGCATGGATTTTTTGGCGGGTACAACGCCGTGATGCGCTGGGCGTGGTGGCGTTTATGGGCATTACGCTTAACTTGTTTTATTTGCAATCACAAGGCTGGTCACCCCAATGGCTAACGCTCATTTTGCCGTTGCTCTTATTGGTTTTTCCTACGCGCAACGGTGTTTTAGTGGCGGTGATGCTAAGCATCTTGGCATTTGTGGAGTACCCGTTTATTTTCATTCGGACGGGTGACACGGAGGGTGTTCTTTTGCCCACCCATCCCTTGTTTAACACATGGGTACTGATTGTTTTGTTTAGGACATTTATTTTAGGGGCGGTGTGTGTGGCGTTTTATCAAAAATTGCGCCAACAACCCAACCCCGATTTAGCGATATAGGATATAGCACATGAGCAGAATTATGGAAGCATGGGAACAATTACAACGTGATGCCACCTCTACCGATTATGATGAGCAACAAAACGCGGTGTTTAAGATGGCATTGGTGCTAGAACGCCATAACAACCCTAAGCGGATTCCCGCTGAACTGTACGAAGAAAACCTATCACGAGAATTGCTAAGGCTAACGCTAGATGACAAACGCCAACAAGGCGCAGTTTTCTTTTTTGTGGCAATGGTTAAAGCCAATGATGCCAATGCCGAAGCATTCTTATTTGCGATGGGCAAGTGTAAGCCTGTTCATTATGCCGAAGGCTTACTAAAGCTCATGCGTGAGCGCGGGCGCAAATGGACAATAGAAGCGTGCCATGAGGCTGTGAGCGCGCTAGATGCTTGCTTGAAGGCAGATATTGATAATCTGAAGGCGTTACTGGTGGCAAATGACCCCTCCAGCCTTTTGGATGAGTGGGCAGAACGTGAGGATGATGAAGACCTTGCCTCTTATTCAGACCGCGTGCTAGAGCGCATTGAGACGCTGTTAGGAACCGCCGAATGACACTGAAGAACGTGCTATTTGCCTTTTTTGTTCTGGTGGTGATGGGGCTAAACGTTCTGATGACCTATAACGCTCTTACGTCACAGTTTGCAGCACAAAATGACTTCTTATCACGGTGGGAAGGGGCGCGGACATTCTTTGTAGACGGTGAAAGCCCTTATAGTGATACGGCAACGCGCAACATCCAAACGATGATTTATGGTCGCTCGGCGGTAACGGGTGAAGATGAGGGCTTGTTCGTATACCCCTTTTACACCGCTATTCTTATTGCGCCGTTGGTCTTTTTGCCGTATGCGTGGGCAGCTGCGTTTATCATCGTGCTACTAGAAGCCAGCTTAATTGCGGGTTTGCTGGCATTATTTGGGCTTTTTAGCTGGCGTATGCGCCCGTTAATGCTAGGTGCTTGGGTATTGTGGGCGTTATTTGGTTACTTTGGCGCACGTGGTATCCTGTTAGGGCAATTGGGCTTAGTCGTTTATGCGTTCCAAATGCTAGCACTATGGGCGTTATATAAAAACCGCGATGTGCTGGCGGGGGTGTTATTGTCGCTGGTAACCATTAAGCCCCAAATGAGCATCTTACTTGTGCCGTTTTTGCTTTTGTGGGCGTGGCGTGTGGGGCGGTATCGTTTCGTGACAGCGTTCCTAGGAGCATGGGGTGTGCTGATGGGGGCATCATTTATTTTATCGCCTTCATGGTTTGGCGATTGGATTGTCCAAGTGCAACGTTATCCCTCGTATACCCGTGACGGCTCGCCGGTGTGGGTACTTATTCAGCATTATTTAGGCTTGGGGGACGTGGTAGAAGGGGGCATTAACGCGCTCTTGTTAGGTCTTTTGGCTCGGGCTTGGTATGGGGTGCTGGTGCAACGCCGTGAAGAAACGTTCTTGTGGACGGTTACGCTGACGCTCATTCTTACTCATACCATCGTGCTTAAAACCGCCACGCCTCATTTTGTGGTGTTTACATTGCCTTTGGTGTTTTATGGGCGTGAATGGGCGCGAAAAGGGCGCGAGTGGGCATTTATGGGCGTGCTATTTGTCGTGATGATAGCCATTTGGGCGCACTTCTTTTTCACGATAGAAGGCAACTTAGAGCATCTGTCGTTATTTTTACCCGCCCCTTTCGTCATGCTGGGTTTGGTGTGGCTTACACGGGTGCAATGGTGGGAACGCGCCCCTCGTTTTAGTTTTGGCGCAAAGGGTGAGACATCATGATGAAACGTTATGCCTCATCGTTGCTTTTTGCGCTAGTGGCACTGATGGGCGCGTTTTGGATTGTCTACGGCATCAACGAACAGCCTGGTTATACAGATTCCTTTTATCACTACAACGCCTCTGTGCGTATGGCTGAAGGTCAAGGCTTGGTGGATGATTATTTGTGGGTGTATATCGGCGCACCCGATAGCCTTCCTGCGCCCTCACATCTGTATTGGATGCCCTTCACATCCCTACTTGCCAGCGTGGGCATGAGCATTTTTGGCGTGTCTTACCGGGGTGCATTGGTGGGGTTTGCACTTTTTTTGTGGGGAACAGCACTCATTGGTTATTGGCTAGGGCGCACGTTTGGCAATAATACCCGCCTTGCATGGCTCACAGGTCTCATTACGCTCTTTGGTGGCTTTTACATGCGCTTTTGGGGTGTCACCGATACGTTTACACCTTACGCATGGGTGGGTGCATTAGCATTGCTGTTTATGGGATTGGGCACACAACAGCAAAAAATGCGCTGGTGGGTGCTGGCGGGCTTTTTTAGCGCGTTAGGGCATCTAACACGCAACGATGGTTTACTGCTCTTGTTGGTGGGCTTGTGGCTGATGTTATGGCAACGGGTAGCGTGGCGCACACGCCTTATTTGGGCAAGCGTTTTCTTTGGGGCGTACTTATTAGGCATGGGGGCGTGGTTTGCGCGGATGTGGCAAGAAACGGGGTCTATTTTGCCCATCGGTGGCACACAAGGCATTTGGTTTACCACGTTTGACGACCTCTTTAGTTACCCCCCCGATGCCAGCCCAACAATCCTTTTTGCGGATGGTGTGGGACTGTTTTTGCAAATTCGCTTTGATGCGCTAGTTTCTAATTTTCAAAACTTGCTTGCCGTAGAGGGCTTTATCTTCATGATGCCGTTTATGGTGTGGCAATTGTGGCGCGTGCGTAAAGAGCCGTTCTGGGCAGGGGTGTTTTGGTTTGCGGTGGGTATTCATGTAGCGTTTACGTTGGTTTTTCCGCTTCCCGGAACACGAGGCGGGCTGTTTCATGCAGGAACGGCGTTACATCCTTTTTGGGCGTTGCTAGGGCTACAGGGCATTGAGGGCGTAGTGGATTTTATGGCAAAACGTCGTCGCCACTGGAATCCGCGCATTGCCAAAACTGTTTTTACGTTTGGGGCAATGCTGGCGGTACTCGCGTTAAGCTTGTCAACAGGCTTGTCTCGGCGTGAAGTGGTGCGCCCCATACCGCCCATTTATGCCACTATCAGCCAAATGATTGCACCCGATGAGCGTGTGATGATTAATGATGTGGCGCAATTTTATTACTATACGGGCATTGGTGGCGTGGTTTTGCCCAATGAAAGCATTGATGTTGTGCCAACGATTGCGCGTCAATATGGTATTCGCTATCTCATTTTGGAATATCCTAATGTGCCACGCCCACTTAATTTTGCTGAACCCCCCGCTTTTTTGAGGCGCATCTCATTGGAAAGCACTAGCACGCATCTTTACGAAATTTTGCTAGATACCGTCAGTACAGACGAGGAATAAGACACAATGACACAACAATCGCTTCGGCGTAACCTTATCATTATCGGTGTGGCAATTGCCTTGGTGGCGTTATATGTGCTTACAACGGGCTTCGGCTTTCCGTTGGATGATAGCTGGATTCACCAAACGTATGCACGCAATCTTGCCGAAAGCGGACAATGGGCGTTTTTGCCGAATCAGCCCAGTGCTGCCTCGACATCACCCCTCTACACGGTGGTATTGGCAATAGGCTATGTTTTTCAGATAGATTATGCCCTATGGACGCACGCTTTGGGGGCATTGGCGCTGGGGCTTGCGGGGGTCATTGGGGCGCGAATGATACTGCAGATTTTGCCGAATGCGCGTTTTGCCCCCCTATTCGGTGGACTTGCGATTGTTG
>DAOTTQ010000076.1:0-2071 GCA_034437555.1 Anaerolineae bacterium | reverse complement strand
CTGCTTTCTGGGATGATACGCGTTACCCCCAATATGAACGTGGTGGTGGTGCTAAGCGGTGGTAACATCGACCTCATGCGCCTCGCCCTGCTGATGCAATAGAATGACTTAGAGAGGATTGGCTGATGTATACCGAATTTCGCGTACAACGCTATAGAACATTCCAAGACCTAGAGCTAAAGCACTTGTCACGCATTAACCTATTTGGTGGAAAAAACAACGTGGGCAAAACAAGCCTTCTTGAAGCGCTGTTTATCTTCAGCCTGCCCTCTAATGCAGATTTGCTTTTTAGAGTAAACGCATTTAGAGGGGTGACAGGCTTTGAGCTAAATACCCACAATCACCCCGACCTACTAGAAACCTTAGGCATTGATGCTCTCTTTTATGACTGGAACTTAACCCAACGGATTCATCTCTCAGGACATCATCAAACTTACGGCAGTAATACGTTTAGTATTCGCGCAAAAGAAAAAGAAACCGTATTAGCCCTTGATGCCAAAGTGGACGTTAGCCCGCTGGCAAAAGAATCACAATTTTTCCTTGAAGTTTTGGATGAAACAACAGGTGAACGCCTAACACAGCTATCTCTTAGGGGTGAAAAGTTAGAGTTTCCCGTTGAAGTCTCTAAGTTTCGTCACCAAACGTATTTTTTTAACTCTAAAATTCAAGAACCCTCTCAAGAAGTGGCAAAACGCTTTTCCAAAATCCTAGAAGAGGGCAACAAGGGGTTTGTATTAGATGCGCTACACATTATTGAGCCACGCCTAAAAGACATTCAAATCTTGTATAAGTATGGGCAACCCCAAGTTTCTGGCGATTTAGGAAATGGCAAGTATCGCCCTATCATCATGATGGGTGATGGCTTGGTGCGTGCCTTGCAATTAACGACGGCTTTCATCGAAGCCCAAGATGGGGTGGTTATTGTTGATGAAATAGAAACAGGCTTTCATTACAGCGTGCAAAAGAAATTATGGGAAGTGCTAAACCACCTTTCTAAACAATTTAACGTACAGGTATTTGCCAGCACCCACAGCGCAGAAATGATACAGGCGGCGCATTTGGCGTTTCAAGATGAACCCGACTATGACCTCAGCTACTATCGCCTAGACCGTGATGAAAAAACCGACGCTGTCGTTGCCACTTACTATGACCAAGAAGCGATGGAAGGCTCTTTTGATTTAGCGTTTGAGGTGCGTTGATGGCGAGTGATTCAGCCCAAATACCCAATGGTATCACGCGACTTTTGTTGGTAGAGGGCGATAGCGATAAAGAGTTCTTTATTCAGCTTAAAAAGCATCATCAACCCAATGCCCAATGGCACATTTTAACTTATGGTGGAACAAGTAACTTTCGTACTGCCCTTAAAGCCTTTATGAGCCAAAATAACTTTAAGAACATCACACATTTGGGAATTGTGCGCGATGCTGATTTTTCTGGGGGGGCGTTTCAAAGTATTCAAACAACCTTAAGAGAGCAAAGCCTGCCTGCACCCAATATTTCACAACAGTTTCTAGGGGACATGCTAAAAGTAGGCGTGTATATCATGCCCGATGCAGGCTCTAGTGGTATGTTAGAGACGCTCATTTGGGAGGCTTTGCAAGACGATGAGATTGCCTCGTGCGTTTACCAATATTTTGAGTGCCTGGCGACTAAAGGCATTGTGCCAAAACAAGAGCGCATCCCAAAAGCCCACTTACGCGCATACGTTACCGCACTTATGGTCGGTAAAAGCGTAGACGAAAAAGCCCCATCCAAAGATAAGGATAAGAACTACTATTCAGATGTGTACAAAATGTCTTGGTGGACGTGGGACAAACCCGAATTTGACGGCATTAAGGCATTTTTAGCAGGTTTGCTGGCTGAATGAAAAAAGGGCTTCCCATTAAAATTTAGGCAAGCCCTTTTTATTGTGTGGGGTTACTCTAGTTCTTTGGCGGGGACAAGCGTTCTTACCCCCTCGATTTGGTCAACCACCCAGCCCTCTTCTCCGTCAGGAGTACGCACCTTCCACCAACGGAAGCCATTGGCAAATTGGGGGACTTCTAAGAGTGTTAAGCGCGTGCCATCTTCA
>DAOTTQ010000075.1:0-13169 GCA_034437555.1 Anaerolineae bacterium | reverse complement strand
CTACTCACTTCATGGCTACTGGGTGTTTAGAGGTTAGGAATCACTTCTGTGGCAAAGCCAAAAATGCCAATGCCCACCAACAATACGCCACTAACACGCGTTAAGAGCGTGTAGTTTTGTGAAAGCCATTTGGTAAATCGCCGCTGTAATGGAATAGCCAGCAAGGGCAACACTACCAGCACCCAGCCAAACCCTAGCCCAAAGAAAAAGAAGTACAACAAGCCTTCTGCCAGTGAGCCAATACTGCTTGCACCCAGCACAAACGCGCTAGTAATAATGGGCCCCGTACATGGCAACGTCATGGGGGCAAGCAATAGCCCATACAAAAATGCTGTGGCATAGCGATTCTTAAACATGGGGAGTTCAATAGTACTTAAGCGATTGAAAGGGTTAAACCCCACCAACAACAACACCCCAAATACAATCACCACAATGTACACAATGGGCAACAGTACAGGTAACACCGCGCCAAACGATTGATTTGCCAGATACAGCAAGAAGCCTATCACCATCATCATGGTAAGCACGCCCGCCAAAACAAGCACACCTAGCCATGCCCTGCCACGCTGTTCATTATTGGCATCGCTGGCTAAAAACGCCAGCAAGCCCGGGTAGAGGGGCAACAAGCACACATTGGTTAATATGGCTTGGTTGCCCAACAAGAACGCCTCTACATACTGTGACATGGGCGTTAGCTACGTAGTGAAGCCACCACTTCATCCGCGCTCTTAAAGCCGGTGATGAGGTTGGTGGTTGTACCGTCACGGCGAATGATAAAGTGGGGTGTGGCAGGTGGGTTCGTTACAGTGCGCCCAAACAACTGTGCCAGTTCAGACAGCAACTCGGGGGTAGCCACCGTAAATATCATGTTAAAGTTATTGCGCTCGGCGTAGGTTTTCATGTCCTCAGCCGTTAAGCCCGTTTCAACACTAATCACCACAAATACGGCTTCATCGCCTAAAGTTTCCATAGCGCGATTCACGTTACCCAATTGAGTACGGCAGTTACTGCACCATGTGGCAAACGGTTCTACGTACACGGGCGTGCCAGCATTCACGTATTGCGCCAGCGTAAAGGTTTCGCCTGTGCGCCCATTCACCAGTGAATAATTCATCCATGCGGGCAAATCAAGGGTCGTCGTACTTTCAACAACCGCAGGTTCTACGGCAACCACAGGCTCTGCGCTAGTAGTTTCACTAGAGGATGCCTGTTGCAATTCAAAGATAGAGCAAGCACTAAGGGCAAACACGGTTAAGATAAGAACGGGGAAAATTCGCTTTAGCATGGGTATCTCCATTTAGACGGTCACAAACGTACAAGCCTACTTGTATCTAAAAGACCTTACGAGTCCCTTAAATCAAAAAGGGGAAGTGCAAGCGCACCACCCCTTCTTGTGTTAGGCTTTTTAACGCGTTAGGCGTTATTCGCCACCCTCACGTAATTCAACTACCACAGGTTCAAAGGTTTCGCCTGTTAAGTCAAGGTCGGGGTATTCTTCTGCCAATTGTTCTAGGGCTGCCTGCGCTAGTTCACTAACGTAAGAGCCTTCAGCAGGTTCTGCACCAATCACTTCGCCTTCAATGGCAACCACAACGGTTTGTTCCCACGCTTCAGCATCCATAATACCAACGCCTAGCGGGGCGGGCCAAATGAGCTTATTGATTTCGTTTAGTTGCCATGCTTGATGGCTTTCGCCCAATGTAGAGCCATTTTCTAGCACAATTTCCACACATTCATCAAAGTTATCACGGCAGTAAGCCCATCCTCTAAAGCTGGCTTTAAGGAATTTTACCGCAATATCAAAGTTGCCTTCTTCTAAAAGCCATGCGGCATCCGCAAACACATGGTCTTGAAGCATGGCTGTGCCTACGTCATTAAAGTTAATCACGTTTAGGTCTTCGGGTTGGTAGAGTTCGCCTGTGGCGGGGTTAATTTGTTCTAGCACTTGAGCATATTCGTTATAGGTCATGGCTTGGGCAGCATCTAGCTCGCCGTTAATCAGCAAGGACATGTCAAAGGGTTGTTGGATAATGGTTACATCGTCCGCGTTGTCGGGGTCAATGCCCACAGCACGCATGGCAGCAAATAGTTCATGTTCGTTGCCAAAGCCCCATGTACCAATGGTACGTCCAGCAAAATCTTCTACACTTTCGATGCCACTATCCACAAACGACACTTCTAGCGTGCCGCTGCGTTGGAACACTTGGGCAATGTTTACAAGGCTTGCGCCGCCTTCGTTAGATTCTAGCACTTTTGGCACCCAAGCAATACCAAATTCTGCACCACCCGAAGCCACCACTTGTTGAGGCACAATATCTACTGCGCCTTCTAGGATGGTTAGGTCTAGCCCTTCTTCTTCATAATAGCCCAAAGATTTCGCTGCAAAGTAGCCCGCGAATTGGGATTGAGCTACCCATTGAAGTTGTAAGCGGACAGGGACAAGTTCTTGTGCGCTAAGGACGCTAGAAAACACGCCAATAATGAGCGCAGAAAATACAAACAAACGAAGAGATTTTTTAACCATTGTCGAACTCCTTAAAAATAAACGTTCTAAAGTGGTGAGGGATAACTGTTTTGTTGCGTTCAAGGGGTCGTTACCTCTCCTTTCAATAATTCTAACGAGTTTTTTTAGCTTGTAATGTGCAAAAGACACTGAAAAGACCCCTATATGATACAGCAATTTCACTAAAGGCGCACTTTTTACCCCTTCTCGCGTAGCGAAGAGTGCCACGACATCAAGCGTCTTTCGGCAAATAGCACTAACAAATACAAACTAATGCCAATGACCGAAGCCACGATAATGGCTGCCCACGCCCGTGAAAAATTAAACCCAGAGGCTTCTTGCGTAATAAACACCCCTAAAGTCGCTCTGGGCCCCCCAAAGAACTCCGCGACCACCGCCCCAATAACGCTTAAAGAGCTTGCCACGCGCAACGCGCTAAAGATATATGGCAACGCATTGGGCAGGCGCAACGCGAACAAAATCTTAAAGGGCTTTGCGCCATAGGAGTACATCAATTCCAATTGTAGGGGGTCTACAAGCGTTAAACCGCGTACTGTGTTGATCATCATCGGAAAGAACACAATAATCGCCACTATCGCCATTTTAGAAAACGGGTTCGTAATGCCAAACCAATTGTTCATGATGGGCGCAAACGCAATAATCGGCACAGAATTGGCAGCAATTGCCAAAGGCATCACCGCCTCATTAACAATTGTCCAGCGTGCCGTTACCAACGCCACCAAGAAGCCCCCACCACACCCCAGCACAATGCCCCCAAGTGCTTCCCAAAGTGTTGCACCCGCCGCATCAAACAACGCCGAGCGACTGCCAGAGCCAAAAAACAACGTTATCTCGTACCATAGTTCCCCAAAGATAACGCTAGGTTTGGGCAATAAAAACTGCTGGATATTGCCTATGGTGATAATGCCTTCCCATAGAACCAGCACAGACACCGCCACCAAAATCGTAGGCACGTAGCGCCCACCCAGCACACCTAAAGATGTTTTTTGTTCCATAATGGCTATGCCTCGTGTGCATCGCGCAAAAGTTCGCGCACTTCGGTGACGCGCTCAAAGAATGCGGGCGTTTCACGGGTTTCAAAGACGCGCGGATATGGCACATTGTTCTCGACAACTTTGGTAATGCGCCCTGGACGTGGCGACATCACCACCACACGGCTAGACAAAAATACCGCTTCTGAAATGCTGTGTGTGACGAAAATCACGGTAATGCCTGTGCGCTCCCAAATGCGTAAAAGCTCCATGTTCATGCGCTCGCGAGTAAATTCGTCTAGCGCACCAAATGGCTCATCCATCAGCAAAAGTGACGGCTCAAATGCGAGCGCACGCGCGATTGCCACACGCTGCTGCATCCCCCCCGAAAGTTGCCAAGGATAATGATTACCAAACGCCCCCAGTTCTACTAAATCCAGCATTTCTTGGGCGCGTTGGATGCGTTGCTTTTTGGGGTAGCCCATCACTTCTAGCGGAAGTTGCACGTTTTGGCTTACGTTGCGCCACTCATACAGCGTTGCCGATTGAAACGCCATACCATACTCACGGCGCAACCGCGCTTCATAGGGTGTTTTGCCGTTTACCAGCAGTTCGCCCGAACTGGCTTTCGTTAGGTCTGCGATAAGGCGCAAAAGCGTACTTTTGCCACAGCCAGAGGGCCCAATGAGTGAAATAAACTCGCCAGCATAAACGTCTAGGTTGACATCTTGCAAGGCAATCACGGGTTCACTTTGGGAAGATTGGTACGTTTTGTATAGGTTCTTTGCCGAAATAACAATCGATTTAGCTGTTTCGCTCATCCGTCTCGTTCTCCACTTCGCACATAATGGCGCAGTACCACACGCTCTACAAGGCTAACAAGGGTAAAAAAAACCACGCCCACAAACGCCGATACGATGATAGTAGCCCACAGCTTAGGCGTAGAAACAGGGCTATAATCGCTACTAAAGTTTAAGATGGCACGCCCTAGCCCATCGCTAATGCCAGAGGGCAATTCGCCGATGATTGCGCCCACCACGCTTGCCGTAGCAGATACTTTTAACGCCGAAAAGATATAGGGCATTGCCGAAGGAAAACGCAATTTCCATAAAATGCCCCATTGGCTGGTGGCATAAGATTCTAGTAGCTCTATCGACAACGGGCTAGGCGAAAGCAAGCCCCTTAGCGTATTGATTGCCACCGGGAAAAACGTAATGTAAACGGCAATCACCGCCACAGACGTAAGGCTCGCCCCCAACCCAATCACAATCATGGGCGCAATCGCCAAAATGGGGACGGTTTGCGAAGCCACCACGTATGGCAAAAGCGCACGTTCTAGCAGGCGCGAATGGGCAAAAATCACCCCCAGCACTAGCCCAAGAAACGCCCCAAACCCAAAGCCAAGCGCGGCTGCACTCCATGTATACGTTGCCGCCTCACCCAAGATGCGAATGAGCAAAAATTCGCCATTACGGCGCGCAGGCTGTAAAAACGCGCTGGCAATCGTTTGCAAATGGGGCAGGTTAAGGTCGTTTAGGATGTGCAAGCTAACCAGCACCACTTCACGGGGTGTTGAAAGATAGCGCGTAAGTGCAAAACTTGCGCTTACTGCGCCCACTTGCCCCCCCACCAACTGCGAAGGCACACTCATTTGGGGGGCATCGTTCTCCCTAAGCGCAATGGCTAGCCGTCCCGTCAGGCTAGGTTCAATTGGAAAAATGAACGTTTGCTCTTGTTGGGTGGGCTGAATATACGTTAATCCGTCTTGTGTATCGGGGAAAGCGGGCATTAGGTCTCTTAGTTCGTTGCGCTCCGCAAAAACCGCCATGACTTCGCCACTTTTAAGCGCAATCAGCGCGTCGTCTAGTGTGGGATATGCTGTAACTTGCCATGCCGATTGGGGCAAGCGAATGGCATAATTAACCGATTGCGCCGACAGCTTTAGCCCTTCCCACACCAACAGTAATACCGCAATGGTGATGAAGAACGCCACAAGGCGCGTTACGCCCGCTTCAGACGCAGCCAATACCCCGACCGAACAAACGATGCCCAACATTACGGCAACAAGGCTCATTTCGCCTTCAACTGTAGGCACAATAAACAGCAGGGTGATAAAGCCTAATAACACACCCAAAAACAACGGGCGCACCCAATTGGCACGAAGCCACACGCCCACCATCCCCACACCCGCACCCAACGCCATTAGCATGGCACTAACCGTAACGATGCTTTGCCCAAAGCGTGTGGTTTGCGCGAGTGTCGGCATGTCCTGCCCTTGTGTGCTTGCCCATGCCCGCGCCAAAACAGCCAAATGCGCCCTTGAATCGGGGCGTTCTGCTTGTTCTGTTACCCACACGCCCAGTTTATAGGGTGTCGATTCTGTCAGCAGTAACGAACTATCGTCTAGGCGAAAGAAGGTTATCCCCAGAAACAACGCAATTAAACCTGCAAAAACTGCTAAGGTGATGCCTATCACCATCCTTAGCGGGGCAGGAAACTCGCGGTCTATTGGGGGGTGTGCAACAGCGTTCACGATACTCATAACGCGCTAGGCTTTAGGAGACATCTAAACAGGCTTTTGCCAGCAATTCTACGCCAACAGCCATATCTTCGGCACTCACGTTAAGGTGAGGGGTAATACGAATCACGTTGCCGTATAAGCCACCCTTGCCAATCAGCAAGCCGTGTTCCTTGGCAGCATTCATAATGGCGGAGGTGCGCCCCGCGTCTACTTCTTTGGTGTTGGGATGCACAATTTCCATTGCTTGCATTAAGCCCATACCGCGCACTTCCCCAATAAAGGGAAATTCATCTTTTAGTTCTTCTAGCTTGGCACGCAGTACCGCCCCTTGAACGGCAGCATTTTCTTTTAGATTATGCGATTCCATGTATTCAATCGTGGCGAGTGCTGTTGCCATTGTTACTGGGTTGCCACCAAATGTAGAGAATGTCGCGCCCTTCATGGCTTCTGCAATTTCTGTGGTGGTTACCGTACAGCCAATAGGCGAGCCGTTGCCCATGCCCTTCGCAAACGTCATGATGTCGGGGTCTACACCCCATTGCTCAATACCAAACCACTTATTCCCTGTGCGTCCCCAGCCCGTTTGCACTTCATCACTAATAAACACGCCACCGGCCGCCTTAATGATGGGGTAAACGCGCTTAAAATAGTCTTGGGGTGGCACAATAAAACCGCCCACGCCTTGAATGGGTTCGGCAATAAACGCGGCAATTTTGCCATCGGTCACGGTCGCCAGTGTTTCTTCTAAATCTTGAATACACAAGTCCACCACTTGTTCGGAGTTTAATCCTACAGGTGCGCGGAACGTATAAGGATTGCGAACATGCTTAATATAGGGGTCTACCACGCCACCCAAACGCCAAGAGCCGTGAGCCGTTAGGCTCATTGCCAGCATAGACCGCCCCGAATACGCATGGCGTAGGGTAATCACAGTGGGATTGCCTGTAAACATGCGAGCCGCCAAAATAGCGGTCTCATTGGCTTCTGTGCCACTATTGGTAAAGTAAACGCGCTGTAGATTAGGTGGTGTGAGTTCTACCACTTTTTCTGCAAGCCTGACCATAATTTCATTCACATAAATGGTGGTGGTGTGTTGCACTTTATGCAGTTGTTCTACGGTACGGGCGGTTACTTCATCGTTACAATGTCCCACAGATACCGTTAGCACACCCCCAAAAAAATCTAAGTATCGTTTGCCTTCAACATCCCAAATGTATTGGTCTTTTGCATGGTCAACAATGAGGGGATTGTCGCCATGGTAAGGGGCTGCCGCAGGAAACATCACTTGCTTATAGCGTTCCATAATACTCGTTGCATTGCTCATTGAGGTTACTCCAAACTATGGTCAAATCGCTTGATACGATTGTACACAATTTAACCCATTTTTCACAAAACCGCGAATGGTGTTATTGGCTAAATTAGGAATATAATCTTTTGGTGGACATCACTAACCCCAAAGTCTATAGAATTGCCGAAAAAGTAGTATTTTTATCAGATTTTTATTATATTCGTAACTAACCTTAATGTTATGGGGCTTACTGGGGATTAAAATGAAGCGTAGGCTGATGTATCATTAAGGTTCATTTCAACCGTTTATAGCATCACAGCGTTTATAAGGACTCATCATGCCAAACGCATCACCCAAAATCATCAAAGACGAAAATCGCATAGCCACACTTCACCAACTTCTTTTGCTAGATACAGGTGCAGAAGAAGCCTTTGACCGCCTAACAAAACTTGCCAGCAAAATCATTGGTGCGCCTGTGTCGTTGGTGTCGTTGGTGGATGCTAACCGCCAATACTTTAAGAGCATGGTAGGTTTACCAGAACCATGGGCAAGCGCACGCGAAACACCCCTGACACACTCGTTTTGCCAGCATGTGGTTGCACTGGGCAAGCCCCTTGTAATTGAGGATGCCCGCAAGAACCCCTTGGTTCATGACAATCTTGCCATTCCAGATATGAACGTTATCGGCTACTTGGGGATACCCATTAGCACCAGCGATGGCACAGGTTTAGGGTCTTTTTGTGTGATTGATGACAAACCACGTAAATGGACAGACGATGAAATTTACATCATGGAAGAGCTTGCTCGCGCCGTCATGACAGAGATTGAGCTTCGTGCCGAAATTTTGTATCGCAAAACGATAGAAGATAAACTTCTTGAAGCGCAGAGTGTGCTAAAAGCCCGCAACATGCAAATGCAGCGCGTGGTTCACCTTACAGAATCTACCGTAGGCTACACCATCAACGCAGTAGAACGTGGTGCAGATGGGCAAGAAATTCTCGTGTACCTACAAAGCGCACAAGAAAGTCTTGCCAAAGCCATCGGTTAATTAAGCCAGCAATACCCCATTTTTAGAGGGGTCATGAAGGAGAACGCCGTCAGAGGTGGTTTGGGTGCTAATGCCCGCCTCCTCTGCCCAAAGGCGCACGCGCTGGCGTTCTTCTTCGTTGGGCAAAACCACCGTAAAATAGCGCAAGCCCAGTGCGCCCTCTGGTGGTGTGGGTGCGCCCACGCCCTGCCACACATTCAGCCCAATATGATGATGATACCCGCCAGCACTTATAAATAACGCCGTTTCTGCCACTTGTGGGGGCGCGTCCTTAAAATCAAACGACACATCAAAGCCCAACACCTCATGATAAAAGTGCCTCGCCTTAGGAATATCCGCCACGTGCAAATGCACATGCCCCACTTTTGTTTCAGGGGTTAAGCCGTTCCATTCGCTACCGCTTTCTATCATTTCTTGCAGTAATTTCTGAACGTCCATGCCATGATTATTTTCCATCATTTCGCGGGTGGTGCGGGGCCACACTTCCTCTGGAAAATCCCATGCCAATTCTATGCCATTGCCTTCAGCATCGGGCAGGTACAGCGCAAGATGTGTGCCGTGGTTGCTTGTGCCTTGAATACGAGTGCGAGTTTCGGCAATATGCTGAATCAGATGCGCCAAGTCTAGGCGCGAAGGAAGCAAGAACGCCGTGTGATACAAGCCCGTTGTGCCACGATAGCGTTTTGCGGCGGGGTTTTCTGTTAGGCGCAATAGGTCATCCTTGCCCGCGCCCAGCCCAGCAGATTGGTCTTTTTGCCAATGGAGCTTAAAGCCCAAAATATCTTGATAGAAGCGCACTTGCTTCTCCAAATTTGCGACGGTGTAATGCACATGCCCCATTTGTGTTGCTGCATGAAGGCGTTTTTGTATGTTTTGTGGTGTATTCATGCAAAGCATCCTTAGTATAAAGCACTGATACAAACTAGAAGTTTTACACACCCTCAACCTTACACACAACCCTGTTATGGCAGGTGCATTGGCTTATTTTTGCCTAATTGACAAGTTTTGATTTATGGTTTACAACGTAAACCAGTCTACATAATAATGATATTGAGAGTAGAGCAATGACAATTCTTAAACTGCAACAAAGCACCGCACGCTATGAGTTTTTAGATGGCATCCGCGATTTCCAAACGGCGTTTTGGATACTCGTCACAGGGTTTTATGCGCTCATTGTTTGGGGTATGCCAGGGTCATCGCTAAACTTTGTGGCGTTTGCGCGTTCACAGGGCATCTTGTTTATCCTCGTTACCGCGTTCATCTTACCGATTGGTATTCCCTTGTTAGTGTCTCATTTTGGGCTACGCGCTATCAATGAGTATGTGCGTCGCCGTTGGTTGTGGCGCAACACGGGCTTTATTAAAGCAAAATCTTGGGTTTTGCCTCGTTCTGTTCTCTTTAGTGCGTATGCCATTTGTTTTGGCGTGTGGGTTGGTGGTATTTTGCTGGCAATCCAGTCCAATGAAGCCCGCTTTATTTTGATGGGCATCTATGTCGGCACGGGGCTTGCCTTCTGTTATATGAACGGGTGGGTGGGACAACGGATGAGTATCCCACGCTATACAGTAGTCGCTATTGTGGGGCTGATTGGCACGCTGATGATTACCCTCTCTCCCTTTAATGTGGGTATGTTCCCCATTTGTAATGAGCCTATTTTGGGGCTTGCTCCTTATTGCTAGTGGCATCTATGGCGTGATGCAGGTTGCCAAGCAACAAACGGAGGTGGAAGATGCAGAGTGAAATTCAGGGCATTACGAACATAGACCGCATCATTCATGAGCCAGCGCGTTTAGCCATTGTGGCGGTTTTGTCCGCCTGCGAAAGTGCCGATTTCAAAGCTCTTAGCCACATCACAGGACTCACAAAAGGCAACATGTCTGTACAGCTTCAAAAGCTAGAAGAAGCAAGCTATATCACCATCATAAAAAGTTTTGTAGGACGCTATCCTCATACCGATTGCGCTCTTACCGCTACAGGTCGGCAAGCCTTTAACGCCTATTGGCAAGTGTATAAAGCACTGGGGAACGCACTAGAACTTCAATAGCATTTCCAGCTATGCCCTATAAAAAAGCCCTCCGCCACCAAGCAACGAAGGGCTTTAGATGAAGTTATGGGTCTGGGCTTTGAAATGACGCTGCAATAAGAGAGTCATATACGCCACAACAGCCCCCAACCTGAAGTAGGGCGAATGGCATAACACCGAAGAAAGAATTTTTCATCACCATATCACCTGAATATACTATTTGCATTACTATGATTGTACAAACATCTTGGAAAAATTACGGCAAACATACAGGCTTTTTTACACTCTTTTAAGGCTAACAACATCACATCGCTTGCTCACACTTGCTATCTTACGCAATCGTACAAAAAAAGAGGCGCAAGTATAATTTACGCCCCTGTTTTGTTGCTTGGCTTAGGGCTGAATGTTTATGGTTAAATCGGCAGTTCCAACGCACCCATTGGCATCCCTTACACGCACCGTCACCACGGTTGTTCCTTCTATAATACTGGCATTCGTCACAGTGCCATCAGACGCAAAAGAAACATCTGCGGGCAGTGTGCCACCTGTAATAGAAAATTGCAGTGGCGCAACCGCAAACGCATCACTAAACACAATATCATACGTTGCACCATCCCCTACGGTAAAATTGGCTGTCTGTGGGGACAAATCAAGTTCTGGCACACCACACACAGCACCCGAAGGAACACTAGGTGCAGGTTCTACAAACGGGTTGTTGATAAACAGTGGCACATTATCAGAGTCTGTTCCTGTCAGAAAGCGTACGTTGTCATAGCTAAGCATCGTCAGGGTGTCTTGTGTGCCTTCGTTGGGCGCAAGGTCTGCGCCAGTGTACGTATACACAATGCCTTGCCCCAAACTGCCCTCATCCGCGCCCCACAATGTCTGGTTCACTGCCCCAATTGTCCCGACAATCTCTAAGACACTTGAGCCATTGCCAGTTAGGCTTGCGCCCCCCAGTGCTGTGGCGTTCAGGATGCCCTTCCCTACAATTAGACGTACCAAGAAATTGCTATCCGTGCTGTCGGAGTCTGTCACTTGGAAGTTCATCACATGCGGGTTGCGATACGTGATGCCCTGCCCACCGGGAACAACATTTTGAGGGACAATATTTTGAGGAGTAAGCACCGCTTGAACTTCTGGGTCTGGGCTTCGAAATGACGCTGCCATAAGAGAGTCATATACGCCACAACAGCCCCCAACCTGAAGTAGGGCGAATAGCATAACACCGAAGAAAGAATTTTTCATCACCACACCACCTGAATATACTATTTACATTACTATGATTGTACAAACATCTTGGAAAAATTGCGGCAAACGTATAGGCTTTTTTACACTCTTTTAAGGCTAACAACATCACATCGCTTGCTCACACTTGCTATCTTACGCAATCATACAAAAAAAGAGGCGCAAGTATAATTTACGCCCCTGTTTTGTTGCTTGGCTTAGGGCTGAATCTTTATGTTTAAATCGGAAGTTCCAACGCACCCATTGGCATCCCTTACACGCACCGTCACCACGGTTGTTCCTGCTACAACACTGGCATTCTTCACAGTGCCATCAGACGCAAAAGAAACACCTGCGGGCAGTGTGCCACCTGTAATAGAAAATTGCAGTGGCGCAACCGCAAAGCGCGTTATCGAGCGCAGCGATACCGCTCTGAATTAATTAAAATGCTTCCCGAAACGCCCCGACCTGATTTAATTTCGCGTATCTGGCGACGATTTGCTCAGTTCAGCGGCATACGCTCTCCGCAAAACGACGATTTCGCCGCTTAATTAGCAAAGGTATTGGGTAAAAAAGGCATATAAGTTTTGCTATGGTTACGCATCATAAAGGAGTTTCAGCCATTCCAAACTTTGGGTTTACACGATGCTAAAAAATGTGTTCCCCGTTGTCTAACAGCACCTTAAGGGCGTACAGTAAAAGCATCATCTAATAAGGCAAAACCCCACCATGCAAAATACTTCACCCCAACAAATTCAGCGTGTGCTTTGGATAACACTAGGGCTTAATGTACTGGTTGCCATTAGCAAAATTGCGCTTGGCACGCTTACAGGCGCGCTTGCCATTACGGCGGATGGCTTCCATTCGCTAACCGATGGCGTGGGAAATGTGGTCGGCTTGGTGGCAAATCGCTATGCGTCACGCCCTGCAGACGAAAACCACCCTTACGGGCATCATCGTTTTGCCAGCATGGGCGCGTTGATGATGGCAGTTTTGCTATTGCTGACGGCGTGGGAAGTGGCAAAAAGCGTCTTAGAACGCATTCAATCGCAAACGCTACCCGAAACTAACGCGCTAACATTGGTGATTTTAGTTGCCACACTCATTATCAATGTAGGCGTAAGTCGCTATCAAATTCGTGAGGGCAACCGCCTAAAAAGCCAAATTTTGCTGGCTGATGCACAAAACACTTCGGCAGATGTCTATGTCACATCGGCGGTTATCGTGAGTATGTTGGCGGTAGCCATAACGGGATGGGTTTGGTTGGATTGGGTGTGTGCGTTGGTAGTGCTTGTTCTGATTATAAAAGCAGCCATTGGCATGATGAAACAAACGGGTAGTGTGCTTGTGGATACTGCCCCCTACACCCCCCAAGAGCTAGAAGCCTTGCTGTCGTTGCCCTTAGATTGGCACATCACACGCATTAGAAGTCGTGGCGCAAGTGATGCCTCCTTCATTGACATTGATATTGCTGTACCTGCCCACACCACCATTCAGGAAACAGAACGCATTGCCGATAGCATCCGCGCCACCCTAAACCAACAGTTTACGGGCATTGAAGAAATTG
>DAOTTQ010000074.1:0-1947 GCA_034437555.1 Anaerolineae bacterium | reverse complement strand
GATAGGTTAAATTGACAAGTACGACTGATGACCACGCGTTGCTACGCGTCCACAGTCGCCCTAGAGATATTATAGAAAAAGCCCTCACAAGTGTGGGGGCTTTTTTTTTGTTTTATGTGCCGTAACAGGCGAGACCATCTTCGTCTCCGTCACTGCCTGGGAAGCAACACGCTGCAACACGCTCGGGGATGCCACGAGAAACGACTTCGGCACAGTTAGGCGGTTCGGGTAGGTATTGGGGGCATACGGAAAAATCGAAGTTACCTTGGCAAGATGGTGCAGCGCGATTTTGGTTTTGCCAGCTTTGTTGTGGTTGTGCGGTAGCGAATGATTGGTTGTTACCCGTGTTGCCCGTGTTGGCGGCGGGTGCTTGGGACGGTGCATTATCTTGCACCACACCTGAATAGACGAAGGCATCACGGTTATTGTATGTGGTGTGATACCAAAGGGTGTTTCCTGCACCGAAGGGGTCTGTGCCAGTGATAGTGTAATCTGTGGCTATGGTTGAGCCTGAAGATAGTACTGCGACCTCATCACAGGTTGTATCGGGACAAGAACGGAGGCGGGCTTGTGATATGGCATAGACGGTTTTTTGCTGGTAGGTGATATTGCTTGTGGTAGTCAGCGACTGACTATTGCTAGGTATGGCTGTGCTTGTTGGCGGTACTGTTGTTGGTGCAGGCGTTGGTGGCTGTGGTGTGGGTGATGAGACATTGGTGCGTTGTGATTGTTGGCTTGCCATGGCAGTGGCGAAAGCGGTCATCCGCACTAGCGAAAAATCGCCATCTTTATATGTATATGAGGCGGGAACTGACACGCCGTCGTTGATGATAATAATGATGGCTTTGGCATCGGGGTATAGGGGCAAAATGGCGTTGGTGGCTGTGATGGCAGTAGATAGGGTGTTTAATCCTGCTTCTGTGTTTAGTTCGGCATAGAACTCATCTGCAAAATATGACGTGATGTCTATGGATGTGATTTGAGGCACGGCATTGATGAGTGCTTGCTCGTCTTGAGATAAAGTGATTTCTACAAAGGGTGAGGGGCTTGGTTCATTGGTGTTTGTGTGGGGCGGGGTAGAGCTTAATGGGGTATTGCTAGGTATGGCTGTGGGGAGGCTTCGAGACGTGCTGGTAGCGTTGGCATTAGCGGATTTGGTGGCATTGTTGCTTATAGCTTCTGCGGTACGGCTTTCGATACGCTGGGCGGATTGCGTAGAGGCGCGAGCTGTGAGCGTTGCTTGATAGGTGGGGTTCCCTGCGACGAATATGCTGGACACCACTGTAAGTAAAACCAATGACCCAATGGCGATTAGGATGTATCTTCGTAAGCGGGCAAAGCAACCCGTTTTTTCCACCTTTTTTGATTGTAGTGGTGTCAGTAAATGGTCTATTGATTCTGGTGTGTACCCGCGTTTATTTTTGCTCATGATTCCCCCGACGAATTATTAGATATAGCAATGATACCCGATTGTTTAGATGTCTGTTTATGCAAGTAGACGCTGAAATGACACCTAGACACTGAAAGAGGGTCTAAGAGTAGGCACTGAAAGGGTGTCTGGTATGTTTTTGATGTCTTGGCAGGTAGGTGTTGTTTAGATGTCTGTTTATGCAAGTAGACACTGAAATGATTCCTAGACACCGAAAGGGGGTCTAAAAGTAGACACTGAAAGGGTGTCTGGTATGTTTTTGATGTCTCTGAGTGCAGGTGTGTTTTCGATGTCAGCACAAATTTTCTGACATCGAAACAACACCTTAGACCTCAAAAGAGGGTCTCGACCCTGACATTGAAACTGGCATGCCCTCGATAAAATAGACCAAACGCAAGCCTCCGAGAGATTTTGCTCAAAATCGCTTTACGTTGCGCCTGCCCTCGTCAAACAAAAACCGCATACACCTTATGAGCAACACCAAAAGCAATTCCGAAAACTTGTGAATGCTCTCGTAA
>DAOTTQ010000073.1:0-23936 GCA_034437555.1 Anaerolineae bacterium | reverse complement strand
TTTTCAGAGTGGGTGAAATGTACGCTCTCGACAGAACCGTTGTGGGAATATGGGTCGCGTGGGGTGGAAAACTGGGTTTATCCGTGGGGGAACGACTTGGAAGGGGGCAAACGAGCCGTTTGAAAAGAGAATAGTGGTGGTAAGCCCAACCCCGTCACTAGCAAGCCCGAAGGCGCTAGTTGGGTAGGAGCAATGCACCTGTCGGGGAACGTGTGGGAGTGGCAACTCAGTGCCTACGAAGGTTATCCGTATGTAGCGAGTGATGGGCGTGAGGGTGATTTAAGTAGCACATCTGTTCGTCGGGTGCTTCGGGGCGGTTCATTCAACTATCCGTCTATCGTCCTTCGCTCCGCCTACCGCTTCTGGGATCTCCCTTCTAATGTTTTCGATCTTACCGGGTTTCGGTGTGTCCGCTCTTAATAGCTCTGGTCTCTGGTTTCTGTTCTCTGATTTCTGGGGGGTTTGGGGCATCGCCCCATCGCCACTTAGTGGCGTGCGTTTAGCGCCCCCCGCCTTCGCGGGGAAAATTTTGGGGGTTTTGGCGAAGCCACAAGTGTGTAGGGCAACCTCACCCTAAATCCCTCTCCAAAAATTGGCGAGGGACTTGAAGAACGCGCTGTTTTGTACCCCTTATTCTCGGCGTAGCGGTGGGAGAAGGGGCGGGGGATGAGGGGCAGGAGGATAAACCCCTTACTTATCCCTCGTGACAGCGAAACCACTCATAAACTGTTTTTGCAACAGAATAAACACAATTATGGGGGGCAGGCTGGCGATTACCGCCGCCAGCATCATGGGCCCAAAGCTAACGGACGCATCCGACGCAATTAATGACCGTAACCCCACCTGTACCACTTGGCGTTCTTGGGCGCGTATCACCAAAACGGGCCACAAGTACATATTCCACACATACACAAACTGAATGACCGCCAACGCGCCAATCGTATTCCAGCTAATGGGGACTAGCACCCTAAACAAGAATTGTATCGGACTTGCCCCGTCCAATTGTGCCGCTTCGGAAAGTTCCGCAGGGATATTGGCGAAGTGTTGCCGAAACAAAAATGTGCCTGTTGCGCTGGCTAAAAACGGCACTGTCATACTAATGTAACTGTCAAAGCCCCAGCTATTGACCAAACGAAACAGCGCAATCGCTAAAATCTCGGTGGGCATCATCAGCGTCATGAGTACAATGCCAAAAATGAGCCACTTAAATGGAAAGCGAAAATACACAAACGCCATGCCCGCCAAAAGCGACAATACCGTTTTACCCACCGTGACAATCACGGCGATAATGACGCTATTGCTCATATAGCGTAGCAAGTTTCGGTCTTGAATGACTACTTTTAAGTTACTCTCAAAGTAATCGCCAAAGGTGGCACGATACGAAAACACATCGCTATTGTTTTGGGTGCTTACCACAATGGCATACAACAAGGGAAAGCCTAAAACGAGGCACGCCACCCACAAAAACAGGTGGGCATACCACCGTTGCGGAATAAGGCTACGCAAGCGAAAGGCGGGCTTAACGACAGTGGGCGATGCGGTGTTTAGGCTATGCTCCATAGTTTACCTGCTCTCCTGCAGTGCGGAATTGTAAAATTGTAATGCCAATGACCATGGCGAACAAAATAAGCGATTGTGCGGCTGCTTTTCCAAGGTCACCACCCCCTACGCCCACCACAT
Organism: Anaerolineae bacterium; assembly: GCA_034437555.1. Classification (GTDB taxonomy): domain Bacteria; phylum Chloroflexota; class Anaerolineae; order Aggregatilineales; family Phototrophicaceae; genus JANWYT01. The sequence goes on along the minus strand of DAOTTQ010000073.1, from coordinate 22,256 downwards.
AAATTTGATACATCATGGTGGTGGTAGAGCCAACCGGACCGCCTTTGGTAAGGTAGTCAATTGTGCCGAAGGTCTCGAAAAAGGCATATGTTAAATTGGTAATAAGCAAGAAGAACGTGATGGGCGACAGCGTGGGAATGACAATGCGCCTAAAGCGTTGGAATAAGCCTGCACCATCAATGGCGGCGGCTTCTATCAAGTCTTTAGGGACATTTTGCAAGCCTGCAATAAAGAACAGGATGTTAAAGCCCAAAGACTTCCACACGCTGGCAATCACGATGGCAAAAGGCGCGGCGTTTTGGTCGTTTAGCCAGCCCACCTGCACCCCAAACAGGTTTTGTAGGGCGTAATTGATAATGCCCCCCAACGGGTTAAACAGCAACAAGAAGATAATGCCTGCCACTGCTGGCGAAACCGCATAGGGCCAAATAAGAAGCGTGCGATAAATGCCTGCACCTTTAAGAGGCAAGAAAGCCACCACCGCAATTAAAAGCGCGATCCCCATGCTAAAGCCTACAATCGCCAATGATAATGTCATGGTTTGGAACACCACTTTGGCATAAGCAGGCTCAAAAATCCAATCTAAAAAGGCATACTGTGGCGGAAAATTAGGGGCTGCATCGGCAAGAAGGCGCGTAAAATTAGACACACACACGGGCGCAAAGCGTGGATTGCCAAAGCGAATGAGCAACGTAGACAGGCTAAACGTATCAAACGCAGGGTAATAAATAAACAGCACCAAAATGGTGATAGTGGGCGCAAGGAACAAAATGGGCAACCACCAGCCCTTAAACGCACCCAACGGCACATCGCCAGAAGGAAATGCGCGTTTGCCCACCCTTAAGCGAATGAGCAACGTGCGCGTAGGAATAAGCACCGCCAAAATACCCACAAGCACCAGAATACTGCCAAAGCGTTGGTCTATCCACGCCGATTCCACATCAAACATGCAATAACTTAATGGCAACATGAAAATTTGTGCGCCAATAGCCCCACTGGCAGCCCCTGCCAAGACGCGCAAAAGTGGGTCTACAATTGTGTTGTATAGCGATAGGCTCATCAACACGATGCCCACCACAATCGCCACCAGCGTAACGCTTAAGCCTGTTTCAATCATTCGTTCTTCACCCTCTCGCTGAAGCCTATTCTAAACCAATGAGGGCGCAATAAAGCTATTGCGCCCCCACCGAAACACTGGATTGACAAATAGGGCGCACAAATGCACGCCCTACGGAACGACTGTTTTATTATTGGTTTAGCAGGTTGTATTCGTCCAAAATCACTTGGGCATCGGCGGCAGCTTGTGTAAGCAAGGCTGCGGGGTCTGCATCAGGTGTTAGGAGAATGGCATCAATGGCGATGGTAACAACCGTGCGGATGGCAGGGAAGTCACCGATGACTGCGCCACTGGTGGCGGTGGTTACGGTGCTGTTGGCAATTTGATTGCCTGCAACTGCGAAGTTGGGGTTGGCTTCAAACCAGCCTTCGGCTTCTAGCAATGCAACGGCTGCATCGGTTACGGGCATGTAACCAGTGATTTGATGCCATCCGGCAGCATTTTCGGCACTGTTTAGCCAATACAAGAAGGTGAGTGCGCCGTCTTCAACTTCTGTTGTAAGACCGTCTGCCAACCAAAGGCTTGCGCCACCGATGATGTTACCCGTCCAACCGGTTTCTTGGTTGTAAGGAAGGTAAGAAGCAACAATTTCGAAACCACGTTCTGCACCGGTCTTGGTGTAGACGGCGGTATCGCTGGAGCTATAAGCAGTCATTGCGACTTGACCGGTCAAGAAGGCTTGGTCAACGGTACCCCAAGAGCTACCATCACGACCGCCACTGTAGTACAAGTAACCCTTGTTGTGCATGTCTTTTAGCCAGTTCACCAAAGCCACGCCACCTTCGTTGTCAAAGGTAAGTTCGGTGGCACGTTCTGTACCACGACCATTGTCGGGACCAGCAAAGTTGGCATCTTGTTGGGCAAGCCATTGTTCAAAGAACCAACCATGGTTGGGGAAGGTGAAGCAATAGGTAGGCACAGTAACCACCAATTCGGTGTCTTCTGCATTCAGCTCACCCGCGCCATTAGCGGCACTGTAAGCGGCAATTTGTTCGCAAGCAGCTTCTACTTCTGCCCATGTGGTAGGAACAGCTTCAACGCCAGCAGCGTCAAGGATGGTCTTGTTGGAGAAGAAGATTGCGCTGGAAGTGTTCCAAGGCATCGAGGTAAATTGACCGTCTAGGGTGTAGTAGGCAGCGACGGGGTCAACGAAGATGTCGAGGTCAGTGCTTAGACCGTTGATTTCTTCACGACCAGCAACTGCATTGGCAATGGACTTGAAGTAACCGCTATCGCGGGCAACTTGGGTTGCGACTTCAAAGTATTGGACAACGGCAGGAATTTCACCTTGTTCAGATGCCAAAGCAGTGGCAGAGAACAAATCTTCATAGTTAGGGTAGCCTTCTACCACCACATTGTATTGGGGGAATTGGGCATTAAATTCGGCGGCTTTTTCTACTGCCCAGTCAAGGCGATAGTCTGTAAAGGCAATCCAGACCTTCACTTCGGCGGGTTCTTGTGCAAAAGCAGGCACAACTGCCAAGAAAGCAAAAACAGTTACAAGTACAGCAAATAAACTTTTACGAGCCATTTGTTAAATCTCCTCAATATGTGTTCTGGCGATAGTACAGCATGGTCTTGTTTACCATGCCCAATGTATACTAACGGCGCGCAGTTAAGTCACTAAAGCAACTTTGTTAAGCTCTCTTCGCTTATTTTTAACATTCAATTAAAGAAAAACAAGATGCCAACCCTTCTCTATCTTTCACTGATGCGCTTTCCAAATGAAAAAGCCCACAGCCTGCAAATTATGCAAAATTGCGAGGCTTTTGCCAACGAGGGCTATACGGTGGAACTGTGGGTAACACGCCGTTTTAATACCCCCGATATGAAAGCCATCAAAGACCCGTTTGCTTATTACGGTGTAGAGAAGAACTTCGTCATTCGGCGTGTACCCGTCATCGACCTGATGCCCTTGTGTGGGGGCAACCTTGCGCTAGAACGATGGGCGTTTTTGCTGGCTAAGCTGTCGTATGTGTTTTTCTTATTGTGGGGTTTGCTATTTAAGCGTGCCGACCTGTATTACACCCGTGATGAGATTATCGCGTGGGTGGTTGGGCGCGTTAAACGACCCAAACAATTGGCGTATGAGGCGCATCTCTTTGGTGATGGTGGCGTATTTTTACAGCGTCAGGCGTGCGAAGTAAGCCATGCCATTATTGCCATTACCCCCCCCCTAGCACAAGCACTCATCACCCACAGAGGCGCACACCCCCAAAAAGTGCTAGTGGCACACGACGGCATACGGGGCGCACGCTTTGAAAATTTGCCCACCCAAGCCCAAGCCCGCCAACGTATCGGGTGGCAAGAGGGCGCGTTTATCGTGGGTTTTGTGGGGCGTTTGCAAATGCTTAACATGGATAAAGGGGTGGGGACGCTCATTCACGCGCTATCACAGGTAGAGGGGGCGCACCTTGCTATTGTGGGGGGACCCGATGACATTGCAGAAAACTATCGGCAATTATGGCAGAGTTTAGGCATGGATGAGAGGCGTTTTTTATATGTGGGGCATGTTGTGCCTGCGGAAGTGCCAGCGTATATTAGCGCGTTTAGTGTGTGTGCTATGCCTCACCCCAATACAGCCCAATATGCCAATTACACCTCACCGCTTAAATTGTTTGAGTATATGGCGTGTGGCAAGCCCATTATTGCCAGTGACTTACCCAGCTGGCAAGATGTGTTACAGGACGGCTACAACGCGCTACTTGTGCCACCCGATGACGTGGACGCGCTGGCATCGGGATTAGTTCGTCTGCACGATGTGCCAGAACTGGCGCAAAACTTGGGCGCACAAGCCTATCGTAACGCATGGGAACGCTATACGTGGCAAGCGCGCGCCCGCCACATCCTGCTGCACCTTAGCGAAGCCTAGTTAGAGCGTGCTTTTACCAAAACTGCCACACTTTCGACATAGCTGGTTTGGGGTGAAAAATCAATGGGTTGTAGGCGTGTGGGCGTATAGCCACCCCTCATTAGCCCAAACAAGCCGCCCCAAAATGCGTTAAGGTTATTGGCAACCAGCACTATTTTTTGTGGGCTAAGGTCATGAATCGCGTCAATGACAGGCTGTGTAAGTCCCTGCGGTGGGGTATCTATTACAATGGCATCATAGCGTGCGCCCTCTGCAAGCAGTTCTTCTAAAAATTCTTCTGTGCTTCCCTCTACCACGTCCACATTGTCAAATTCGGCAAGGTTTTCGTCGGCATCTGTTACGGCAGGCGGATAACTTTCTACGGTAGTAAGCAGTTCAACATGGGGTGCAATAAACGCACTAAGCACGCCCACGCCAGCGTATAGTTCTAATACAGCTTCATCCCCTTTTAACGCCAACATTTCTAAAATAGTGCCAACGAGTTGTGGAATTTGCCCAACATTCGCCCTAAAGAAACTGCCCGCCGTTGCCCTGAACACGCGCCCGTTTACTTCATATTGCACAAAGGTATCGCCAAACAAATTGACAGGTTCATTGTCGGGCAAAATAACATTCACGCTAAAGGGCAAGTCGGTATTGAGTTCAGGCATTTGCTCGCTACTCATGGCAATTTGCAACAAGATATTGCCATCGTGACCGCGTGAGAGGGTAAAACTTTTCATATCCTCAAAGTCAATGTCTAGTGACTCATAGGCGTTTTGCACGTCAGGATGCAGGGTGTGGCAAAATTCAATTTGTTGAACGGTGCGACCATCCTGGCGTAAAAACCCAAACTCGCCCTCAATGCCACGCCGAAACGTGGCGTGATGATTGTAGCCCCATTCATCAGGGCTAGAGATGACGGGCTGAATAAGGCGTTCTAGGGTTTTGTCGGTCATGTTGCCATGCCGATATAATTGGCTCAGCCAAACGTCAAACTTCATTAGCACTTGCGCCTTGTAATCAACGTGTTGCCACTGACAACCCCAACATTTGCCCGCGCCAAAGTGGTCACATACCGGGAACACGCGGTCTTGTGAGGCTTTAACGAGCGAAAGCCCTTCGGCATAACTAACGTTGCCATCTTCACGCACAATCTCGGCAGTAATTTCTTCGCCTTCAATGGTATAGGGGATAAAGGTAATTTTTCGGGCTTTTGCCACGCCATAGCCGTTATAGGCCATGCCCGATATTTTATAAATGGTCTCGCCATCGGCGTTTTTCTTAGGAGAGGGTGGGGTTTGATAGCGTGGTTTATTGTTGGGTTTTTGGGGTTGGCGTTTTTGGGGTGGCTTTGCCATACGAAAAAAGTCCTTGTTGGGTTTTAATGAAGTGTGATGGATGAATGATAGCAGAGAGGACGCATGATGTCTCTATAAAGACGACTGTTTGGGGGCATAAAAAAAGGGCTTAGCCACGCCAAGCCCCTTTAGATGAAACATGCGAAATGTGTTTATTCGCTTTCTTCTGCTACTGCCAAAGGCAAGTTATAGTGCTTGCGAATCTGGTTTTCTATCTCTAGGGCAATTGCGGGGTTATCTAGCAAGTATTGTTTGGCATTTTCACGCCCTTGCCCCAGCAAGCCGTCATTGTATCTAAAGAACGCGCCACGCTTTTCTACCATCCCTAGTATAACGCCAAGGTCAACAATTTCACCGCTTTTGCTAATGCCACCTTCAAAGTACATAATGTCAAAGTCACATTCTTTGAAAGGGGCGGCGACCTTGTTCTTTTTCACTTTTACTTTGGTACGGCTACCCACAACATCTTCACCGAGCTTGATGGTTTCGGTTTTACGAATGTCTAGGCGAATGGTGGCATAGAACTTTAGCGCACGTCCGCCCGGCTGTGTTTCGGGTGAATTGTGAACTACCACGCCATCCACTAAGTAACAATGGTTGCCTTCTACTTCAATATCATAGCGGTCCATATTGCTTGTTTTGGGTTTTTCTGTAATGCTCAAAATGGGCATTGCTACGGGTTCTAGGCGTTCATAGTATTGGGTTTCACCCTCAAGAATTGGTGTGCCATATCCTGCGGGCATTTCGCCGATAGCAACAGCGTTTGCACCCACCAATTCAGCATAGGCAGGAACAAGTTCACGCATTTCAGAAGTGATTACCATGTCGCCCACATTAAGCTCACCCGCAGGGACATAGCCATCGGGTGTGAGCATAAGATGATTCTCGGTTACACCAAATTCGCGTCGTCCACGACCTTGATTAGAATCGACGGTGAATTGCAAAAAGCGGTCTGTTTTGCCGTTGTTAAACCAATTGACCACTTTACGAGGCTCAAACACGCCCGTTTTGGTGTTGTAGGACATTACTTCAACGTCCATCTTTTGGTTTACAATTTTGCCGATTTTCTCGGTTGTGCCATCCGCAAGCATCACGCGAGAGGTATAGTGGAAGCAACCAAACATGACCCCTACTTTTTCGCGGAGCTGGTTGGTAAAGATAAGGCAAACGTTACTTTGCTTTACTGCGCCCGCCAGCTTGCGTAGGGCTTGGCTCATCAAACGCGCTTGTAACCCCACATGGCTATCGCCCATCTCGCCTTCAATTTCGGCGCGTGGCACAAGAGCCGCCACACTATCCACCACCACCACATCCAACGCACCAGAACGCACCAAGGATTCGGTAATTTCGAGGGCTTGTTCGCCCGTGTCGGGCTGGGTGACAAAAAGCGTGTCGATGTTTACGCCAATGCGTTCTGCATAGTTGGGGTCTAGGGCGTGTTCCATATCTACAAACGCACACATGCCACCTTGTTTTTGGGCTTCTGCAATCACGTGCAAGCATAGGGTGGTTTTACCCGATGACTCTGCACCATAAACTTCAATAATACGTCCGCGTGGCATACCGCCCACACCTACCGCAATATCCAGCCCCAATGACCCCGTGGGAACAACGTCCACTTGGAGATGCTTAGCTTCGCCCAAGCGCATAATAGTACCGTCACCGTAGCGTTTAATGATGTCTGCCATCACGCTATCAAGGGCTTTCATTTTTGCTTCATCTTGCTGCGAGTCGAATGATGCGGTAGTTTTTGGTGGACCTTTTCTCTTTACCATAATGTTATTTTCGCCTCTGATGGTCTGTGTTGTGCTTTGTCTAATAGTCTAATCGGATTCGCTAGAAATTCCCAATCAGGATAAGAGAAATAGTAGCACAAATTTTCTAAATTTGCAAGCGTTATCCGCGTGATTGTGCGTCCATTGCGGCAACAGCAGCAATCGCCACAATGTCCTCCACGTCATCCCCCGCTTGCAACACATGAACAGGCGCACCCATCCCTAACAAGATGGGCCCAATGGCAGTTCCGTCGCTTAAACGGGCTACCAATTTATAGCTAATGTTGGCACTTTCTAGGCTAGGAAACACCAGCACGTTTGCGCCTTTTACACGGCTAAAGGGGTAGCGTTCTTCTACTAATTGCTCCACGATAGCTGTATCGGCTTGCATTTCACCGTCTACTATCATATCGGGGCGTTTCTTTTGAATCAGGCGCAGGGCATCGCTCACCATTTTGCTCTTGGGATGCGGTGTGCTACCAAAATTGCTAAAGCTAAGGAGCGCGACTTTGGGTTCTATGCCAATGGTTTTGGCGAAATCGTTGGCAAGAATAGCAATTTCGCTCATTTTTTCGCTGTCCATGTCGATGTTGACAGTGGCATCGGTGAACAAGAACACATCCCCGCGCACAATCATAATGTATACCCCACACGCCACCTGTGCGCCCTCGCGTGTGCCAAAAATTTGCAGTGAGGGGCGAATCACGTCGGGGTATTCGTGGGCAATCCCACTCACCATTGCATCAGCATCGCCCATCTTTACCATCATGGGCGCAAAGTACAGCCGACTGCGAACCAGCGATTCGGCTTTTTCACGGGTAACGCCCTTGCGACTGCGTAGTTTATAGAGCGCATCGACATAAGAGGGCAACTTTTCGCTGTCCAAATGAAACACAATTTCGGGGTTAAAGCGCAAGCCCAACTCTTGAATTTTGCTTTGGATGGTCTCCCTATCGCCCACCAAAATGGGAATACCAATGCCTTCTTCTTGCACACGGGCGGCGGCACGAATCACTTTAGGCTCGCGTCCTTCTGCAAAGACAATGCGCTTCTTTGTGCCGTGTTTGGCTTTGTTCATAATGTAGTTACGCACAATTTGCCCTTGCCCCTGCCGAGCAATCAATTCTTCTTTATATTGCTCTAGGTCAATATGACGGCGAGCAACGCCACTTTCCATTGCGGCTTTTGCCACCGCAGGCGCAACCCACAGCAAAACGCGCGGGTCTAGGGGTTTTGGAATGAGATAATCGCGCCCAAATTTAAGAGCCGTTAAGCCATACGCCGAAAGCACGCTGTCGGGAATGTCCTCATGCGTTAGGGCAATCAGAGCTTCGGAGGCAGCACGCTTCATTTCTTCGTTAATTTGCGTGGCATATACGTCTAGTGCGCCCCTAAAGATGAAGGGAAAACCCAGCACGTTGTTCACTTGGTTAGGGTAGTCACTTCTGCCTGTGCCAATGATGGCATCGGGGCGTACACGGCGTGTTTCTTCGGGGGTAATCTCGGGGTCGGGGTTTGCCATTGCCAGTACAATCGGGTCGGGATTCATCCCCAAGAGCCATTCGGCTTTAATTGCGCCCTTTGCTGACAAGCCTAGCACCATGTCTGCACCCTTTAAGGCATCTTCTAGGGTGCGGATGTTGCTTTTGGTGGCGAATGCTCCCTTATATACGTCCATATCCACTTCGCGCCCTTCATAAATTACGCCGTGAATGTCACACATAATGATGTTTTCGCGTTTAATGCCCAATGTGACGTAAAAACGGGCGGTGGCTACGCCGGCTGCCCCTGCACCCACAATCACCACACGCACATTGGCAAGGTCGCGCCCCGTTAAACGGCAGGCGTTCATTAGGGCAGCCCCGCTGATGATGGCTGTGCCGTGTTGGTCATCATGAAACACGGGAATATCCAGCTCGGCTTTCAGGCGTTCTTCTACTTCAAAGCACTCCGGGGCTTTGATGTCCTCTAGGTTAATACCGCCAAATGTGGGCGCAACAGCGCGGACGGCGGCAATAATCTCATCGGCGGTTACGGCATTAATTTCAATGTCGAAAACGTCAATATCGGCAAACTTCTTAAATAAAACGCCCTTGCCTTCCATGACGGGCTTGGATGCCAGCGCACCCTTGTTTCCTAAGCCTAAAATGGCACTGCCGTTACTAATGACACCCACTAAATTGGCTTTTGCGGTTAGTGCATAAACACTAAGGGGGTCGTTGACGATTTCCATAACAGCATCGGCAACACCCGGTGAATAGGCAAGCGAAAGGTCGCGTTGGGTAGCAAGGGGCTTGGTGGGAACAACTTCTATTTTGCCCGGTCTGCCCTTCATGTGATAATCGAGCGCGTCTTGTCGTGTAATTGCCATAGTTATATTGCCCCTTCTGTGATGATGTGTGTAAAGCCTTGTTGTGTGTGTGCCAATGATAACACCATTTGGGGTGAATGGTAACAAAAAACTGAAGGACGCTTTGCCACTATGAAAAGGGATACGCTGTACCTTTCTGGGCAGAAATGTCATAAGAATGAAAAAATTTGACCCACACAAGAAACTGTGGTAGGATACCGTTCATAAGGCAGTATTGCCAAATACCCACTCATTAAACGTAACCCAGACAAGTGAACACCCCCAACCAAACAACAATCTAAATTCCTCATGGTTTGTCGTTTCACCCTGTCTACCCTGTCTGTAGTTCAATAGCACAATCGCACTTGGAGCAACAATGGATATTGCACAACTAGAGAGCAAAACCCTAGCTGAATTGCGAGATATCGCACGCAAGGAAGAACTTCCCCGTTTTAGCAGACTTAAAAAAGACGACCTCATCATTGGCATTATGCGTATTGATGCAGAACGACAAGGTTTGCAGCTTCGGGGCGGTGTGCTAGACATCATGGACGATGGTATGGGCTTCTTACGAGCCGAAAACTATTTGCCGGGGCCCAATGACATCTACGTTAGCCAATCACAAATTAAACGCTTTAACATGCGAACGGGTGATATGGTCATCGGGCAGGTGCGCCAGCCTAAAGATAGTGAAAAATATTTTGGACTATTGCGCGTCAACTCAATAAATGGTTTGCCCCCCGATGAAGTGAAACGCCGTGAAAATTTTGAAAACCTTACCCCTATTTTCCCATTGCAACGTTATAACCTAGAAACCCACCCCAATATTCTTTCTACGCGCTTGCTTAACCTGATTGCGCCTGTAGGTAAGGGGCAACGTGGGCTAATTGTGTCGCCCCCGAAAGCGGGTAAAACGACCATTCTTAAGGATATTGCCAACGCCATTAGTGAAAATTACCCCCAAGTCCATTTGATGATTGTACTGATTGGGGAACGCCCCGAAGAAGTCACGGACATGGACAGGTCGGTAGATGCTGAAGTGATTGCCAGCACGTTTGATGACCCCATACAACATCATGTGCGCGTCGCAGAAATGGCACTAGAACGCGCCAAGCGTTTGGTAGAGCTAAAGCGCGATGTGGTGATTTTGTTGGATAGTGTAACGCGCTTGGCGCGCGCTTATAACTTGGTCGTGCCGACCAGCGGGCGGACGCTATCAGGCGGTCTCGACCCCTCTGCCATTCATCCCCCGAAGCGTATCTTTGGGGCTGCCCGTAACGTTGAAGAAGGCGGTAGCCTAACCATTATTGCCACTTGCTTGGTAAATACAGGTAGCAAGATGGACGATGTGATTTACGAAGAATTTAAGGGTACAGGCAATATGGAGCTTCATTTGTCGCGCCGTTTGCAAGAACGCCGTATGTTCCCTGCGCTAGACATTGCCCAATCTTCTACCCGCCGTGAAGAATTGCTATTAGGACCCGACATGGTACAGCGCGTGTTTACCATGCGCCGTATGTGGCTACACCTTGCCGAGCAAGACGAGATGGGCGAAATTGTGGCAACCGAACAACTCATCAATACGTTTAAGACGTATGCCACCAATGAGGACTTCTTAAACAGTTTGCCCGGCACCAATATCTCGCCGGCGCAACTGCGCTTTACCTAAATATGACCCCAAAGAGGAGGCACGCACAGGCGTACCTCCTCTTTTTTTGTGGGGTCGATTGCCCGCGTTAGCGCACGCTTTACCTACGCCATCTAATCTTCCCTACCCACGCCCCCATAAATCACCTAGAATCATCACAAATAAAAGATAGTATTTGGAGAAATTCTCATGGCGTTACGGCGTATTCTTTGGACAATCGGGCTATTGCTAATGGTACTTACTACAGCAATGGCACAAGAAGGTTTGATTGCTTCTGCTACCACCGCTATACAAGTGCGCGTGGGTGCAGGCACAGATTGGCGCAGAGTGGCAATTTTGCCCGCAGGCGCAACCATTGCCCTAGACGGGCGTAGTGGCGATGCCACTTGGGTAAGAGGCATTACCCAAAATGGTGATATTGGCTGGGTAGTGACGCAATTTTTAAGCATTTCTACTGACCAAGCCTTTACACTCCCGATTATTGACCGTGAATCTCCTATTACAGTGGTTGCGCCACCTGGCGGTAGTGTACCCTCTGCGGGTGCGCCTGTGGTGGCAGAGGGCAATGCTACACCTCTCACCAGTAGCGCATCATTGGCACAGTTTAGCTATGGCGGTCACGTTGAAAGCCTAAGCGATACCACGTTTAACTATATGCGCCAAGCCGGCATGACGTGGGTAAAAGTGCAAGTACGCTATTCGTTTGGTTTTTCGCCAGATGGCGCGGCAGGCATTATTAACACCGTCAAGGGCAATGGCTTTCGCATTTTACTAGGGGTGGTGGGTCCCCGCGACCAACTGCTTCAAGAGGGCTACTTTGACAATTATGCTGCCTATGTGGGCGGTTTGGCGGCACTGGGCGCAGATGCCATTGAAGTGTGGAACGAACCCAATATTGACCGCGAATGGACGCCCGGCAACATTAGCGCACAGTCTTATACACAATTGCTGGCGAAGTCCTATAACGCCATTAAAGCCGCCAACCCTTCTACATTGGTGATTAGTGGTGCGCCCGCGCCTACCGGCTTCTTTGGAGGCTGTAGTGGTGTGGGCTGTGATGACTTGCCCTTCATACAAGGCATGGCGGCAGCAGGCGCAACGAATTATATGGATTGTATTGGGATTCACTATAACGAGGGTATTGTTGCGCCTAATCGCACTGAGGGCGACCCCCGTAACCCCTATTACACCCGTTACTATCCTTCAATGGTAGATACATATTGGCGCGCGTTTGGTGGGCGCAAACCCCTGTGCTTTACCGAACTGGGCTATTTAACCCCACAAGGCTTCGGGTCATTGCCCGGTGGCTTTGCGTGGGCGCAAAACGTGACAGTTGCCGAACAAGCACAATGGCTAAGAGGCGTAAAAGACTCTGCGCTTGGTGACAATCGCGTTAAGCTGATGATTGTGTGGAATGTAGACTATAAACAATACGGTGATGACCCCATGGCAGGCTTTGCAATTGTGCGCCCTGATGGTAGTTGCCCCGCGTGTGAATTGTTAGGGCGGTAAGCCAATGCGCTACGAAACAGCACCACCGCCAAATAATAAGGGGTGTGCGCTTGTGGTTGCCCTCTCTGTGTTGGTAGCCGTTGTGTTGGTGGGGGTGGGCTTGTTCTTGCCCCCCATCAGCCTCTTTGACCGCCTCTTTGGGGAAGCCTATACCACGCTAGACAACAACGGTGACAGCGTGGCTGTGCCAGACGGTTCTTTTAGGGTCGCCTCTGTGACAGATGGGCAACGCTTTGGCGTGCGCGTCGGCGGCGTTAGCCTTCGTGATTTTACGGCGGGCGATGCCACCCTTGCCGAATGGATTCCTACAGCACGCACCGCCATTCCTTACTATCTGGCATTGCAAAGTGCCGTTTATAGTGTGCGTTGGGATGAGCGTTCTTTTGATAGTGCCTCTGATAGTGCTTTGTTTAGCCTTGCGATGCCGTTTAATGCCCGCCCCGAATTATTGGATGTGTATGGCTATGATGAAGCGCGTGGGCAATGGCAATTCATCCCCTCACAGGGGGTTGATGGGCGCGTTGAAGCCCTTACCCAACAGCCCTATGATTATGTGGCGTTGTTTCAGCCTGCACCATTGCCCCCTAAAGTAGTGGCGACGTATGACGTAACGCAATTTCTAACCGAAGATGTGGCACGTTTGGCGCACATGGTCGCACCTGCGGGCTTACAGCCACTCCTCAATGGCGCACTCACGGGCAGTCTTGCTGGCGGCTTTAATATGAATGTGGGCTATGATGTAATGCCCGTCATCCGTGACTTCTCCGACCCTCGCGCCTTAGATACCGACACCGTAAAAGCGATTATCGGCAATAGTGACCTGCGAAATGAGCATGTGCGCCAAATTGCTTCGCTAAGTGGTGGGGGCTTTAAGGGCGTTTGGATAGATTATCGTGGGCTAGAAACCGACCAACGCGAGAACTTTAGCGCGTTTGTGCGTGCGCTTGGCACTCGGTTAGACGGGGCGGGCTTGGCGTTGGGCGTGATTGTCCCTATGCCCGTTCTGAGTGAGGCTGGCACGTGGGATACGGGCGCGTATGATTGGCGCGTGATTGGGCAAAGTGCCGACTACGTTCACATCAACCTGTCGCTAAACCCCCAAGATTATCTTAGTGGCGATGATGACCCCATCAACGGCGTATTGCGCCATGCCATTAGCCAAATGAATCGCTATAAAATTGTGCTAGGCTTAAGCGCGTTAAGTATCCGTGAAGCCAACGGCACGGCTACACGGGTGGGCTACGATGAGGCCTTAGCCGGCTTGGGTGATGTGGTGGTGACGGCAAACAATGTCAATGAACAAGGTATCGTTCAGCCCAATGCCACCCTACGCGCTCGCTTGGATGGCACGCCTGCGCTGGCGGGTGTAGATATACGCCTTAACGCGCCGTTCTTAGATTATGTAGACGCTTCACAAAAAACACTCGCTCGCATGTGGCTAGGCACGTCTAGCGCGTTACGCTATCGGATGGATTTTGCCTCACGGTATGCGTTGGGCGGGGTGGGCTTTGATGACTTGCTTTCTAATGACCTTGCCGAAGATGCCTTAACAGCTATTGAGGCGTTTAGAGCGCAAGTGCCGTCCTTGCCTTCACCAACGAATTTGGCGTTACGCTGGCGCATTGAAGGCGCGGATGGTGTACTGATTGACGAAGTGAACACAGCACTAAGTGAGCCGTTGCTTATTACGCTGAATGCACCTGATGGCAATTATGCCGTTAATGTGGCGGTCATTGGCACAGGTGAGGACATTGAAAGCGAAAGTGTCCGCAGTGGGGCTTCGGTGGCGTTCTTTCGCCCGACAGCTACGCCTACACCGTTGCCCACGCCCACGCCTACGCCCTTACCGACAGCTACGCCCACGCCCGCGCCCATTGTGGCAACGGCAGTTCCGCAAAATAACGTGGTGGGCGCACCCTCTAATAACTTTCCTGTGGTGGCACCGGGCGCGGGCAGTATTCAGCTAGGGCAATTTGAGTATGGCGGTCATGTGATGGATACGGGAAGCGGACGCGCTATAGAAGCCATGCGTCGCGCTGGCATGACATGGATGAAAGTCCAAATTCGCTATTCATCGGGCGCAAGCTTTGACCAAGCACAGGGCGCAATTTCTAACGCAAGAGCCAATGGCTTTAAGGTGCTTTTGGGTGTGGTGGGCAATGCAGGTGAACTTGGCGCAGGTGGTGATGGCTATATTAACGGCTTTGCCACTTGGCTGGGCAATTTGGCTAGCTTGGGTCCCGATGCCATTGAAGTGTGGAACGAACCCAACCTAGACCGCGAGTGGCCCCGTGGGCAAATTAGCGGGGCGATGTATGCCAGTATGCTTCAGCGTGCGTATAGTGCCATTAAGCGCGTTAACCCTGGTGTCTTGGTTATTAGTGCTGCCCCCGCCCCCACAGGCGCAGAAGGGGCATACCCCGGTAGCGTGATGAACGATGACCGTTGGTTGCGTGAAGTGGTGGATGCGGGGGGGATGGGCTATACCGACTGTGTGGGCTTGCACTATAACGAAGGGGTGGTACGCCCCAGTGCAACCAGTGGCGACTTTAGGGATAACTACTATACGCGCTACTTCCCCACAATTGTGAACACCTATTGGAGCATCATCAACGGGCAAAAGCCCCTGTGCATTACCGAGCTAGGCTACCTAACACCAGAGGGCTTTCCCTTCCTAGACCCATACTTTGGGTGGGGGCAAAATACCACTGTCTCACAACAAGCCGCGTGGTTAGCCGAAGCGGCGGCACTTTCGTCACAAAGTGGCAGAGTAAAGATGATGATTGTGTGGAACGTAGACTTTACCTACTATGGCGCAGACCCGATGGCGGGCTTTGCCATTGTGCGCCCTGATGGCAGTTGCCCCGCGTGTGATGCGCTGGCAAACGCCCGATAAAATAGCACTCATGCCATTGGCTTCACACAAGACCCTCTCTCAAGAGGGGCGATGAGTAAAACAGGAGAACATGTTATGACAACAACGACAGCAGAATTTAGACAAGCTAGAAAACAAGTCCGCACGTTTGTTGCGGTATGGACGTTCATCACGTTTATGATGGGCGTGGCAACCTTTTTAGCCATTGCCTTTACCTACCGCCCTAACGGTGATAATGACGGTGATTTGAACGTGGCATTGGTGGCAAATAACAGCCTTGGTGACCCTGTGGTGATTCCTAGCCTTACGCCGCAGCCCGTCACGGCAACCGCCACCCCCCAAGAAGTACAACCCATACAAGCGGTTGCTGTGGCGCAAGTGTTGCCCACAGACTTACCCACAGAAACACCCGTACCTGCTACGCCAACAGCTACGGCAACCACGCTTCCTAGCCTGTATACGGGCTTTGAGGCAGGGATTCAGGTACAGTACAGCCTAGATTTTAATCAAGGCAACCAAGATGGTTTGTATAGCTCTGTCGCAACTGACTTGGGCTTAGGGTGGGTAAAGCACCAAGTGCGCTGGGAAAATTTGGAAGCCGAAAAGGGCGTGTTTGATTGGTCAACGCTCGACCTTGTGATGCCTTCAGCACAACGCTTTGGCATTAAGATGATGCTCTCGGTTGTGACTGCGCCCGATTGGTCACGCGAGGTAGGCGTAAACCTTGAACAACATGGGCCCCCAGCAAATTCGCAAGACTTCGTGAACTTTGTACTCGAAATTCTTAAACGTTATCCCAATCAAGTCCATGCCATTGAAGTATGGAACGAAATGAACCTAGACCGTGAATGGACAAGTATCGGGGGTTTAAGTGCGCCCAATTATGTGTCTTTGTTGCGTGACACCTATAACGCCGTAAAAGCCGTAGACCCCGGCATTGTCATTATCTCTGGTGCATTGTCCCCCACAGGCTTTGATAATGGGGTAAACGCCATTGATGACTTCCGTTTTACTGACCTGTTGATACAGGCAGGTGTGCTAGATTTCTCTGATTGCTATGGCGCACACCATAACGGCATCAACATTCCGCCTAGCGTGCGCTGGAATGACGCTTATCAAGATAATGACGCTAAGTTTAGAGGCTTCTGGGATACACCACACCCCAGCTGGAGCTTTAGAAGCACGCTAGAAGGCTATGCAACCCGTATTCGTAATGCAGGCAAAACCACGCCCCTTTGCGTAACCGAGTTTGGCTGGGCCGTGTCTGAAGACCTTGAGGGCGTGCGTCCCGGCTTTGAATTTGCTGCCGATAATACGCTTGCCGAACAAACCCAATGGATTCCCGAAGCATTAACGTTTATGGAAGATTCGGGCTTTGTGCGTTTGGCTTTCATTTGGAACTTTAACTATGGACCCCAAGCAGGCTATAACTTCACCAATGACAATGTGCCATACTCGCTTATCCGCCCCGGCTATAGCTTTGCGGGTGCGTACCAAGCGGTTAAAGAATGGCAAATAGAACACCTACAACGTGCAGGACAGGGCTAAAAACAATGCGAAAACCCCTTGCAGGGCATTTATCTGCAGCGCAACGACAACGGATGGTTTGGGCGTTCCAAGCACTCGGTTGGTTCTTTATCATCATGATTATCGGGGGTGTTGTGGTGCGTGTGACAAATTCTGTCGCACGCGTCAATGACCCCTTTAAGGGTGATGCTATCCAAAACCCCGCCTTTCCTTCGCTTACCTATGGGATTCAGGTCTTTGGGTGGTGGGATAGTGGTTTCTTTGGTTATCAGCTAGACAGCGTAAGCATTTTGCGCTTTAACACCATCAAACAGTCGTTTGCATGGCGTGACCTCGAACCCATCCAAGGGGTTTGGGCGTTTGCTGAAAGTGACCGCATTATGGGCGAAGCCGAAAGCCGTAGCCTAAAAGTGGTGGCAAGGCTGGGTCAAATACCCGCGTGGGCAGCGGAAGATAGCGACTTTTTAAGCACAGAAGAAAAAGA
Organism: Anaerolineae bacterium; assembly: GCA_034437555.1. Taxonomy (GTDB): domain Bacteria; phylum Chloroflexota; class Anaerolineae; order Aggregatilineales; family Phototrophicaceae; genus JANWYT01. The sequence goes on along the minus strand of DAOTTQ010000073.1, from coordinate 4,756 downwards.
CGCACCGCCACGCTCTTTAGATGAGTGGTCAAATTACTGTACGACCATTGCCACGCGCTATAAAGGGCGTATCATGGCGTATCAGGTGTGGAATGAGCCAAACCTAACACGCGAATGGGGCAGTTTACCGCCCAACGCCGCCGACTATGTAACGGTACTGGGCGTGTGTAGTAATGCCATTCGCCAAGCCGACCCCCAAGCCAAAATCATTAGTGCGGGGCTTGCCCCCACTGGCACCAATGACCCCAACGTTGCCACGCCTGACGATGTGTACTTGGATGCCATGTACCGCGCTGGCTTTCAGCAGTATGTGGATGTGGTGGGAGTTCATGCGCCTGGCTATTCTGCGCCCTCCTATGGGCCCGATGATGCCGAAAGAGAAGGGCGTGGTCGCTGGTTTAGCTTTAGGCGTGTGGAAGATTTGCGTAAAATCATGATTGCCCACGGCGATGAAGCCCGACAAATGGCAATTCTAGAGATGGGCTATACCACCGACCCCATTCATCCCGATTATGCCTGGTTTGCCGTTACCGAAGAACAACGCGCCGAATACATGGTAGAAGCCTTTACGTATATGAAAGACCATTGGCGACCGTGGATAGGGCTAGTGAGCGTAATTTACATGCAAAACCCGCTTTGGTCACGCGATACCGAAGAATACTGGTGGTCTATTAGCACGCTTGACCGCTTTCACACAGAGGCTTATATGGCGTTAGCGCAAATGCCAAAGTATTGTGATGACACTGTCCTAGAGGCATGGGAACCCAACGCAAAAGAGGAAGATTACCTTGACGACCTCAACGCTTGCCCTTAGCCTGTTCTTTCATATTTTAGCAACCGTGATATGGATAGGGGGCTTGCTGATAACGGCAAGCCTCGTTTATCCCGAACTAAAGCGCGTGCTTGCCGAACAACCCGCGCTCTATCGCTTGTTATCACGCTTGCGCCAACGCTTTTACCCCATTAGCAATTTGTGCCTTGCCGTGCTCATCACAACGGGCTTGTTTCAGATGACCGCCGACCCCTACTACGAAGGCTTTTTGTCGTTTGACAACGAGTGGAGCAGGGTCATGTTGGCGAAGCACGCCCTCATTGTGATGATGGCTCTTTTGGGGATTTGGCTTCAGTATGGGGTTGCGCCTGCCCTAGAGCGCGTAAGCCTACTCCTAGAAAAATCAAAGGGTGACCCCGTGACGTGGGAACGCCTACGCCTTCAGGAAGTGCGCCTTACGATAGCTATTTCGGCGTTGGGCGTGGGGGTGCTGGCGTGTAGTGCATGGGCAGGCGTACTGTGATCATTCGCCAAAAGTAGGGCGCATGTGGTAAGATGACCGCTTATTACTAAGGCTTGAAAGGCGTGTGCGTCTTGTCTAATCGGCAAAGTTATTTCTTGGCAGTCATCCTCTTGTTTGTCGCCATTTGTTTTAGAGGCTTGTCTATCCTTGACCTTCCTGCTGGCGTAACGTCAGCAGAAACCACTACCATTCGCCTTGCCGAAACCGTCCGACAAGGGACAGTAACCGTCTTTCTACAGGATGAAACGGGCGCAGGGCGAGAATCAGCATATCCCACAGCATTAGCATTGGTAACGGCATTCATTGGCAATGGCTTGCTAGGGTTTCGTGTGGTATCGCTGTGGGCGGGCATGATAACGCTGGCGCTGGTGTATACGTTGGGCGTGCGCCTCTTTGGGCGTGTGGTGGGCTTGCTGGCGTTGGCGTTGCTTAGTGTAACGTTTTGGTCGGTGTTGCTTTCGCGCTTGCTTCTAACAGAAATGCTAATACCGTTATTGGTGGTGTCTGTGATGCTGGTGATTGCGCGTGCCTTGCCCGTATACCGCACAGAACGACAAGAAAGCGCAACGACGCTGGCGTTTGCCTCTTTTGGCGCGGTGGTGGGGGGCGTATTTTATGTGTCACCCCTTGGCGTTTGGCTGGCACTGGCTACACTGGTTTTCTTAATGTATGCGTTGTTTACGCGCCGTCCTATTTCTCGGCAACGTCTTAGTTACATTGGCTTTGCGCTCTTGGTCGTCATTATCATTAGCGTGCCATACTTACTCTTTAACGTTAATCGCCCCGAACTTAGCGCGAGCAACCGCGTTTTTGGCAATTATCAGGGCATTTTGAACAGCATCATCAAGGGCTTTGGTGGCTTATTTTTAGTGGGTGATAGCAACCCCGCCTATAATTTACCATTGCGCCCCATGTTCGACCCTCTCACGTTTTTGATGATGGTGGGGGGTGGCATTGTTTCTGTCATGAGCCTGCGCTATGGGCGTTACGCGCTCTTGATTGTGTTTTTAGTGTGCCTTGCACCATCAGCTTTTTTAACCGAGCTTGCACCTAGTTTCTTGGGGCTTAGTGTGTGGCTTGTGCCATTGGCGTTACTGTATGGTGTGGGTGTAACGCGCCTGCATCGGGCGTTGCCTGCGGGTGTGCCGCGTTATTTGCTTGTTGGTGGGGTACTAGGGATGTTGGCGTTAAATGCGTATGGCACAACCCAAGACCTGTTTAATACATGGTCGAAGGACAAACTTACACAACGCGCTTATCACACCGATTTACATCAGATTGCGCGTCACCTAGACAAGACGCAAGGCGAAGTCAACACGCTCATTTGTAACGCCACGTGGGATACCCTCACGTTTGACCTAAACAGCACACAACGGATGCAACTTACCATGACGCGACGCTTGCCCTTACCGCGTGTGGCAGATTGCCGCGTGAGCATGGTCTTTATGAACGGTGGCACACAACAGCAAGTCATCTTCCCCGATGCTACCGACCTAGAGACGGCGCACCCTAGTATTCAGCGTTGGCTGAACATGGGGCAGTTTAACAGGCAAAATCTGCCCGATGGGCGCGTCTTGATGCTAGACGTGGAGCAAGTGTTGGCGGATGCGTTGGGCTTATTTACCACTACGTCGCTCTCGTCCTATGGTTTGGAAGCCCCCAAGTCCTCACAAGAGGTGTACCCTACGGTGCGCTTTGGAGGCAATATCACATGGCTAGGGTATGAACCTGACACATTGCGGGCGTATGAACCCGAACAAACGGTAAACGTGGTGACGTATTGGCGCGTGGAGGGGGTACTGCCTCGTGACATTGTGCTATTTACGCACTTGCTTAGTGACCCCGTAACCGTTGCCCAAAACCGTGATGTTATCCATGTCAATCCGCGCCGATTACAAGCGCGAGATGTGTTTATGCAAGTAACCAATATTGACATTAGACCCAGTATTTTAGAGGACGATTATCAGGTATCTGTGGGGGCGTATCAAGCAGAAACAGGAGCGCGTTTGCCCGTTTTTGACAGCGAACAGTTGCGTCAGGGTGACCGCTTGCTCTTGTATACCATTCGGGTAACTGTGCCTGAATAGGGGGTGGTATGGTTGATTTAGTATTCTTAGGCACATCTGCTTCTGCGCCTTCGGTGTATCGTGGCTTGTCCTCGGTGGCGTTGCTGGCAGAAGACCAACGCTTTTTGATTGACTGTGGTGAAGGCACACAACGCCAAGTCTTCAAGAGTGGTATTGGCTTTAAGCGACTGAACCGCATGTTACTTACACACCCTCATCTTGACCATATTTTAGGGGTGGGGGGCTTGGTGTCTACGTATGTTCGCTGGGAAGCCATTCGTGATATTCACATTTGGGGCAGTTCGCATACGCTAGAGCGCGTCAATGCCCTTATTTACGAAGTGGTACTACGGCATCAGCAATCGCCTATTCCTATTAACCTTAATGAGATTAAAGAGGGTGAGTTTTATCATCACAAGCACTTTTCCCTTAGCGCGTTTCCGGTACGGCATCGTGGGCGGGGCTGTTTGGGGTATATTTTTCAAGAGCGCACACATCGCCCCTTTTTAGTAGAAAAAGCCGAAGTACTGGGTATTCCACCGTCAGCGGCGCGTGCAAAGCTCGTAAACGGTGAAACCGTCACGCTGGAAGATGGGCGCACCATTACACCCGATATGGTGCTAGGCGACCCTGTAAAGGGAACAAAAATTGTATTTACGGGGGACACGGCAGAAACGCGTACTTTGCGCCCCTATGTGCAAGATGCCGATGTGCTGGTAACCGAAGCCACGTTTATTGATGCCGACCGCGAGATGGCGAATAGCTACGGACACATCACCGCCACACAAGCCGCAGAATTGGCGTTAGAGTGCAATGTAAAGGGCTTGATTTTAACGCACATTTCACGCCGTTATAGTGAACGCCAAATGATTGCCGAAGTACGTGCCTTGTTTCCATCGGCGTACGTTGCCCGTGATTTAGACCGCTTTCGCGTGGGGCGAAGCACGCTCCTGCATAAGCTAGATGAAAGCGAAATTGTCCGTGAGGACGACGATGAAACCGACACAGGCTACTAAAATAAAAAAAGCCCCTTCACCATAACGATGAAGGGGCTTTTTCTTTAAGTCAAAAGCTGTTTAATACTTGTATTCGGTGAATGCTGTGGTCTCGATATCGATAATGACGGCGTAGTTCACATCGCCACCCGTTTCGTAGTTAAATTGTAGGCTACCATCGGTAAGGATGTAAGCTGCCAATTTACCAGTTGCGCTACTGTCTACAAATAGGTTTGTTGCGCCGGCTGCTGGCAATTCATCAATTTCAAACACAAATGCCAATTCGCCATTTTCGCCAACAATTTCGTAAACGATGTAAGTGTCGCCATCTTTTATGATACAGATGGGGGCTTCACCGGTATAGAAACCGAAGTCGCAGTTGGGGGTGAAAGGAATACTG
>DAOTTQ010000072.1:0-21822 GCA_034437555.1 Anaerolineae bacterium | reverse complement strand
AAACGTTGGCTAGTGTTACGCGGTGCGCGATACCGCTCGCCATCGGACACTTGTAAGTAAAAATGTTGTTCACGCTCAAATTGATGAATTGGCGTAAACTCAATTTCCTCTTCACGCTTTAGTAAATCCATTAACAACACCGCGAGTTGACGCGCCTTACCAATGGCGTTTAAGTTGGCGCGTGCATTGTTTTCAGCGGCTTGTCGCCAGAGGTTTACCCCATCTACGGTACGAGCAGCAATTTTCGCAAATTTGCTATCTTTGGTGTGCAAGAACAATAAATGATAAGCAAGCCAACGACGTTCACCCGTTTCGAGCTGGTATTTAAGCCCTGCTGGCGCAACCGTCACAGGGTTAGTTAAACCCTCTTTGTAGATGCTTACAGCCAATTCAATGAGCTTTAGAAACGCATCCTCAAAGGGTCCCACCTTTTCGGGATACTTAATATCTGTATCCGCAGAAAGGTATAAAGACAAGTCAAAGCGACTCCCACGTTCACCTTCAATAGCATCAAGCCATACCGAAAAAAGGCGTTCTGTGTCTTGTGGATTGCCTTTCCAGATGTGCCGAAGCGTACTAGGAACAATACGACGTGGTTGGCGTGGGTCGGGCGTGATGTCAAAAATACCAATCGGAGCAGCCGTTTGGCGGTTTATGTCCACTAAGCCAATTGCGCCAAACAGGTCAGAGTCAATCTCCATCGTAGAGGGTGAAGATTGCTGGTCTGTAATTTGGAAAGCATCAATTTCTCTAATAGACTTCTTGCTCTTGCCCATTTACAGCCCTTCCTGAACGCGATTAACGACGTTCCACACCTCGGCGGCTGCTTTGCTTTCGGGTGCAAGATGGAACACAGGGCGACGACGTTGAGAGGCTTCACCCCAAATTGTGCCTAGTGTTAAAGGCTCCCAAACTTTATCGCCATAATAGCCTTGCAAGGCTTCTAGGTTGTGGGCGTGTAATGTGGTTGAAGAACGGTACTTCATTGGCACAATACCCATGACATCAATTGCACCAAGCCCCCATTGATTGCGTGTGGGTTGCACGCTGTCCTTATGTTGAAGGCTCATTTTTAAGCCATCCAGCGAAAGGAATTCGCATTCTGTGGGATACACGATGGCATTTGTTGCCATGTAAATAGAAGCATGTAGCAATGATGGCGTAGGCGATGTATCAAAAATGACCACATCTACATGGTCTTTTAATTCAGAGAACCGCCTTAGAACCACCATACCATCAGAGGTCATTAACGGGATGGCGCGTGTTTCGTTATTGCCCGGCACAACATATAGCTTGCCTTTTACAGGCTCGTTTGGCACAGCAAATGTTTCGCTACTTACAGGACGAAGCACTTGGCGAAAGGATTCTTCTCTAACCAATAGGTCGTACAAACCGGGTTCACGGTTTAGCCCAAGTGCCACCGTTGCATGACCTTGTGGGTCTGCATCTGCGACGATGACGTTGTAACCACGAATGGCTAAACCAGCCGCAATATGGATTGCGAGTGTCGTTTTACCCACACCACCCTTTTCATTTAGAAGCGTAATTACCTTCATTCGATTACCCTTTTTTATTCCATCACTAAACGGATGGGCTTTCTTTGAAAGTTGGCAGTGGCTGTTTGTCGAATCATGAGTTCGCGTTGTTCCCACCACTCTTGAAGGAGTGTCGCAGTATGCTCTGGCATGTTGTACACATAAGCAAAATCAGAGCCTGGCGCACTGGTGTCTTGCGTTGACTCTGCGATGACACCACGCTCTGCCAACATCTTGAGACAGTTAATGTCATAAGGAGTCAACCGTCGCTTTCCAAGTGCCTTCGCCACGTTTGCCCGCGTCAACCATCTGCGCCCTGCGTCATACACAGATTGAAGGATTTTAAGCTGGTGTGGGGTCAGGTCACTAAGGTGAGAATCCATCTCCAAAATGGTCATATAAATAACCTCATCTTATATGTTAGCATTGATTTTTATAAATTTAACCCATTTTCTTAAAGTTTGCAAGTAGCAAATTTTTATGCCCCTCAAAACCCAGAGAGGGGAGGTGGGGGGGGAGGTTTAAGAAGCCCAAACACTTATCATGAATAATTCTTCACACAGGGTAAAATTTTCTTAACGGACAAAATAAGCACTTATCATGAATAATCTATCCACAACAAAAAACGCGCCGTAGCGCGTCTCTTGTTGTGGGGTGTGGCTATGGTAAAGCCTTACTGGATGATGAGGGTAAAGCCTGTTTCATCGGCAAAGCGTTGTGCCAAAACATTGATTGCTTCTTGTGCTGGCTGGCTCATGAGAGTAACGGAGACACTAGATGTATGTAAGAAAATGCTAGGGCTTTTGCGAATGTTCCAGCCCATGCCTTCAACAAATTGGCGTGCCATAAGCAAAATTTTCTGCTGATTAACACTACTCGAAATTCGTAGCGAGTAGCCCACAATTGGTTCTATTTCACTAATGAGTTCTTGATGGCGTTCTCCTACTTGGGGCGAGATGTACGTAAGCAAAATGTGGTCGCCATGAAACCCCATTTTCAAAATGCCTGTCTCGTCTAGCTTGTTTTTCAAGAACGCGTAGGCTTCATTAATTTCCATCTGCTTAATTTCGGACTTCGCTTTTTTCGACGATACCGCACCTGTAGGTACGGTATCAGGCTTGCCTTGAAACACCAGCGTATAGCCCGTGAACTCTTTGTAGGTGTCGATGATGGCTTCCGCGTTTTCAATGGGTGGGATGGATAACTTCACTTCTTTGGTGGCGGGCAAAATAACGGGGTCTTTTGGCATACGCATTTCTGGCGGTAGCAAAGGGTATACTGCACTCGCCAATGCTTCATAGCTGACTGTTTCTTTAACGACGACCGTCCAGCTCGTTCTGCGTTCTAGCTCTTCTAGCATCTCATTATAATTTTGTTTGATGAGGTGCGGGAAATCAAAAGAAAGCATCAGTTGGTGTTGAGCCATGTCCATGCCCACCTTACGCAAACGGGTTTCTTCTGGGAAGAAATCAAGCGCAAAGAGACGCGCTTTATTCATTTCCATGGGGCCCACTTCAAACAAGCGATGGGGCAATAAGCCTTCTTGTTCAACTGTACATTCGTCCTCTGCAAGCGCAAAGACAATACTGGTTAAAGCAAGTTGTTCAGAGACACCATCGGGCAATGGCAACGAAATTAAGCTGGCGGGGTGAATGGCACTACCAAGCTCAACCAGTTCTTTTCTAATTTCGTTCGGTAAAAGCAACGCGATTAACGAGCGTGCGTCATCAGCCATTTCTGAAAGCTGAGATTTAATGCTGTGCTTTTCATTAGAAGTAGAAGGGTTGTAGCCTGTCCATTGTCCTAGCACCCAAACGAGAAAATCGGCGGGGAAGAAAGAACTTTTTGTCCCTTCGGCAATGGCTTCAAAAGAGGCAATGTCCGCGTTCTTCACAACCGCTAGGTACGCTTTCTCTGAAGCATCGCGCACCATAACCAACTTGCCAATGATGTCCGGATTTGCCATCATCACCGCCCGTTGCCGTAAAGCACGCTTTACTTGGTCTTCTGAATGGATGAGAAAAGTGGTTTGATTACGCCAATCTGAAGTAAAGTATAAGCCACTTTCATTGCGTAGTGACGCTTCTATCTCTTTAGCGCGTTCACCGTCGCCCCACCAAATAATTGCCAATTCCCTCGAACTAAAATAATTTCCGGCTTGTCCTTTAACCGATTCCCATAAAAGCCTTGGTGAAAAGTCTTTGCCTTGCCCGATACCTCGATTGCTTGTTGCTAATGCCCAAGCACGATGCGTGAACGTAAATTCGTGGCTTGTTCCCACTCTGGGGTTGATGACGTTAATCTCTCTTTGGCGAAGTGCGCTGGCAAGGCTATGGCGCGCCGCAGCGTCCCCATGAACCAAGAGTACCTCTTGCGCCCCTAGTGCTTTGGTAATGCTGACCAGTTCATCTTCATCGGCGTGTGCCGAAAGCGAATATGTCCCAATCTCACAGCGCACTTGTACAGTGGCTTTGCCGAGCCTTATGGTGACTTCTTCTTTTTCTTGTCGTTGGGCAACAATGCGCTGTAAGAACTTGCCTGGCGACTCTTCATCTTGATACCCTGTGATGAAAATTGCATTTAATTCGTCGGGGACAAATTGGGTTGCATAGTATTGTGATGCACCACCGGTTAGCATACCGCTACTTGCCACAACAATGCAGGGTGTGGTGGAATTTGCAATTTGAAAGCGGTGTTGTGTGCTTTTGACAGGATGAATATTTCGTCTAAAGAACAAATGTTCTCCGTTGGCACGTTTAGCCATTTCCTCTGGCAAATACTCTTGAAAGCGTGAATAAGCATCACACACTTTACGTACCATGCCATCCACATACACCGGCACACTAATTTGGTCACGATACGCCAGAATAATTTGGATGACCTCTTGGGCGCGACCCAACGCAAACGCAGGAATAAGTACCTTGCCACCGCGTTCTGTTACACGCTTTAGCGATTCTACAATGCGCCGTTCTTCGGCTTCGCGGTTGGCATGAAGCCTACCGCCATACGTGCTTTCTAAAACCAGCACATTGGCTTTAATGCGTGGCACATCAATACTTTTAACGGTGCGTTGGGATGATTTAGACACATCGCCCGACATGACGAGTGTACCTTCTACGCTTTCGATGATAAGCATTGCCGCCCCAACAATGTGACCACTAACGCGGTAGGTCACTTGCAAGCCTTCACCTAGCTTGATGGGCTGGTTAAAAGGGACGGTGGTAATGGCGTTCATCAGCCTGTCTACCGATACATCATCAAACAGAGGTAATTCGCCTTCTGTTTCATAATTATCTTTCATGATGTTCTGTGCATCTTTTTGAAGCACCTGCACCAGAGCTTCGGTTGGCTGTGTCATGAAAACGGGTGTATTTGGAAATTGACCTAGTATGAGAGGCAATGCGCCTGTATGGTCGGTGTGGGCGTGTGTGACAAGGATAAAGTCTACGCCACCGATGGCACTAATGGGCTGTAAATCTGGCAATTGGCTAGGCTCAATGCCTCGTGCTGTTTTGGGCGAAATGCGAATACCAGCATCAACTAGGATGCGCTTTTCTGCCACTTCAATGAGGGTACAGCTTGCACCGACCTCATCGGCACCACCAAGAAATGTTAATTTCATTGAGAATCCTTACCTTGTGTGTTACGACAATATCGATCTTTTTAATTATATCATATCTATCATTCTTATCACTTATCATGAGTAATAGCAACACTAAATTTTGAATCAATGGCTAAGATGCCTTATAATGGGGTCATCCCATTTGATGCCCATTAAGGACAACCTAGCATGAGTGCCAAAACACCGAACCCACAACAATATGTTGGCAGTCGCTATATTCTTAAAGAAACCATTGGTTCTGGAGGAATGGGGGTTGTGATTCGCGCCTTTGACCGCCTTTTGCGTCATGATGTGGCGTTAAAGCGTGTAGGGAACATGGTGGGGTCGTTGCCCGTATCAACAGGGGCAATGATTGACTATCGACATTTAATGGCAAACGAATTTAGAACGCTTGCATCGTTGCGCCACCCCCACATTGTTAGTGTGCTAGATTATGGCTTTGATGAGGAAATGCCGTTTTACACGATGGAAATCATTGAAGATGCACAACAATTTGACGAAGCCACTCAAAACCTCGACTTACAAGATAACTCTCGGCTTTTGGTGCAGGTGCTACAAGCCCTAGACTATTTGCACCGCCACAACATTATTCATCGAGACTTAAAGCCGAGTAATGTCTTGGTGAAAAATGGTCACGCAAAGCTACTTGACTTCGGGCTTGCCATTAAGCAGGAAGCCCTTGCCTTAGAAGAAGCAGGGATGGCAGGGACGTTGCGTTATCTTGCGCCAGAAGTAATTTTGCAACAGCCCGCCAGCCCCTTAAGCGATATTTATGCAGTAGGGGTCATGGCATACCAGTTTGTGGCGGGCGTTTATCCTTATGAATCGTCTAGTACATCCGATTTGATACGCGCGATTTTACATGAGGCACCCTTACAAGAGCCTTTACTGGAATATCCTGAAGGTTTTAGAGAAGTTATTCTTAGGATGCTAGAAAAAGACCCGACAGACCGTTATCTAACGGCACATAGTGCGATGGTTGCGCTTGCGCGTGAGGCAAAGCTACAGGGTGAATTAGGTGAAACCATTACGCTAAGGGAAAGTGTGATTCAGGGGGCGCAGTTTATAGGGCGTGAAGCCGAACTGGGCTTACTGACGGACGCACTGGACAAAGCAATTTTAGGAAGCGGAAGCTCTTGGTTGATTGGGGGCGAAAGTGGTGTTGGCAAAAGCCGCCTCTTAGAAGAAGTAAGAACTGTTGCCTTGGTGCGTGGGATGTTGGTACTAAAAGGGCAAGCCATGAGCAATGGGGCTTTTCCTTATGAGCTTTGGCGCGAGGTGGCAAGGCGTTTGGTATTGGCAGTTGCGCCCAAAGACTTGGATGCCCAAGTGCTATTGGCAATTGTGCCAGACCTTGCGGAGCTATTAGGCGAAGAAGTGTTGCCTGCGCCTGTGCTAGAAGGGCGTGCGTTTCAAATGCGTGTGGCGAACACGATTGCAAACATGCTACGGCGTGCCAACCGTCCCATCTTATTGATGTTAGAAGATTTGCATTGGGCAAGAGAAAGCCTAGACATGCTACGGCATGTTGTGAGTGTGTGTGCCGATAAACCCTTGTTTGTCGTTGCAACTTATCGTGATGATGAGTTTGCCGAACTGCCAAATACCTTAACAGACATGCGCCTCCTTAAGGTTAATCGCCTAGAGCGCGAAGCTATTGCGCGTTTAAGCGCATCAATGATGGGTTCAGAACGTCAAGAAGTGTCCGAATTACTGTATCGTGAAACAGAGGGCAACGTTTTCTTTATGGTAGAGGTGATGCGTGTCTTAGCCGAAGACGCTGGCGCATTGAGCAGTATCGGCATGGTAACATTGCCCCAGCGCGTGCTTGCGGGGGGCATTCGTGAGGTGTTGTCACGCCGTTTAAGCCGTGTGCCTATTGAAGCACAATCTATGCTAAACGTGATTGCACTTATTGGACGACAAGTAGACTTAACCGTATTAAATGCCTTGTTTGACCCCGTTAAAGTGGGTATTTGGGTGCAACAATGCGCCGAAATTGCGGTGCTAGAAGTGTATGATGAGGGGTGGTGGTTTTCTCATGATAAACTGCGCGAAGCCCTTATTAAACAACTGAGTGAAGGCGAAAAACAACACTACCATCAGATGGCAGCCACAGGGCTAGAGCGTATGTATGCCAATGATGCGCGACGTGCCGGCTCTTTGGCTGACCATTGGTTTAGTGCGAAGAACGCCCCTAAAGCCGTTCACTATGCCCTTATTGCCGCCGAAAGCGTTTTCTCTGTAAGCCAATATGCCGAAGCCCTGCGCCTATTAGAGCGTGTACTATCGTTTATAGCAGATGCTCCTTTAACCGACCAAGCCAAAGCGTATCGACTTTTGGGCGAAACATACTTTAAGCTAGGGGAATATGACCCCGCCCGTATGAGCTTTGAGAAAAGTATTGCCATTGCCAAAACGCTTAACGAGCCAATTGTGTGGGCAGAAGCTCTTAATGGGCTGGCGTTTTTAGAAGTGGTAAGTGACCATTACGATGTAGGTATTGTGTATGCCGAAGAAGCCCTCTTAAAAGCGCAGTCCGTAGATGACATACGCAATATCGCCCGCGCCATCAACACCAAAGGCACAGCTAACGAGTACAAAGGCGATTTAGAGAAGGCGTTTGGTTTGTATCAGCAAGCCCTTAGCCTGTATCGTATTCTTAAAGACCAACGCGGTGTTGCCTCTGTGCTAAATAACTTAGGGTCTATTGCGGATACACAAGGGCAATACATCGCAGCAGAAGCACACTATGGTGAAGCGTTGATGATTTGCGAGAATATTGGCTATCGGCAAGCAGTAGGCATCCTAAACAATAATCTTGGGGTGCTGTGTGAACGCCTAAAAGCGTTTGACCGCGCTTACCAACACTATAGCGATAGCCTACAAATTGGCAAAGACGTAAAAGATAAGCGTAATACGGCATATGCACTTGGCAACAGGGCGAATGTTGCTATTGCACTAGAGCAACTTGCCAATGCACAACAAGATGTTAACGAAGCACTGCAAATTTCTACCGAGCTAGAACTGGTACTCATTTTGCACGATATTATGACAGCACAAGCGATTATTTGGCTAAAAGAGGGCAAGCAAGACAAGGGGCTAGAATGGGCGGTAGCTATTTCACAATCCACGCTCTCCGTCCTAGATTTTAGGCAAATTCGCTTACCCAATGTGCTTAAAGTTATCCGTCAAGAGGGTCTACAAGAACGCTATGAAAACCTGCTTGCAACCCCCTCAAGATTAGATGTTTTGCCGTTAGCACAAGAATTTTTGGGTGTATAAGATTGCTAGTCCACAAGGTCTCTTGTGATGTCCTCAATGTTCTTACAGCCACACAAAGCCATAGCAAGGTCTAGCTCTTCTAGTAAAAGCTGTAGGGCGTGTTCAACGCCCGCTTGCCCATTATAAGCCAATGCCCACAACATCGGACGACCCACCAACACCCCCTTAGCTCCTAAAGCAAGGGCTTTTATAATGTCTGTTCCGCGCCGTATGCCACCGTCAAGAAGCACATCAGCTTTGCCGTCTACGGCTTGTACAATGCGCTCTAGGGCATCAATGGTGGCAGGAGAGGTGTCTAGTTGTCGCCCACCATGGTTACTGACGATAATGCCATCGACACCATGCGCTAAAGAACGGCGTGCATCATCTGCCCTTAAAACACCCTTTAGCAAGAGGGGCATTTTGGTAATGCTCTTTAGCCAATCTACGTCGTCCCACGTTAGCCCGCCCTCACGCAAAATTTCACGCCAATACTTTGCAAGAGCAGAATCGCCAGAGGCTTTGTCGATGTTGCTAAAGTATTCTTCTTTTAAGTTGGCTGCTTTGATGCCCTCTGGCATGTGAAAGTTATTGCGGATGTCTGCCTCACGCCGTCCCAAAAGGGGCGTATCCACAGTAAGAACTAGGGCTCCATAGCCACTTTTCTCGGCGCGTTGCACCATGTCTCGCACTACTTCACGGTCTTTATACACATAAAGCTGAAACCATAGGGGGCTTTTAGAAGAGGCTTGTGCGACTTCTTCAATAGAGATACTAGACATGGTGCTTAAGACCATGCCGACCCCATATTTAGAACCAGCGCGTGTCATCGCCACTTCACCCTCATCATGTGCCATGCGCTGTAATGCCATAGGCGCAATGAGTAAGGGAACTTGGAACTCTTTTCCCAGAATTTTCGTCTTTAATATGCGTTCGCTTACGCCCTGTAACACACGGGGGTAAAGCGTGATGCGTTCAAATGCGCGGATATTTTCTTTTAAGGTCACTTCGTCATTTGCACCGCTTGAATAATAACCATAAACCATGGGGTCTAATTTGGGGCGTGCAAGGGCTTCTAGTTCATGAAGGTTAATAGGCGTGGTCATCACAATACCTTTTCGTTAAATAAGTCATTTGCACCCTATTGTAACGCAAATGAGCGCGTCAGGGTGGCGTAGGGTAACCGTTTGATTGGCGTATTGTGACAACACTCACTTCACCATACAATGAGAAGGTTCGGTGGCATCAATTTAGCAATCCACCACAAAGGAACAAGTAATTACATGAGAACAACAGCAGACAATCGTACCCTATCCCCAGCCAAGCGGGGTTTCTTGGGTCATTTGGTGGCATTGATGACACAGCCCTACTTATTTTATCGTGCCTTTCCTGTGTCACAGCATTGGTTTTGGGTCGCGTTGCTTGTTTTGGGCGTTAGTGGTTTTCTTGCGGTACAGCGTACCATACCCGCAGCTGAACCTGTGATTGGTGCGCCTGTTGACGGGGGTTTTGTGCCTGATTTTGGTGAGGGTGGCGACCCCTTTGCTGTTCCTCTTCCCAATGTACCCATTGACGGAGAAGGAACAACGGCAACCGCCAGCGATACCACATCCCAAGTGACTATTGCCTTAATTGCGGGCGGAAGCATCGTACTGGTGTGGGCGGGGCAAGCGGTATTTTTATGGCTTGTGCCATTGTTCAATGGGCAAGCCTCGTCTCTCAATAAGACGTTGCAAGTGGCGGTGTGGGCAAGCGTGCCTTATCTGCTGCTGATGGCGTTGCAATGGGTCTTTCGTTCATCGGGGGGCGTGGGCAACGAAGCAGGGCTTTCTGCGGTGCTAAGTGTGTGGGAGGGCTACAAAGACATTTCCGAAACATTGCAATTGGTCATTAAGTCGGTATTGGTGCAAACGACACTGTTTAGCCTATGGAATGTGTGGCTACTATACTTAGGCGCACGCCATGCACTTCACGGCAAGCGGTGGGTGATTGGCTTTGTGCTATCGCTTTGGCTGGCGGTAGCGGTGATTGTGCCTATTTTAAGTGGACAAATTAACAATGATGCGCCACTTGATAGCCTTTCACTTTGTGAAAATGGTGAAACCGTAGACTGCCTCATTGACCCCTTTGCGCCTACAGACCCCATTTTTGATGACGATGTGCCGTTTGATATTGAGCGTCCCGTTGTGCCACCCCAAGATGACGGTGCAACGCGCCCTAAGACGGACGGGAGATAATATGATTACCGTAAGGAACGTTGAGAAGTTTTTTGATGTGGCGGGGCAACCCATGCACATCTTGCGTAACGTCAGCCTAGACATTAAAGAGGGCGAGTTCGTTGCCATCATGGGGCCCAGTGGAAGTGGCAAAAGTACCCTAATGTATTTGCTAGGGGGCTTAGACCGCCCAACCAGTGGCGAAATTAGGGTACGGGGCAAGCGTGTTGACACGATGAACGGCGATGAACTGGCGCGGTTTAGACGAGAAACCAATGGCTTTGTGTTTCAAAGTTTTCACCTTGTCCCCACGCTAACCGCTTTAGAAAACGTGGCACTGCCGGGCATCTTTGCAGGAATGCAAAAAGAGGAACGTGAAGAACGCGCCGCCAAGCTACTGGGCATCCTACAAATGGAAAAACGCCTAGACCATCGCCCAAGCCAGCTTTCGGGGGGGCAACAACAGCGTGTGGCTATTGCGCGGGCATTATTTAACAACCCGCCTATTTTGATGGGGGATGAGCCAACAGGCGCACTAGACAGTAAAACGGGGCAAACCGTGATGCGCTACCTACGTTATTTATGTAAAGAACAAAAGAAAACCATCGTGATTGTAACCCATGACCCTAGCGTTGCCCGCCATGCCAACCGCATGATAAAACTGCGTGATGGGGTGATTGTGGATGATTACCATGTAGAAGAGAAACCCATCGAGGACAATGATAACGATGTCGCGTAAATTGATACTACTCTTGATGCTCATGTTTTGTGTGGTGGGAGCATTTGCACAAGAAAGCACAGAAGTTCCCACCCCAACCGAAGAACCAACCCCTTTGCCCGTTTTAACAGTGACGAGTGCAGAACCTTCACAACATACCGCAGGCACAATTGGCACGCTCTCTATTACGGGCGCAAACTTTACTAGCAACACGATTGTTCGCTTGCTAGAGTTTGGTTACCTAGAGACAAACTTCATCAATGCAACAGCTTTAACGGCAATTTTGCCCCCAGCACTTACGGCGCGTGTGTATGATATTGAAGTGAGTGACCTTACACACGGGAGCATCACACTAACGCAACGGTTGCGCGTGCTTAGTCCCGCGCTTCCGCCAGAACCCGCCGCTACGCCCATTGTTATTCCTTTGGGGCAACCCATGCTGGTGGTGCGGAATTACAGCCTTGCGCCCAACATCGCCACTGTTGGCGGAAGTGTGCGCGTGTCGTTTGAAGTAGTGAACCAAGGGAACGCACCCGCGTTTGGTGTGTCTGTTGCCGTAGAAAGCGGTGCATTTGTGCCTTCTGGTGGGCAAGCCAGCGTTACCCTGCCCGATTTGTTCCCAAATGGGGCAACAACTTCTTCAATTACTGTGAACGTTAGCCCAACGGCAACCGCAGGCGCAAATACCATTCCCCTCGTCTTTAACTATCGTGATAGTGAGGGCAAGACTTATAGCAGTAAGGGTGCAATTGGTATTGAGGTTAGCACGACTTTAGAAATGCCCCAAGTCACTTTGCTAACGTACATCACGACACCCCAAATTGCGGACGCAGGTCAATTGGTCGTCATTTCAGCGCAGTTTCGCAATAGCGGTAACAAGATTGCCAATCAAGTGCTTTTGCGTATGACAGGCGACGGACGCACACTCTTGGCGGGTCCTCGTGGGGATACATTCCCGATTGGAGACATTGTGCCTAATGGCGTTGTAAATGTAGAACTGCCCATGATTGTGAGTTCAGAGGCAAAATCAGGTCCTCAACCGCAAGCCTTTGTTTTAACGTACATGGTGGAAGATAAGCCAATAGAAGTTACTTCTAGCCTCACAGTACAGGTTGCAGCCTCCGTTAAAACGCGCCCCTTAATCTTGCTAGAAAGTGTGTCTTATGGCGGTGATAACGTTGCGCCAGGCAACCGCTTTATTTTAGATTTCGCGCTTAAGAACGTAGGTGATGCGCCTGCGGATGAAATGCTTGTAACGTTTGGCACTGTCGAAGTAACGCCCCCTTCGGGTGGAAGTGGAGGCGGTGGCACAGAAAGCGGCGGCAGCACCACACGCCAAACTACCAATGGTTTTGCGCCTATCGGTTCGGGAGGGGCAACCTTCAGGGATGAATTGCTTCAGGGCGAGGCATTGTCACTTTCTCAAGAATTTATTGCCAATGCAACCCTAACAAGTGGCATTTATAATCTGCCCATCACTGTACAGCATCGGCAAGCGGACGGCACAACGGCAACGGATACGTTCTATGCCAGTATTGTGGTGGTTGCGCCCCCGCGTTTGCAAGAACGCCTTGATGCCCCTCCGCCTGAATTTGCGAATGCGTTTGAGCCGTTCTCGTTGGGGCTTACGTTTATCAATCAGGGCAAAAACACGGTCAACTTTAAGGGCTACCGCATTACAGGCGAAAATATCGAGGTACTAGACGGGCTTGATTCGCCCATGTCACCCCTTAAAACAGAAGAAGAAACATCCGTCAATGGGCTAGTGATGCCAACAGGTGAGGGGGAGTGGCGCATGGTATTGACAGTGGACTATGAGGACGAGCTCAATCAACCGCAAACGCTTGTTTATGAGTATGTGGGGCAAGCGATGATTGTGGAGCAACCGCCGTTTATAGAAGAACCACAATTGCCCGAAGAACCTACATCCACACCGCTACCCAGCACACAAGAGGTTATCGGCAGGCTATTGTTAGGCTTCTTTGGTTTAGGGGAGTAGGCGTATGTTTTCAGAATTGGCACAATTGGCTTTACACAATTTACTGCGGGCAAGAGCGCGTTTGGTGATGACAGCAGGGGGTGTATTGGTAGGAACAACGGCAGTTATTTTGCTTATTGCCCTAACGATAGGCTTACAGAACGCTGCCGAAGCAGGCATTGGAAGTAACGCTTCGCTCACTGAATTGAACGTTTATCCGTCATGGTCGCCCAACCCCGATACACCGCTTCCCAAGCTAGACCTTGAATCAGTGGCAAAGTTTGCACGCATTGAGGGCGTGCTGGTGGTTATTCCTATGACGGATAGTGGGGGACAATTAGAGTTTGGCAAGCTACAGGGTTGGTCTAGCATCTTGGGTATCGACCCACGCTTGCTCCCGTACTTAGGCATTAGCGCGGCACAAGGTGAGCTAACGTTGGAGCGCGGGCAAGCCTTGATTGGGGGACAGGTGAGCAATAATTTCTATGACCCCAATAGCGAAAACTATGAGCCTCAAACTGTGGATACGTTTAATGAATCCGTCAAACTTGTTCTGTATAGCAACACAGGGGGGGCGCCTAAAAAAGAAACATTGAAGCCTTCAGGTGTGTTGGTTTCTAATAATGGCATGTTTGACTACGCTATTATCATGCCTATTCAGGATGTGCTGGCGATGCGCGAGTGGACAAACGGCACAAAAACAGACCCGAAAACATTTGAATACAGCCAAATGATTGTGCGTGCAAAAAGTCGTGAAGTGGTCGAATCCGTATCGGATGCTATCCGTGAGCTAGGCTATAACGTGGGGGGCATGGGCGACTATCTAAAAGACCTCAATAACTATTTCTCTATGATGCGCCTGATGTTGGGGGGTATTGGGGGCGTGGCGTTGTTGGTGGCTGCCTTTGGGGTTGCCAATACAATGACGATGGCAATTTTAGAGCGTACCCGTGAGATTGGCTTAATGAAAGCCGTTGGGGCAACAGATGGTAATATCCTTACGGTGTTCTTGGTAGAAGCGGGGAGTGTGGGGTTCTTTGGTGGTTTGGCGGGCATCATCACGTCATTGGTGCTTCAAGCCATTATTAACCAAGCGGTAGCCAATGCGCCCAGCAGTGAGGGAGGCGTGAGCTTCTTGCCCGTAGACCTGAATAATCTCAATGGGCAACTAGTGGTTATCCCACTTGAACTCATGTTGTTTGGGATGCTATTGGCAACAGGGGTGGGGCTTTTAGCGGGCTTCTATCCGTCGCTAAGAGCCGCACGAATGACCACCGTTGTAGCTCTTAAAACCGATTAATACAAAAACGGGGTGACTATTACAGTCATCCCGTTTTTGATTAGGTTGTGAGATGAGGGTGCTAATTTTGAAGCTGGAATGCGTCTACGATGGGTTCAACAAACGTTGCAATAACTGATGGTGTGTTCTCGTCCGATGGTGTTTCTGCCCAAATAGCATAAGCAACATTGTCCTTTAGGGTCACGTACATCCGCCCATAAACGGGAACATTTCCTCTAAAACCACTAAAGATAATTGCGCTCCATGTGGCATACTTTGCTGTAAAGCGTCTGCGCTCTACAATGCTCAGGTTGCCCAGTGAATTGCCCAAATTGCGTTCAATTAGCTCAAAAGCTACCAATTCGGGGCTTGGTTCTGTGGTCTCTGACGAGGACACCGCTACGAATGTGAGGCTATTAGGGTCTGCATTTTGCGAATAGCGCACCCAACCGTTAGCACTTTCTGGAATTGCCCATGTGTTAAAAATGGGGTAAAAGGCGTTTTCCACGTCTACCATCACGTTCCATTGCTGGATGCACTCTTGGGTTTCACAGAAGGCGGTTGGCTCATAGAATATGATAGAATCGCGTACTGTGTCTAGGATGATGTTACGTCCTTCAAGGCTTTCTGTGCTGATTAGATACCCCACAATAAAACCACCCAAATCGTGTGCTGTTGCAATGCCACGCCCCCGCATTAGCCCATTAGATACTTCATAACTATAGTTAAACGCTATGGCGGGCTTGCTATCTACCGTGGTGTTTTGGCGTGCGCTTGTTTCTGTTAGTCCATAAGATTGAACGATGCTATCTACGATGTCTTGAAGGTTGCCATCTGGCACATCATAGGTGTTGTAGATGGTGACGTTGGAATTCCCATCTGGGCTAAGTGAGCGAATAAAGCCTTCGTTAAAGAACTCTGTAAACGATGTCCACTCATTGGGACGTGCTACAGATACCAATAAGAACGTATTGGTGTAAGAACGCAAGTCGGGGTTAGAGGTGCTATTGTCTACCGTTACTTCGACAGAATCGAAGCCTGTAGACCCCCCTGAAGCGGTTGCCAAGAAACCAACGTTATACTTACCCGATGGGGCAGGTGACCATTGCCAAACAGGAGGTTCTTCTGACCACTCATAAGCATTACCCACGTCGGTAATGGTGCGTCCATCAGGGGTTACAATTGAAATATAAGACTGGAAGGTTGACCCCGCAGGAATCGTGATATCGGCTAACGCGCCTGTTTCGGCAGAACGATTGATAACACGCTGATAAACACCACCACTGCCGGCTTCGTTGATGTTGAAGATAATCGAAACCTCGTTCCACGTTTCACTATCGGGTTCACGATAACGACCTTCCATCGAAGCTACTGCTTCTGAAACACGCAAAAGCTCAAAGTTGCCACGCCCACCAATGCTAACAAAAGGCAAGGTGACATCCCATGCGCCTTCGCTGGTAGCAACGCCGTTTTGCCATTGGTTAACGCGCTGAATACGCCCGTCCACTTCACGCGCTGTTAAAATGCGCTGGTCAAGGAAGCGTAATGCTGCGCCATTGGGTTGCACAAGGTCAATCGTGGCGTTGACGTATGACAAGTTGCGCGACAGAATTTCAATTTTACTGATGAAGGGTGTATAGGTACTTACGGTGTTTTCTGTGCTTGGAAAGGTTTCGTAAATACGAATGTCGGGTATAGCAGCAGAATGGAAACCAATAGCATTGGGGTCGGTTGACCAAGGGTTGGGTGTGACCGAATTATAGAAGTTGCGAAGCATGTTGCCCCAGTTGGGCAAGCCACTTTCGGCAAAATACTTTGCATCAAACACTTTACTAGAGCTAGGGAAGTAAATATTTTGGTAGTTGTTTACCGAAGTGCGTGCCACTTGTCCGGCGTTGCCATACACAAAAACACCTTCAAGTGCGGTAATTACGCCTTGTGCTGCCACAATTAAATCGGGGTCAGAGGCGCTTTGGACAATTCGTAACATCAAATTGCCCATGTCAATCAGCTGGTCATCGCCAGAAAATGCGGTGTAAACATAGGCATTGTTGCGAATGTCACTAAGTACCGCGCTGTAATTGCCGGGATTTTTGTTGACGAGTGCCGCAAAATTTTCTACTGCCTGATATACACCCTCATACTGGCGTAAGTTGGTAAGTGCGCTGGTAAAGTACACAATATCGGATGTAGGACGAAGTAGCACATCACGGTTAATATACGCTTCTACAAGCGCCTCACCAATGTTTGGAATGTTGCTTAGGGTATTCGTTTTTAGCACATTGGTAAAGAGCGTCATATCTAGCGCGGGGTTAATGACAATTTCTGGAGATGCCAGCGAATAATCAAAAAATTCAGACATGGCATGATGATACTCTACGCTACTCATTAGGCAGGCATCGTTGATGAGCAAGTCGAAGCGGCGACCATTAGTTTCTGTTAGTGCTAAGCGATAAGCCACCTGAAGCTCTGGCAACGACAAAATATCATACTTCGCACCTATAGCCCCTTCATCTGGGTCATCGGTAATAATACCGCGCCAACCTGCGCCGTGACTTGCCATAGCCACCACATAGCGTTTGGCAGGATAGTTGCGTACACCCCACACCAAGAACTGAGCGAGGCTTAAGCCATCCCCCGATTCATAGCTATCAAATTCGGCAATTTTGCCTGCGTCAAGGTCGTCTAATGTAAGGTCTGTCATGTCATAAAGACGGGCTTTGTTTTCGCTTTTAACGTCTACAATGGCAATGACTCTCACAGAAGCACTGGTGCCACCTGCACGCTTAAACTCGTAGTAGTCGTTAAGGATGCCAGGCTCTAGGTTGTTGTCGCCACCATAGTAAACAAAAATCGTCCATAAAGATTCTGGACGTTGCACTGTTTCGGGGTAGCCTGCTTCTAAGAGGGCTTCTGGGCTAACATCGTAGTCAAGGCGCACGCGGTTAGCACGGCTTGCTGATAATGTTTGAACAGAAAGCGAGTAATTGCCCTCTGTCTTGCCTTTGTCCACGCCATAGCGTGTGGCAATTACGGTGTATTGTCCTACGCTTGCCTCTGGAAATTCGATGCGTGACGATGTGTCTACTTTTCGTACACGGTCGTCATTTTCTGCAACGATGTTTCCGCTTTCATCCACTAGATAGAGTAAGGTGTCTAGGTTACCCCCGTCGTCGCCGGGCATTGGGCGAATATCCACCACAACGGTGCCACCGGGTTCATACACCACCACTTTGTATTCCTGAAATGAAGTCTCTGAATCAATCCGCCCGCGAAAGGACTGAAACTCCTGTGCGGACGTTTGCTGAACGACGATAAAGAGGCTCATCAGCACGCCCCAAATTCGTAAGCGTGTTCCCATGTATCTTACTCCCAAGTGTTTTTCGTTTGTCATTATGCTAAAAAGCCCCGCCAATATCGCAGGGCATTTTAGTTAAGTTAGCTAGGGCAGCCATTACATTTAGCGTCTCTTTTACCTACTGTACTGCGGCAATAGCTTACAGGAGGGCAGGTGGATTGTGCAGTGACATCCCGTGAAGAATCCAAGCGCATGGCTTGACCATCATAGAGTGCGTTGATGGAAGCATTATCAAAGTTAATGACAAAGCTTGCACCGCCAAATTGTTCGGGGGCGGTGGCGTCATCTTTTTCATCTGTCAACAGCCAGTAGGCTTCTACCACTTCAACAGTAAAGCTAAGGCTTTGAATTTCTTCGTTGTAAGTGGGGTTGGTAACTAGTAGCTCAATCACGCGGTCTTCTAGTGTTAGGGTGGCTGGCACTGTGATGACTTCGGCGACAGGGGTAGACAGGATGAAGTTCCAGTCATCAACAAAGGTTTTTGTATTGTATGCTAACGCGATGAATTCGGGGGTCTTAAATACTTGTGTCGTCACCGAAGGCACATTAAGCAGGGTGAGCAAGAACGTTTCGCTAGATTCTTCAAACGTGCCTGCGGATACGGAAAGGACAAATGCACTGGTTACGTCTTCGTCATATACGGCTTCTTGGGCATATACAACTGCAAAAACAGCAATTACCAAAAGAGCGATGGATACTAAACGCTTTTTCATACGAAACATCCTTAAAAATTAAACGATCAACAATAACGGTAGATAACGAATTTTTGCCGTTTACACTACCGTGGAACTTCTGAAAGGGCGAACTGTTCTTATCCTACCACATAATTGACATAGGAGATAATAAACAGTCATAAAAAATAACCCGTAACCTTACGCCAAAGACCCACTAAGTTGCTTGTGCATCTGGTCACTGACTTCTAAAACATCCAAATTGTACTGACTATCGGGCTTTTCGATAACTTTATCTTTACTATCTGGGTCTGTTGGGAACAAGTAGGCTTTTAGCAAATCTTCGTTTGTAGCGTTTGTAGCTTCCTGAAGGTTGGGAGCGGGGGTGTCGTGTTTGTCCCAGTAGGGTTGCCAAAACTCTCGAATAGCCACTAACCCCTCTTCTATACCTGCTATGCCTTCGCGCCACTCCTTATGTAGCTCACGGGTAATGTCTTGGGTGGTGTCTATGTACCATTGGCACGTATAGGGGTCTGCTAAGTTTTTGGGATGTGAGATAAAGATGAAGGCGCACAAGCTACTATGTTGGTAGCAACGGATGGCATTTTTTATGTCGCCCTGTCGTAAGTAACCTGTTCCCATAATGCGTAAGCCCAAACTTGCTACTTCATAATCATTAGCTTCAGAGCGTTCTTCTGGCTCTTGAAGCATGGCATCTACGGCAATTTTGCCATGTTTAACGGCATCGTCATAGCGTTTCATTTGTAGGTATAAATCCGCTAAGAAGCAATTGTGATAAGCGAAGGTGTCTATCATCTCTTCGCCCGCGTTTTGGCAAATGGCAATGGTCTGATGATAGAGGGCTTCTGCTTTGGCAAAGTCGGGTTCTGTGTGATGGCGATATGCGCCCGCCAGCGTTTCGCTCATCATCACAAAGAGTTCTTTGCGGTCATCGTCCATTGCTTCGGGGTGTTCGGGGTCTATCTCTAGTTCTTTGAACAAGGCAAACAGGCTATCATGAACCTGAATCCATTTGCCTTTGCCATCTTTTTCTGTAAAGTAGCCTCTGGGGTACCCCTCATCAAACGCGATAATATGCCCCAAGAAGGGCAGGTCTTCGTCTTTTTGTGACCACGCCCACTCACTAATAAGGTTATCGCAGAAGGGGAAGCGCAAAAACCATCCCCACCAACTAAAGGCATTAAAGAACTCAAGGGCAAAACGCAACTTGGCTTCGGTGCGGTCTTCCATATGAATGCTGTGGTACGCCCATTCCCGAATGATGTCTTGCCAGCCTGCGTCCTCATAGCGATAAAGACGCGAATACTGCTGATTTTCCTCTTGTTCATCTTCATAGTCACCCAGCAGGGCTTGATAGTATTCGGCAATCCACGTATGAAGCTCTATCACCTCACCAGTGTACTGCTGTTCTAGCACGGTTTGCATTTGCTCGCGCAAAAATTTGTGGAAGGCGTAGTGAGGATAGTCATTCAGGCTAGGGTACACTTCTGTAAAGGAATAGCCCTCTAGAAGGTGTTGTATTTTGTCAAGAGATTCGTTCCGTTTCGCTTCATAGGCTTCGCGTTGTTTCTTGGTTTCTTCCTTGCCTTCTTCTAGGTCACTTTCCCACACATTATAGGGTTCGCCTATGCGCTTTCCTAGCACAAAGCCCAATAAGCGGCGGTCAAAACGTCGTGTAATTGCCCCCACTTCTAGTGCAACAGCCAGAGCTTCATTTTTGGCACGCACATTTTCAAAGAGTGTTTTAACCAGCCCTTGAGCTTGTCCTTCCATGCCTTGATCTGTGTTTCTAAAGGTGATGGGTCTAATGGCTTGTGTTTCTTCATCGCGCCCATAATCTAGCAAGTCGGCAACCAATGAAACGGTTTGAGCGTGACCATTGCTAAAGCGATACACATTCTCAGCTAAACCATCGGGTAATATGTCTAGCTTAAGGCGTTTTTCTAAATAGAACGCCACTTCTTCAGGGGTAAAGTCGGTCAGTTGCAGTGTCCACCAATCTGTGCGCGTTATGTCTTGTTCGGGTTCTCTGGTACGAGAGATAACAACGGTCGTTTTATTGAGGTTTCTGGTAAGGTCATTCACAAACCATCTGCCTAATGCTTCATCGCCAACCCAGCAATAGTCATCAGCAAACAGGATGTAATCTGTGACAAACGTTTTGCTGTTGAAGAGGTTCGCAAAATTTTTGCTAAAGCGTTCAGCGATGACTTCAATGCTCTCTGCCAGCTTTTGCCCTTGGGCACGCGTACCCACTTCAATGAGTTCTTTTGCCACTTTCATAAACACATCAAGGCTAAAACTACTGTCCTCATCTGCCGTAAGCTTTACATCACACTCTTTCTTAAGCACTTCTTTAAGGGCGTTGATATTGGTTGTGCGAACCCTATCGACTTGGGAGGGTTGCATCACTTCTTGCGCCAGCTCTAGGAGTAACTGATGATAGTTACGTAGGCTGTGCGTTAAAACCTCTACATCGTTGAGAGAATCACTTAAAACAGGGGTGTCAAAACTAATGGAAAATTCGCTAAGTGATAGCCAAATGGGATGTAGGTTAAGGTCTGCACCTGAATGATTTTTAATTTCAAAGTACAAATTACACAGCATATTAGTTTTGCCTGTGCCATAAGTACCGTGTGTGTCGCCTACTTGGATGAACGTTTTGCTTTTAAGCATTCTCATAAAATTGCGTGTGTAGTTTTCGCGCTCAATAAAATGATTAACAAGTTGTGGTTGTTCTGGTGGAATCATAGTCGCTTATCCCTCTGCATATCTTTGCTTTCTTAATCTTTATATTAGCGCAAAACGCTTTCCTTCGCACCTTTTGCCCCAAATTAGTGCCAATTATCACACCATCGTTTATAATAGTTGTGTTGTGCATCCTACATCCGTTTGTATCATGTCAAACACAAGAAGGATAAAAAAACCTATGCCACTCCTGTTTATTTCATATCGGCGCGAAAAAGACCAAAAAACACTAGAATATCTTATGAAAAAGCTAGACGAAGCCATGTACGCTGTCTGGTTTGACCGTGACCAAATCTTGGTAGGAGACCCTAGCTGGCGTGCAAAAATAGAGGACGGCATTAAGCGCAGCGCAGGCTTGGTACTGTGTTTAACGCCCCACGCCCTAGAATCTGAAGTTATCCCTGATGAAGTT
>DAOTTQ010000071.1:0-110419 GCA_034437555.1 Anaerolineae bacterium | reverse complement strand
GTGGGAGCGTTCTGGTCTATCACCTGACGGGCGTGCTGGACGGTCACCGTAGGGACGCGCGGGTCTATCGCCTGACGGACGCGCTGGACGGTCACCGTAGGAGCGTTCTGGTCTATCACCTGACGGACGCGCTGGACGGTCACCTGAAGGGCGTGCGGGTCTATCACCTGAAGGGCGTGCTGGACGGTCACCATAGGAGCGTTCTGGTCTATCGCCTGCTGGACGAGCTGGACGGTCGCCTGATGGACGTGCTGGACGGTCACCGTAGGAGCGTGCGGGTCTATCACCTGAAGGACGCGCGGGTCTATCACCTGAAGGACGCGCTGGACGGTCACCGTAGGAGCGTTCTGGTCTATCACCTGCTGGACGCGCTGGACGGTCACCATAGGAACGTTCGGGTCTATCACCTGCTGGACGAGCTGGACGGTCGCCATAGGGGCGAGGACGCGCAACAGTACGTGATGGGAAGGGTCTGCTTTGGTCGTCTGTAGCTTCTGGACGGATAACGCGCTTACGCCGTCTAATAAACTTGAATTCTTCCGCAGGCAATAGCATCGCCGATACTTCTTCTTGGGTTAGCTCATACCATGCACCTTTTTCGAGTGTGCCAAGCCCTAACTGCCCAATGTGGGTACGCACTAAGCGATTTACGGGATACCCCAAGAGTGAAGCAACGCGCCGAATTTGGCGTTTGCGCCCTTCAATCATAACGATACGAAGGGTGGTCATTTGGGGGGTTCTATCCACTTCTTTTACATAGCAACGGGCGGTGCGTGTACCGTCTAGCCAAATGCCGTTTTCCCATTTTCGGATGTTTTCTTCTGTGGGATGCCCATAAACGATAACTTTATAGGTCTTGGTGTGTTCAAAGCTAGGGTGCGCCAGTTTGTGCGCTATTTCGCCATCGTTAGTAATCACCAACATGCCCTCAGAATCGGCATCTAAACGCCCGATAGTGAAGAAATGACCCTCTAATGGCACTAAATCCATGATGGTATCGCGGTCATCTTCGGGGTCTGGTTTTGTAACGGACAGCACATTTTTGGGCTTATTTACAACGATATAGCGGGGACGGTAGCTTGATAACCGAATGCGTGAACCGTCAACACGCACTTCGTCTATTTCGGGGTCGGCTTGGTCGCCGAGTGTGGCAACGGTGCCGTTAATAGTAACCCGCTTGGCTTCAATCATGGCTTCACAGGCACGCCGTGAACCCAAATTTGCCCGCGCCATCAACTTCTGTACTCTTTCTTTCATGAATTATTTCCTCGTGATAACTGCGTCATCCCGACGCATAGACGCAGAATCATAGCACACTAAACCTTTTTTGTCACCCTAAACTGTAACGGGATTCCTAAAAGAAGGCGTGTTTGCGCCTGAATGGTAGGAATAGCCACTACAATGAGTGTTAAAATGGGCAAGGCGGGCAGGCTAATGAGTGTCCAGAGGAACTCACTGACCGTCATGGGGTGTGTACGCGGTGGTCGCACTGTGACATCAATCATCCAGAAGACGATGCCCAATACTGTTACCATCAAGCCCGCTATGATAATCATTGTCCACGCTGGGTCTGTAGACAACCGATAAAGGGCGGTGTTAATGCCCTCTGCAGGATTATTAGCAAGGTTGATGGCGTTTAGCGGCGAGATGCTAGGGTAAAGGATAACAGGCAATTGAGAACCAACCGTAAGAATAATCCAGCCCGCGCCCGCTAACAAAATGTCGTGGGCAATGCGTACTAATAAGCGAAATGATTGCCAAAAGTCAACTTCGGGATGGTCAATCATTTTAGCTAGTACATAGCCCACTTCTTTACTGCCCCATGCGTGACGCAAAGACTGCTGATAGCGTTCTCGTAGCTCGCTTATTACACCATCGCCCACAGTGGCATCTGCCATAAAGGGCAATAACACGCTCTCTAGCTTTACTTTGCCACCCTTCGCAAAGTAAGACTTGATGTACATGTGCCATTCGTCGGCAATCACATCAACATCCCAATAGCCACAGGAATCAAGCAAGCGTAGGCTTAAGGAGTAAGAGGACATTGGCATGGGCTTCCAGTAAGGTGCAGCCAAATAAGCCAGCTCTAGGGCGGTGGCATAAGCGTTAACGATGCGGAGCAAGGGGTTAATTTCCCAGATGTTGCCATGATAACGGATGGGAGCTTGCCAAAAGCGATAATGGCGATCTTTATTTAAGGCAAAGAGGGCGGTAAGGGAATAAAAAAATTGGGTATGCCAGCGTGTGTCTGCGTCTTGCGTTGTAACGCAAAACTCATCCATTTTGTAGCCCTGTTCGTCAATGAGATGGCGTTTCATCCAGCGTGTTGCCCAAGCTTCATTAGCAGATTTGCACTGCATTTCACCAGGAAGCCCGAGCGGATGAACCGTGTAGTGAAACTGTGCAAAGCAATCTTTGTACTCGCTTTTAAGCAATTCTGCTTTGTTGATACAGTCCTCTTCGCCTGCTTCCATTGCCATAACAATAAAGAGGCGTGTTTTGGCTTCGTATTGATTTTTAAGGTTGTCTAGGGTACGCCGTAAAACAGCCATAGGTTCTTTATAATTAGGGATAACGACAATATGCTTAACAATATGCCACTCTAGGGCATCAGGCGTTTTTTTCTGGGTATAGTGGGTGTGCCAGTCGATTTGCTCCCACTCTTTAATCAGCCTAAGCCCACGAAAGTTAGCAACACCTGCCAGAAGAAAGCGAATTGCAGAGTAAAACCCTACCAAAGCGGCAATGAGCAACAGCGTTCTGGGAAAGGCAACAGCGCTAGCGATACAAAATAGCAATGCCAACCAAGCTAAAAAGCCTGGAATACCGTCTAAAACACGCTCTGGAATAGGTGTGCGCGGTGAACCGCCCCAAAGCGACCACCCCGCCCCAACTTGTGTTTTGTTGCGCCGATTATTTTCGTTACGATATGGCACTGTGACCTATCCCGACCTGTAAGACGTTAGACTGGTTACTAGCATAGCAGAGGTAAAAATCGTGACAAGGCAAAATTAATCTTAAAGCCAAAGGCAACGCTTTGTGATAGAATGAACTTGAATCAGAAAATATCACTCACACAAGAGGAAATTTGGCATGGATGCTCGCGTTCTAATCATTGAAGATGATGAAGAGCTTGCCCGTTTACTAGAACTTGACCTTAAACGACACAATTTTGAAGTGACAATAACGTCTAATGGGCTAGAAGGATTGCGCCTTTACCAGGAGGTAAACCCCGACTTGGTGATTTTGGACGTGTCCTTGCCTATGATGGACGGTCTCTCGGTATGCCAACGTATTCGAGATATGTCGAGTGTGCCGATTTTGATGATGACCGCCCACGCTGTTAGTGAGCAAGACATCGCCGAAGGCTTAAACAGAGGCGCAGACGAATATATGCTTAAGCCCTTAGGCAAAATAGAATTTCATGCGCGGATTAAGGCATTGCTTAGGCGTGCGCGTGTTTCTGAAGATGTCACACAGGCGATTAACGGGTTTGATGATGGTGAACTGATTGTAGACCTTAAAACGCGTCGCGTGTCATTGGGAGGCGAAGAAGTGCGCCTTACCCCCACAGAATTTAAGTTGTTAGCGACCTTTATTCGGCATCCTAGCGAAGTGCTTAGCTTCCAACAATTGTTAGAGATTGTTTGGGGGGCAGAATACACTAACGAACACCATTACCCCCGCATTTATGTGTCACATTTGCGCCGTAAAATAGAACCCGACCCCAAGAACCCCACCTATGTTCATAACGAATATGGCATTGGGTATCGCTTTGTAGGCGTGCAAAAGAAGGCGTAAACGCTGACAAAAGAGGGCGTACTAGCCCTCTTTTTGCGCGTTTAGCTCTTTGTGCCTTTTGCCCCTTTTGTACCACGTGAGGCAGCAACACTTAACAGGCTGGTTTTATAGTCATAGACGTTACTGCGCTTTTCAGCGTAGGCATCGCGGGCATATTGAATGAGTAAATCTATCAATTGCTCATTGGAAACGCCCGTGGGTTGCCACAGATAAAAAGACAATGAGCCTGGTAGGGTGTTCATCTCGTTAAGATATACGGCTTGTGTTTCTGGCTGAAGCAGAAAGTCTATACGAACAATCCCTCGTCCATCTA
Organism: Anaerolineae bacterium; assembly: GCA_034437555.1. Lineage (GTDB taxonomy): Bacteria > Chloroflexota > Anaerolineae > Aggregatilineales > Phototrophicaceae > JANWYT01. Next base: position 106,305 of record DAOTTQ010000071.1, on the reverse strand, counting down.
CTGCCTTAAAAGCACCCTTTGCCATTGTTTGGATACGCTCTGTGAGGGCTTCATCAAGGGGCGCAGGGATGATACGGTCTTGGCTTTTCATGCCTTTGCTTCCGCGCAAATACTTGTCTTCAAATGCTAAAAACTCTGCCCATGAGAGTGGTTGCTCTAAAACCGAAGCGCGAACATCCTCACCATAACCAATAACTGAACAGTTAATTTCGATGGGATTTTGTACGGCAGGTTCTATCAATACTCTGCGGTCAAACCCTAGCGCAACATCAATGGACGCTTCAAGAAGCGCATCATTATCGGCACGCCCCACGCCAATGCTAGAACCAAGTGTGGCGGGCTTAATAAAGACGGGGTAGCCAAAGCGTGTTTTAATATCGCTTAGGATGCTTTCGCTGTTCTTTTGCCAGTCCGCACGTGAAAAGCCAATGCCCTCTAAAACGGGTATGCCGTTTTGTTGTAGTACGGACTTACTGATAATTTTATCGTTGGTAAGCGCACTGCCCAGCGTGCCAAAGCCCACATAGGGAATATCGCATAGCTCAAACAAGCCTTGTAGTGTGCCATCTTCGCCGTGTGTGCCATGAATGGCGGGGAACAAAACATCCAAACGTATGACTTTGGGTTTTCTAAACCATCCCTTGATGAGAGGGTCTAAGATCAGCCCATGATGCCGTACATCGGGTGATAGCAAAACAGGGGTTAGCCCCGTCTTTAGGGCGTTTTCTTCTTTGAAATTGGCAATATTGCGCAGGCTACCCCCTGTAAACCACTTGCCATCCCGACTGATGTAAATGGGGATAATGTCATAGCGTAAGGGGTTGATTGCCTTCATAATTTGTTGTGCCGTGACGATACTTACGTCATGCTCAACGCTTCGTCCACCAAAAATAACGCCTACTGTCGTTTTACGTGCGCTCATAAAGCATTATCCTCATCTTTTGGTTTGACGGGCTGAACGAGCATTTTGTCAATGCGAACACCATCCATATCCATCACTTCAAAACGTAAACCTTCCCAAGAGAATGTATCCGCCGCGCTGGGAACACGCCCTAAACGGAACATCACAAAGCCTCCGATTGTTTCGTATTTGCCTTTTTCGGCATCGGGTATGGCGAACTGTGGAAAGTGGTCTTTGAAATCTTCGATAAAGTATTGTCCATCCAAGAGCCAAGAGCCGTCTTCACGCTGAACGGCATCGGGGTCATCGGGGGTGTTTTCATCATTTCTTAGCTCACCAAAGATGTGTTCGATGATGTCGTGCATTCTAACAATGCCTTCAACACCGCCAAACTCGCTTACAATAACCGCCGTGTGAATACCCTGCTCTTTGAACATGCTAATAGCGCGGGCAACGGTAACACCTTCGGGAATGTAAAACGGCTCGGACATCATAGTTTCTAGGTCGATTTCATTGCCTTTTAGCAGTTCTGCCAGCATGTCTTTAGACTGTACAATGCCCACAATGTTATCGGCGTTTCCGCGCCCGACGGGGTAGGAACTGTATTTATCTTCAATGATAACGCGCTTAAAGTCATCAATAGGAGCTTCAAGGTCAATCCAAACCATCTCTGTGCGCGGTGTGGTAAGTGATCCAATGCGTCGCTCATCTAGCTCAAAAATGGCTTCTACCATCTCTTGCTCACTCGTATGAAACACGCCTTTTTCAGTGGCTTCTTCTATCATTGCCATTACTTCAAATTCGGTTACTGTGCTTTCGTCACTCTCTTTAATACCCAACAGGCGCATGATGAATAGCGCAGAATGGCTAAGAATCCACACTAACGGCGATGCCAAACCCGATAAGATGTTCATGGGGACAGCAATAAGCGACGCAATACGTTCTGGGTTTTGCAGTGCAAAGCGTTTTGGCACAAGCTCACCCAGCACGACAGAAAGATAGGCTGTGCCTGCGACCGTGATAACTGTAGCAATGGTTGGGGCAATATCTACCAAAGCAGGAAAGGCTGTGATGAGTGTATTTCTTAAATTTCCTGCAATAGCTTGCTCACCAAACGCACCCGACAAAATACTAATGAGTGTGATGGCAACTTGAACGGTGGAGAGGAAGCGCGTGGGATTGTCGGTCAGGGCAAGCGCGATTTTTGCGCTTTCTGCGCCGTCATCAATGAGCTGCTGCAATCGCGCTTTTCGTGAGGACACCACCGCCATCTCCGACATTGAGAAGATGCCGTTCATGAGGGTGAAAACAAACAAGATAACGAGTTCCATAAGGGCTTTATTTCCTCTTTTAGCTAGTAGGTATCGGGCAAATCGTTGAGTAGCAGTACAGTATCTCCAGCTTCTAGGTGGGTTTGATACCATTGGATAGCTTCAGAAACACGATTCATAATCAATAGGTGTTCCTTGTTAAAGGACGTTGTATGGATGCCCTCTTGGATAGGCGCAGTTTGCTTTTCACCCACTAAAATAATGTCTGTGGCGTATTGTGTGGCAAGCACCCCTAGCTTTTGGTTTTCTTGATGGTGCAAATGCCCCAACTCTATCATGCCCGGTGTAATAAGCACGCGCCGTTTGGGATACATCCCCAATACTTTAAGCGAACTAACGACGCTAACAGGGTTTGCACTGTACGCATCGTTGATAACGATAACGCCTTTTTCGTTGACTTGGCGCACCAAACGGCTTTCTGAAGGTTGCAGTAGGCGAATACGCTGAATAATTTGTGCTAGGCTCATCCCTTCATGCAAGGCGGTGGCGGTGGCAAGCAAAATATTCATGACGTTATGCTCACCTACTAGGGGTGTTTGTATGGCTTCGGCTTGCCCTGTAAGCGTATCCGTGAGCTTAAACGCTAGCCCATATAGCGTTTCTGTGATGTTACTGGCAACAAGTCTTGGTTCTGCGTTGGTGATGCTGGTGGGATCTACTTTAGTGCTAACGGCGATTCTGTGCTTGGGGTAGCCCCTCTCGTACATTTCACGGGTGTAAGGGTTATCCCAATTAAACACGCCTAGCCCTTCGGGATGCACGTTTTTGATAAGCTCATACTTGGCAATGGCTGTATTTTCTAGGCTACCAAATCGTTCTAGGTGCTGGGGTCCCACTTCAATAACAATGCCAATGTCGGGCGGGGTAAGCTCACAGATGCGCTGTATTTCACCTGTAACATACGCGCCCATTTCACAAATAAAGTATTCCACGCTGTAATCATCGGCGAGGTCGTTGTTGATGGCAATGCAAACTCCCATCATCGTGTTATAGCTTTTAGGGGTGGCATAGGCTTTATATCGCCCATTAAGAATATCGCTTAAAATGTTCTTGGTGGTGGTTTTGCCATAGCTCCCCGTAATGCCAATGACTTTGGGGCGAATGGTTGCCAGTACATCTTTAGCACGATTGATAAATTGTCGGCGTAAGTACGCTTCTACGGGATACATCACCTGATTGCCGAGTATGAGCCATAACGGCGCAAGCAAAAATGTGATAATTCCAATTCCTTGAAACGCCAATGCACTTGCTCTATCGCTTTCTAGCACACGATTGGCTATAGTTAGGCTTGCCACCAAGAAAAATACCCCTAGCACCCCCCATGCACCGCCTAGAAGGCGTGTAGCGCGTGGCGTTCTTACAAATGCCTTCTTTGTTTCGCCCTCATTGGGTGGCATGATGGCGACCAGTGTACTGACAATGGCAAAAACATAGGGCATAAGTGCAACGCCCTCTGGAAGGGTATCTGTGGTAAGGCTAAAGAGCGCACCGACAGCAACAGCCACAATGGGGCGCGTGGGTAGCCAACGCTGATGCTCTTTGAAAAGCCAACGCGCGTATCGCCCGCTTTTGTACTCTTCAATCTGATAGAATCGGGCTTGTTTATAAACACGCCACCCTGCCCCAAAGCACCACAGGAGGCTGATAAGAACTAACAAAACAGTTTGCATAGTGCCTCTTCTATGAGTTAAGCCTGCTTAAAGAAATAGTCCATTACGTGGGTAGTCTCTGCGAGGTGTTCTAGATAACTGTAATGCCCCGCGCCTTGATGCACCACCAAACCTGCATTGGGAATTGTTTTTTCTAGCAACTGTCCCATCCATAACGGAGTGTCTTTGTCCTCGTCTCCCCAAAACAGAAGAGTTGGCACGCTTACCCGTGACGCATAAGGGAGCAAATCTTGGCTGATGATGTTGACGAAAGTTTGTCTAAACACGCCAGAAGTGGCATTAAAATCGGATGACCCGTAACGGGTGTTATAGGCTTGGCGAAGGCTATTGGAAAGGCTGCGAAGCCCCACCTTTTGTAAACCATCACGAATGATCTTATAGGTTTGGGTGCGAATGCGCGTTGCAAGAGGTAAACGAGGGCGCACGCCTGCGCTATCCGCTAGTGCCATCTTATATAGGCGATGAGGATGGTCTGCGCCTAAAATCAAGCCCAACCGACCTCCAAACGAGTGACCAAACAAATAAACGCGGTCTAACTGGTGATGGTCTAAAAAATTGATGACCAAGTGAGCATAGTCAAATACAGTCCATGCGTTTTCGGGGCTGGCACTTGCGCCAAAATGGGGCATATCGAGGGCATAAACGCGATACCCTAACGGTATCATGCGCTCAGCAAGTTGCCACACTAGCCCAATGTTTGCCCCCCACCCGTGAAGTAACAAAAGGGGCAATCCTTCGCCAGCGATGGCTTGGCTGATGGCGAGGTTGTTTAACGTGATGCTTGTATGTGGTACGTTGATGGTCATAAACCCTATAATATGTATATTGATTAGCAAACGGATTATAGAGGGAAATAGCAGAATGACAAGGTGGCTCATACTCATAGGCGCATTGATGATGATAATTGGCACACAGGCACAAAATACGCCTACGGTCATTAATGCCGAAAATGTTTTGAAATTACGTCCCATGTGGCAAATCAACTTTGATGAGCTAAACATGGTCACTGACGATGCTACGCCCTTACCCCTAGTTTTTTCTGTGGGTAGTTTTGCCATGTCAGATGATGGGCAATATATTGTAGTGGGTGCAGACACGGAGGACACGCCATCACTTACTTATTGGGTAGGGTTTCAATTGTTTAGTGAGGAAACGTGGCATTTACCTGTTGAGAGTGATTTTAGACCCATAGACCCATTTTTTGACGGAGGCGATTTTTATTGGTCAGAGCTTTTAGCAGAGACGTTTTTACTGTACACGCTTTCTTCAGATGACCCCACCACAACGAGCCGTGTGGTAAAACTTGAAATGAACAACGCGCTCATTGATGGTTGGAAGCAGGGAGACATCGTAGGGCTAGAGGCTCTTAGCTCTGACTATGAAAGCGTAGTAATTCTCATTGACCTTGTTTCTGGTAGAGCCACAGAAGCCCCTTACTTGCCTGCGGAAGATGAAGATGCCGTGGTTAGAATTGGGCGTGTGCCATTGCCTTATGTGGTCACTTCATCAGAAGAAGGCATTGTAAAACTATGGAATTTAGGCACACAAGAACCCTTAGCTACCGTAGACAATACCACAGGTGAGCCGTCTGTTTTTGGTAACATCAACAATACTCCAACGCATTTGGTGTGGCGTGACAATGCCAGCCTAATGCTGTATTTGCTAGACTTTGCTACGGGCGAAAACAAGGCAATAGATGCCCTTAATGGGGCTTATGTGCAGTGGTTTTTTCTTACCCCTAATGCTGATGTTGTGATTGGGGTGGGCGTAGACGGTGAGCCTAATGTTGTGGCGTGGGATGTTGCCAACCAAACTAGTCATATTTTGGGTGAGTATCGCACTTGTGGACGACCACAACCCGATATGGCACGTCTTAGCCGTGATGGCACAACACTGGTGATTGGATGTGGTGATGGGCTAGAGGTGTGGCGCGTTGTTGATTAATCGCATGTAAAATGCGGATTCTGTCATTATGAATAAAACAAAAAAGGCGTAGAGGTTGCCCCCTACGCCTTTTTTGTATGGTTATTCTTTTACTTCTATTGCGTCTATGCTGAGGATGCGATTATTGTCGCGGTTCTCAACAATGAGAAGGTGTTTGCTTTCACCCAAACCATAGAACATGATGGGTGAGAAGCGCGTTGTCGCACCAAATTGGCTAAACTGCGCCAATTGAATGGCACGTTCCCACGCGGCATTTGCACCCGAAGCGATTGTTTTTACTGCGTCTTCGGTACAGTGAATGTTTGCGCCTGTTACTACTAAGCACATACGGGCATCACGAGTGCCTTTGCTACTGGTCGCTTGGTACAAAATGACAGAGTTTCCTCGTACACTCACCTGAGCAATAGCACCTGCGCTAAGGGTGTTTCTTTCACTTAGCCCGTAAGGTCCCGATGGAGGTGCGTTCCTAGAGACAAAGTTCGTCCACAAAGGTGCTGGCTCAAAGCTAAGTGAGCTGTTGGTGTCATCGTATAGCCCAACATTGAGGGTTGGATTATCCGTTACACTGCCAAACACACCTACTGCGTCCAATTGGAAGCGGGAAGAAGTGGTTGGGGCAGTGCCCAGTCTTACTTCAACGGTGTAGTTACCAAAAGGCATGCCGTAGTAGGAGAACCCATAGCGTACCGTTGTTCCACCAGGATTAACGCGACCGAAGTTACGGGTAGCCCATGCACCAATGCCTGTTGTGGCGGTGCGAGTGGTTTGGTAATCGCACCAGATGGCGTTTGCACCCGTTTGACCTACGTTTAAGTTTAGGACACTACGGTTTTGGTTGGTGTTGGTGGCATTTGCATTAAACGCGGGGAAGGCTTGGGTGTTGTTTGTGCGCTTGTAGCAAATGCGGAAGGGCATGCCGCTGCTATCTACGGTGGTGAACACCGAGAAGCCTGTACCTTGAACGTTGAAGGTGAGTGCTGCATTGGTTTCTCTTGTCGTAACGACAGTGCCACCATAAGCCGTACCAACCTTTAGAACGCACCAGTCGATGGTTTGGTTACAGCCAGAGGCTGCGCGATTAACTTGCCCTGTGCCACTAGCACGATTGAAGTTGAGGAGGGTATCGGGCAAGAAGTCATCATGAAGCCCTTCGGAAAGGGTTGTTCCACGATATACTTGGAAGCCGTCTACATCAAAGCGACCTGCCAAAAGGGGCGTGTAGGAAATGCGGATATTACCGCTATTTGTACCACCCAGTGCGGAAAGCTCATTGCTGTCTACAGTGATGGCGGTCGCGACATTTAAGCCTGTTTTAAGAACACAGGTGCCGTTTGCGCCACTTAGCCCAAACACTGAACCGTTCCATGTGGTTGTGCCACTGCGTTCATTGCCCGCACACACAAGAAGTTGCTGTGTGTTGTTGCCATAGGGGCGGACGTAAAGCACTACGCTTAGGTTTTGACCCGCTTGCTTATTAACACTTAGAACGGCTGTTTGACCGCCAAAGAAGGTTCCCACACTGTCATTGTTAAAGGCAGTAACAACTGTGCCATTGCTCGCGTTGCGGTCTGCAAAGGTGCGGAACAAGTTTTGTGGGTAGGTTTGTAGATAAAGTTGACCATTGGCATCACGTGCATCTTCGTTGTATTGACCACTAGCAATGCCTGTGGCAGGTTCTTGATTGAAGATGGTGATGTAGCGCATACCGATTTTAGCACGTAGATTTGAACCTGTGCGCAAGGCATTGGCGTTATTTCTTACGAGTGTGGTTCTGCCATCATCTGTATCACGAACTCGAACCGTATAGACATCATTAGGCAATCCAACGATAGTACGGCTCACTCTGTTTTGAGTGGCTGCTAACTCATTTTGATAGGTAAAGCAGTCATCAAATGAGGTTGCACCTGCACCTTGTGCATAACAGATTTCAAGCTCGCCCCCTAGTCGGTCAAGGATCGTGCCGATTTCAAAGCCTGTGCCTTCAAACTCAAACGTCATGCTGGCATTGGCTGTTTGGCTACGAACAAGGCGACCATTGGGCAAGAAACTGTTGTTGTACTCGGTTAGCCACGTGCCTGTAAGGGCAAGGCGCGAGTCGGTGGCATCGTATATGCCTGCTTGTAAAGGTTCTGCTGAACCGCTTAGGGGCATAATGGCGTCTACAATGACGCTTCTACCATTAAGCATGTTGGCAATCGTAACACCAAAGATACCTGAAGCGTCTACGGTGTCTCCAACACCACTGCTAAAGAGAATGTCCTTTTGGCGTAGTCTGTCTGCTAGTGTTGTCGTTAAACAACTACGATTGCCGATGTTGTTGTTTAGCTGTGTCCAACACACCTCAACAGAAGTTGACGTGGTATTGATGGGGTAGTACAAACGGAAACCACTGGCGGGTTCGCTGGCTGTGCCTGCGATAAAGCTTACTACGCTCCCGTGACGTGAGGCAGTATTTAGTGTTCCGTTGATAGCACCTGAGGTTGTGCTGGTTCTCCAAGCATTTTGGGGACCAAAGGCAAATACTGGATACCCTTCAGCCGTTACGGCTTGGTCATCGTTAAACGTTTCGATGGATTGAAGTGTGCCATAGACTTGGACTGCGTCTAGGAAGATGCGCGTGGCAGGCTTGGTGATGGTGACTGTGTAATCTGCAACGGGCAATCCGCCGACTGTGAAGCCTGCTTGATTTATTGTGCCAGTGAGGAAGTTATTGATGGTGTAGTTCTTATCGAAACTTGCACCGTCGTCTACATTAACGTTAAACGCTCCCCCTAGGTTGTGGAGTGTCAGTACCAACGTGAAACCGCTTGCTTCATGAATTTTGAAGCTGGCATTGTTGGTAAGGTCTAGGGTTGCACCACCACTATACGCACCACTTGTCAAAATAAGGGGTGATGTGGTGGTGAACTTGGTGTTCAGCGTGTTGATGTTGCCTATTTTTTGCGTGGTTTCGTGGTAGCCTTCGCCTATTTCATCGTTGGCATGCACGCTATTGGCATAAGAGGCAAGAGGCGTTACGGCATCTAGGTTAAAGAGACCTGTATTGGTGCTGTAGATGCTGATAATTTGTTCGCCTGTTTGCAAGGGCAAGGTAACACGGTTGATGCGGGTAGGGCTACCCTTTGTAATGACATCGGCACAGGTGTAATTACCAGTAGCCACTGCCAATGAACACACACGCACCGGCGCAAAGTTGCCGATTTGGTGGGTAAACGTGAGACCCTCTGCATCTAGAGTGCGGAAGACATAAGAAGCTCCAACAACATTTCCGATGCTACTAAAGTCAAAGAGTGACGATAGTCTATTAGATGTACGTTTAGAGTACGCCCACGTTGTGCCTGTGTAAAGGAACTGATTGCCCAAAATATCCAGAGGATAATTGGCATCATACGTTTGGCTATTTTCCACTGGGATAAGCGAGGCAAAATTTGTATCGTAGACGGTGACACCGTCAAAATACATATTAAGCGGTGCTGTTCCTGTGTGTAAAGCAGGCGTGCCGTTGTCTGCAAGCATCTTGATACGCACACTATAGGTATCATTGGGCAAGCCCAAGATGGGGCGGTCTACACTCTGAAGCAGAGAAGGATTTTGGTTGTCAAACGTGGTACAAGTTGCCCCCGACCAATTAGCGTTTGCACTTGTTGGTAGTGGGTCATTGGTGGCATCCCACACTTGCCAACAAATTTCTACGGCATCCGATTCGCGTTCCATACGGGTACGTGGCGCAAAGCCCGTCCCTGTAAACCCGAAGACCACGCTTGCACCCACTTGTTTTGTCCAAGTGATAGTGCGTCCTGTATCACGGGCGTTGTTGATAACGCGCAGGAAGTTATTGGATGTGTTAAGGAAGTTATTGTTGTTGGCAAACGTGCCAATCGTGCCAAGTGCATCGGACGAAGTGTAGTATTTGATGCTTGGCAAGGTGTCATCATTAAACCCTGCGCCAAGTGGGCTGTCCTCACCAAACACAGTGATGCGGTCAAAGTTGAAAACTTCGTTAAGTAAGCTAAAGATTTCAACCGTGTGGTTGTGTCCACTACCCCATGCCGTGTCAAACAAGCTCTCATTGATGGCAAGTGTGCCGTTTATCACCCGAACTGGAGTGATTTGATTGGTGGTTGCGCCTGTTGTGGCGTTTACCACAATATGGGTTGTAGGGTCGGCGGTTGTGGGGGGGCGTTGGTTGACGATGATACAGTTGCCATAGTCAGTTGCCATGCGATTGCGGTCAACGCAAATCATCAAACGACGCGAGACACTGCTAGACCATGCGTGGTCATATAAGAAACCTGTGGCATCATCGGGTAGCTCGAAAGAGAGAATAGCCCCTGCCGAAGGCTTGCCGCCACGAATAGAAGTCAGGGTGCGATTAGAGGCGCTTGATTGTGAGAAGGTGCTTAGCCAGTTGTCCTCAACATGCCCACCAAAGGCAAAGTGAGTGAGGCTGTCATCTTCTGTAGACCCAAACGGTAGCACCTTTTCGGGCTGTAGTGTGGGCGGATAGACGACGATGCTATCAATAATCACATTGCCATTAAGCGGTAAATTCGTTACCGTCAGCGTGACTTTGTAGCGTGTTTCTGGGTCTAGCCCTAAGAAGGGGCGAGAGACCATGTTTGCGTTGGCAGTAGAGTTGCCAAAGGGCGCATTGCTGATGTTTTGGCTAATTGAACCGCTACCAAGTGTGTCGTTCTCTACAAGGATGGTGTAATCGCCACCTACTTTGCCTTGATTGGTTTCAATAGCAAAGCCCGAACCCCCCTCAAAGTAGAAGGAGAATGAAGCATTCGTTAGTGTGCGATAAGCCACCTTGTTTGAGACTGTGCCGCCTGTTAGCAGTTGCCATGGGTCGGTAAAGAGACCGCGTAGGTATGCACTGTCTACTTCATGATTGCCGGGTGGCAATACGCGGTCAGTACCACTCAGTGTATCTGCCATAATGCTAAAGGCATCTACGCTTAGGGTTGCGCCCTGACGCTTGTTAACAATGCCCACACGATAGACTTTGCTTGTGGGATTGTCTTGAGTAGAGTAGCAGGTCACTGTATAGGCTGCACCCTTATTGCTAAGGCTCTTGGGGGTTACAGTACTGCCGGGGAGGGCGCGTGTGTAACATTCAAACGCATCACCGCCGCCTGTTGCAGGGAATGTTGTGCCGTACATGGCAGTTTGATTAACAACACCGCTAATGAGCGTCCAATTAGTATTGGGTTCGGCATCGTTTAGCGTCAGCATGTAGTCGTTGCCGTTGCCTGCGCCTTGCATATATAGCACAAAGCCTGTGCCTTGGAAGGCAAAGTCGGCGCGGTCATTGAATACCTTGCTGGTGTGAAGCGTGTTGTTGATGTTGTTAGGCGAGAAAAGTGCGCTCCAGCCTGTTGTGTTGGTGATAGAGGCATTTGTGTAGGTAAATGCAAAGCTACTATCATCATACAAGCCTGCAACGGATGGAATAAAGCTATTTACGCTAATGCGAATGGTATTAAGCGCAGATGTGCCACCAAAAGCATCTGTGACACTATATGTCACACAGGCAACACCGCGTATTTCACCTGCTGTAATGCTGAGCAAATTACCCGTTAGTGAACCTACAGAAATCAATGTAGAAGCACCAGCGTTACAGTCGTTTACTGCAAAGGTAGAGTAATTGAAGGGGTAGTCGATTTGACGTGGGTCGGTGTCAAACTCGGGGTTTTCATCTTCAGAGAAGAAGAACCCGCCGCTAAAATCGACATAGGGGCGTAGTGGCACATTGACGGTTACGCCGGCATTCAGCGTTAGCTCGTAAAGGTCACCTGAAGGGATGTCATCGCCAATGATGTTGGTGAGCAGCGCGTCTTGAACGGGGGTCACATAGACCGCAACAGAACCGTTGGCGGTGCTGAATGTCTCATCGCGAACAGTATAGCTAAATTCAATTTCTAAATTACTGTCAATGAGCGTTGTGCCATTGTTGCTGTTATAGAAATCAATTGGGGGGCAATAGAAAATCTTGCCTGCATCTAGCCCAACACCAAAGACCACACCATTTGAATTTGCAAATTCGGTGGTGCAGTGTGTGCCATAGAACAGGGGCGCGACAGAGACTTGGTAAGTAAGCTGACCAAAACCGCCAAGTACAAAGCTATTGGCATCAATCTCTAGTACACCACTATCTTCTGCCATGCTATCGCTATAAAGCGTTTGTAGCCCGTTGTTTTCGTCGCCGTCCACATCAATACGAAGTGGCGTAAACTCAAACGCGCCAATATCGATAGCATTTACCCCTTCGCCCTGATAGGCAATGATGTCATCGGGGTTATCGGCGATATTGGCGGGGGGGTTAACATCGGCGGGGTTGGGAACTTGGATATTGAGAACACGCAAGTTGCCCGTTACGTCAAGGTTAAAGGGGGAATTGAGGTTATTGCCTGTAAAGGGCAAACCCATTAGTTCAACACTGCGACCACGGTCAACACTAAAGGAGTATTGGGCATCTTTGATGGAGTTTGCTGTGCCATCGCCTGCGGCAAACTGTTGTGTTTGGCGTAGCGCATAGAAACGCCAGTCGGTGTTGGGGTAGGGGAAACCTGCTTCTGCCCCTGCAAATTCTGCGCTAGTAACAGCGTTAATGATATTGGTAGGGTTACCTAACCCACCCTGTGTCAATCCACTGAAATCATTGGCACTACAAGGGCCCGTAATAGCATCTGCCCACCAGTTATTTGTGACGGGGTTACCCGAACTGACAGAGCGACAGAAGCTAATGACTTGGGTTAGGTCGTCATACATCATCAACCTAAGTAGAGGTGCGGCTGTGGGTAGCCCAACGCCACCGCTGGCAACGATGTTGTTGTGGAACTCAGTGGTAAGATTTGCTTCTGGAATAAACAGATTCACTTCGCCGCCCCGCACAATCAGTGCGTTTAGATCGGCAGAGTTGCTACGATCGTTGGCGATAACAGTATTGTTGACAAAGTAGAAGTCACTTACTTTGAACAACTTGACAAGCCCACCAGATTTGGGGCAGGCCGCAGCAAGTGGAGGTGTTCCACACGGCTCATTTGGTAAGGCACTGGCAGCGTTATTTTGTAGGAAAACATTGCTTACAACGCGAACATCCGCAGTATCGCCAAAATTGGGTGTGCGGAACATCAGCAATGTTTGCGACTGATTGTTGACGAAAGCGTTCCCAATCAGATCTACAGCCGAACTTTCGGCATAGAGTGTAGACTTCCATGCACGGTTTTCATAACTGCTATTGACAATGTTGTTGTTGTTTAGGAACTCATTGATATTGACCAATGCCGTTGCTTCTACGATGGCGATGGTGGAATAGTCTGTTAGTTCTGCGCCAGTACCACCCACAAACTTGTTACGCGTAATTTCGACAATGCCGTTATACACGGTGATGGGGTGTGAAGCCATGTTGACCCAGCCCGTATAGCTTGCACCGTCTGCGGTAGTTTGTCCAAAGGTGTTATTGCTAATCACGACTTTGTCTGTGTTGTTAGCAAAGACGGCAAAGACGTCTGTACGTTCACCTAATCCCACTTGGAATTTGGCAGGCACAAAGTTAAAGCCACTTAGGGTAAAGTCATTCGTGCCGTTGTCAACGTAGATGCCACCTTGGTTTGCAAAGGAGCGTTCATAGGCAGCACTACTATAACCGCTGGAGGTAATTTGTCCGGCGGAGTTTAGGTATTGACCTACCACACGGAATAACGAGTTCTTCGCATTCGAGGAATCGGCTTGGTCATAGCTAATGAGCGTGACGTTATTGGCAACTGTGTTGTTGACCAAAAGGGGCGTAACATATTCACCCGGCATCACTACCACACAGCTATTGGCGGGTGCGTTGTTTAGCGCATTGCCAATATGTAGATAGGGGTTAGCCAACGTGCCATCGTTGGCAGTATTTGCGTTGGCTTGCCCTACGTAGCTAAAACCACCTGCACACGCCAAGTTATTGGGTATAATGCCCAAGTTTTGGCTATTGGTAAGACTAAAGTTGGGGAAGCCCAAAATAGAGAAGCCTGCGCCCGACGCATAATCGAAGCCATCAGGGGCATTAAGGGGTAGGTCTACGATGCGCGTTTGTAGGTAGCTTTTAATGTTTTCTACACCTGTCGCGCTGGCAATATTAAACCCAGACATGCTGGTATTGCTGGTGTTGGATTTCATCAAAGCCGCCATACCTGCAAGGTGTGCCGTTGCAGCCGATGACCCACCAAAAAGGTTGACCGTATCTTCTGCGCCCAAGAGCGTGCCATCACAGGCTGCGCCGTTGCCCGCCGCGCCAGAAACACGCACGTTAGATGCACCCATAAGGTCGGGTTTGACGTTGGCGCGTGTGGCTGTTGTTAGCGAAGGAGCAGACCCGCCAGACCCGTAAACGGGACCCGCAGAACTTTCGGGCAAGATGGAGAAGTTGCTGTCGTCATCCGCGCACACCGCACCCACTGCAATCACATCAGGGCTATCAGCGGGGCGTGCAATACTGCCTGCGCCCGTTACAACGCTGGCATTGGTTGCCAACGATACCGATGTAATTTTGATGTTGGGGGTTTGTGGTGTGGTTTCGCCGGTAACAAACACAGGCACAATTTGAAGTTGGAAGATTTTATTTGAAGCACTTCCATTAGGTGTCACACTAATGGTGATGGAACAGCTATCACCGCAACCACTTGGAACTTCAAACTGACCGTTAGGAATTGCCGTGTCAAAGCGTGTTGTTACACCACCTGATACAGCACCAGAGTAAGTCACAGTGAAATTACTTGCTGTTTCACTCCAACCATTCCAACTAAGGCGTATGACATCCCCACGCGATACCGTAGCGTTAATAGTGGTTGCGCTATTGCTAGAGCCACTGTTGAATGCGTAGTAACGGGAGAGTTTAGTGGCGTTGCCGATGTTACTAGGGTTACCGCTGTTGCCAGCAGCAGCAAAAATGACCATACCTTCGCTACGTGCGGTTGCGAGTAGCGCATAGGGATCATTGCCAGTACGTCCGCCGTTTGTACCGTCACCAGGCGTTTCGCTTGCGCCAAGGTCTAGGGTAATGGCAAGCACTTTAACGTTATTGGTGCGGGCTTGGCTAATGGCGGTGGCAAGGGTGGCATAGCTATTTGCCTTGTACATATTTACTTTTGCGCTAGGGGCAAGGTCACACAAGATTTCTACGACTTTTAAGCCGTGTGTGGTATCGCCCGAAACAAAAGAGCCTGTGCTATTAAGGGTGTTATTGTTAAGGCAAGAAAGGTTGCCACTGATGGATGGCGTAGAACCACCAAAACCAGTATCAATAACACCGATTAAAACGCCACTGCCTAGTACACCTGCATTGTGCCAATCTAGCGCACCAACTGCATTAAAGCCATCCGAGAATGTATCGCCAGCAGGGGCTTCATTGGGAGCTTCGTTAGGTGCAGTAGAAGAAGCGCCGAGTGTTTTTCGTACTCCACGAACTTCTGGACTTAAACCAATAGCATCTAGGGATGATACAGGCACATAAGCCTCTATCAAGCTATCTGTTGAACCTACAACTAATCCACCCGCAGATTCTAGCAGACTATAAACGGCATCTACGCCATTTTCATTGGTCGCAATGTCAATCAGGATGCGCCCTTGTTCATCGGTGATGAAACCGTGATAGAGAACCAGCGTGTCAATAACGCCAAAATCGCCAGCACGATAGGCTTGGGCGAGTTCTTCTAGTTCACCAGTGAGCTTGTTTACATCGGCTGTTTCAGAAGCGAGTGCCTCCTGCGTCACTTCGGGTTCGGGCGTGGTTTCTGCCTCTGCTGTCATTTCAGCACTAGGTTCTGCCGTTACTTCTCCATCGGGTTCAGGTGTGACTTCAGCTTCTATCACAATGGGTGTGCTGACAATCTCTACCACCAAAACGGCGGGTTCGCGCTTGGTAAGGGTAAGGTCATCAATAGCAATCTCGCCCTGTAGCGTTTCGCCAGAGGCGATGCTGATAAGACTTGCCGTTGTGGATGAAAGCGCGTAAGCAAGGCTAGGTGTGCCGTTTACGGTTAATGTGAGGGACGCTGTATCCACTGTTACCAAAACGCTAAACCATTCGGCAACTTCTGGCAGAACGGCGTCTTCTGCAATGGGGGAGACTGCTAAGAGTGTGTCACCCTGATACAAGCGACTATTGCCACTGGTATCAAACATGAGTGTATAGCCGTTGACAGAAAGAAGCGCAACGTCACCCGCAGACACGCGCAAACGTGCTTCTAGGGTAAAAGCGTCTTGGCTAAATACTAGGACGGTTGCCGTAGTAAGGGGTGTTGATGTGGTTAAGAAAGAGCCAACCTCATCGCTGGCTAACGCCCAACCCTCTAGTTGCCACGCAGAAGCATCAAAAGCCTCAAACGTTTCGGCGAAGGTGTCGAAGAGGATGGGGGCAGTGGGTGATTCGATAATAATCACCTCTGGCGTTGTTTCCTCAATCGCAATGGGCGTTTCTGAAGATTCTTCTTCAACAAAGGGGGTAACCTCTTCAAAAGGGGCTACTGTTTCGGGAGTTTCCTCTGGCGCAGGGGCAAGAGGTGTTTCTGTAATGAGTGTTTCTTCTTCATCCTGTACAACAGGAATGGCTTCTGGCGTGGTTTCTTGCGCAAAAAGGGGCATGGATAAGACCATACACGCCATTATGAGCGTTAACCATCGCCATTGCCTTGAATGACTTTTTAAATTCATGATACCTCCTAAAAAAGGCGATGAAACTTACAGCGAAAATACCGCTAATTACTGTGAAAGGTTACGGGTGAAAATCCACTCCCTCATTTTAGACCGTATTCTTTCGTTTCATCGTATAGTTATGTACAATGTAAAGATATTCCATCAAGAAATGAGTCAGTTGTGGGTGCTTCATCACGGGAACAAGGAAAAACGCTTCATAAGCGCGAGGTGCGCCGACAAATTGTATTGCCTGTTATTTTGGTTACAATGGCGGTGCTTGCTTTGGGGGCGTTTGTGGTGCTTCCGTTGGATGGTACACAAAATCAACGCCTACAAGCTCTAACAGACTTATTTGCCGTTTTACTGCTCATTTGCCCTATGATTATTTGCCAGTTTGGCTTGATTTTGGGCTTGATTGTGGTGGTGTATGGTGCAAATAAATTACACCATGGCGCGCAAAAACCCCTAGAACGCATTGAAGGCTGGACAGAGAAACTGGCGACAAAAACGACTGAAATCACCGAGAACGTCAATCAACGCGCCATCCGATGGACGAGCATTTTAGAACCTTTCATACGCTTTACTCGTCTATTTGATGAGAGCGAAACTACTGAAGGAGCAAACGATGGAAAACCAAAAAAATGAAATGACAGAAGAAGACTGGAAAACACGCAATTACTTAGCGGGTGCATTTATTGGCGCAGTACTAGGTGTCATGTCGGCGTATCTTTTCGCGCGGTCTGCCGAAGAGAACGACACAGGTAAACCTGAACCCATTCCAACAGGAACACTGATTGGGCTGTTGCTCTCTGTGATGGCGTTGGTGCGCCAAATCGCAGAAACAGGCAAGCCAAAACCGAATAAAAAATAGGGGGCGTTTATGTGTGGTCGCTATACCCTTACGGCATCGGCAGAGGTTTTACAACGCACGTTTCAATTAGAGGCGATGCGCGTGGAGATTTTGCCCCGTTATAACATTGCACCAACGCAAAGTGTGCCAATAATTACAGGGCAAGCCCCCCGCCAACTGTCGTTGGTACAGTGGGGGCTTGTGCCATCATGGGCAAAAGACGCTTCGGGAGCAAGCCAGCTTATTAACGCACGCGCCGAAACGATTGACGAGAAGCCCTCATTTCGGGGTGCTTTTAAGCAACGGCGTTGTTTAATTCCTGCCGATGGCTTTTATGAGTGGGGCAAAGATGGCAAGCCACAGTTTATCTATTTTGAAGATAAGCACGTTTTTGGTTTGGCGGGCTTATGGGAAGAGTGGAAAAGTGCTGATGGTGAACTGGTTCGCACTTGCACCATTATCACCACAGAACCCAATGACCTCATTAAGCTGATGCACCATCGCATGGCGGTTATCCTTCAGCCCAATGACTATGAGGCTTGGCTAACGCCCGATACGCCCCCCGACCATCTAAAGAGCCTACTGGCAACGCACCCATCAGATGGGATGGCAAGCCATGAAGTGTCACCAACGGTCAATAATGCCCGTATTGAGAGTGCCGACCTTATTTTGCCGTTTGCATCACCCCAACAGCGTACGCTATTCTGAATCGTCAGGTAGGTAATAGTCGTTGTCGTTGCCGTCAAGGTCAGCTTCATCGTAGTATTCTTCAACGGCTTTTCTAGCTTTAAGAGGCTTCACACTCCCTTTCATGCGCTCTTCAATGATGCGTTTGAAGGGGTCATCCCCTTTAGAGATAAGCACCTTTCGCGCACGTCCACCCCCAACCGATTCACCTACTACGCCAAGTTGTTCTAACATATCCATAATACGTGCTGCGCGTGGATAGCCTAAACCCAACCTGCGCTGGATGATGGATGCGCTGGCTTCTTGGGTTTCTACCACAAATTCAATGGCATCTTCTAGCATGGGGTCTGTTTCTGCAAGGAACTCACGGCGCGTTAGCCCTCTTTCCCACGGGCTACTGCGAAGTAGTTCTTCTCGCCCTGCTTCTACTTCGGCTTTATACCATGCCACCCAATGCTTAACCACAGCACGTACTTCTTCATCAGTAACAAAACACCCTTGAATACGTTGCGGGGCAGGGGCTTCGGCAGAAAGATAAAGCATATCGCCCTTGCCAAGCAATGTTTCTGCGCCACCTGTATCTAAAATGACACGTGAATCTACGCCAGAAGCCACACTAAAGGCAATTCTGCCCGGAAAGTTGGCTTTGATGAGACCCGTAATGACATCCACGCTGGGGCGTTGGGTGGCGACAATCAGGTGCATCCCAACAGCACGCGCCATTTGTGCAAGGCGTGTTACGGCGGTTTCGGTTTCTTCGGGGCGCGTTAGCATGAGGTCGCCAATTTCGTCCACCATAATCACGATATACGGCAAATAGTCACGCCCACGCCGACGCGCCCCAAACTTGGCGTTATAATTGTCGATATTTCTTACGGCGTGTTCTTCTAGTAGCTTATACCGCCTGTCCATTTCACGGGTACACCACTTTAGCACGCCAATAATGCGGTCTGTATCTGTTTCCACAGTGCCTAGCAAGTGGGGCAAACCGTTAAACCGACTTAGCTCTACCATTTTGGGGTCTAGCATCACTAGCTTTACTGTTTCGGGGGTGTTATTTAGCACCAGTGCCGTGGCAATGGCGGCGATACAAACCGACTTGCCCGAACCGGTTGTGCCTGCAATGAGCAAGTGCGGTTGTTTTGCAATATCAATGGCAAGTGGCGCACCTGATACATCGCGCCCCAATGGAATAAGCAAGGGAGAAATGTTCTTTTGTTGTAGGTCGGCAAACGCCTTGCTTTCGTATACCGAGCGCAACGTGACCATGCTCGGTTGGCGGTTAGGGACTTCTATCCCCATGTAATTTGTGCCAGGAACGGGGATTTCTAAACGTAACCGCTTGGCAGAAAGCGCAAGCGCAAGGTCACTACTATAAGAGGCAATTTTGCTTAAGCGCGTGCGCTCTGTAGAACCATCTTTGCGCGTTTGATACGGTTGTAGTGCATAGCGTGTGACGGTGGGTCCTACTTGCACATCGACTACATCAATTTCAACATCAAACTCTAGCAATGTGTTTTCAATGAGTACCACGTTGTGATTAATTTCGCGCTCATCGGGCATCTTCATTTCAATATCTTGAAATACCTCGATGGGAGGAAGTGATTTGTCACGCTTATTGAGCTTTTTGGCTTCTTTTAGCTCTAGGATAGCGAAATAACGTTTTTCACGTCCATCAGGGCGGCGCACAATTCTAAAGCCATCCTCTGTTTTGCGGTTCGTCATATCGCCAATAACGTTAAAGTCAATTTTTAGCTCATGCCCCGTTGCAAATAGCGGATGCGATTTTAGCTCTTCTAGGTTATCTTTTTTAGTGACACCCGGTGTTGGTCTTAGTGAGGGTGGCACGTTTTGATAGTTGGCTTTAATCCGCATAATAGGGTTGCGCTTTGGCACAGCGTTAAGCGGTTGTGGTGGCGCGTTGGGTGTAATAAGTTCTGTGGTGGGCTTGGGCGGAATAAGGCGTTCACTGTAATCAAGCAACACATCGCCCATTTGCGTCAGCCTGTAAATGACTTGGCTACGGCGCACCCCTAGCAAAACAGCAACACATAAGCCCAAAATCACGCTAAAAATAACAATGGTTGCCGAGTTACCCAAGAACCATTGGGGAATTGCCGTTAGTCCCCAACCAATAATGCCCCCACCTTGCCCCGCACGTGCTAATGCCCGCAGTTCAGCATCATTAGAGGCAATGTGGAGTAATGCCAACACACATAGAAACCCTAGCTCTATCGCTAAAATCTTGGCGGACGATAGCTTAAACGATGTGAATGCCTTTTGAAACCCGATAAAGAGGGCGAGGGCAAGCATAAGTATCGAAACGCCCACACTTCCTTGACCAAACAAGTTAATGAGGATGTTTCGCCATGTGAGGGCTGTGGTGGATGTGGTGTCTAGTAAGGCAAGAAATGACAAAATGGCAAATAGACCCACACCAATGGCAGTAAGTTCTGTTATCCATGGTGGCACACTGTCACGCAAATCTTCCCAAAAAGACTGTGGTTTTTCTTTTGGAAGCGTTGATTTTTGGAAGCTAATTTCTGTTGTGTTGGGCGTAAGAGGCAACTGCGCCACTTTTTTAGAAAGCTCGCTGGTTGCCTCACTGGTTTCGGTTGGCGTAGTGTTTTCTGCTTCCGACAAGATGATTTACCCTTGTTTCTAACAATACGAAAAGAAGCACAAAGAACGGCTATATAAGCCGTAATGTGAGTCCTAAACGACGCGCATTACCATCAATGCTTAGGATACGTGCTTTGATGATTTCGCCTTCTTTAACCACATTACGCGGGTGTAAAAAGTGACCTTCTGCAAGTTCTGAAAAGTGGATGAGTCCCTCAAGACCCTCTTCAACACAGGCAAACGCGCCAAAATCAACTACATTGGTCACGCGCCCTTCAATGACTTCGCCTACTGTATAGCGTTCTGCTACCGTTACCCATGGATCGGGTGTTAGACGTTTTATACTAAGTGCTACACGCGCCGCAGAGGGGTCAACATCAAGTACCAATACATCTAAGAATTGCTGACGCTTTAAGAGGTCTGCGGGATGTGCAACGCGCCCCCAGCTTAGCTCACTAATGTGAATTAAGCCCTCTACGCCGCCTAAATCTACAAACGCACCAAAATCACAAAGATTGGTTACACGCCCGTTTAGAATGCTACCAGCGGTAATTGTTTTGAGTAATTCGGCACGTGCGCCGACACCTACTTGTGCTGCTCGTTCCGATAAGATGAGACGATTTTTTTGTGGATCAAGTTCAATAACGCGCAAGGTGAGAGCCTTACCTATATAATCCTCTAAAGAATTATGGCGGCTAGGGGTTTCACTTTGCTGTAAACTTACCAATTGGCTGGCTGGCACAAATCCACGAAGTGACTCCCAATCTACGAGTAGTCCACCTCGGTTATACCCCGACACAATAAGCGAAAGAACTTCGTCATCGTCCATGATGCGTTGAGCTTCTTGCCAGTCGCCTATATCTGTGATTTCAATAGACGCAACGGCAATATTTTGGGTGGGCGCACTTACGGGTTCTATTTCTTCTAAATCAACAGAACGGCTAAATTCGCCCTCATGCAATAATGATTCCCAATAGGACTCATCCAATGGTGGTGGTGTGCTTGAATACTGACTTGTATCTTTGGACATCGCAAACCCCCTGAGATGCCATAACAAACAATAAGAAATTTCTCCTTGAATTTTTGATTATATGAGGGGTTCAACGGCTTGTCAAACGATTACGGTCTTTCGTAACGGTCAAACTTAAAAACAGAGTCTCGTGGGTCGAACATCAGCTTTTCTGGAAAGTTATCATAAAAATCAAACATGTTTGCTACATTCATCCGCGAGGGGTTTACGTAAAATGTTTCCGTGTAGCCATAACGAAAGCCATCGTATAGGTGCTTAAACCCATAATCAGAGGTGCAAGTGCCGTCATAGGTGCAGGCTTGCAGTTTTTCTTCGTTGCTGAACGCCACGTCTGCCACTGACGGGATTTTTTCTTCATCAGGAAACCACAAATAAGCATTGCTGGTAGGGTCATAGGCTTGCCAAACTTGTGTTTCTGGGATGAATACTTCTAGGATGGTGTGTTGTGAGATATAGCCACTTACTTCGCCATACAAGAAAATAAGACGACTTTCGATGCCAAGTTGCTGCAATGTGACCAGCATTAGCGTAGAAATATCATTGCAATACATGGTAGGCGCGGTACTTTGCAAGCCCTGTGAAAATGCCATCACCTGTTCTGCCGCGTCTCGATAATCGGGCAAGTAAGCCCCTTCTGCACCCAAGTCGGCATTTTCTACAATGAATTGATTGGTGAGTGCAATTAGCTCGTGTGTGTCCTTTGCGCCTATTGTACTGACAAATTGCGTTAGGGTGGTGCGTTCATCTTCTGCGACGGGGCTAATGGGAAGTCGTCTTAGGCGTTCTAGCTGTCCTGTCGCACTCCATTCTGATTTAAGAGCCTTAAATGAGCCGTCCTCGTTGGTATCGGCAACGGCAACTTGCCAGTAAAAGTAACCGAAATCTCGTGAAAAAGTGTTGATGATCGTTTCTGCATCAAGGCTATTTTCGGTTGTCCAGACTTCAACAAAGGGTTATTCTTCATACCACAATCTAAAAACAAAACGTTCTGATGCACTTAGCGGGGCATATTCCCACGCAAGCGTTATATCTGGGGTTGCAAAAATGTGTTCTGGGCGAAGTAGAATGGGACTTGATGGAGGAATAACAATAGCTTCTGATGGTGTACACGCACACAACCACAATGCTGTAAGTCCCACTAAGAGGCTTAATGTCTTCATTTTGTCTCCAGTTCTAACTCGCGTTCTAGCATTGTATCGGCAACCGCTTCAATGGCGAGACGTTGCTTACGATAGAGGTCTGCTTCACTTAATGCCATGCGTCTTGCGACATCACGAACTTTCTTACCCTCTAAAAAGCGCATTTCTAGGATGTTATACACTGTCCATTCGGGCGCAATCATCGAACGTTCTCCTTCGGGTCGTTGGCTGTTAATGGCTTGTTCTAGTACCTGTCGTAAGGCTTGTGTGGGTGTTTCTGAGGTGCTGATGGCTTGCTGTACGATTTTCAGGTCAATTAGGCGACTGCGTGTGATGCCGGGTCCCCCCCAATAATGCCGAAGGGCAGCTCTGACTTGTTCATAAACTTCTTCGCGCTCTACCCCCGAAGGTGTTCCCCCCCGATTGCTGGCAGGGTTCGGGCGATATTCGATGGCATCTGCTCGTGAGCGAGACAAGCTAATCTGAGGCAATAAGCCCTCTAGTGAGGCAAAAATCTCTGATTGAATGGTGATGTCTTCTAAGGTTTGTTGCGTGCGCCTAACATACTCAGCTAGCCTTACGCTGTCTAGGGTGTCTAAGAGTACAGGGGTTGCTCGGATACCAAAAACGCCAATCACAGGCGAATCTTCACCTATATGAGAACTTTTGATGGGCAATACTTGAAAGCAACCCCATGTTTGAAAGTGTTGCCCGTTGACCAATGCGATAATGACGTGCAAAGAAGGGGTATCATTTAGAAGTTGGTCTCCAAGCTCGCTTCCTTCAATAACCTGAACGACTTCTAAATCGTCCTTACGCACCGATAAAATGAATGCACTCTTTAGGCGAAGCTCATCACAGCAAGCAGCTAAGTTTGCTTCTGCCATTTGTAAGAGGTCACTTCGTGTGATAACACGCCGCGTAAGGTCTTGAATGCGCTCTAATTGCTCGTCTTCGTCGTTGCCATAAATCAGCCAACGTTCCAGATAAGGGGTAACAAGTGCGATTCCCCACTGCCACATGAGTACAATGGCGACCACAGCAAAGGGTAACAACTCGTCACCTGAAACACCAAAAATGCGTGTTGCGCGTGTAAAGAATACAAAGACCGCTAAGACCAATAACCCTGTGCCTGGACCGCGTAGAAGAAAATGCAAAAGCTCGGTTTTAACCACTCTATCAGGCTTATTTGACCCGAAGAAGGAGAGTGGGTAGGACAAGAAGATAAGCATTAAAACCACAACGAGATTGGCAAGGATAATCACTATTGTAACAAAGAACGAAAATTCATCCGTTTCGTTAAGGAACAAAGAATAAGGAAAAATGCCAAATGCAGGCGTAAGAATTGCCGCCTGTAGATAAGACATGCGCCGTTGGGTATTACGAGTAAGGGCGCGTTGTCGCGCACGCTGCACATTGATAAACGTAGAGATCATTAGGCTGATGAAGAAGGTTACATAAGCCCATGCCAGCGTTCCCCCCTCTATGCTGACAGTGCGCGCACCTTTTACGGTTTCAATGATGAGGTTGGTTGTCATAACCGCAACAAAGAACGCTAGGCTAACGGCATAAAGGATACGTACAACACGCCGTCTGCGCCCCCGTGAAGGCAAGCCTGTGGTGGCTAGAAGCGCGTCTGAGAGGTGAAAGAGGGCGGAGGGCATAAAGGCAATCCCTAGCCACTGTAGGCGGGTTGCCAATTCAATAATGGCGATGTCGGGTTCTAGTGCAATAAAGACATCCATCACATAGGGTATAATCACACAAACCAGCACAAGCCCAGAGGTGCGTGCGACGCGATTTTTAAGGTCGCGTGTGAGATTATACAGCAACATGGACGTGGCAAGCACCACAATGGCTGCTGCTAACACCTCGTTAGAGGCTTGTAGAAATGATAAAATAACTTGTTCTATCATGGTGTTTTACCGCAACACTTGACCAAAGTAGACCGCAATTTCATGATTAGAGAACGTTTTGTCGTTAAAGCCACAGAATGATAGCCCCTGTCTTTGGCAAAATTGAATAGCAGGGTAGTTCTTGGTTTGCGTTTCTGTTAAAAAAAATGCGGCGTTTTGTTCTTGCGCCCATCGTTTTGCCACACTTAATAAGCGTGTTCCTACACCCATTCTTCGCATCTCATTAGCCACTACAATATCACGAACAATAGCGACTTGGTTAAGGGCATCATAACGCAGGGTGGTATACCCTAGCAATTGCCCGTCGTCTTTTGTGGTGGCTACTAAAAAACTGTGTTGTGCTAAAGCATATTGTAGCCGTTCTTGGTGAATATCATAGGATACTTCAATAGCACGTGGAAGGCGTTCTGTACGAAAGAGGACTTGCCAGCCATTGTCTAAGGGTTGAAGGCTCATTTGCCAAACATTCTCGGTTTGATAGCTGGCATCCAAAGCCAAGCAAGGGGCAATATCTGTTTCCAGTGCGTCACGAATGATGAAATTGATGGGTGGCATAAAGGTTTCTCTAAGCGAGGTAAACGTCACCAAAGTGACTTTGAGTTTGGATAATGACAAGGGGGGCATCTTCATCGGCATTGTTTGCCAACCAAGTGCCATCTTCAGAAAGTGTGTAGCGTGTTTCGTCAATGTGTAGGTGAGTAAAACGCCCACTTTTTGCCAAAACCTGTACACGATAGCCTAATGGTGTAATAAGATGAATGTTGCCAAGCGTTGTCTGCACGCGAATGGGGTCACCCAAACACTCTTTAGGCAGTATAAGGCGTGCATCGCCCACACCGCTATAAAAAGAGGCTGTTTCTAGGATGATGTCTGCAAGGTCAATATCAAGTTGTCCTAGTGAGGTGCTGATAGTAATTGCCCACGGCATGGCTTGCGCAAGCCCTAGTTCCCAATCTGCAAACGAAAACCAGTTGGTTTTTGCGCGGTCAAATTTAAGCTGAGCTTGTGTGCCATCTACTAAAAGTTCGGGACGTGACTGGCTGGCGTATTGCCCTGCAATCAATCTTTCTTGAAGGTCACTGGGCAATGATCTTAGTGCAACGTCTATTTCACTGGCGTTTATTTCTAAGGTTGCGCTTTCAATGCCACCGCGCGTAATGCCAAAGGTGCGCGTGTGTGTACTGGGTACAAAGTCGCCTTTTAGCAACACCTGCGCCCCAATAAACACCAACAATAGGGGCGACAAGCTTACCAGCGAGATATTTTCTAGAAAGAGCAAGCTGTGAAGCAAAAGAACACCCCCTATGGCAATTAAAGCAATTGACCACAGGAGGGGATTCTTAACAGTGCGCTGGGGTGTGCTACGGCTCACCGAGTTTTAGCTCTCAAACAAGTAATCGCGGAGAATGACATGAGCCGAAGATTGGCGCAAACGGTTAAGGGCTTGGGCTTCTAGCTGGCGCACGCGCTCACGGGTTACGCCGATGGTTTGCCCTACTTCTTCTAGTGTATAAACGCGACCATCTGCCAAGCCATAACGCAAGCGCAAGATTTGTGCTTCACGCGGGGGAAGTTTATCTAGGGCTTGCTGAATTTGTTCTTGTAGCAAATGATTTGCCACTTCTTCGGCAGGTGCGGGGCTATTAACATCTTCTACAAAGTCACCGAAGGTTGAATCGCCTTCATCATCAATAGGCGTTTCTAGGCTGACAGGACGGCGTGAAATTTCCAGCAAGTTTTCAATTTTATCGGGGGTTGTTTCCATCCCCTCTGCTAATTCTTCAATTTTGGGGTCACGCCCAAGCTCTTGAAGCAATTGTAATTGCACACGGCGCATTCTGTTTAGTTGGTCACCCATGTGAACAGGAACGCGAATAGTGCGCCCTTGGTCGGCTACGGCGCGGCTAACGGCTTGACGAATCCACCAGGTGGCATAGGTGCTAAACTTATGTCCACGTTGGTATTCAAACTTATTGGTAGCACGAATCAAGCCAATATTCCCCTCTTGAATGAGGTCAAGGAAGGGTACGCCACGTCCGATGTATTTCTTTGCCACACTGATAACCAAGCGAGCATTGGCACGGATGAGATGTTCTTGGGCGGCATCACCGTCGGTAATCATTTCACGGAGTGCTTGTTCTTCTGACCAAAGCAGGGTTTCGACATCCACCTCTTGAAAGCGTTGACGCGCCCAAACTGCGGCTTCCATGCGCTTTGCCAAAGACACTTCTTCTTCGGCGGTAAGAAGGGGGACACGACCCGCTTCTTTCAAGTAAAGCCCCACCACGTCATCGGTATCCAGGGCTTGTTGATAGCCTGCGTCATCGGTTAGATCGCTTAGGTCAAATTTTTCTAGTTCATCTTCAATTGCATCAAGATCCAAATCTTCGGGTTCGATGGCAATAATTTCGTTGCCACCGGGCTGTGAGGCACTGCCCGAACCTGGAATGACTTCAATACCGGCATCAAGCAATTCATCCATGATATCGTCAAGAAGCGCAACATCACGCTCCACATCTGGCAAGGCAGCCAGAATGTCATCATAGGTAATGAACCCCTGTGAAGTAGCTTTGCTCACAAGCTGAGCGCGAAGTTGGTCTTTTTCTGCTGTATTTACCATGTTTTGATTACACCATATCTCATTGACTATGTTAAACATCTGCGTTGCAGATGAAATCTCGAAAGTTAATCATCATTTAATTATGACACTAAAATAAAGAGTTGCCCAATATCTACAACAATTCTCAATTTTTTCTCATTTAAGTGCCTAGGGCTTTCGTTTGGAAAGTCAGGCGGTCTTGTTGTATTTACACACACAAGATGCTGTTTCCTCACCATGAAGCATAAACAGGTCGTGAAAACAGCAAGAATACTTGAACAGTACGGTTTATTAACGTATCCCGAATTACCCGTTTTGTCAAGTAAATTGGTAAAATTGGTTAGAACGATGCCAAGATGCTTTGAATCTCTTGAAGATAAATAGCAAGATAATCTACTGCGCCTTTATTTAGAATATAAACTTGGGCGTTATCATCAACAAGAGCGTACCAACCATCGCCATTGGGTGTTCTGTTACCAATAGCAATAACATGCACCTCTTCGCTACCTAAAATGACCTGTGCCTGCATCCAAATACCTTCTGTGGTTAAGCCAAAACGCTCATAGTCACTTGTGGCTACGTTTCCAAACTGCGAGACATAGGGTATAAGGGCAAGTGTGGCGGCGATGTTGGCAGCAGCCTCTTGGTTGATGGGCTCTGTAATCCCTGCGATTTGCCAACCTTCGGTGTTAAACGTAAGAATTAAATCGACGTTGCTTTTAGTGTCATCTAGCCTAACAGCCACTACTTCATAGGCTTCAAAGCTGGTAAAAACGCGGTTTGTGATGCGACTATCTGCCGTAGACACAGGCGCATTGCTAGTAATAGCGCGGGGCTGTGCCTGGTAGATAGCAAGAGCCAACATGCCTAAGAAAACGACTGCTAACAAGATAACCTGTGTGTTTCGTTTCATCGTCTAAACCGCCTTAAAGACACAATAAATCCCACCAACAGCATGATGGCAGGCATTACAATAACGACCACAAAACCAATCGTATCCAGCAGATCGCCTCCCACAAAGATGAGAGGGGACGTTACAAATATCTGCGGTGTAAATTCGATACTTTGCGAAAAGCCTGTTAGCCAGCCTACACCATCCAAAAATAGGATGTTGTTTCCTTGTGGGTTTTGCGATAGCCCATTGGTCATAAACTCGCCATCCCCCACCAAAATGACCTTTGCGCCTGTCGCTTGGTTGTTTGCCCATCCCACTAGGGTTAGAGGACCCGCCGTATCGATGCCTTCTTCGGCGCGATATTCGTTGCGTTCTATCACACGAGCGGTATCACGTTCTGCCCAGCTTAAAGGCGATGAGAGAATCACGCTCCCATTAGTAACGG
This sequence comes from Anaerolineae bacterium, assembly GCA_034437555.1. Classification (GTDB taxonomy): domain Bacteria; phylum Chloroflexota; class Anaerolineae; order Aggregatilineales; family Phototrophicaceae; genus JANWYT01. Next base: position 77,596 of record DAOTTQ010000071.1, on the reverse strand, counting down.
GTGGGGTGGCAGAAACCTCAACGGGGCGTGCTAGGCGAAAAAGCGTTGCCGTTTCGGGTTTATTTTGTTGGTTGATGTTTGCGCCAATGCTATTTTCACTAAAGACCGCTGCGCTTAGCACATCAAGCGCACTTTGCCCACTGGAAGCAGGGTCTACGACAACAGCATCTAGCAGGCGTAACCCAAACGTTTGCCAAATATACTCGTTAAATGCGCTACCTTCTGCCATAAAATTATCGGGGATAGGCGAAAAATCACCCGCAATAAACAATGCACCCCCGCGTTTAATATAGCGGTCTATCATGGCAATCTCGGCATCTGTGGGTTGTCTAAGCGGACGTGCAATAATGAGTGCCGAAGCATCTTGCGGAATTTCGTCCCCTTGTTGCACAAGGTCGGCAAGTGACAACGGCTCCGTAATGAGACCATTGGTACGAAGTGTGTTGTTTAAGAAAGACATTCCCTGCTGATTGTTTTCAATAGGGTTAATCGTGTCTAGGCTACGCTCAAAGTAGACCTTAAATGTGCCTGCCACCAATAAGCGCGCAATGGCTTCGGTCATGTTGCGCTCTTGGCTATTGTTATTGTTTACAGGAACGGTGCTTGTCGGGTCTATTGTGCCATCGGGATTTAGAAAAGAGACAAAGACATTTACGCCAAACTGTAAGTATTCTTCATAGGGAATAGCCACCGCTGGTTGTGCATTGGGGTTAATGTATTCTCGGCTGATAAAGCCATTGGTTGCATTAGCGTACAGTTGCCAGTATTGGTCGTCTACTTCACGCTGAACCAATTGGTCGGGAGTATAAAAGCCTGTAATACGAATTGGGCGTATGCTCCGAGTTGCGCCTTGTAGGATACTAAGTGATTGCTCGTCTAAGGTAAAACGGCTGTCTACGGTCATATCCACAGCAAGAGACTCTCGGCGTGCGATGATATACGCCAAAGACACAATACCAATGAGCAAGAGGGTACTAAAGAGACTGACTGTGCCTTTTTGGGCTTGCCGACCTGTAAAGAAACCCTTAAAGGCTTGTGGCGCAAAAAAAGCCCACACAACCATTCCTAAAATACCCACACCAAACGCTACGCTAATAAAGAGTGTGATGTTACCCTGCCATACAACCCCTAAAGCCCCTAGCAATAAACCAATACCCGCAAAAATACTGCCGATTTGGGCAAGGTGGTCACGGGTAATAGAAAGTCCTTTAGAGCGATTCATCAACGCCATCTCCTAGATTCTAGTAGGCGAATGGCAATAAAGAGCATCACTACCATCAAACCCACGTAGTACACCACATCTTCTAGGCGTAAGATGCCCACCGCAAAAGACGGCGCAAAATGACCTTGTAGCGATAGATTAAAGATAAGTTGCGCTACGTCAATATTACCCACAACTTCGCCCACACTTTCACCAAAATATAGGATAAAGAGCGCAATCATGCTTAAAAACGCCGAAAGCAATTGGCTATCGGTGAGCGCAGAAAACACCAAGCCCACCGCAAGGGTTGCCCCGCCGTATAGCCAAATACCCAAATATGACCCTGCGACATGGGCAAGGTCGGGCGTGGTGAGTTGTACCAAAATTACTTGATACGCCAGCGTGATGAGAAGCAAGAACGTAAAGTATGCCCACGCACTTAAAAACTTGCCGATGACCACACTAAAATCGCTGATGGGTGAAGTTAATAGAAGCTCTAATGTGCCTTCGCGGGCTTCTTCTGCTAATAGGCGCATGGTAAGCAGTGGCGCAAATAACACCATTAAGAGCGTTAGAAGGTTTGGAATAAGCGCCGGGTCAACAGGGCGTACTGTAATGGCAAAGGCGATGTCGTTGTTAAACGTGATGCCCGTCAACACCAAAAAGCCCGCACCAATGAGGTAGGCGAGGGGTGACATAAAGTAGGATGCCATTTCTCGTTGAAAGATAAGCCAAATGGTTCGCACGTTTTTTTACTCCATCAAGCGCAAGAACGTATCTTCAAGGCTTGTTTCTAGGGGGCGCATCTCTAGTAAAGGAATGTTGGCTTTTGCCAATAAGCGCGATACATCCGCACGCGCATCATCTTTTCGGGAGAGCTTAACCAAGAAACCACCCTCATGGGGTGTAATTTGGTTGGCGTTGATTAGCTTTTCTAGGGCTTTTTGTAAGGCATTTGACGACGTGTCGCCCACGTCAAGGAACAAGCGTTGAGAGGCTTGCACCCCTTTACTCAGGCTTCCAGGCGTACCTTGTGCGGTCACTTTGCCCTTATTTAGAATGACCACACGGTCACAAACTTGCTCTACTTCCGATAAGATGTGGCTGCTAAAGAGGATGGTGTGCTGTTCTTTAAGCCCCTTCACAATTTCTCGTACTTCAATCACTTGTTTAGGGTCTATACCAATGGTAGGCTCATCCAAAATCACTACTTTTGGCTCATGAACCAGTGCTTGCGCCATCCCAAGCCGTTGCTTTAAGCCTTTGGAGAGGGTGTTAACAAGGTGATGTTTGCGGTCTAGGAGTTCAAATTGTTTTAGCACAATGTCTGCGCGGGCTTTGGGGTGTTTAACACCGCGTAGCCTTGCCCAAAATAATACAAAACCGTGTACGGTCATTTCGGGGTAAATGGGCATCCGTTCTGGCAAATAGCCCACCAATTGGCGAACCTTGAGTGAAGCGGTAATAACATCTTGACCACACACTTTCGCCATTCCAGATGTAGGAGGCATAAATCCCGTTAAAATTCTCATCGTGGTGGTTTTACCTGCGCCATTATGCCCTAGTAATCCCACAATTTCGCCTTCTTTGGCGGTGAAGGTGACGTTATCAAGAGCGAAGTGATTGCCGTAACGCTTGGTTAAGTCTTTAACTTCTATCATGTCGCCTGTTCTTTACTACATTCAGCAGCTACGTATCATGCTAATCGCGACGTGGCACTTCGTCAATGAACATTAACATTCACTAACAACTAGGCACAATGCACAACAAAACGAAAAAACTGCATGAATTTATGATTCATATTTGACGCACTCCCAGATTTAACGTAAACTTGCGCCGTACTGTTAAAGGACAAGACCATGCAAAGCCAGTTGCTTGACCAAACAGAAAACCGTCGTCGCCCCCAGTAGACCATGAGGTTCTGCGGGAGGTGAGATGTTTCGCCTAAATTGGATAATCCAAAGCCCAACCTCATGATGATGTGCGAGGAAGGGCTTTTTTGTTGTCATAAACCAAAGGGGAAAAGATGAGTGACAAAGTAAAAGTTGGGGTTTACGGTGCATCAGGCTATGCAGGCTTAGACCTGATAGAGATTTTGTCGAAGCACCCTAACGTAGAAATTTGTTTTGCGACATCAAATACTTACGCTGGTGACCCCGTAGAACACGCTGATTTACGCTATATTCCATCTGAAGAAGCTCGTTTAGATAGTGTGGACGTGGTGTTTTTGGCATTGCCCCATAAAACATCGGCAATGTACGCCAAAAAAGCCATTGATGCCGGATGTAAAGTCATTGATTTATCGGCAGATTTGCGTTTTACGACAGCGAAAGCCTATGAAACTTGGTATGGCATTCCTCATCCCCACCCCGAGTTATTGCCCGTACCTTATGGCTTACCAGAAATTCATCGTGACAAAATACGCGGTGCTAATGTGGTGGCTGCCCCCGGTTGCTATCCCACAACGACGCTCTTAGGCTTATACCCGTTGTTGCAGCTTGGGGCAATTGAGATGAACAGCCCCATCATTGTGGATGCGAAAAGTGGCGTAAGTGGCGCGGGGCGCGTCCCTAATGACCGCACACACTTTGTAGAGGTGTTTGGCAACCTTACACCCTATAGCACAGGGCGCAAACATCGCCATGTGGGCGAGATAGAGCAAGAAATTAACAAGTTTGGTAATTACGGCAATCCTTTGGTGTTTACGCCTCATTTGCTCCCCGTAGATAGAGGGCTAATGGCGAGCCTTTATGTAACGCTAAATCACACGCTGATTAGTACACGAGTTTATGACCTTTACGCCAATGTTTACGCCGATGAACCCCTTATTGAAGTGTTGCCTTCTGGTAAAGAAGCCACGCTGAAGCACGCAGTACGCACCAATAAATGCGTCATTAGTGTAAACCCTGTCCGTGAGCAATTAGTTCACATTACCAGCGTGACAGATAATTTGCGTAAAGGTGCATCAAGCCAAGCTGTACAGTGCTTTAACCTGATGATGGACTTTTCTGAATCACTGGGGTTGCTATGAGCTTTAAGCCATTGGTGATTAAACTTAGTGGGCATGGGCTGGAAGATGAAGCCTATTTAAGCGCGTTTGCACAGGCAATTGCTAGCCAGCAAAACCCCGTTATGGTTGTGCATGGGGGTGGCAAAGACATTACTGCCATGCAAGAGCGTTTGGGCATACAAGCGCGGTTCGTAGACGGCGTGCGCGTTACCGATGCCCCCTCTTTAGTGATTGCCGAAATGGTACTCAGTGGTCTAGTGAACAAGCGCATTGTGCGCTTTTTGCTGGGGGCGGGTGTGAATGCACTAGGGCTGAGTGGTGTAGACATGGGCATTGTACGGGCGAAGAAAATGGTCGCGCAAGAGGATATGGGCTTTACAGGCGAAATTGATGAAGTGAATGCCCTGCCTTTAACAAGCCTCTTGGAAATGGGCATCACGCCTGTTCTTTCACCCATTTCATTGGGACACAATACCAGCTACAACGTTAATGCCGACCATGTGGCAGGCGCAATAGCCACAGCACTTAGCGCAGAACGCCTAACGTTTATTAGTAATGTAGAAGGGGTTTTACAAGATGGCGGTGTTATTCCCACGCTTACGATGACGCAAACCCACGCTCTTATCGCCAAAGGGGTGATTTATGGGGGCATGATTCCCAAAGTGCAAATGGCACTCGATACGCTGGCTTCGGGTGTGAAACAAGTGGCAATTACCAATTTAGATGGCTTAAATACGCATGGGGGGACGGTATTTACCGTAGCATAAACCAATGAATACACTGACACAATCTGCGTTGCAAGCAGGGCAAGACTTTTTGGTACAAACGTATACACGCCCCGACTTTGTGCTGGTGCGTGGCGATGGCATGATGCTTTATGATAGTGAAGGCAAGGCATATCAAGATTGGGTAGCGGGCATTGCCGTTAATGCGCTTGGCTATAACGACAAGGGTGTCAATGAACGGATTTACGCCCAGCTTGACAGTGGGTTAATTCACTTAAGCAACCTATATCACAATGTACCCCAAGCTGAACTGGCAAAACTGCTCATTGAAAAGTCATTTGCAGACCGTGTATTTTTCTCTAATAGTGGTACAGAAGCTAACGAAGGCGCAATTAAGTTTGCGCGGCGTGTGGCATATGATAGCAACCAAGCCCATAAAACAGAACTTGTCACTTTTAGCCATGCGTTTCATGGGCGCACGATGGGGGCGTTGTCTCTTACGCCAAAGGATAAGTATCAACAGCCGTTTAAGCCTCTTTTGGCAGGCGTAACGGTGGCAGAATTTAACAGCATCGAGAGTGCGAAAGCCTCTATTAACGCCAATACTTGCGCGGTCATCCTTGAACCCGTTCAGGGTGAGGGTGGGATTCACCAGGCAACCCCCGAATTTTTGCAAGCAGTCCGCGCATTCTGTGACGAATACGGCGCAGTGCTTATTTTTGATGAGGTACAATGTGGCGTGGGGCGCACAGGCAAATTGTGGGCGCATGAATGGGCGGGTGTAACCCCCGACATTATGACCATTGCGAAGCCTTTGGCGGCGGGCTTGCCCATCGGGGCAATCTTAGTTACACAACATATCGCAGACCACATTCGCGCAGGTGACCATGGATCGACTTTTGCAGGAAGCCCCTTTGTGACCAGCGTAGCAAAGTATGTGGTAGACCGCATCAGCCAGCCCGACTTTTTAGCGCATGTGCAAGACGTGGGCAACTATTTACAAGAACGCCTTAGTGAAATTAACAGCCCCTTGATTACAGAAGTGCGCGGGCGTGGCTTAATGGTCGCACTTGAGCTTAGTGTAGATGTTTCTCATTTTGTGAAGGCGGGCTATGAGCGCGGCTTGTTGCTGGTAAATGCAGGCACAAACGTGATTCGGCTCGTTCCGCCGTTGATTGCTGAAAAGCATCATGTAGACTATTTAGTAGAGCAATTAACAGAACTTTTGGGGCAATTTGATGGCGACCAATCTTAAAACGATAATATCAGGGGTAAAAGGCTTTAGTGTGGCGGGGATACACGGAGGCTTAAAGAAGAACGGTGCGCCTGATATTGCACTGATATTAGCTGACCGCGATTGTGTGGGGGCGGGTGTTTTTACCACCAATAAGGCGCAGGCAGCACCTGTTGTTGTAAGCCAAGACACGCTAAAGAAAAACGCAAGCCAACTTCGAGCCGTGATGATAAATACCACCAGCGCAAATGCGATGACAGGCTTAACAGGGATAGAGAACGCCAAAACGGTGATGCGTTGGGTGGCAGAACACGCCCAAATTCAGCCCGAACAGGTGTTGGTGATGTCTACGGGTGTTATTGGTACTCAGCTTCCTATGCCCAAGCTAGAACAGGGTATTCCTGCACTCGTTGAAGCATTGGGGCAAGATTGGGTAAGCACAGCAAAAGCCATCATGACCACCGATACACGCCCGAAGCTCTTTTCGCTTAGGGTGTATACAATGGACGGCGATTACACGATTGCGGGCATTAGCAAGGGGGCAGGCATGATTGCCCCTAATATGGCAACCATGCTAGGCGTGATTGTGACGGACGCAAAACTAACGCAATCCCAAGCCGAACAAGCCTTAAAAGCGACCAATGCCACCACGTTTAACCGTATTGTGATAGACGGTGATATGAGTACTAATGACACGGTGTTTTTGCTGGCGAGTGGCGCAAGTGGTGTGTTGCTTAAAACACCCGTAGACCTAGAGCAATTTCAAAATGCGCTAGAAATTGTGATGAAAGCCCTCGCACAAGCCATTGTGCGTGATGGCGAAGGGGTAACGAAGTTTATCACCCTACACATCACTGGCGCACCCGATACCCAAACCGCGCACACTATTGCCCACACGATAGCCACATCGCCATTGGTAAAAACGGCGTTCTTTGGCGGTGATGCAAATTGGGGACGGATGATAGCAGCGGCGGGGCGGGCAGGCGTGGCGTTTAACCCCGAAACAGCGCGTTTGTGGATTACGGCTGGCGAAGAACTCTTTGAAGGGGATAAGGGCTTATTGCTGTTTGAAGGTGGCTTGCCTACACGCTATAGCGAAGCTGATGCTAGCGAAATCTTTAATAAAGAAAGCATCCATGTGTCGCTTGATTTGGGCTTAGGCAAGGCTGAAGCAACGGTGTGGACATGTGATTTAAGCAATGAATATGTGGCGATTAACGCCGATTATCGCTCATAAGAAAGGGCGGACGAATGAAGCAAAAAGGTGTATTAGTGCTAGAAGATGGCACAATCTTTGAGGGAACAGGCTTTGGGGTTGAAGGCTACCAAACGGGCGAATTGGTTTTTAATACGTCCATGACAGGCTACCAAGAAATTCTTACAGACCCTTCCTATCATAAGCAAATTGTGACGATGACTGTTCCTCATGTGGGCAATACGGGCATTAACCTTGAAGATGTAGAATCTTCTAAGGTATGGGTATCGGGGTTTGTGGTGCGCTCTTTAAGCCCCATTGTTAGCAATTGGCGTAGCCAAGCCACACTGGATGACTATCTAAAATCGCAAGGCATCGTGGGCATCTCTGATGCGCCTACGCGCACCATTGTTCGTCACATTCGCTCTAAAGGGGCAATGCGTGCGGTGGTAGCGCATGGGGAACTCGCACATAATACTAACGCGCTTCTTGAAATTGCGCGTGCATCACAGGATATGTCGGGTGCAAACTTAGTGGACGATGTTACCACGCCAGAACCGTATCATTGGCATACTGCCAGTGATAGCCAGTGGTATCAGCACACCGAAAACCCAGAAAGCCCCCTCATTGTGGCGTATGATTACGGCATCAAGCACAATATCCTGCGGATGATGGCAGATAGAGGGATGCGTGTCACGGTTGTACCCGCCACCATGACTGCCGATGATGTGCTGGCGTTAAACCCATCAGGTGTATTTTTAAGCAATGGGCCCGGTGACCCTGCTGCCGTAACGTATGCCATCGACAACATTAAAAATTTGTTGGGGCAAGTGCCTGTGTTTGGCATTTGTTTGGGGCATCAACTCTTGGCGTTGGCGTTGGGGGGCAAAACCGAGAAAATGCGTTTTGGGCATCGTGGGGGAAATCAACCCGTCAAGAATTTGTTGACCGACGCTGTAGAAATCAGCGCACACAATCACGGCTTCGCAGTGACATCCGACAGTAACCTGCAAGGTGGCGAAATAACGCATGTGAACCTTAATGACAATACCATTGAAGGCTTACGCCACACGGGGCTAAAGGCGTTTAGCGTGCAATATCACCCCGAAGCGTCGCCCGGACCTCATGACTCACTTTACTTGTTCGATGAATTTTTAGACGCTGTAAAAAGCGGTAATCCAGCAGAGAAGATGGGGTAATATGCCAAAGCGGACAGACATAAAAACAGTAATGATTATCGGTTCGGGCCCCATTATTATTGGGCAAGCCTGTGAATTTGATTATAGTGGTGTGCAAGCCTGTAAAGCTATTCGCTCGCAAGGGTATCGTGTGGTATTGGTAAACAGTAATCCTGCTACCATCATGACCGACCCCGAATTTGCAGATGCTACGTATGTTGAGCCTTTAACGGTTGAAATTTGTGAGCAGATTATTGCCATAGAACGCCCTGATGTGTTGCTCCCTACGGTTGGGGGGCAAACTGCGCTTAACCTTGCGCTAGACCTACAAGCGGCAGGCGTGCTAGAAAAATACAATGTGGGGCTAATTGGTGCGTCACTAGAAAGCATTAAACTGGCAGAAGACCGCCAACTCTTTAAGGACACGATGGCAGAAATTGGGCTAAAATGCCCGCCCAGCAAGGTTATTAATAACATTGAGGGTGCGCTAGAATTTGTAAAAGAAATTGGCTATCCCGCGCTTATTCGCCCTTCGTTTACGCTGGGTGGGTCGGGTGGTGGTATTGCCTATAATGAAAAAGAACTGTACGACATTGTGGCGCGTGGTTTGCGCTTGTCACCCGTTCATGAGGTGTTACTAGACAAAAGCCTGCTAGGGTGGAAAGAGTATGAACTAGAACTCATGCGTGATGCGAAGGGTAACTTCGTGGTGGTGTGTTCTATTGAAAATCTTGACCCAATGGGAGTTCACACAGGCGATAGCATTACAGTTGCACCCGCACAAACGCTGACTGACAAAGAACTTCAACGCCTACGCAATATGTCTCGGCAAATTTTTGACCGTATTGGTATTACAACAGGGGGCGCAAATGTGCAATTTGCTATTAACCCTAAAGATGGTGATGTTTTTGTTATCGAGATGAACCCTCGTGTGTCGCGGTCTTCGGCGTTGGCAAGTAAGGCAACGGGTTTCCCAATTGCAAAAATCGCGGCGTTGGTAGCGGTGGGCTTTACATTGGATGAAATTCCTAACGACATTACAGGCGTTACACCTGCCAGTTTTGAGCCATCGCTAGATTATATTGTCGTCAAAATCCCACGTTGGGACTTCAAGAAATTTGCGGGTGTAGACCCCGTTTTAGGTCCTCAAATGAAGGCGGTTGGCGAAGTAATGGCAATTGGACGTACCTTCCCTGAAGCCTTACAAAAAGCTATCCGCGCCCTAGATATTGGGGTTCAGGGGCTAGGAAACAAGCCAGAAAACATTACATCCCCCGATGTCTTGCGTGTTCCAACGGCACAACGCCTGTTTCAGGTGTCTACGGCACTCTTAAACGGCGTTTCCAAAGAAGAAGTGATTAAGCAAACAGAATATGATGCGTGGTTTGTAGAACAAATCGAAGAAACGCTTGAGATACACAAGCGTATTGTCAACAACCATACCCAACTGGCTGACCTTACAAAAGCAGACTTCCTAGAGTTAAAGCAATATGGCTTTAGTGACGCATATATTGCCCAATTGACGGGGGCAAAAGAGCGTGATGTGCGCCAAACGCGCAAGGCTTTGGGTGTCGTGGCTAATTTCTATCGTGTAGATACTTGTGCCGCCGAATTTGAATCTGTGACACCTTATTTGTATTCTACCTATGAAGCAGGCAACGAAGCCCTCCCCACCGACAAGAAGAAGGTCATGATTTTAGGCGGGGGGCCCAATCGTATTGGACAAGGCATTGAATTTGATTATTGCTGTGTTCATGCGTGCTTTGCCTTGCGTGATATGGGCTACGAAACCATTATGGTGAACTGTAACCCCGAAACCGTGAGTACCGACTATGATACGGCAGACCGTCTTTACTTTGAGCCATTAACCGCAGAAGACGTGCTAAACATCATTGATGTTGAAAAACCTGATGGCGTTTTGGTGCAATTTGGGGGGCAAACCCCACTGAATATTGCCAGTGCGTTAGAAGAAGCAGGTGCGCCCATTTGGGGAACTAGCGTCAACACCATTGACCTTGCAGAAGACCGTGAACGCTTTAATACCCTTATGCGTGAACTTAACATCACACAACCACAAGGCGCAACTGTTTCTAAGCGAGAAGATGCCGTTCTTCGCGCCAATGAGATTGGCTATCCCGTTTTGGTGCGCCCCAGCTATGTGTTGGGTGGGCGTGGTATGGCAATCGTTTTTGAAGAAGAAGATTTGCTGGAATGGCTGGACACTCATATTGAATGGACAGACCACCCCATCTTGATTGATAAATTCTTGGATGATGCGTTCGAGATTGATGTAGATGCGTTGTGTGATGGGGCGCAAGTGGTCATTGGTGGCATTATGCAACACATTGAAGAAGCAGGCGTTCATAGTGGTGACTCGGCGTGTGTGTTGCCACCGTATAAGATTAGTGAGTACCACCTTGATATTATCCGTGACTTCACCAAGCGCATTGGGCTGGCATTGGGCGTAAAAGGCTTGTTTAACATCCAATATGCCATCAAGGATGAGATTGTTTATGTGCTAGAGGTGAATCCGCGCGCCAGCCGTACTGTGCCATTCGTAAGTAAAGCCACAGGTAAACCTTTGGCGCGTTATGCGGCAATGATTTCTACGGGCAAGATGCTTGAAGAGATTGGGTTTACCGAAGAGCCTAATGTGGATGGGTTCTTTGTAAAAGAAGCCGTGTTGCCCTTCCAAAAGTTCCCCGGTGTGGATGCTCGCCTAGGACCGGAAATGCGCTCTACAGGCGAAGTAATGGGACATGCCAGCAGTTTTGGACACGCCTTCATCAAGTCACAGATGGCAGCGAATATGCCATTGCCCCTACATGGCACAGTGTGCATTAGCGTAAATGACTTTGATAAAATCACAGTTGCCCGCATTGCCCGTGAACTACACGATATGGGCTTTAAGATTGTCGCCACCCAAGGCACGGCGGCTTGGCTCAATAATGTGGGAATTTCTGCGGAAGTCATTAACAAAGTGGCAGAAGGCTCACCGCACATTGTGGACGCGCTCCGTGAGGGCAAAATTCAACTGATTATCAATACGCCGTATGGCGGGCAAGCCCATGATGATGGGGCAGCCATTCGCAGTATGGCGTATCAGGTGAATGTGCCATTGGTCACCACCATGAGCGCGGCGATGGCAACCCTTCAAGGCATTAAACGCCTAACAGAGAAAACGCTTAGGGTGCGAAGTCTACAGGCACACCATCAAAAAGTTTAAGGCGCAAAACAAAAAAGGCACACTCGTTTAACCATGAGTGTGCCTTTTTAATTAATTCAGTTTACCTGTCAGATGTGACCTGTCGAAGGCTTCACCTGCGTAAGCGTTGGGGTCGAAGGTGGGAACAAAACCAATGCGTTCACGCTCTTCAATGATTTTTTGGGCGGCTTTACGTACCACATCATCATTTTGGCTGATAGCGTCGTTCAAAATTTCTTCGCTGGCTTCACTCATCAAACCTGCTGCCACACGCACAATATGTGCCTTTACTTCACTATCTGTTTCTAGGCGATAAGTCTTTTTAAGGATGTCAGAGGTGCGTGCGTGGCGCGTCCATGCCAAAGACCACATCGCCGCCATTCTTACCCCTTTGTGGCTATCCAGAAGCGCACTTTCCAAAGCGTCAATCATAAGGTCAGCACTTTTAGAACGTGCCACATCAATTTTTAAGTAGTTGGTGGCATGGAAGAAAGCCAGCAACACTTGCTCTAATGTTTCGCCTTCTGTGCGTCCAATCACGCCCGATAACTCGTCTAGCCACGCTTCGCCCGAAAGCTCTAATAGGCTAAGGGTGGCGGCGTATTTTACGCTGGGTTCGGGGTCGAACATTTTCTCGCGTACCATGCTGGTTGCTTCACGAAGTCCTGTCATCCCCAACGCTTCTAATGCTTTAATGCGAACATCGGGGTCTTTTGCTTCTAAAACGATTTTAAGGACGGGCAAAGCGGCTGAATCTTGGGTTTCTCTTAAGCCAAAAGCCGCAGCTTCTAGCACATTGTCGGTTTCTTTCGGCAGATGGTCTATCATCAGCTTATAGGCATTAAGGTCTTTAAGGTCGCATAGCGTGTAAATAACCGCTTCACGCACACGGTTATCTTCATCTGCAAGCGCAGTTTTAATCAGAGGTTCGGCACTAAACCATGAAAAGCCATGAAGATGGCGTGCAACACTGGCGCGGGTGCGCGGATGACCTGTACGCAAGGCATCTTCCATTACAACACGCGCATCACGGTCTGCCCGCTTGCTTAATAATTTTGCGGCGTTATAACGGACAAAGAAATCCTCGCTCTGAATCATTTCGGCAACTGCGTCTAACGACACGGCATTGGGGGGGAGAATGTTAAGCATTGTCCCTAAACGGCGTAATGAAAGCCGACGCTTGCCTTTTTCGATGCTACTTCCCACTGCTAGGCGAGGTTCGCGTCCTGTAAATGAGGTCATGGTGTTGCTCCTTTACTGCAACGTGATAACGGCAACATCATGAAGCAATGCCGTATTTGTCTTAAGGTCAAAAACCGTCATCTTTAGGCGACGACGTTCATCAACAGTAAACAATACCTTGATGCGGTCTTCGCCAACAATGCCTTCGGGCGCGAGATTTGCCAATATCTTAAGGGCTTCTTGCTCGTTTAACGGCACAATTTTTTGCTCATTTTCTTTAGTATTTGCCACAAAAACGGCTTGCCCATCCTCATACTTTACTTCAATCATAGAAACCGCATCAGAGTCTACTTCACCAATAACAAACTCGATTGATTTTTGATTGGCGTGGGCTACCCCTAAAACCATTTCTATGGGGCGTGTGATGGGGTAGGCACTGCCGGCGGGGATAATTTCATCCCATGCGTGGGTGTTTGTGGTGGGGTCGATGTGGCGCAAGCCATAGCTATGCACTAAATAATCTTCTAGGCTGTTGCCCGTTGCCAATTGTAATGCGCCTTCTGCTACCGCAGTAAAAGGTTTGTCTGCGCGTACTGCCATATCGGTAAAGTATTTGGCGAGCGTTTGCTGTACTGAAGGCATGAGCGATGTGCCACCCACCATCAAAACGTACTTGATATCCTCACGATAAATACCCCGTTGGTGTGCGGTGTGCATTACCTTGTCTACCACACGGCGTAATGCATCGTAAAAACTGTTCTCATGCAAAATAGCTTCTAGCTCCTCACGGGTGAGCGAGAGATTGTGTGTTTTACCTTCTACCTCAAAGCTGATGGGTGCGCTTGTTTGAGTAGAAAGGGCAATCTTTGCTTGCTCGCATTGGGTGAGAAGGGGAACATAGGCATTGCCTAGCTGGGATGTATTAACGCCCGTACGCTTAAGCACATGGGCAACAATCCATTGGTCAATGTCACTTCCCCCAATAATGCGCCCCGCTTTGGCAATAACACGTGCGGCACTTTTTGCAGAACTACTGCCAATCATCTTCTTTAAGAAACCGCCCACGTTCTTTTGATGTTCTGGCAATTGCACCAAAGACAAATCGAGAGTGCCACCCCCAAAATCAAATACCAATACGACTGCGCCGGGTTCCGTAACAGAATAGCCCAGAGCTGCCGCTGTAGACTCATCAACCACACGAATTTTATCGGGGGCAATTTCGTCAATGACTTCGTTAAGCCACGCTAAATAACCTTCAAAGGCGGCAACGGGCGCGGTTAGCACTAATTGTTCTATTTCACTGTCTTTGTAAGGGAGCGAAGCCAGCATACTTTTAACAAAATTGCGCCCTGCCATGCGGTCATCAAATAAGATGCCGTCAATTTCACGGGGTGCAGGGGCGGGCGAAGTAACAATGCCACGCTTAAAATTACGGAAAAGGCGGTTGTCTTGTTGTGCCTCTAGCCCTTCTGTGCGTACCAATTGCCCGATGGTATAGTGGTTCGCCTTGGCACTGTTGACATAGAGCAAAGAGGGGACAACGGGGGGACGTTCGCTAACCAGCGCATCGCTGATGTTTGGCACGACAACAACCTCAGGTTGTTGAGTTGTGTCGTTCCAACGGGCAACAACGCTATTGGTCGTACCAAAATCGATGGCAATTTTATGACCCATGATAGCTCCTGTGGCGTTTAACCGATTATGGCTTAAATTTTCACGTTTTTCTAACCTGTAATTGTAGAGCAAATTTCCGTAATTGCCCATAAAGAATTAGTTGCATATCCTACTAAAGTTTATGCCCTTAATTTCGGTTTGTGCTATAATTAACCAATTCCTTGATGAGCGTTCTTGGCAAAATAAAAACAATTTGGTAAAATGTAGCATGTTTGTAATACCCCCCTGATGGCTGAGGAAATAAGAGAGTTCTTTTATGTTTGACGAGAACGATAATATACCCGAACAAGATTATAAACAGAATGGGCAGCCCGCTGCGCCACGTGCCACCTCACCTTTCTTTGCTTCTTCTGAAGAAGAATTTGAATCCATTGATGCTGAAAGCGGTAAAGATGAGACCAAAGACAACCATAAAACCGACATCATACGCATTAAAAAAGATGATGACGATAGCATCCCCCTTGTTAAACCGATTACAGGTGTATTAAGACCTGACGGAAACAGAGATGTTGACGACCAGAACCGTAAGATGCGGCAAACTGCGATTCTTCCTAAAGATGGCAAGCTATTTAAGCGTGCTTTGCATCACCAACAAACAGGCGGTGGTACAGCCAACCTTGACGGCAAACGTGAGGTTATTCTGGTGATACGTGGCGTTATTGAGCGCGTTGTCATGTCAGAAGGTGTACGTTATCGTCTGGGGCGTTTTGATGCGAGTAGCCGTGAGGCAGAAGATATTGACCTTTCGCCCTATGGTGCAATGGATAAGGGCGTTTCACGGGTTCATGCAACGCTTCACCTTGAGGGTGAGTATTTGCATGTAACCGACCTTAACAGCACAAATGGCACATTTCTCGCAGGCGTGCGCCTTCCTGCGAATATACCAACCGTATTGCGGAAGGGTGATGAGCTTTTAGTGGCTCGTTTAGCAGTGCAAATCATGTTCCGTTAGGACATATTTTGCTACAATCATCAGGCTTACAACAAAGGGCTGATGACACAATGACTAAATCGTACCGCAAATATCTTAAAGAGATACTAATTGACCCTGAAACCCTTCAGGTGAGAATTGCAGAGTTGGGCGAAGAACTCTCAAGAGTTTATGCCGAAAGTGATAACCTTCTTCTCATTTGTATTCTAAAAGGTGGCGTGATGTTTTTAACAGACCTAACACGCCACATTGACGTTCCCCACGAAATTGACTTTATGGCAGCCAGTAGCTATGGCAAAGGAATTCGGTCTGCTAGTGGCAATGTCCGCATTGAAATGGACACCACCGCACAAATTGAAGGTCGTGATGTCTTGATTGTAGAGGACATTATCGACAGTGGTTATACGCTCAACTTTGTGATGCAAACAATTAAAGCCCGAAGCCCAAAGAGCCTGCGTTTATGCACCCTCTTAGACAAAGCCTCTCGCCGAGAAGTGGCGATTGAAAGCGATTATGTGGGCTTTCGGATTGAAAATAAATTCGTGTTTGGCTATGGGCTAGATTTAGACGAGAAATTTAGAAACTTGCCATTTGTGGGTGTGGTAGACGAGGATGCGCTAAAAAGTGACTAATCTAACGCCACACTTGCCTGCCAATCGCCCGCTTATCTGGTCTGATGCCATCCTAGACTTGCAAGAACTTTTGTTAGATGTAGAACCACACTTGCCCTTATATATTGTGGGCGGGGCAGTACGTGATGCTTTTTTACATAGGGCAACTCGTGACATCGACTTTGTCACGCCCGAATATTCGATTCGTTTGGCAAAGCGGATTGCGGATAAGCTAAATGCGGATGTTTTTATTCTTGACCAAGAGCGCGGCGTGGCGCGTGTGATATGGCAAACGCCCAATGAAAAACTGGTGCTAGATGTGGCACGTTATCGCGGTGATGACTTGCTGGCAGACATCATGGGGCGTGATTTTACAGTGAATACCATGTTGGTTGATGCGCGGGGCGACCTAAACCTACTGATTGACCCACTTAACGGCGAAAGAGATGCAGAAGATAGGCTCTTACGAGCCTGTACCCCCCAATCTTTAGCCGATGACCCCATTCGCGTGCTAAGAGCGATTCGCCAAAGCGTGCAATTGAGTTTTAGAATAGAGCCAGAAACGCTAAAGCAAGTAAGAGAGTATGCGTCTAGTGTGGTGAACACATCGGGCGAGCGTGTGCGTGATGAGCTATTTAACGTTCTTAAGCTAGGCAAGGCATCGGCGGCGTTGCGTGTAATGCAAACAGTGGGCTTACTACAGGCAATTATTCCCGAAATTGACACCCTCATTAATCAACCACAACCTGCCCCTCATGTGTTTGACGCTTGGGCGCACACGCTTTATGCCATTGAGAAGCTACAATATTTGCTGGTTGCTATTAGCCCTCGCCGTACTGATAACAGTGTTGCCAGCTTTGATATGGGTATGTTGGTGATGCAATTAGACCGTTTTCGTCAGCCCCTTATTGCACATATAGACCAATCGTGGGCAAATGAACGCCCCCATATTGCGCTTCTGACATTCACCACGCTATTTCATGCGATGGGCGAAGAAGACGCACCGAACATTGCTCGCTTGTATTCCGACGAACTAAAACTAAGCAACCCCGAGAAAAAACGCGTTGTGGGCGCACTTGCCAATTACAAGCGCGTGTTTGAGCTGGACCCTGATGATGTGCTAGAAGTGCATCGGTTTTGGTATCGTTTGGGTGAAATAGGGGTAGATGCCGTTTTTTTAGCGGTGGTTGATTATTTGGCAACCTACGGCGTAACCTTAGTTCAAGCCGATTGGCTACGGCGCGTTGAGGGTTTGGTTAAGTTGTTGTGGGCATATTTTAAGGATTATGAGCGCGTTGTTTTACCGCCACCACTATTACAGGGCAACGAACTCATTGAGGCGTTTAGCCTGCCACAAGGGCGTATTATTGGGCAACTTTTGGATGCCATTCGTGAGGGGCAAGTGCTAGGAACGGTGGAAAACCGTGAAGATGCATTTGCGCTTGCCCGTCAGATTTTAGCAAAGTAAAGCCCTAAATCAGGTCAGACAGGCGTGCTTCTGCGTCTTCTTGTGGCACTTCAAAATAGGTACTCATGGTGGGGGGATTGCGCTTGCTTTGTGTCATTCCCATCACCATGTCTCTGGGCATAATCAGCATACGGGCAAATGTCCCTAGTGTTTCGGTGTGCTGAACAATGTCAAAGATGCCTTGTGCGCGTCCCCATTGGCTAATAGTAATGTGGCGTGCCAGCAATCTTGCCAACGACATGCGTGGCGAATAGCGGTCTGTGATACTTAAAAACGAACCAGAAAGTTGCGTTGGGTCTACATTTTCCCACATATTATTGCGAGGCTTTTGTAGCATTGTCTCGATGGGAACGGGAGGGGCAAATATTTCAAAGAGTTCCATGATTTCTTGTGTGATTTGTTCTAGTTTCTCGTTGTTATCCATACCTAAATCTCCTCGTCCGCATCTTCGTTGATTTCTTCTGGCTCATCTTCGCTGTATTGTGGGGCATTGATGTGTTCAAAAAACCATAAGACTGTTTTGCCGTATTTGCGTTCATCATAGCGGCGTAAGTTCTTTAGCTCAATTTCGTTTCTTTCACGCGGGGCAATTTGAATGATGATAACGCTTTCTTCGTGATACCAAGACGGATTTTCATCCAGTGCTAATAACGCCGGTTGCCATAGTTCTTTGAACTGTGGGGGCGCAATAAAAATATAATCAAACACAACATCCGCAGGACGTTTAAGAAGCTCAAAGGCGTTAATAGCGCGCACATCTGCGCGGTCTATCAGCTGGGTGTGTTCTAGGTTTTCACGTATTGTTTGTAGGGCAAAGCGGTCAATTTCTGTAAATACCGCCCGTTCTGCACCACGACTAAGGGCTTCAATGCCCACGCTACCCGTTCCACCAAATAAGTCTAGAAAAATGCTCCCCCGAACATAACTGCCTAAAATGCTAAAGAGGGCTTCTTTTACCCTATCCATAATGGGGCGTGTGCTGTCCCCTGGTACTAGCTTTAATTTACGCCCTTTGGCTGTTCCTGAAATGACCCGACCAGACATTATAACACCGTTACTTTCACGCTATCGCGCACTGCTTGAAGATTTGATAAAGGGGTGGTGACATAAAACGCCCCACCACAAGAGAGTACAAAACGCCTGCTATGGGTAAGGTTGTTGGCATGACGCACCGCATCTTTAATAGAAAGAGGCGTTCCTTCATGAAGGTGTTCGCTCTTTGATAAGCCCCCCATAACTGCGCCACTTGTCCAGAGCTTGCCATCTTGGAGAGTGGGGCTGTGGGGTGACATTTGCCAGTTGAGAAGATTAAATGGCAACGTGTTAAATAGCTTAAGCATGGGGATTTCTCCGCCCAATGATACCGCCTTAAACCACCATTTTTTAGGCAAAGATTGGGCTACTTTGGCATCATAAGGCAATCCAAAAGTCTCGTACTCGGTTTCGGACAACACATCAAGCGATGCTCCCTGTGCGACATAAAACAGCCCATCAAGGTTAAGCCTGCCTAGCTGTTCTATCAACCTAAGTGTGCTTTCTGTTAGCGTGTTTAAGCCACTCTTTAGGCGGTCAGGCTGGGTACGAAGGTGTCTTAAAACCCCCTCAATGCTCCCTAATTGTAAGGCTTGGGTAAAGGGACTAAACACAACTGCTACCACCGGCACACCCGCACGTTCTGGCGAACCTACCACAAGGCGCAACGCTTCGATATACTTGTTGATGTCACCTCTTAAGGGGTCTAAAGAGCGAAGTTCTGTCCAATCTAAAGAGCGTTGGATGGGGGATTTTAAGATGTGGCGTTCACCTGTAATTGCCCCATGCCAGACGTCCTGTAACCCATAGCCTGTTACCATGCCATGTGGGGCGGGTGGTACAACAATAGCATCCCAATCATAGACACTTTGAAACTGAATAGAGGCTTTGGCAAGGTCGGCTGACCGTTGGTCATCGCCTTGCCAGAACCGCCAAAGTAATGCGGGAACGCGGTCAACGTTTTCGCCTATGATGGCTTTTTCAAGTCGTTCTTGACGTTCCATAAAGAGCCTGTTTATGAATTGACTTTAATGCCCATTTCGCTCATGCGTTGTTTAATCATCGTAATGAGCATGGCGTAACGGTCATCTTCGGAGGTGTCTAGGTTATTTTCAATGTCGCCACCACGCAAGGCTTTTAGGTTTGCTTCGCACATTTCAAGGGCTTGAGCAAAGGCTTTGGTCGCTTCTGGTGTGTTGCCTGTAGCGCGAACAGCCAAACCCAAACCATAGTAAGCATCCACAAGGTTGATTGTTTTTTCGTGGTCATCGGCAATGCGTGACAAATCTGTGATAACACTTTCAAAGGCACGGATAGCCCCTTGTGTATCTTTACTTTGATATAACTTCCAGCCTTGTCCAATTTGACGTGTTGCTTCTTTAAGAGCCATTCTTAAACTACTTTCCATCGTTAAAAAAAGAATATGCTAGATTGTACTGTTACTTTCTAGCAAACACAAGCGATTTAATTAATCACAAGCAAACGAGGCAAGGTGAATGATGCTCCCACTGAATTGCCACTCTCATTAAAAAAGGTCACATTTTTCTGTTGCTCGCAGGTGGTCTGGGAAACACAGGAATATACATAAAGCGTTAGGGTGTAGCGTCCCTGTGGCAAATTTGATGGAAGAACAAGCGTGTGTGCGTCAATTACATAAACATCGCGTTGCCAACGTCGTGACGGGTAGTTTCCTAGTTGTTTTGCTTCACTGACAACGATAGATTGTCCCCGTTGCACATCAGAAAGTGCCCAATACGCAAGATAATTCTCACTTAACAAGCGGCGTGTGCGCCAATACAACCCAATTGACAGCGCATCGGAGGGCTTTGCTTGCTTTGGTTCTAGCGTATACGATACTAGCTCTAAGCCCACATTGGTGGACGCGGAAAGCTCAGTTGTTTGAAGTAACCCTGAACCCCTTATGGGTCTTAGAGACCATTCGCCAACATACACAATAATGGCAAGCGTGGCAAGCATCCCAATCGCCACTGAAATAAGGCGTGTATCTGGTATAGAGAGCAAACGGCGATAGCTAAAATGCGGGGTGTATGGTCTTTTTCTGTTGCTCCAAAGGATGAACAATGCCAACAACAAACCCACTAATGAAACCACCCACGCAAAATCCCATAAGGGTGTGTCTACCAATTGAATGATAAGATCACCACTAGCACGCGCAGGCAGCAAAAACTCCATCCCATAGGTGCTTAGATTTTTTTCAAGGTTGACGGGGTTGTTGTTAAGGGTTGCTTCCCAGCCTTCAAAATCGGCAATCACCGCCGTGATATTCACCGTGTCTCTTAATGACACTTGGTAAGATTGGCGGTGCGATTGGACGGATAACACACTAATTTGATTGCTCAAGTTCACGTTCGCTTGCAAGCGATTGAGGTTTTGCGTTTGATAGCCCGCCAAGAGGGCGTTAGAGGGGTCAAATTGGCTTGGTAAATAAATACTAGGAATCGCAAAATTGGGGGGGGCAACGGCAACGCCTAATCCTTGTTGCTCATAGCGAATTTGTGTGAGGAGCGTTGGTTGTGGTGTAATGCTATTGGGGCGATAGGCTGTAGAGATATTGAGTGTTATTAGAATAGCCACCGTAGCACTAACAACGAATAAAATACGCGCCCTTGCCAGCGTTAGTAAAGATGTCGCCTGTAAAATCCCGCTACCACCTATGGCAAAACACAGTACCATCACACCCAATAATTCCCCAAACTGTGCGCCAACAAAGACTGTTAATCCCACCAGGGCAAGCCCAAACAGCAACATCTTTGTTTGTAGATTAAAAATGCGCAAATACCCTAGTATGCCTCCACTTAAAATTGCAAAGCTAATAATAGCAACTCCAAGTGGTGTTTGTGGCAAGGCAATCATGGCTTGGGGGTCGGGGCTGATAAAGGGCTTAAATAAGTTTGGGAGCGTGATGGCATTTTGGTATGTTTTGGTAGGCATAAGCCAATGAACAGTGAGACCATCCAACAACGCGGGCAACCAATAGAACGCAGTCATCATTGCGCCTAGTAGCACACTCAACCCGATGACCGCGCTTTGTTGAAGGGCTTGCTTGCGAGAGCGCATTGTCAACAGACTTGCACCTAGTAGCAAAGCCATCAAGAGATGGGTGAAAGAGGTCAGCACCAAAAGCCCACTGACAAGCGCGTGAACCGAAAAATCAAAGGTGTTATTTTCGGCAAGTAAGCGGTCTGTAGCCCACAGCCACATTGCCAATAGTGCCAATGCGAACATTTCGTGTAGGTTGCCATGATAATGGGGGATTAAATACCCCACAGAAGGGCTATACAAAAACAGAACAGAGGCAACAATGCCCGCTCTTGCGTGAACATGGCGCGTTACAAGCGAATAAACGCTTAAACCACCGATGACAAAGCTCATGAGAAATGTGATGCGAAGGGCTTGGATGCTATCGTCTGTAAACAGTGTTCCAATGAGTGCAGTGAGATAAGTAGGTACAGGGGGCAGAAAGTGTGGAATGGGTGCGCCAATGCCCCCAAAAGCGTGCGCTGACCATCGGGGGTAGAATTGCCCTTCACGGAGCGATTGTGAAAGGTCTGCAACTAGAAAAGTGTAGTTTTCGCTGGCATTAGTGGGGTTAAGCCCATCGTAAACAATAAACGACCAACCACACGCAATACTTAGAACAAAGACTAGCAAAATACCCCAGTCTGTGCCACGCTTTGCTAACCTAATCCAGTTTGGATAAGTTTCATCTGGGGTAACGTTCTGTGGGTTCATACGCTATGATAAAGACCTTGATGGTGTGTAAAGGGTGACATAAAAAATCGTATGACCTCCGTACAGTTTAGGGCAATTAAGGGCGAGGATTTATCGCCTCTTTACTTATTATGGTACGACAAAGCCGTTTTAGAGCAACCATCTTCTAAACCAATACCCAAAGATGCTTGGTTGTTACAACGCCAGCGTGACCTTGAACACCCTCATTACTATACCATGATGGCACAAGACGCAACCCGACACTTGGGCTATGTGTGGGGACATTTAGCCACAACCAACACGCCTCTGTATGGCGTAATGGATGGGTTGGTTATTGACTTGCACCTAACGAACGCACAAAATCAGGTTGCAAACTTGCTTGTGAATCCCTTTATTGTTTGGCTAAAGACACAAGGAGCGCAAGAACTTCAAGTGCATCACGTGCGCCTTGCCGTAGAACAGGCTTTTTGGCGTGGCATAGGTGCAATAAAAGAAAGTTCAACGTATATACTTAGATTAGGTTGATGTGTAATGATAATTAGACCCGCAAAAATTGAAGATTGTGCAATGATTGGCGCGTTTTGGCATGAATTGGTGGGCTATCATCAACGCCTAGACAAAAGGCTACCCAGTGCAACCCCTGATGGCGCGGTGCGCTATGCCCAACGTATTCGTGACCAACTAAGTGATTCTTACTATCATACCTTAGTTGCCATAGAGGATAACGGCACACTGATAGGCTATGTTACGGGCATGATTATTGAAACGATGCCCGATTTATTTGAGCATGAGCGTTGTGGACTACTGGCGGACATTTACGTTTTAAGCACAAAGCGCGGACAGGGGATAGGCAAGGCGTTGGTTGAGACAATGTGTGATTGGTTTCGCTTACGTGAGGTAAGATACTATGAATATCATGTTGCTGCCCAAAACGAGGCAGGCATGACGTTTTGGCGCTCCATGCAAGGCAAGCCTGTAATGGCGCGGATGCGCTCTCATTTATAACCCCATTGTAACCCCATAACGAAGGTGGCATAGCATGACCGAACTTATTTACCAGCTAGATTCTTATGCAAAAGAGTTTGATGGCACGGTAACGGGCATAGACGAAGCCCAAAATGGTGTGTTTTTAAGCCGTACTGTATTTTATCCGAGCGGCGGTGGGCAACCCCATGATGTTGGTACGCTGACCATAGACGGCAAACCCCATCGTGTCATCCAAGTAAAGCGCGGTAACTTGCACATTATAGAAGGCGAATTACCCCGCACGGGTGCAGAAGTTCATGGCGAAATTGACTGGGATTTGCGCTATAAACTGATGCGAACCCATACGGCAATGCATGTTCTTTGTGGCGTTATTTGGCATGACTATAACGCGCTGGTAACGGGTGGAGATATGAGTCCTTTGAAAGGGCGTATGGACTTTGAATTTGACCGCATGCAAAAAGAGCTAGTGTCGGTGATTGAAGAACGTATTAATGAAGAAGTTAAAGCCTCGCGCCCTGTGGACATTAAAATTTTGCCCCGTGAAGAAGCCTTTAACATCCCCGACCTTATTCGCACCAAAATTAACTTGTTGCCCCCAGATATTACCGATATTCGCACCGTGAACTTGGTGGGGCTAGACTTACAGGCGTGCGGTGGCACACATCTTGCCAACACGAGCGAGATTGGCGTGCTTCGCATTAGTGATTACAAAAGCAAGGGGGGCATTAACAAACGTGTTTACCTAGAGCTTGAGGACTAACGTATCATGAGGACGCTTCATCCCGTTGCTGCTCATGAACGCTTTATTGCACAAGGACTTTATCGCTTTTTTAACGGGCAAACAGCGACAGGTGTTATAGAGTCTTGGTCGCAACATGAAGTGGGCGATGGTGCAACTTTAACGCGCATTGATTATGATGGGCGCGAAGCCTCTTTGGTAAGCCGTTTAGCCGAAGTGTTACAGCTTCCTGATGGCAATATCGAGCGTTTAACCTTACAAATTCAGCAAACTGTTTCGCCTGCGCCTTATCGCATCATGCGCCTTGACTACGTCTTTTTAGAGGGGTATGTGCAAATGACGCGTCAAGTAGACCGCTTGGAACGTGAGTACATCGAACAAGAACTCCCTGCTTCGGCAAAGACACGCTTGCTTGATTTTGTGTTGTTTTGGGGAGATATACTGGTAAACTATGACGCAGAAACCGCACCCCAAACGCCTGTGTTTGTGCCTCTCTTGAAGCACACGGGTGAGATGGGGCAGGTTGTTAAAGGGGCGTTGCCCGTTATCGAAGAGATTGCGCCCGAAACTGTGACAATTAACCATCAAGAACAAAACTTGGTGCGCTATCGTACTAAAGGGCAACGGGTGATATGGCTAAATGATAAAAAGATACCAGTTAAGATGTCGCAGTACGCAACGGATATTCATCAAGTTTTGGCGAATTACGCCCATAGGTGAGCATGTTTAAGAGTATTCAGAACTTTCTAGGAAAATCGCGTTTTCAAGCTCTTATTGGCTGGTTGGCAGCGACGGGCATTATCAGCATTGTGTTGCGCTTTGTTGATGCTGAGTGGTCTGTGGCTGTGCAAACGGGTTTGGTGATTGTCTTTTTGGCGGGTGTGGCGTTGATTGTGGGGAGCGCGCTAGACAATGAACAACGCTTACGCGGAGTTGCTATTGTTGCGCCTGCACTAGGGCTACTGATTTTAGGATTGCTGTTCTTTCCAAACAACCTTAACCTTTTTGCGGGTGGGGCTGTAGGCTGGGTTGTGGCGGGTGCGCTTATTTTTGGGCGGATGCAATCACCCCAAGAGTACCGTAAAGCCATTAAAGCGTTGCGCAGTGGCGACTATGACGAAGCCGTTAAAATTATGGACGGTTTGATTAAAATAGAACCTGACGAACCTAATCATTACCGCTTTCGCGCGGAACTGTTGCGCCTTGCCGGCAAACTGGGGCGTGCGCGAAACGACTATGAAAAAATGGAAAAATTGGCAAAGAACGAAGTCACACGCGCTGTGGCGTTTAATGGCTTGGCAGAGCTAGAGCTTCAGTCCAAAAACTATCAAATTGCGCTACAGCACGCCCAAAAAGCTTATGAACTTGCGCCAAACGACTGGGTAACGGCGTATAATATGGGTATGATACAAGACCGCCTTAATGACTATGTGGGCGTGGTGGATAGCCTAAACATAAAACTGAAAGAGCGTGTGCCAGACGCAAGGCATCGCCTGCTTATTCACTTTTATTTGGCGCGTGCATGGGCAAAACTAGGCAACGATGCCCAAGCCCTACAAGCCCTGCAATGGCTAAAGCGTGACGAGTCGGGGCTGGATGAATGGGAGAAGTTATTGGCAGATAAGGGTGCGACAACGCTAAGAGATGTGCTTGCAAAGGACATTGCGACGATAAAGCAACTAACAGATGGCGTGATAACGATAGAGAATTTGCGATGATTGAAGGCATGAGTCGGCGTAGAATATTGGCATGGATAGCCGTTTATAGCAGTGGCGGATTGGCATTATTGGGGTTTTTGGTGTTTGTGATTGGCGTGTTTTACGAGTTTATTGTAACGCGCAGTCGCCCGTTTTCTGAGGACTTGTCTGGCTCTATGCAATTGGCATTGGCGGGCTTGTGCTTGTCGGCATTGATGGTATCTTTTGGGTTTGTGTTGGTGGGCTTATTGCTGGCACGCCAAACACGAAGCCAAGCACCAGGCTATGGCGAAGCCTATAACCTAATGCAAAAACTCCAGTTTTCACAAGCTATTCCCTTGCTAGAGCAAGCGGTGGGTTCTGGGCGTGAAACACCCGATTTACTGATGTTGCTAACGAATGCGTACGCCCACACGGGGCAATTGGCAAAGGCGCAAGCCACCGCAGACCGCGCTGTCCAGTTATTTCCGCAGGACGCAAGCGCATATATTACGCTGGCAAATGGCTATCGCTCACAGGCAAGCTATGAAGAAGCGGCACGCGCCCTACAACGTGCTATAGAGCTTGCCCCCGACCAACCGATTGTTTGGGCAGAACTGGGCTTTCTTTACAAGATGGCAGGTGATGAACGCCAAGCGATTGAGGCGTTCTCTAAAGCATCACAGGGCGAAATGTCTGAGATGTATGAGGTGCGCGTTTCTTATTACCTTAGAGAGCATTACAAGCGTTTGGGTGATAAGGCACAGGCACAGGCGTTTCATCAGCGCGTGCTAGATGCCAAAACTGGCTTAGATGCATGGATACCCATTCAAAAGTCTTTAGAAGGCACAACTTATGGGCATTTCTTGCGCTATGAAATTGCCAATATCGAGCAAGCCTTAGAACAATCTTCTACACAGGACTAGGCGTTAAAGATGGGTATTGCACTCCAGTTTTGGCAAGACTTCAAACAATGGGATACCCCATCTCGGATGGCGTTTTTTATTGCGTTAGTGCTAATGTTTCCGCTGATGGCTATTGCCATTAACACGCAAGACCGCACTCAAAGCCTTGCATTTGTCGGGCTAGTGGGGTTGGCAATTGTGCTACAAATAATTGTGATGTGGGGCAATCGCCACATGATTACCACCTATACACGGGCGCAACGTGCCATGATGGCAGGTGACCTTGTAACCGCACAGCAATTATTAGAGGGTATTGTGGCACGCGGACACAGCGTTAGTCGTCCAATTTCAATTGATGTTTATGTGCTATTGGGCAATATCTACCGCCAATTAGGGCACCTTTCGCAAAGTGAAACCATGCTGACGCGAGCCATTGAAAATAGCCCCGAATATCACTTTGCGGTGTATGGTTTTGGCAAGACAATGTTGGCGCAAGGCAACTATCATGAGGCTCTGACAAGGATAAAGAAATCCTTATCCTTGGGTGCGCCGTCTGTCGTACAATTTGATATAGGGCATGTAGCATTTCGATTAGGTGATTTTGTTACTGCAAAAGAAGCCTTAGAAGGCGTTTTGGATACACTAGATGAACCTTATCGTTTGTTGATGGCACATCATCTACTCAATCAAATAAACGCGACCCCAGTTTCCTTAGAAACTTTTTTAACAGATGGTTTGCCCTTGTGGGAACGCGAGGCGGGCTTGTATATGGCAACATCGTATGGTAAAGATTTAGCAAGTGACGTAGCTCATTGGCACAAACTTAAGAAAGGGGCATAAGCAATGGCTTTTCTTACAGAACGTAATGGTGCATTTTCCTATTTTCGGCTCAGCATTTTAATTGGTGTTTTCGGTGTTTTGGTGATTGTTTCGGGGATTGTGCTTGCACAGTTCGATTCAAACTCTCGGCGTAGCCCATTTTTTATTGAACTACCACAAGGGGCGCAACAGTGGGGCGCACCCCAAGCGGTGCGTGGTGATTGGCAACGGGTGTATTATCGTGTGCCGTCAGGTGATATTGACGCGATTGCTGCGTTTTACAATCAAAAACTAGTAGAACACTACGGTTCAAACATTACAGCAGCAGAACGTTGCCAGCGTTTTCCCCCAGTGGGCGCATTTACCGACATTCCTAATGAAAGACGACCTGCGGGCGATGGCTTGGTATATGATCCTAAATATGTCCTCAACCAATCGTTGCCATTCCAGTGGAAGTGCTTGTTTGACCGTGGCGGGTTTAACACCGTTCAGTTTACACAAGTTATTATTCACCCCGGCTTGGCTAATGCAGACGAATTCTTAAACACTGAAGGCAGCGTGGTGATTATCTATGACCAGCAGTGGCAACCCTAAGCCTAAACGCCCAAATTCCTTGCTTTTTCTAATAGGCTCAATTGCTGTTGTAGCCATTGCCTGTTGGTTTGGCGTACAGATGCTTAGCATCTTGTACGCCATTTTGCTTCCACCTGCGCCACCCCTCGTGGGTGGTGTAAACGAAATTAGTTACACACAAACTAGCCATGGTGTTGATGAGTGGCTGTATCTTAGCCAAGATAACGCCTGTAAAGTGGCGTTATTTTATGCTCAACAAAGCCCTGATTCTTGTGCTATTCCCCCGTTTTGTGTGGCAAATTCTGCGGTTAGCGGGCTTAACCGTGGCATGAATGTATCAAGATGTAGCGGAGAGATGGCGTTCTCATCTTTTTTGATGCAGTGGCGCGTTGTCATTGGTGTTGACGATCAAGACATCAACAAAACGCTCATACGACTTAGCCGCGAGGTTTTTTGGGGTGGTGAAGCTCCCCCCAATTTTGATGAATTGATGCCCCCTTCTTCACAAGATTAGTCGTTCTGTCTCTATCCTAAAACGTATCTTTTCGCCATAATAAACCCTAACGCACTTAGTAACCGTACGCGGTAGGAGGTGGTCACGTGAGATTCATCGTCTCATGGGTTATTATGGCATTGCCAGCACGATAACACCCATCTGTAACATCCTAAACAATTTCATCTACAAACTACTCATGGAGTGATAAATCCACCATGTTCAAAGCGGTTGACCCTAAAGTTGACATTGGTAAACTAGAGCAAGAGCAAATTGAGTTTTGGCGCTTAGGGCGTGTGTTTCAGCGCACCACCGAAGGACGCGACGACGCCCCCCGCTATGTGTTTTATGAGGGGCCCCCTACAGCCAATGGCAAGCCCGGCACGCATCATGCGCTTGCACGCTCTTTCAAAGACATGTTTCCTCGCTATAAAGTGATGCGTGGCTACCACGTGGAACGCCGTGGCGGATGGGATACGCACGGCTTGCCCGTAGAAATTGCCGTAGAAAAAGAACTGGGCTTTACCGACAAACGCCAAATTGAAGAATATGGCATTGCCGAATTTAACAAGAAGTGCCGTGAAAGCGTTTTCCGCAATATCGCAGACTGGGAACGCATGACGGAGCGCATGGGCTATTGGGTAGACCTTGATAATGCCTATGTGACATTCACTAATGAATACATCGAGAGCATTTGGTGGGTTTTGCGCCAATTGTGGGATAAAGGCTTGCTGTACCGTGGCTATAAAGTGGTAGCGTATAGCCCTAGTTCTGGCACGGTGCTAAGTAGCCATGAAGTTGCACAAGGCTATCAAGAAATAACCGACCCCAGCGTTTACGTGCGCTTTCCATTGCGCGATAAACCCGGTGTGTATTTCTTGGCGTGGACAACCACCCCATGGACGCTGCCCGGTAATGCCGCGCTTGCCGTAAATCCGCTGGTGGATTATGTGCAGGTGGAAGTGCCACTTGCCAATGGTGAAGGCACAGAACAACTCATCTTGGCAGAAGCACGCTTAAACGCCGTACTACACCACGAAAAAGACAAAGCACCTGAATATACCATCATCAATCGGTTTAAGGGCAAGGATCTCATCAACGAGCGTTATAACCCCCTTTATACGTTCTTGCCTACGGATAAAGACCATGCCTATGTTTTAGGTGGTAGCTTTGTAACTACGGATGACGGTACTGGCATCGTACACATTGCGCCTGCTTTTGGTAAAGACGATAGCGAACTGGGGCAAGAGCATGATTTACCGATTTTTATCACGGTCGCGAGCAATGGACGCTTTATTGATGCGGTAGATAATTTTAAGGGCTTGTGGTTTAAGGATGCTGATGTTGAAATCATCAAAGACCTTAAAACACGGGGCTTGATGTATCGTAGCGAGAAGTTTAGGCACACTTACCCGCATAATTGGCGTGACGGCAAGCCTTTGATGTATATGGCGCGTGATACGTGGTTTATCAATACCACTAAGTTCCGTGACCAAATGATTGCCAAGAATAAGACGATTAACTGGTATCCATCTCATGTGCGCGACGGTCGCTTTGGCGAATGGCTAGAAGACCTTAAAGAATGGGCATTAGGACGCGAACGCTATTGGGGAACACCACTGCCCATCTGGGTAGACGACCAAAACGGCGATATGCTGTGTGTGGCGAGTGTTGCTGAATTAAGCCAATTAACAGGGCGTGACCTAACTGACCTTGATTTGCACCGCCCTTATGTGGATGACATCACCTTCCCTAACCCTAACGGAACGGGTGGCACAATGCGTCGTGTTCCAGAAGTGATTGATGTGTGGTTTGACAGTGGTGCAATGCCTGTGGCACAGTCGGGTTATCCGTATAAAAACGCCGACCAGTTTGCACAACAGTTCCCCGCAGATTACATTTGTGAAGCCGTTGACCAGACGCGCGGTTGGTTCTATAGCCTTCATGCCATTGCCGTAATGCTCTTCGATGAGGTGGCGTATAAAAATGTCATCTGTTTGGGGCATATTTTGGATGGCGAAGGCAAGAAAATGTCGAAGAGCAAGGGTAATATCATTGACCCTTGGTTGGTGATGGACAAGTACGGCGCGGATGCGTTCCGTTGGTACTTATACACGGCTGCGCCTCCTGGTGAATCCCGTCGCTTCTCGCTGGACTTGGTGGGGCAAGTGGTTTCTAAGTTCTATAACACGCTATGGAACACCTATAGCTTTTTCTTGACCTACGCCAACATTGACCAATGGACACCGTCCCAAGACGCGCCTGCTGTGGCAGACCGTGACTTGCTTGACCGTTGGGTTTTGGCAGAATTACACAAAACCATCAAAGTAGTGACAGAAGCCTATGACACTTATAATGTCACCGATGCTACTCGCCCTGTAGAGGCGTTTGTAGAGGTGTTAAGTAATTGGTACATTCGCCGTAGTCGCCGTCGTTTCTGGAAAAGTGGTGATGACAACGACAAGAAGAGTGCCTATGCCACCCTGTATGAATGCTTGGTAACGGTATCTAAGCTCATTGCCCCTGCCATGCCATTCTTAAGCGAATCACTCTATCGTAACTTGGTAGTAAGCCAAGATAGCAAAGTTCCAGATAGCGTGCATTTGGCAGATTGGCCCCAAGTCAATGAAGCCCTCATTGATGGCTCTTTGCTAGAAGACATGGCATTGGTACAACAATTGGTTAGTTTAGGCTTGGCAGGGCGTAGTTCATTTGAAATTGGCGTGCGTCAGCCCTTAGGTGCTGTCAGCTTTGGTGTAACAGGAGCAAGTGAACGCGCCACCGTAGAGCAATATGCTGATGTGATTAAAGACGAGCTAAACATCAAGACCATCAAGTTCTTGTCGGATGCAGATGGCATTACGGTTTATCGTTTATCACCGGTGTTTGCAAAACTAGGAAGCAAGCTAAAGGGTGATATGCAAGCCGTTAAGACCACGCTGGCGAGTGCAGATAACGCACAGGCTTCGGCGTGGGGGCGTGCATTGTTGGCTAATGAATCCATCAGCCTAGAAGTGAATGGTAAAACCTTTACACTGACACCTGATGAAATTGAAGTGCGCCAAGAAGCTAAAGAAGGCTTTGCTGTCGCCGAAGAACGGGGTTATGTGGCAGTTTTGGATGTAACCATTACACCTGAACTTAAATCTGAAGGCATTGCCCGTGAAGTGGTGCGCCGTATTCAAACGCTGCGTAAAGAGGCAAATTTTGACATCAGCGACCGCATCCGTATTGCTTATCAAGCCAGTGGTATTGTGCTAGAAGCCATTGAACAATTTGCCGAAAATATTCGCACAGAAACGCTTTGCGTAGAAATGAACAATGCCCAACCAAGTGCAGAATATACGGTAGAAGACTTTACAGAATCGCTAAAGGGTGAGCTAGATGGCGAAACCCTTGTTGTGGGTGTGAAGCGTATTAGCTAATTTGCACAAAAAAATAGCTAAAAATTCAGCAGGGTAACGGGCAAAAAAGCGCGTTACCCTGTTTGTTTTTGGTGACTTTTGCTGTATATTTGAGGTATTGGCTAAAACAGTTTTTGTTTTATTGTAAGTTTTGTTCAAAAGACTTGTAAAGTTGCTCATTGTTCACATCGCTTTGATTGGAAAATTAGGACATGGTAGACAAAAGCACCGCTACGCTTCAGTCATTAATTAAATTTGCTCTCCCCTTAGGTACTGCTTTGGTTGCAGGAGAAGCAGAAACTGAAATTAATTGGGCTGTGACCGTTCGCGCACAACCTCCGGCTTTTCCTGATATTTACGGTGGCGAACTGGCGTTGCTCTCTATGGATGTTCTGCGAAGCTATGATAACCACATCATGCTGTATGAGGTGGTACAAAGTTTGGCGGAAGTGGGGGTGAGGGCGGTTGCCGTAGAAGGTGAAATTGAAAAACACGCCATCACCATTGCCAATAAAAACAATATGGCATTGCTATCGCTTCCCGAAGGGGCAACGCTGGCAAGTTCCGAGCGAGCCGTGAATAAGCTCATCCTTAACCAATCGGCACAATTGACAGAACGTGCCATTGAAATACAACGCCAATTAGCGCGTTTAGTTGCCGAAAACCGCGACTTAAACAGCTTGCTTCATGTGATTGCACGCTCCACAGCTAAATTGGTGGTAGTGCATGATGATGCTGGTGTGCTGATGGATCAGGTGTTCCCAAATGTGGGCAAGCGTGGAGCTACGGGACGTTCTGTGATGCAGATGTTGCCCTATGGTGCGTTCCAAAAGTGGCTAGAGAAAGATTCCCCTACAATGCAAGGCATTATTGTGCCAAGCCCGCTAGGCTATACCACTGTGCTAAAAGTAGAAAAGCGTGTGGCGGGCTATCTATCGTTAGTGGATAAAGCCGAAGAGCTAGATGATTTTGACCGCCTTGTACTGGCGTATGGGGCGGATGTGTGCGCCATTGAACTGGCAAAATCACGGGCAATTGCTTCTGCTGTAGAACAGGCTCGTGGTGACTGGGTGCAAATGTGGCTTAGTGGCACATCCAACGATGACGATCTTTTGACCACACGCGCGCAACAAGCAGGCTTTGAACCCAGTAATTTGTTTGTGACGGTAGTGTTTAAGGCAATTGCGGAAGGCGGTCAATCACTGCCCCTAGAATCGCTTATTTCGCTGGTGCGTGATGATATGCTAAGACGGCAAGTTGCTGGCTCTGTAGGGCAGTATGTGGATG
The DNA here is from genome assembly GCA_034437555.1 of Anaerolineae bacterium. Taxonomy (GTDB): domain Bacteria; phylum Chloroflexota; class Anaerolineae; order Aggregatilineales; family Phototrophicaceae; genus JANWYT01. Next base: position 44,335 of record DAOTTQ010000071.1, on the reverse strand, counting down.
TCATTGTGGCACTGTACCCCATTGAGAGCGCACAGCACACCGCACGTACACGCACACAAATTGACGAGGTTCGCGCACAACTGGCAACGCGCACCCCGTCAGGCTTAGTGGCGGCAGGCATTAGCCGTCCTTGTGAGGGGCTTAGTGGCATGCGTGAAGCCTATCGTGAAGCCAAAGACGCGGTCAGCATTGCCTATGAGCTAGGCGATAAAGAGAAAACGACATTCTATGGTGACCTCAAGTTATTTCAGCTTTTGTTAGCGTTAAAAGACCGCAGTTTGCAATACCTCCGCCGTTTTCATCAAGAAACTCTAGAACCCCTAACCGAACACGACAACCGCAAACAAAGTGACCTCATTCGCACGCTAGAGGGCTTTTTTGACGCGAATGGTAATTTGGCAAAAGCCGCACAGGATTTAGATGTTCATCGCAATACATTGGTCTATCGCTTAGAGAAAATTGCCGAACTGACCGACCTCGATTTAGATGATGCGGATAATCGGCTTATCTTGCACCTTGCGCTTAAGATAGAGCGTGTGTTGGCAACCATACCAGGCTAAAACAAAAAGAGGCGAACCCCATTATAGGATTCGCCTCTTTATTACGAGTTGTCTTGTATTAGTTCGCTCTTACAGGGGGAGCCACCTTGACAAAGTAGCTTTGTGGGCGTTTAAGAAGCGTGTAAAGGTGTTGTACGGCTTCGGGTTGGTTGTTTAGCTCTAGGGTTTGGATGTAGGTATGGAGCAAATCACGCACATCGCGCTCGCCTGCCTCATCCAACGGTTGCACATCTACGATACTGCCAGGTGCAATGCGACGCTTAATAGCTTCAATGGTGAGTCCCATTTCGGGCTGAATGCGTTGGTAAATTGCGCCACCTGTCATCCCCGCGCACAACCAAGGACCTGGGTCACCCAACACTAAGGCGCGTCCGCTTGTCATATACTCAAACGCATAGCCTTTAAGATTAGCGCGTGTAGCAAGCCCACCCAGTTCATCTTGTAAGGGGCTTTTTACTTCGCCACCAAAAATGACATCTGCACCACTCATACGGATGCAGGCACGCGTGTCTGCGTTGCCTTGTATGATAAACAAGCCACCCTGCGCGCCATAAGCAAAACTCTTGCCCACGCTACCGTCTAGGCGTTGCCCGTTGTGGTTTAGCCCCTTGAGGATGATGACTTTGCCACCCCTTGCACACTTGGCAACGCCATCTTGGGCGCCACCCTCAACAAAAACGTTGACGGGGTTATCTAAGAAGGCTGCAAGTCCATTGCCAGGAATGGCGGAGTTGCTAAATGACAAGTTAATGGCTTCTATGTCCTCTGAATGTAGCACTTCACCGCGCTTGATGGCGCCGCAAAGATGCGTTCCTAAGGCTCTGTCCATTGCCATGACGGCTTCGTCATCGTATGTGAGTTCATATTCGCCACGCTTTACATATTCAGCCACTAGCATGGTAATTTGATGGCTTACGGTGTTGCGTGGGCGTGCTAAGCGTCTGCCACCAGGCTGAGCGGGTTTCTTGCCGGGTTTGGGGGCGGGCTTAAGCAGGGAGGTTAGGTCGATTCTATCGTGCATGGTAACTTGCTCTAGCAAGTCGGCACGTCCTACAAGTTCTTGGGGGTTCTTTGCGCCTAGTTTGGCTGTCCAAATGCGAATATCTTGGGTGAGCATGTTAAAGACATTGACGATGGCATCTGCAGAACCACGTTCTTCAAAGGGACGGAAGGACTTAAATCCCTTAAGGTCGGCTTCATCACGGGTTTTAACGTGTGTGGTGATGCCCACATGACAAGTGCCATCCTGACAGCCCCGACAGATGGTACAGCCTACGGCGACCATTGCCATTGTGCCAAAGCCCGCGCGATTTGCGCCCAAGCACATCATCTTAACGACATCACGCCCACTCTTTAAGCCACCGTCTACCCAAATTTCGACATCCTCACGCAAGCCACTTTCCATCAAAGAGCGGTGTGCAAGCCAAACGCCAATTTCGGCGGGCAAGCCCACATGACGTAGGGCATGGGCGCGTGCTGCCCCTGTACCGCCCGTGTAGCCTGTAATGGTAATGATATCTGCGCCTGCTTTTGCCACACCTACGGCAATAATGCCGATGCCCGGTACTACGGGTAACTTTACAGAGACTCTTGCCAAAGGATTGGCTGTTTTTAGCTCATCAATCAGTTGTGCAAGGTCTTCAATCGAGTAAAGGTCATGGTTATTGCTGGGCGAAATAAGGTCAACACCCGGCACTGTACCGCGTGATGCTGCCACTTGTTCGGTTACTTTGAAGCCCGGCAGATGTCCACCTTCGCCCGGCTTTGCGCCCTGCCCAATTTTAATTTCGATGAGTTCACAGGAGTTTAAGAATCCAATGTTTACACCAAAGCGTGCCGAGGCTACTTGTTGCCCACGATGCTTGGGGTATTTTCCCATCACATCCGCCATTTCGCCCCCTTCACCATTGATGCAAATGGTATCTAGTTTGAAGGCAGCTTCGCCGTAGGATTTGTAGCTTAGTTCACCCTGCGAGCCAAAAGACATGGCACTAATGAAAATGGGGATGCTGTGACTTCCCACTCGCAAATCTACTTCTTCGGGCGATATGCTCTTGGAAGATGCCTTAAACCCAAGCAGGTGATTGATAGTAACAGGGATTTTTTCCTCTAGCTCTATCAATTCTCTGGCATATTCTTCTAAGCCAATTTCGCCTGTGGCAACGGCTTCAACACGCTTCCACATCTTGGGATAGAAGCGGTCGGGATTGGTGGGGCGTGCTTTTGTTTCGCCTCTAAAGTCAGCAGCGCGTTCTTCACCTTCGGTCTTTAAGTCTGACCACGTAATGCCACGCCCTTCGCTACCAAAGTAATTTGGCGTTTCAAAAATATTGGCTATGCCCTTAGACAAGCCTACCGAACTAAAGCTATGCCCGTAACCGCGTAACTCATGGCATCCTACAGTAGAGGTCACTTTTTCAATGCCAAGCGTAAGGGCTTTAACAACATTGCTCATCCATTGAACGGCTTGCGCATCGTCGGGCTTGTTGCTAGAACCTTTAGGGGCAATTCCCACCGCAGCAGCATACAGCGCATAAGGATTGACGGCATTCGCGCCCAAACTAATTAGCAATACAATGTCGTGAAGGTCACGGAGCGAACCACTTCTAACGACAATGCCCACTTGACGACGCAAATTAGGAATAGTTTCTGCTTGACGTAAGGCTTTATCAATGGCACTGGTGGCAAGTAGGGGGTCTATCCACAGGCGTTTGCCGTCTAGGATTTCACTATCATCTAGCACAAGGCACTGAATCCCGTTCTTCACGGCTTCAACGGCTTCTTTTTGTAGGCGTTCAATGGCATGTTCAATGGTTTCATCTGTAGAAGCACTAATGGACATGAGGAAGACTTTATCGCCAAATGTGCCAATGAGTTGTTCAATGGTCATTGTACCAAACTTGTCGGCGACCTTTTGCATTGCTTCAGGGCTTCCTAAATCGGGATGCCCCCCCACGATGATGGGGGTTTCTAGCTGAACCAAGCGTTCTTTACGGGCGGTTGCGATTGCAGGACGTACCCCAATCACAACGCGTGTTGAAAATTGTGAGGCTTCGCGTTCACGGTCAATTGCAGGGTTCGTAACGACTGCAACGGTTTCTTTGAAGTAGTCGGCAAGGTTTACACGAGTGTGGCTCATGGCGGCTAAAGCACCATCCCAACCCAAAGACCCGATTTGCTCTTTGCCCGTTTCAGAGACGGTTTCTACAAGGCTTAGGTGGTAGCGTTCCCACCCAAAAGCTGCCATAACGGCACTGTTGATTTTAATGTTAGGTTTTTGCCAAGGGAGAGCTTTGGCTGCGGACAGTGCTTGCCCACCATAACCTGCTTGTGCATCTAAAACAGCGACAGCAAGGGCTTGTGGGGCGGTTTCTGCAACAACCTGTTGTCCTTTACCAGAAGGGGCTTTGGGAAGGTCAAAAGGGGCTTGGGGCTGTGTCATTGCCCAAATTGATGCAGGCTCTTGTGTGGAAGGGTTGCGTTCAATGTAGCGTGTGTATACATGACGTTGAATAGCGGGTTGGTCAAGCACTTCTATTTTGTAGCCGGGTGTAATACGGATGGCGATTTTTTCACCTGGAGCCATTGGTTTAGCATCCGCAGCCATACTATCAAGCTGATAAACGCCACGTTCTGACGATGCAAAGTATTCTTTTTCGGTTTCACCAAACCACAATGGGCGCAGACCCAAAGAATCGACACTAAACACCAATTGATTACCCCAACGGGCGGTAACTGCTGCGGGACCTTGCGCGAAATGTCCGAAGGACTGGCGCATTTGCTCATAAACGCGGTGAACTTCCGGGTTATTTTGCATTAAGTCATGTTCGTAAGGGGGGAAAACGTATTCCATCGCTTCAATGAGGTCAAGGTTGTACTGCGTACAGAGCGAATGAACTAAACGGTCAACATCTTGGCTATCAGAGCCATTAGTGGGTAATGGAATATCCAACATTTGGGCTTCTAAGCGAAAGCGAGAGATTGTGTTAAATTCGCCGTTATGCCCCAAGATGTTAAAGGGTTGGGCGCGTTCAAAGACAGGGTTTGTGTTGGTACTATAGCGCGCGTGTCCCATTGTAACTGAAGATGCGTAATCGGGGTCACGAAGTTCGGGATAGTAGCGACGTAAAATTTCAATGGTGCCTTGTACTTTATATACCACGCTATGCGATGAGAAAGAGGGGAAGTGAACACCCAACTCATCCTCTAGGCGCGTTTGTAGTTCAAAGAGGGTTGCTTCTAGTTTTTGAGAAGGAACTTGCCCATTAATGCCCGCGATTTGCCAAAAGACAGGCTCGCATTTTTCCGCGTTAGGTCCCAGCACTTGGCGGTTAACTTGTCCTGCGCGGTCTAATAGAATGTGTAAGCCTTGCTCACTAATGGCACGACAAATGTTATCGACAATAGGCTTGGTACGGTTGCGGTCTTGGGATGGAATCATAACATGCGCCACCCAAAAATTTCTATCGCCTGCGGTAGAGGCAATAAGCCCCGCTTCTGAAAGCCATTTTGACCAAAGGGTACGGGGAATGTCGGTTAAAACCCCTACACCGTCACCCTCACCATTGATATACCCTGTGCGATGCCCCATGCGGGCAAGAGCCTCGATCGTGCGTTTTACGTTCCCATGAGTGGCTTGTCCGCCCTTACGGACAGAGCAAATTAACGCGCAAGCATCGCGCTCCTCAAGGTCTATACGATGAAAGTCATCCACATTAGTCTGGGAGAGCTGTAGTGTTTTCTGCGACATCTTGAATCCCTCTTGTATTAGGTCAAAAGTTTACTTACTTAAAGAAATAAGTTGCACAATCAATAAAGTATTAGTTTGATGAATTACGGGTGATGATGATTATTTTTACGAGGTTTTCTTGAGCGAAAGAACACAACTCTAAAATGCAACACATTCAGCATACAGTGTAACCAGTGAAAAAACGATGCGCTATGGATATAAAAAACGAGACTTTTTAGCATGTTTGCACAAAAGTCCCGTTCTTTTACCGTATGGTTTTACTATTAGGCAACTTGCCTAATAGAACCGCGTGTTTTTGTGGTGTTAGGTACAAAAAAGTGGTTAATTTAAGGCTAGAAGTCGGCGAATAGTCAGTGCAAGGTGTAAAGCTAGGCGCGTTTCTGGTCGGTTTAGGTCAATGTTGGCAATCTCATTGATGCGATTCATACGATAAAGCAGCGTGTTTCTGTGGACAATCAGCACTTCTGCGGTTTGGCTAAGGTTGCCGTGACAGTTAAAAAATGCCTCTAGTGTCTTGATGAGGTCGGACGTTTGGCGCATATCATACTCAATGAGAGGACCCAACGTGCGCTCTTGAAATTCGTTTAGTTTCTCGCGGTCGGAGAGCGATAAAATAAGCTGATATACCCCCAAATCCCCAATATAAAGGGGTGTGTCGGTTTGCAACCGAACCGCTAGTTCCATTGCTTGAACAGCATCACGGTAGCTATTGCGCCATTGCCCTACTTCACGGACAGCTTGCCCCAGCCCAATAGCAACATGATTGTTGGGGTATTGGCGATTAATTTCACGCGCAAAAATATCTGTAATGCGAAGGCTCGTATCAATGGGGTCTTCGCGGTCTGTGGCGTGGAACAAAACCACTTCGCGCTCTTTTTCGCGTTGCCATACAAGGGCTTTGGCGCGTTGGGCATCAATGATGGTGTTAATCATGGTTTCTAGTCGCCGAATGGAGGGGGGATTATCACCACGCCAAGACAGCACCACTGCCACATGAGTGTTTGTCATATCATGTTCAAAACGCTCACCCTGACGAATGGCTTCTTGCTGGCTTACGTCACCAATGAGTAAGCGGTCTAAGAAAGTGCCACGTAACCTTTTCTCGGTTTCGCTGACCATCTTTTGCTTTGCCATCTCTAAAGCACAGGCTGCGGCTCCGTGTTCTGCAACCAGTAAATCAATGTCATCGGTTTCGTTGTCATAGCCAACAATCGATAGGAAACCACGCCCGATGCCGTTAGTGATAATGGGGGCAACCAAGCGAGCAATATTGGGCATAGGTAACGCCTGAATTTGGGTTGGTGAGTCTATTTCACTCACACGATGGCGGTCTTGCATTTCAATGGGCAGATTTTCTTGTTTTTTAAGAAAGCCTTCTATATCTTCCCAACGGTCTACAAACTGGGGCTGTAGTGTGTGTTCAATGACGCGCAACCGCTTGTCTTGGATGACAACGGCTTTATTGGTAAGACGCGCCATAGCGTTTACAAGCTCGGACATGCCTTCATTTTGTGAAGAGATTTGTGTGAGTTGGCGGTAAATTTGCGTGCCACGTCGCTCTAATTGCCCTTTACGGTCAACAAGAAGGCTGACCACCGTCTTTTCTATTAGGCGGGGTTTGCTACCGACAGGCAAGTTCAAGATGGGTAATCCATAGGCTTTTGCTTCGGCTAGGGCTGTAGGCGAGATGGTTGCGCTAAAAACAACGGCTGCCGCCTTAACATCCGCCGCCCACCGTACAATTTCTACATCAGAATTTGCAATGCGTGTTCCGTGGTCGGGGGGGGCAACTAAGATAATTTCGTTGGCTTGTACACTCTTTGATTTAAGGGTGTCATCCACGTAAATAACAGTTGTCCAGCTGACAGGGCGTTGCAATAAGCCATCGCCTGTGATTACCTTTGTCCCTAATGGGAGGGCGAGTTTTCTTACATCTTCTACTGTAATTATGTTGGCTGGGTCGGTCATAATCATCACATTATAAAATAGTGTAAGCAAAAGAACTTTATAGACTATGATAAACGTTCTTACAATATGCACAAGGGCATTGGGCGAAATTGCCTAACTTTCGTTAGTAATAACCCCTATGCCGATGACTGCTGCCGTCAAAATAAGCCCCAGAAGGTTTAAGTCGATGTAATTTTGGTTAAAATAGAGGTCGGCAAACCCTGCTGCTATCAGCAATGTGGCAATCATCCATGTGAGTGGGCTAACATGCCATTTTTTACTGAGCTGATAAAAGCCAGAAACAAGGAGAATCAAGCCTAAGATGATGCAGGTCATATAACCGTCTAACACAAACCCTGTGTTAAAGCTCATGAGTAAAAAGATGGAAATCATTGCAAACCACGTAATGCGCTCTGCACGTGCTTCTCTACCTGTTTTTTTGGTCATGTGTTTGTCCTTTGATGTCAAACTGTTTTAGCCTATTATACCGTGTAATGGGGTAAACTTTGCAATTGCGTCTCCCTAACTCTGCACTACAATCAACATTAAATTGGCATGACAGAAGGCAAAATGATGAGAAAATCAGCAATCGCATGGTTTTTTGTGGGATGGGCTTTAGTGGCTTGTGGTGCAACACAAGATATACAGGGACCGCGCCTTGTGCGTGAAGTTACCCTTGCACCTGTTACAGACGCGCTTCCAACGCGCTTTCTAAGCCCTACACCACCTCCTGTAACCCAAGAAATTATCTCGCCGTTGTTACAAACAACTCTCCCTGCTGATTTTGTGTTGGTAACTCCAACACTCCCTCCTAGCAAAACACCAACGCTTACGCCTACCATGACGTTTACGCCAACGGCAACGCTTACCCCAACGATAACGGCAACAGCAACTTCAACGGCGTTCTTACTGCCTACCAGTGCAATTTTGCCCGTGACGAGCATTGTTGCTGCGCCGATTAACCAAATTTGTGATAGCAATTGGTTCTTCATCCAGCCTCGCCCTGCCAGTTGCCCATTAAACACAGCCAATGCCGGTCAAGGGGTGTATCAGGCGTTTGAGAGGGGCTTTATGGTGTGGGTGGGTAGCCAAGATGCCATCTATATTTTGTATTCCGACACCCTTTCACCCAAATGGGAAGTTCGCCGTGATTACTTTGCAGATGGGATGCCCGAATTTGTGACCGAATTTGCAAATGCGCCTTCTCCTAACTTGTGGCAACCGCGTCGTGGGTTTGGGATGCTGTGGCGTGCCGATGAAACTCTGAGAAATCGCATGGGGTGGGCAACGATGGAGAACGAACAACCGTATAGCGTACAAGTACAAACGGCAAATGATGGCTCCATCTTTGTCAGCGCACCCACTTCAAATCTATTTGGATTACTTGCAAGTGGGGTGGGGTGGCAACTATATTCGACCACTAATAACGCGCCATTTGGCTCGCCTTCAGGGGGTGGTGTGCCACTTCCTACTGCACTTACACCGTAAACGAAGTATAAGGGTAAAACATGCACTTTCGCAGAAATGGCTGTCTATGGACTGCCTTTGTAGGCTTTTTAATAATTTTGCTAGGGTGTGGGGTGCTTTTTGCGCTTTATGCCATTTTCCCCCCCAAATCTGTTGATATTGTGGTGATGGGCTTAGACTCTCGCGATGGGGAAGGCAACGCGGTAAGAACCGACAGCATCATCCTTGTGGGGGTAGACACCTACCGCTTTCGTGTGTCTATGCTTTCTATTCCACGCGATTTATTCATCACAGCCCCCAACTATGGGCTACAGCGCATCAACACAATTCATGTTTTAGGAGAAGTAGAACGCGCCGACCAAGGACCCGTTTTACTTCGTGAGAGCATCAATACCAGTTTTGGTATTGGCATTGACCGTTATATACGCCTGGATTTTAATGGTTTTAAGGCACTGATTGATGCTGTAGGTGGGGTAGATATTTATGTGGAGCGTGTGATAGACGACTATAACTTCCCGACAGAAAATTTTGGCGTACAGACGGTGCGCTTTGAAACGGGCTGGCAAAATATGGATGGGGAACGTGCCCTTATTTATGCTCGTATACGCCACCAAGATGATGATTATGGGCGGGCAGGTCGGCAACAGCAAATTGTGACGGCATTAGGGCAAAAATTACTTAATCCGTGGCATTGGGGAACGGCGATACGGCTTTTAAGCCAGTATGCCGATACTGACCTGAACATTGCAGATGTGGTGGTAATTGCGCCTATTTTGCTACTAAATGCGGGGCGGTATGAGTCATTGGTGATTGACCGTGACTATATTCGCGCAGGCGCACAGGGGGCATTGCCCGATTATGAGAAACTTGCCCCCTACCTGCAAACAAGGTTTGATTAACCCGCGTTTTCTTCTACGAATTTTGCATAATTGCCTGTCCATGCGCTTTCATCACGCATGGACTTGTTAATTTCAATGTCACTAAAGTAAGGGAACAGCTTCATCATTAAGCTAGGCAGTTCTTCCCAAGTTTCGTTCTTTAGCATTGCGCCCAATTGTTGGTTAAGGGGTACAATCCAATACCACTTCTCTTGAAAGTCGTCTGCTTTTTTCCAGTAGCTTCGTTTCTCCCATGCCTGTACCGATTCTTCGATAGTGGAATAAACGTCACGTAAGCAAAAGATAATGGTGGCAATCATGTCTTTAACTTCATCATCCACTTGATTCTTTTGCCCCAAACGGCGCAAAATTTCGGCAACAGTACGCATTTCATAGTTGCGTCGCTTGCCAGGATTATTGGTGTTAATCACTCTACCCATACAAATTAGTCTCCTTTGCCAACGGAACTATTGTTAGTTTGATAAGGAATAAGGTCTCATGCCCTTGTAAATTTTCATACCACCCAATGTTTTAAGGATGGTATTGGCATCGCGCCCAGCATCAATTGCAAGCTCACGGGGGGAGCGTGGAACGTTCCCATTGGCAAGAAATACCCTAAACACGCTATCGACAAGCGAGGTCTGGGGGTTAATAAAGTCGAGTTGACGAGAAGCTTCGTGTAATGCGATACCGAGTGCATCCACACGCAAAACTTCTGCTGTTTCGGGGTCGATATAGTCAACGGGTTCACTTTTTTCTAGGCTTGCTACTGCTTCACGCTTTTCTGAAGGCAAGTGAGTAAGTAGATAAGGCTTTAAGTCCTCTTCGCCTCTTTCCCACCATCCATAATCAATATGAAACTTAGTGTCTAGCGTTGGTTTTAAGATTGGTTTTACGCTTGTCATGATAATACGCTCCTTCGTGACCACCCACGCGCTTAAGAATGTAACTTCCAATAGTGGTCGCCCATCTCGTCAAATTCAGGGTTTGCCTGAAGGATGGCGAAGAGCGGACCCGGTGGACAACGGCGAAGAACGTTGACTGCACTATAGATAGTGGTGAAGTGTACTGTCCCTTGTGGGAATAGCCTGCCCATTTCGTTAATAACGCTTTTTAGAATGCTTACAAGGCTTTTGTGGGCAAAAGATTTGGCAAGCGCATCAATGGCGGGCAAATCATCCACACCCAGAATGAGCAATGCGTCATATTCTGCGCCAATGGAACGCCGTTTGTTCTCGAACATGATTTGTTCGGCACTGGGTACAAAGATAGGAATGTACTCTGTGCGAGGCTTGTGCGCGTTGTAGCTAATGAAAATTTCGCCTTCTTTTTCCCCACGCCTAACGGTTACATAAGCACCCACTGGCAAACGATGCTTGGTGTAATAATCAAATAAACCGTAAACATAGCGATTTTCATGCACTACCCAGCCCACAAATTGCTGACCATCGCTCTCATCAGTAAAGGTAACGTAAATGCGCGGTGTGCGTGCATTAGGGAAAATTTGACGGCTCTTTGCGTTTAAGGGCAATGTGCCTGCACGCCGATGAGGGTAAATGATGGTGGTTGTGGCTTTAACGGGCTTCCCGACAAAATCAATGGGGGTATGCTCGTCGTCTAGCTCGATTTCTAGCTCTTCCATGTCTTCTGTCAGTAGGTCTTCGTCATACTCAATGCGCTTATAGCTTAAAATCGCTGGTGTTGTTTGTACGGCTTCCGGCTCTAATCGTTTGAGATACCACAAGATTTTGCCCGAAGGTCCCACTTCGTCAAAGCGTTTGTCTTGGCTCATGGAAAGGTTAAGTGAGAAAATTTGCAGTGCTATTGCAGCATTTCCCACCTCACCAATTTGGGCAATAATTTCCTCTGTAGAGAGGGGACCTCCGTTACTCATGTCTAGCACAGCTTCTGCTAGGTGAAGCATGCCTACGTCAATATCTAGGACAAGGTCACGGGGGAACCAATATCCCGCTACTTGTTTAAGGTCTTTATTAGCACGCAAGGCTTCAATAAGCCTCCCAGTAATTTCGATACCGTTGTTTTCGAAAATTTCTGTTGGGGTAAGTAATTGTTGCTTTTGTGGCAATTCTTGGGCAGCACTGTTAAGAGGGTGGTCGTTTTTTAGCAAGCTGGCAAATTCGCGCTTGCCACGTCCCTCTTCAAACTGTACTGTGATAACAGAAAAATTGCCTTCACCAGGGGAAACACCCTCACGAATGGCAATAACCTCACCCACTTCAAACCCCATCTTAGAGAAAAAGAGCTTTTCGCCCACTTTATAGGCTTCTGAAGGTTTATAAACCTTAGCACGCTTAAAGCGGTCTTGGGCGTTGCTCTTTTCTTTTGTTAATTGTTTCTCGATGAGATAAAACGCGAGTTCTCGCGTTGTCATGGGTGTTTCTTTTTCTAGTAAATGGTTAGTTATGTCGTCTACATCTGCAGACGTGACAACAAACGTGCGTCCCCATTGACTCGCTAACATAGGCTAGACCTCCTGAGAACAGTTGGGTGATGCGTGAAAAAAGCCACGCTTTGCGTGACAAAATTTATCCGACAATCTTTATTTGCCAGCAAAATAAGATGAAGTTGTTGGGTATGGTGAAGGGTTGTTTCCTCCATCAAAGACCGTCAGTATAGCCGATACACGCCTTGATTGGCAAGCATGGGTTGACCCGCTTCATCAATTCAGTTATACTCCTGCGTTGTTGTTTTACGCTTCATTGTGGATAAAAGGGCAATTGAGTCGCCCTTGTCTTATGAATAACAAAGGTGAATTTTCATGTCTACATTTCGTACTTGGCAACCTAAAGTTCGTCGTCGTAAGCGTGTTCACGGTTTTCGTGCGCGTATGGACTCTAAAGGCGGACGTAAGGTCTTGAAGGCGCGTCGCGCACATGGTCGTCATAAATTGACGGTAACACCCAACCACGTGAAAAAGGTAAACTGGAACGCTTCTTAGTGTGTTTGCGTATTCTATGTATTGTGAATGTGGCTTTTGAATGTGGCGTTCACATCGGCTTAAGAATCGCAGTGACTTTGAGCGTTTACGGCGGGAGGGGCAAGTACAATCGCATTCTTGGATGCTGTTAAGCTATGCCCCTAACCACCTTGAAAACAATCGTTATGGATTTATCACAAGTAAGCGTTTAGGTAAGGCAATTACTCGCAACCGTACCCGCCGTCTCCTTAGAGAGTCTGTGCGTCACGTTCACCCTAACTTGTTGCAAGGTTACGATATCATCCTTATTGCACGCTATGGTCTAGTAGGGCGTTCTTACGCAGAGATAGTGTATCATGTGCAGCGATTGTTCGGACAAGCAAGTCTCATCAGTAAAAAGTAGTTTTGGGCTAACATGGCTTGCCTTAAAAACTTTGCGTTTTTACAAGCGGTCTATTTCCCCCTCGCTTCCTTCTGCTTGTCGTTTTACCCCCACCTGTTCTGAATATATGTATGAAGCTATAGAAGTACACGGGTTGCTTAGGGGAACACGCATGGGCTTATGGCGACTTTGGCGTTGCCAGCCGATGTATCCCGGTGGCTATGACCCTGTACCCCCAAAGGAGTAATTGTTTGAAACCCTCGCACCCGCAAAAGCGGCTTTCGTTCATCCTTATCGTAGTAGTTCTCGCTTGGCTTGTGAGTGCCTGTGCGCCAACGCGCATTGGTGTAAGCTGGGGCGCACTTTCTGAAGTAGAAGTTTACGGTCAGAAGGGTGTTTTAATTGCTTATAATCAGTATGTCTCTGTTCTAGACCCCGCTAGTGGGGTTGTGGTGGCTTTGCGTGATGCCGAAGGTCGTGAGCGCCTTGATGAAAACGGAAATCGCCGTACATGGGCAATTGATGGGCATAGTTTTGAGAATGCTCAGTTTTTTGCTCGTCCTGCTCTCATTGAAGAAAATGACATGCAAACGCTGCTTTTTCCCGCCTATACCGACCGCCTGCTAAAAGTAACGTTGGATACGGCACGCATTGACGATATCAAGGGTGTGACCATCGGTGGCCCCTTGATTGCCGATATGGCAGAGGACGAAGGGCGTTTTTATGTTGCACTTAAAAGCGGTGACGTAATTGCCCTAGAAAAACCACTGCTAATAGAAGACTGGCGTTACAACACTGAAAACGGTATTTGGGCGCAACCCTTACTTCACGAAGGTGTGCTTTATGTGGTATCTATTGACCACACCTTACACGCTGTGGATGCCGAAACTGGCGAAACTGTTTGGAGCGAACCCGTTGACTTAAAAGGTGTTGCTGCGGCAACCCCATTGTTCTATGATGGCAATTTGTACGTGGGTAGCTACTCTAATACTCTGTATAAAATCGCGCTGTCAGGGAACATTTTGGGTGAATATGTCGCCAAAAACTGGCTTTGGAGTACCCCTGTAGAATATGAGGGCGTGCTGTATATTGCTGATTTGAGTGGCTATGTTCATGCCATAGACCCCACGAGTATGACCGCCATCTGGTCGGTTAAAGTGGCAGAAAAAGGGATTCGCCCTTCGCCCCTAGTAACAGAAGATGTGGTGATTGTGGCATCAAGAGACGGGCGGCTTTACTGGCTAAACCGTACAGATGGCGCGTTAATTTTTACCCGTGAAATAGAAGGTCGTCCAGAAATCTTGTCTGAGCTGATGCTGGTTGAAGCAAATTCAGAACAAGGTTTGATTGATGATATGGTGGTTGTAAGCACTGTAAACATGTCGCATCTGGTGGTAGCGTACACGCTTGATAATGGTCGTGCTGCTTGGGTGTATGCCCGTTAGGGCGTTGGGAGCGTAAAACAGATGTGGGATTTAATCTTTAACCCTTTAGTCACGTTGCTAACGTGGCTGTACTCTATTTTTGGCAATAATATTGTGTTGGCAATTGTGGCGCTTACGGTGATTATCCGCGCACTAACGTACCCCTTAACTGCACAACAGCAACGTTCTGCAAAGAAAATGCAAGAACTTCAGCCGGAATTGAAGAAGATTCAAGAGAAATATAAAGATGACCGCGAAAAGCTAGGTCAGGCACAAATGGAATTGTACCGTCAGGGCGGCGTAAACCCACTGGGCGGCTGTTTGCCTTTGTTGGTACAGTTTCCGATTTTGATTGGTCTTTATCAGGCGATTTACTTCGCATTGGCAAATTCGCCCTTTCAGATGGTGGACTTGTCGGAACGTTTGTTGATTCCTGGCTTGTCTAGCCTGATTCCATTAAACCACATTTGGCTGGGAATGGACTTAACGCAACCACCAACACCCCCGCTTAATCCGGTGTATGCGCTGGCGTTGCCTGCTTTGGTGATGGTCACCACCTATCTACAATTTAAGGTGTCTATGCCCCAACAAACGGCGGGCGTTAATGACCAAGCGGCTGCTATGAACCGTTCGATGGGAACAATGATGCCCTTGATGTTTGGCTTCTTTGCGCTGTCCTTCTCGGTGGGGCTGTCTGTGTACTTTATTGTGTCCAACATTCTTGGGATTGCACAATACAGTGGGCCCGGCAAGCGTCTTCTGGAGCGTGTTTTTGGGGATGGCAAGCCGAAAAAGAACGATGAGCCACTGAGCGAGATTACCATAAAGCCGATCACTTCACCGTCTTCGCCTAACGAGCCAAAACCGTCACCAAAAGCGACTTCAAAGAAGAAGAGTCGTTAAAAATATATTCACTTTTGTTCTAAAGTATTGGATGGGCGGGCTGTGAAAGAGGCATTCCGCCCTCTTTATAATAAGGTTAAGTGTCTGATGGAGATGATAGAAAAGACTGCCGACACCATCGAAGCGGCAATTGAAGCAGGGTTAAAAGAACTAGGGGTTTCTTCTGCCGAAGTAATGATCGAAGTGGTTGAAGAGCCTAGTCGCGGACTGTTAGGCATTGGTGCGAAACCTGCTCGCGTCCGCATTATTTTTATGGGCGCACGCCTACAAGCAATGCCACCTACACCTATTTCTGAACCTGTCCTTCAAGATACTGAAGTTATTACGATGCCAACACCTCGTGAACGTCCTGCACGCGCCGAGCGTGACAGTAACAACACGAATAAAGAGCGTCGTCCGCGCCGTGAGCGCAACACACAAGACCGCTCTAAAAACAGGGGAGAACGCTCCTCTCGCGGTGGTCGTGCCTCTAATGATGATTATGAAGTGGCGTTTGAAGACCCTGAAGACTTTGAAATGCCACCCCAAGCAACAGTTATCCCTTTTGAGGATGCTGACGAAGTGGCACAAGTGGGGCAACAAATCCTTTCGGAATTGATAGAAAAGATGGCACTAGAAGCTACCGTGACCATTCACAAGGCAGAGGGCGCAGCCAATGGTGACGAAACCCACTGGATTTTGAATGTTTCGGGCAAAGGTGTAAATTACTTGGTGGGCAAGCGTGGTGATACGCTCTCATCGTTACAGTACATGGTGCGCTTAATGCTAAGTCGCCGTTTGCAACGCCGTTCTAACATTATTGTGGATGCAGGCGAATACAAGCTACGCCGTTCTGACCGCCTTCGTGACCTTGCAACACGCATGGCAGAACAAGCCGTTCAGCAGGGACGCACCGTAACCCTAGAACCCATGCCTCCCAATGAACGGCGCATTATTCACCTAACTCTACGTGAGCGTGAAGACGTGGAAACCAAGAGTGTTGGCGAGGGCAATTCTCGTAAAGTTACCATTTCGCCTGTGAAGTCATGACCACGCCACCAGAGTATCTGCTGATTGGTCATGTCACGGCAGATATAAAGCAAGGACAGCAATTTTTAGGTGGAACAGTCTCTTATGCGCTACCTGTTGCTTTAGCATTTGGGCAACAGGTAGCCATACTCACGAGCGCGCGCGCCGATGAACCCTTGCTAACACCTATTGTGCCACAAGCCACTCTCATGAACCTCACTGCCCCTCAAACAACCGTGTTTGAAAACGTCTATCACGCCGAAACACGCACACAAACTCTACATTCTCGCGCCCTGACATTGGAGTACGCGCACGTGCCGTCAGGCTGGCAGGATGTCTCTTTGGTGCATCTTGCCCCTGTTGCCAATGAAATAGACCCGCAAATGCTGACACGCTTTCCTAATTCAACAGTGCTACTAACACCGCAAGGTTTATTGCGCCAATGGGATAAAGAGGGGCGAGTGACCTTTAAGCGGTGGTTTGACCCAGAACTATTGCAGGCGGTGAATGTGGTCGTTTTTAGCAAGCAAGACATTGCAGAAGATCCCACTCTAGAACATGATTTTGCCTCTGTTGTAGACCATGTATTTGTTACGGATGGCGCACGCGGTGGCATTTACTATCAGAGCGGCGTAGCAAAACCTTATGAGGCTATCCCTGCAATAGAAGTAGACCCTACAGGCGCAGGTGATGTGTTTGCAACGGCACTTTTGGCGTGCTTACCCATGGTAGGGTTTAGCTGGCTTAAAGCCTTAGAAGTAGCGCGACATTTGGCGGCTTTGTCTGTGACACATTCGGGCATTGGGGGCATTACAGAGGTTGAAGTTTTGGATGTTGTAGGCAAAGCCAACCACGCTTAATTTCATTATTTTAGGAGAATGCAACCTTGATTGACCTTATTCTTTACAATGGCAAAATTCACACGCAATCATCGCCTGCGCTGGTAAGTTCTTTGGCAATCATTGGTGAGCGCATTGTAGCTATCGGTGATGACGATACCATTTTGGCATTAGCTACCGCCACAACAAAGCGCGAAAATCTTAACGGCAGTACGGTAATTGCTGGGCTAACCGATGCTCATGTTCATCTTGAATTGCTCTCGCGTGCGCTTAAAAGCGTTGATTTGTTTGAAGTGCCAAGCATTGCCGAAGCCCAACGGCGCGTGAGTGAGCGCGCCAACATTACGCCGTTGGGTGAGTGGGTAACAGGCGCAGGGTGGGCGCAAGGCTTATGGGATGGAGGAGCTTTCCCTACATTGCATGACCTTGATGCCATTGCCCCTAATAACCCGTGTTACTTTGTGGCAAAGAGCGCACATGCTGCATGGGTAAACACGCAAACGCTTTGCCAATGTGGGATTACTGCCAGCACCCCCGACCCCGAAGGTGGGCAAATTCTACGCGATGCACAGGGCAACCCGACAGGCATCTTGCTAGAAACTGCCATGAACCTTGCCAACAAGCATATTCCAGAACTCAGTACCGACCAATTAGCAGACAATATCGCTTATGCCCAAGAACTCATGTTAAAAAGTGGGCTAACGGGTGTCCATGACTTTGACAATCCCTCTTGTTTGGTGGCATTGCAACGGCTTCGTGAGCGTGGGCAATTACACATGCGCGTTCTTAAGCAAGTGAACAAGGAGTGGATTCATAGTGCTATTCACGCGGGTATTCGCACAGGTTTTGGTGACGATTGGCTTCGGATTGGTAATATGAAGATGTTTGCTGATGGCGCGTTGGGGCCCAAAACGGCATTGATGGTTGAACCGTATTTGGATGACGCAACAAACTATGGCATTGAAGTTTTAACCCAAGAGGAAATGACGGAACTGGTGACTTATGCCAGCCTAAACGGGTTTGCGTCTACTATTCATGCCATTGGTGACCGCGCTGTTCATAATGTACTCAACGTCTTTGAGGTAGTGCGTGAGCAAGAAAAAGCGCGTGGCGAAGTAACGCCAAAACGCCATCGGATTGAGCACGTGCAAATTATTCATCCTAATGATAAGACGCGCCTGCGTGACCTAAACATTATTGCCTCCATGCAACCCATTCACGCTACGTCTGATAGGACGGTGGCACAACGGTATTGGGGTGATGAGCGTACCGTGTGGGCGTATAATGCGCGATTACAGCTTGATTTGGGCGTGGTGTGTGCTTTTGGGAGTGATGCGCCCATTGACCCGTTTAACCCGTTTGTTGGGATTCATGCCGCAGTAACTCGCCAACGGCAGGGGCAACCTGTTGGAGGATGGCATCCTGAACTACGCCTAAGCCTAGACGAAGCCTTAGCGGGCTTTACACTGGGGGCGGCGTATTGTGCAGGCATGGAAAATCGCCTTTCACGTTTGGCGGTGGGCTATCTGGCGGATTTGGTGGTGCTAGACCGTGATTTGTTTACTATTCCACAGGATGAAATAGCGCAAGTCCAACCACTTGCCGTTATGGTGGGTGGCGAATGGCGTTATGGTGGGGTGGGGTAATTCTTAACGTTCACTCATCACATCTCGCTAAAATATCGTAAGTTTGTTTAGAAAGACACACAATCAGGAGAGAAAAGCATGGTACGTTCAGGAATGATGGTTGGCAAATCGGAACACAAAGTGATTGGTGAAATGCTGGAAGTAGGGCAAAAAGCCCCCGACTTTACGCTTTTGGCAAATGACCGTACCCAACGCACCATGGCAAATTATGAGGGTAAGGTCGTTGTAATCAGCGCAATTCCTTCAATTGATACGGGCGCTTGCTCGGCGCAAACACGCCGTTTTAACCAGGAAGCCGCCAATTTAAGCGATAATATCGTGGTGCTAACGGTTAGTGCAGATACTACCTTTGCCCTTAGACGCTTTTGTGGCAACGAAGGCATCGAAAAAACCGAAACCCTTACTTGTTACATGGACATGAAATTTGCCGAAGACTATGGCGTTTATGATCTAGATTGGCGTGCTTGCCAACGTTCTGTCTTTGTTATTGATACTAACGGTGTGGTTCAATATGTCGAATACATGGGCGTTATTGGTGATGAAGTGAACTTTGACGCAGCTATTGAAAAAGCAAAAAGCCTCGTTTAAGGCTTTCCTTTTCTCTTAAAACGCATAAAAGAGGCATCCAACGGGGTGTCTCTTTTTGTTTATTCTTGCCCCTTTTTCATGGGCTTCTTTAAGCCTATAATACCTTTCTCGCATGAACGAGTGTTCTATGAGGACTGACGATGCCCCCATTTCAAATTGTCTCACCGTACCAACCCACAGGCGACCAACCTAAAGCCATTGAGGCGATGGTGCAGAATATCCAAGATGGCATTTTGCGACAAACCCTCTTAGGCGCAACAGGAACAGGTAAAACATACTCTATTGCCAATGTGATAGAACGCACCCAAAAAGCGACACTAGTTTTGGCTCACAATAAAACGTTGGCGGCACAATTGTTTGCAGAGTTCAAAGAATTGTTCCCACAAAATGCTGTTGAATACTTTGTGAGTTACTACGACTACTATCAGCCCGAAGCGTATGTGCCACGCCACGACCTATACATTGAAAAACAAACACAAATTAACGAGCAAATAGAGCGTTTACGCTTGTCTACGTCAGCATCATTGTTTACACGCAAAGATGTCATTATTGTTGCCTCTGTATCTTGCATTTATGGTTTAGGTGACCCTGCAAGCTGGCGTAATGCGTCTGTGCCGCTAAAAGTGGGCGATACCATACGCCGTGACCGTTTGCTAAGAGATTTGGTACGAATTCAATATAATCGTAACGATATGGTGCTTAAACGGGGTACGTTTAGGGTACGTGGAGATACGTTAGAGATTATTCCCGGCTATAGCGAAACTGCGTTTCGTATTGCGCTATTTGGTGATGATATTGAGCGCATTACAGAGTTTGATCCCTTCACGGGTGAAGTGCTTGGCACACACCAAGACATTATTATTTTCCCATCACGTGAGTACATTAGTAGTGATGAGAATACCAAAAAAGCCATTTCTGACATTGAAAAAGAGCTAGAAGAGCGCATTGCCTTCTTCAAATCAGAGGAAAAGCTAGTAGAAGCCCAACGCATTGAACAGCGCGTGCGCTATGATTTAGATATGCTCCGCGAAGTGGGGTATACATCGGGCGTAGAAAACTACTCTCGGCACATGGAACAACGCCCCATAGGAAGCCCACCGTTTACGCTGCTGGATTATATGCCCGAAGATTACCTGATGGTGATTGACGAAAGCCACATGACAATTCCGCAATTACGCGGGATGTATAACGGCGATAAACAGCGCAAAATGTCCTTAGTGGATTACGGTTTTCGTTTGCCGTGTGCTATGGACAATCGTCCGTTAAAATTTGAAGAAACAGAACAACGCATCCGCCAAGTGGTGTATGTTTCGGCAACGCCAGGTCCTTATGAAAAAGAAAAAAGTGAGGCGATTGTTCAGCAAATTATTCGCCCTACAGGTATTGTAGACCCCATTGTTGAGGTTCGCCCCATTGAAGGGCAAATTGACGACTTGCTACAAGAGGTGGCGTTGCGTGTAAAAAATGGGCAACGCACACTGATTACCACACTTACCCAGCGCATGTCAGAAGAAATGTCGGGCTATCTAAACGAGATGGGTGTTAAGGCACAATACCTTCACGCCGAGATTGAAACCCTAGAGCGCATTGAAATTTTACGTGATTTGCGGATGGGCGTTTTTGATGTGGTGGTGGGGATTAACCTGCTTCGTGAAGGGCTAGACTTGCCCGAAGTGTCGTTGGTGGCTATTTTGGACGCAGATAAAGAAGGGTTCTTGCGGAGCGATTCGGCACTGATTCAGACGATAGGGCGTGCTGCACGCCATATTGAAGGCAAGGTGATTATGTACGCTAACCGCATGACGGATAGCATGAAGCGTGCCATTGACGAAACCAACCGCCGTAGAGAAACCCAAGAAGCCCATAACAAGGCGCATGGCATTGTGCCACAACAAATTGTGAAGCAAATCCGTGACCTAACAGACCGTGTAAAAGCCTTAACGGCAGAAGCAGGCGAAGACAGCGAAAAAGCGAAAAAAGTGAATATGTACAGCTTACCTGCAGAACGCCTAGCCAAGATGATTAAAGAGCTAGAGAAAGAAATGAAGAACGCTGCCCAACAACTAGAGTTTGAGAAGGCAGCAGCCCTTCGTGACCAAGTGTTTGAATTACGGGGCTTGATGGCAGAAAAACAGGGCGCAAATGGTGATTTGCTACTAGGATAAATCAAAGAGGGATACGCTTATGTGCGATTATCCCTCTTTTTAATCGCTCTTTTTAATCGCTCTTTTTTAAGCCTTAAACGACAAACTCGCCGTTTTTGTAAAATAGCTCACCGTCAATGTAAATTTCGCTGTTGTCGCGCATATCACAAATCATATCCCAATGGACGGCACTGGTGTTCTTGCTGCCTGTTTCGGGGTAGCCCATGCCAATTGCCATGTGAATTGTGCCACCAATTTTTTCGTCATAGAGGATATTGCCGGTGAATTGGGTAATGCCAAAGTTTGTGCCGATAGCAAATTCACCCAAGTAACGCGCTCCTGCATCCGTGTTGAGCTGGGCTTGCAATAGCTCATCGTTTTGCTCGGCTTTGGCTTCTGCCACCCTGCCATCGACAAAACGAAGCCCAATGCCACTCACAGCACCTCCCCCCACAAGGCTAGGGTAGCTAAAACGCACCCAACCGTTCACGCTTTCTTCTACGGGGCCCGTAAAGATTTCTCCACAGGGCATATTGCGCTTGCCGTGGCTGTTTATAAAAGAACGCCCATCAATCGATAGGGTAAGGTCTACATTGGGGCCCACACAACGCACGTTCTTCTTGCCCTTTAGGAAGTTAATTTTGTGCTGCTGGTGTTCGCCCAATGCCAACCAATTTGCTTTGGGGTCGTCTTTGTCGCAGAACATGGCTTTGTAAACGAAGTCCTCATAATCCTCTAAGCTCATGTTGGCTTCCTGTGCGCTGGCTTCGGTGGGGAAGAGCGTCCCTACCCAGCGAAACTCATCACGCGCCGAGCGTTGTAGGCGTGTATTTAGCCAAGAGCGTTTGGCAGCACGCACTTTTTGTACTTTAGAGGCGGGGATATTGGTCATAGCGCGGGTATTGGCTGTGCCTAGCACGCGAATATAGACATCGGCTTGTTCATAATACAGCGTTTGAGAGGGGTCTAGCCATGCAATTTGCTCGTCATTGGCTTGCTGAACAAACTGACGATCCATCCACTCATCACTGATGAGTAGGGTAGGATTCCCTCCCGCTTCTAATACGTGGGTATAGATGGCGCGAAGGGCGGGTAATGCGGTTACATCCCCCAAAATACCTACCCAATCGCCTGCTTTTACTTCGGTTGAATAATTGACCAAAAGGTCTGCAAACTTGTTTAAACGCGAATCCATTGTAAAAAATCCTTTTACAGAGGTTAGTTTGGAATTCATTGTAAAACAAGCGAACCGTGTTCAAAAGATATAGCTTGTTTCTGTTCCCTTGCGAACCCACGTGAATAGCGGTAAGCTAACAGATAAGAGGCTTATTTGAAAAATAGGAGAACAGACGGATGACTTCATCACATAAAGCATTTGTAACCACTACACGGGGTTTAAACCGCCAATCTCCCCCCATGAGGTTATTTGAAAAAGCTAAAAAATATGGCATTTGGAATCCGAGTGATATTAACTTCACCAAAGATAAAGCCGACTGGCAGGGGCTAAAAGATGATGAAAAAGATGTCATTTTGCGCCTTACGTCGTTGTTTGTGGCAGGCGAAGAAGCCGTAACCCTAGACTTGTTGCCGTTAATTATGACGATTGCCAAAGAGGGACGACTAGAAGAAGAGATGTTTTTAACCACGTTTCTTTGGGAAGAAGCCAAACACACCGACTTTTTTCAACGGTTTCTTCATGAAGTGTGTGGCGTGGGAAGCAATGACCTAACGCACTTTCATGGTGAAAACTATAGCACTATTTTCTATGAAGCGTTGCCAACGGCTCTTGACCGCCTGATGATTGACCAATCGCCAGAAGCACAGTTACAAGCCAGCATTACTTACAACATGATTGTAGAAGGGGTGTTGGCAGAAACGGGCTATCACGCCTATTTTACCATGCTAAAGAATAACGGCTTGATGACGGGTAACACAGAAGGCATCCAAAAGCTAAAGCAAGACGAATCTCGCCACATTGCCTATGGTATCTTTCTCATTTCACGCCTCATTGTAGAAAACCCACACCTGTGGGACTTTGCCGAGCAAACCATGAACGAGCTGCTAATGCCTGCCGTGGGCGTCATTCATGAGGTTTTTGCACACTACGACCCCGTTCCCTTTGGACTAAACGTGGATGACTTTGTGAACTATGCCATGATGCAGTTTCAAAAGCGTATGAACCGCATTGAAGATGCACGCGGTAAAACCCTTGAAGATGTGTATCGTGTAACGCAACAAGTGATAGATAACGAAGACGCTTAAAACTCGTGGTTGACATAATGGGCTTATGCTGTTATATTTGTCAACGCGGAGTAGAGCAGAGGTAGCTCGTCGGGCTCATAACCCGGAGGTCGTTGGTTCGAATCCAGCCTCCGCAACTAGGCGGTGTTATAGCTCAGCTGGTTAGAGCGAGCGACTCATAATCGCTAGGTCACTGGTTCAAGTCCAGTTAACACCACACCCCAGAAAAATAAAGCGACCCCATACTCATGAGGTCGCTTTTCGCTTTATATTACAGTTTGCTCATGTTGAATCAAGTCTTGCCATGTTTCACGCCGTCGGGCAACCGACCACGTTTTACCGTCTTCACGCACCACAATTTCTGTGGGGCGCGGGCGAGCATTATAATTGCTTGCCATTACCGTACCATAGGCCCCTACCGTTAAAATTGCCAGTAAATCGCCCTCTTCTAAGAGGGGTAAGGGCATGTCACGCCCTAGCACATCTGTGGTTTCGCAGACGGGTCCATGCACTTGGGTAAGGTATTGATCGGCATTGGGGTCTTTGTGCAAGGGTACAATCTCGTGGCGTGCTTGGTAAAGCATGGGGCGCATGATTTCTGTCATGCTGGCATCGACAATCGCCATACGTTGCCCCGCCTGATACTTGGGGTATAGCACACTACTCACTAGAATCCCGCTATCCGCAATAATCGAGCGTCCTGGCTCTAAAATTACTTCATAGCCCTTAAGCAAAGGGCGCACACTGTCTGCAAAAGCTGTAAATTCGGGTATAGGTTTATCATGTTCGTATTGAGCAGGCAAGCCACCGCCCATATTGACTGTGCGAATGTGCGGATAAGGCGCAATAAGCTCTAACGCGCGGGTGACGGCTTCGGCTGTGCCGTGTGTGTCTTGAAGGTTACTGCCGATGTGAACGTGAATCCCTGCAAATTCTAGTTCGGGGTATTGGGCTTGGTTTGCTAAAACTTCACTCACGGTTTCGGCGGTAAGCCCAAATTTTGCGCCCCCATGCCCCGTTGCAATATAGGGGTGTGTATTGGCGGTGACATCGGGGTTTAGGCGCAGTGCAATCTTCACATGGTGTTTGCCCAAACTATGCGCGATGGTGTTAATGTGGTGTAGTTCTGCCACATTTTCTACATTAAACCAGCCCACACCCTCTTCTAAAGCGTATTGAATTTCTGAGTCGGTTTTGCCTACCCCTGCATACACAATCTTTTCGGCAGGAACGCCTGCCTGCCTTGCCCTGAAAATTTCACCGCCACTAACGGCATCTATGCCTGCGCCTGCATTGTGTAGGGCGCGTAAGAGTGTAAGGTTAGCGTTGGCTTTTGCGCTATAGTGAACGTGCGCGCTCATGCCCTTAAACGCCTCTTGAATGCGATGATAATTGCTAATAGCACGTTTGAGGCTATAAATATAAGTAGGCGTACCCACCTCATGAATGATGCTAAGGACGCTTACATCGTCCACAAAAAGGCGGTTACCAACGTAGTGAATAGAAGTATTCAGGCTCATAGGGTTTCTTTTCTGTTGTGGCTTTTGAATAAAAATAAGATGCTAAAACGGTTTTGATGTGCCTATTGAACGCCTTCACAATTTAGACTATGCTAGACAAGTATAACAAACTTCGCAAAGGTGAAACATCTTGACTGAACAAATAGATGTAAAGCTACTGCAAGAATATGAGTCGCTTCGCAAACGTGAAATAGACCTGATGACGGAACTCCTAGACGTTTTGCCTCGTATCACAAACTACGATGAAGACCGTGTAGGACAAGTCCGTGATGCCATGTTCCACGCCGACCATCCGTTATTGATGATGTTTGTGGGCGCATTTAACGCAGGCAAATCCTCACTTATCAACGCGCTTTTAGGCAATGATAGCGTTTTGCGCGTGGGGTCTACACCCACTACAGACCGTATTTCTATCCTACGCTACGGCGAAACCGCGCAAATGGGCTTAAGTGTGGGTGCAGTAGACACGATTTACCACCCTTCATCGTTTTTAAGTAAGGTGAGTTTTGTAGACACGCCCGGCTTAGAATCTATCTTCAAAGAACACGAAGAAACCACACGCAAATTTCTTCATCGTGCTGATGTGGTGCTGTTTGTGATGCTGTCTACACAAGCCATGACCCAAAGTAACCTAGAAACGCTTCAGCTTTTTAAGGAATATGGCAAGAAGGTTATCTTAGTTATTAACCAAGCTGACCTTTTGGAAGAAGAAGACCGTAAAAAGGTTCATGATTATGTGCGAGAACAAAGCAAAACGAAACTAGGCTTTGTGCCAGATGTGTGGATGGTGTCTGCAAAAATTGGGCAGAGTGCGTGGCAGGACGACGGCACAAAGAACCACGAACTGTGGCGCGAGAGTGGTCTTTCGACCATTGAGAGCTATATTGCTACCCACTTAAGCGACGCGAGCCGTCTACGCCAAAAGCTACAAACGCCCCTACGTATTGCCCAAAGCGCACATAACCTTGCGTTGGACACTCTAAAGAACAATCAATCTGCCTTTGACCAGCATCGTATGGTGGTAGATAACGTTGAACGCCAGCTAGAAAGCCAACGCCAAGACTTGGCGAAAACAGCCCGTCAAACAGCCAATGACATAGAGGCAAAGTTTGAAGACACGATCTTACGCGCAAAAACCGCACTTGCTGACTTGTTCCAATTTACCAACGCACTAAGGGCGTTGGGATGGGGCATCTTAGAAATGACGTTTGTTGCACGTTTTATTCGTGGCGCAAAGAAGCCCACCTATGTGCTAGAAGCCTTTACAACGCATAAAGTCTTTGAACCTTTAGACGAACTGTTTACAGTGGTAAACAAACTCCCGTCACGATTTGAAGGACAAGACCAAAAAGACCTTGCCGACCTTATGCTATACGGCAGAAAAGAAGTAAGTAGCTTTCCAAAGGAGCTACATGACAAGCTCATCGGCTCTATTCAAGTCCCCACCAGCTATAACCGCACGTTTTTATCTGACCTACGCAAACCTTTGGAGGATGTGGTAGAAAAGATAAAAACACAAGAAACACAACATCTGAATGACCAACGACAAAACGCGCTGGTCATCCTAGCCGTGTGGCAGTTGGTGGTAATTATCTTGTTGATTGCGTTGTTTTCGGTGTTTGGGGCGGTTTCTGCGAGTTCTGATGCCCCTGTAGCGTGGATTGCGCTGGGCGTGCTTTTGCTCATGAGCCTTATGGGGTTTGTTGCAATGCCTCTTCGTGGGCGGTTTTTACATCGCCAATATGCCAAACGCCTGACAGAAATACAGACGGTATATACAGCATCCTTGCTAAAAGCCACAGATACACACATTAACTATGCCCTAGAACTGCGCCGTGAAGTCGTTAGCCCCATTGTGCGTCTGATTGAAGCACAAAGTAGCTTACAGAATAAGCAAATGACACAGCTTAAAAATGCGGAACAAACGCTAACGAAGCTAGAAGATGACCTTAACGATTTGGGTAAACGCAATATCTTGGGTATTAAGCTGTAGAAAGAGCAAAACAGATGACGACAACTTCCATGTTGGTTGGGCTAGAGGGTGAAATTGCCACCTATCGCCAAGAAACAATAGAACTTATCAACGACATCGCTAAAGCCTTCTTTGAAGAAGACGAAGCAACCAAAGAAGACCGCAAACGCCTAAGCGATATTGCCCAAGACTTGCGCGAAATGTTCTTTATGTTGGTGGTGATTGGTGAGTTTAACGCGGGCAAGTCTACGTTTATTAACGCGCTTCTGGGCGATAAGATGCTGGATATGGGCATTACACCCACAACCGAGTATATCGAGATGATTTGCCACAGTGATACCCCCCAACGCAAACCAGAAGTCCGTGAAGATGGGGTGCGTGTGTGGGGACATCCGAATACAGGCGCGTTTGGGGTGGCTATTGTAGATACTCCTGGTACTGGCTCGGTATTCTTGAAACACGAAAAAACAGCCAAGTCCTTTCTGCATCGTAGCGACCTTGTGGTGTTTTTGCTAAATGCCAAACAAGCCTTTGCAGAAACAGAGCGTATGTACCTAGAGTTGGTACAGTCCTATGGCAAGAAGATTATTCTTGTCATTAACCAAGTGGACTTGTTACAACCGACAGAACGCCAAGAAGTGCGCCGTTTTGTAGAAAATATGGCAAAAGAGAAGCTAAACATTGAACCCCTGATTTTTGAAATTTCGGCAAAAGATGCTCTAAATTCGTTAGATGGGGATGCGGGCGGAATGGGCGCAATTAAGGCACATCTGCGCGGTGTGTATTTAGAAGCCCCACCTGCCAAGCAAAAACTACTTAGTGAGCTAGAAACCGTAGAGCGTGTGCTAAAAGTACGCTTGGGACGTGCCAAAGAGAATACCACCTTAGTGGGAAGTAATATGGGGCGCGTGCGTACGATTGAAGATGAAATTGATAGCCAATCTTCGGGGTTGGAGGCACGACTCGCCAGCATCACCAAAACTATTTCGACCACGCTGGAAGGGATTCGCCAACGAGGGACGCGCTTTATTGATGATAATTTGCGTGTGCGCCTGTATGGTGGCGCACCCTCTAAAGAGCAATTAGAGCGCGAATTCCAAGAAGTGGTTATTGGGCGCACACAGCGCGATATCAACGAAATGGCGACCAATTACGTAAGCAATGTAATTGACCAAAGCCGTCACTATTGGAACAGCGTTATTGAACGCCTTAACAAACTTCAAGACTTGCTAGAAAAACAAAAAGAGGGGTTTGACGCGGGTATTTATGCCGAACAACGCCAAAACCTAGAAGAAGCCATTCGTGTAGCAGAAGAAGAGCTACAAACGAATATGTCTGGTGATGTGTTAAGCCAGCTAAAAGCACAGTTTGATGAGAATATTGGTACGTTTCAACGGTATGGGCTGGCAACGTTTGGTGGTCTATTAACCATGCTCATTGCCATTGCAACTCCGGGCGGATTAGCTGCGTTTCCATTGGTGTTGCCTGCGCTATTGTTAGGTGCTGCGGTTTCTGTGGTGGCTGGTGTGCCTGCTGTACGTGCTTATCGCAGAGCCATCACCGACACCCATAACGAATTTAACCAACGTATTGATACGCTCATCAAGAGCTATAAAGACACGCTGGATGAGGTTACTCGTAAAGAACGCCATCGCCTAACACAATATGGCAAGCAACAGCTAATTCCCGTGTTTAGCCAGCTAGAAACACTCGCAAAACGCTATCAAGAACAAGAGGATTCGCTAACGGCACTTCAGCGTCAGCTAGAAGCATTACGTAAGCGCGTTCAGTCGCTGTCATAAACACATCAAAAAGGGCGCATTTGCGCCCTTTTTTTATAGCCCGTGAATCTTGGCAATTTCATCTAAAATCGGCTGTGGGTCGGGGTCTTTTCCACCGGCATCGCCTAATGGGTCGCTGATGGTGTCCTCTTTAAGCAAGGCGTGTGCAATGTTTCTTACACCATTACCCAGTGCTTCTAGGTCATAGCCCCCTTCCATCACAAAGACAATTTTGCCGTTGCACAGCGTTTCTGCCATTTGGATGAGTTCGCGGGTAATGTGTGCATACCCCTTCAGCGAAAGACGCATCATGCCTAGTGGGTCGCGCCAGTGGGCATCAAAGCCCGCCGAAACCATAATGAGTTCGGGTTTATAGCGTTGGGCGGCTTTCCACACAATTTGCTTAAACGCTTCGGCATAACTGGCATCACCGTGTCCTGCGGGCAAAGGAACGTTAAGCGTATAGCCCTTGCCCTTGCCTGCGCCTGTTTCATTAATTTTGCCGCTGGAAGGGTAGAATGGGTATTGGTGCAATGACAAGAAAAACACGCGGTCATCACCATAAAAAACGTCTTGTGTGCCGTTGCCATGATGCACGTCATAATCAACAATCAGAATGCGTGATAGCCCTAAGTGGTCTAGGGCGCATTGTGCGCCAATCGCTATATTGCTTAAAAGGCAAAAGCCCATCGCGCGGCTAGGCGTGGCATGATGACCCGGTGGGCGTGTGGCGGTTAGCGCGTTGTGTGCTTCGCCATTAACAACGGCTCGCACCCCACGAATGACACCCCCAGCTGACAGACGCGCAATCTCATAAGAGACAGGCAACGCATATGTATCAGGGTCTATCATGGCGGTGCGGTTTTCTGCCACTAGCCGTTGATAGCGTGCAATGAGGTCGGGCGTATGTACTGCCAATAAGTGTTCTTCTGTTGCGAGGAGCGGTTCTAAGGGCATCATACGCTCTGTTAGCTTGCCTTCGTCTAGGGATGCCCACACGCTTAACAAGCGATTTGGGTTTTCAACGTGGTTATAGCCCACAATGCGATGCTCTAAATAACGTTGGTGCGAAATATAGGCAGTGCTCATGTAGTCAGTCTCTCTTGCGCTATGATTTTGGATAGAGAATAAGGTATTCGAAGCCGTTCATTGGTACAGTTTCGCGTTGCTCATAGAATTGCCAAATGGCTTCTAACACGCTACTAGGGTAAAACTGCGCCCTAAAGATAATCAAGCCAAACGCTTGCTCTTGTATCATCTTGATGAGCGTTTCACCGTTAAAAAGCCCCGCTTTTTCAAGGTTGAGTAACTGTGTGGGGTTGGTAATAACATCACGTCCTGCAACCAACGAAAAGCCTGCTTCTTCACTAAGCACAGGTTTCTCTTCTGCCTGTATCAACGAGACGATATACTGCCCCATTGCGATGTCCTCAGGGGTGGTAAAATGCCCAATATAGGCATATCCCCCTACATCACGGCTTGCGCTATCATAAAATCGCCCCATGGCGTTTGGCTGAATATTAAGCGCACTCGCTAAGGGTGCAAATGCGCCATCGGTTGGCATCTTTAAGGTCGCTCGCCCATAGCCGATGTAAAGTAATGGAATCAGTAGCAATACAGCCACCCGAATATAGGGTAGAGCGTGGTTGCGGTGTTGCCATAAACGCCCCAATGCCAGCCCGCTTACAAGGCAAGTTGCGCCGATGGCTGTAGAAAAATAACTATCGCCACCGCCCCATGTGCCAGAGCTAATGCCCCCTAGTATCAGTGTAACTACCAACCACACACTATAAAGCGACAGACGTTCTATATATAGTTCATACACCACGTAAGCCAGCGCAGGCAATAATAAAAAGCCGTGTAACTGAAACGTTAGTTTGAAGAGCGCAAACACCTGTATGGCGTTAATGCCCCCCACGTTGGCAAGGATGGCTTGTCGCCACCATTCGCCCCCTGTTGCCACCGTAAGATAGGCGAAGATGCCAAGACCTGCTAGCCCAAACCCTATTCCCCAAAGGATAGCTCTGCGCGGGTTTTGCAAAAACGCCCATAGTAACACCGCAATCGCGGTAAAAATAGCCAGTTGCTTGGTGTAGCCCGCCAAAATAAGCATCAAAAACCCTAGTGCAATGCCTTTTGGTTTTTTGTTGGGGAAGGCGTATGCCAGAATCACAATGGCTAGTGTTTCAAACATCACCATAGAAATATGTTGCCGAAACAACGCCCCGATGTGATAGACGGTATTAGAGGCTAAAAAGGCGAGTCCGCTTAAGAAGGCAACATGCCTTGCTTGGGTGTGCCGAAGCACCACGCGCCCAATGGCATAAGCTGTTACTAGCGTACTGACAAAGCTAAACAACCGTCCATACCAGTAGGCTTCGCCAAAAAACCATACAAACGGCGCAAGCACCACATGATAAAACGGAGGGTAGTTACTGGCATAAAATGGATAAACTTCTGTGCTTTTGTACGGCATTTGAAACTGGCTAAACAAAATTGTATCTACTAGTTCAAACCCTTCGCCTTGGTCATAATCAAATGGAAAAGTGGCGAGATTGTGAGCGTAGAGCGCGTATACCAAGAGTGAAAACAACAAAAAGACCCACGCCCAAAACCAAAGCCCTTTTGAGGCAAGCGAAGCAAAACGCATCATGCAGGTTTATCTCCTAATGGTATAAGTGTTGCTCCTAAGAGCGCAATAAACGCCATGCCAATCAGGGCAGCTTGTTGGGCGGGACCTATGCCCCCTTCGCGCCCTGCGCCCACAACATCAATGGCAAGGATGCCCACAAACGCCCCCACGCCCACAACAAGCAGTATGATGCCTAGTTGTCGCTTGGTAACAGAGGCTTCTAGCGAGAAGAAGTGGCGCAAAAAGACAATCACAGACTTCATCAAGCACCTTCTTTCAGCGTGAACGCTTACAATTTAGAACATTTATAATACAATATCATGTGCAAACAGTTCAATGACTAACGAGAACACGCTATAATCAACGCATCTTTACACCAAATCATAGATGCCAAACGGGAGCAATCAGCGATCATGATGAAATCACACAGATGTGGCGAATTACGCGACACACACGCGGGGCAAACCGTCACCCTTGCGGGGTGGGTGCATCGCCGCAGAGACCAAGGCGGTATTGTTTTTATTGACCTACGCGACAGGTGGGGGCTGGTGCAAGTGGTGATTGACCGTGATACCACCCCCGAAGCGCACCAAGTGGCAGATACGGCACGCTCTGAATACGTGATTCAGGTGGTGGGGAATGTGCGCGTGCGCCCCGCAGGCTCTGAAAATGCGGAACTTGCTACAGGCAATATTGAAGTGATTGCTGAAAAAGTAACCATTCTTAACGCCTCTAAAACGCCTCCTTTTTATATAAACAAAGAGCAAGAAGGCTTGGACGAAAGCCTTCGTATGAAGCACCGCTATTTAGATTTGCGCCGTTCTAAGATGCAGTACAACATTTTGTTGCGCCATCGTGCCGTTAAGTTTATCCGTGACTTTTTGGATGAAGAAGGCTTTGTTGAAATTGAAACGCCTATCTTATTCAAAACCACACCCGAAGGCGCACGTGACTTTTTAGTGCCTAGCCGCCTACAACCCGGTAAATTTTATGCGCTTCCCCAATCTCCTCAACAACTAAAGCAGTTATTGATGGTGGGTGGCTATGAAAAATATTTCCAAATTGCACGTTGCTTTAGAGATGAAGATTTACGCGGACAACGCCAACCCGAATTTACACAGCTGGACATGGAATTGAGCTTTGTAGAACGTGAAGACGTGATGCAACTGAATGAACGCCTGATGACCGCGCTTGTAGAAAAAGTAACCCCCGAAAAGACTATTCAGCAAAAGCCGTTCCCACGCATGTTGTACCAAGATGCCATGGACTTATACGGTTGTGATAAGCCCGATATTCGTTATGACTTGCGTGCCATTGACGTAACCGATATTACATCCAAGAGTGGTTTCCAAGTGTTTGTGACGAATGCTGAAGAAGGCAAAGTTACTAAGGTGATTCGCGCCCCCAAAATGACCCTCGATAAGAGTGGGCAATGGCTACGCAATTTTGTTGCAGAGCTAGAACAAATGGCAAAGAGTGTTGGGGCAAAGGGCTTGGCGTGGATGGCACTTCCCGCTAGCGAAGCCGAAGAAGTAAAGGGTCCCATTGGCAAGTTCTTTACAGTAGACCAAAAAATGGCACTGTTTGAGCGTGTGGGCGCAGAAGCAGGCGACTTGCTATTGTTCATGAGTGACAAGCGCGAAATCGTTTGGAATGTGACCGACTCGATACGCCCGTTCTTGGCAAAAGAGCTAAACTTGCTAGACCCCGAAACCTTAGCATTCTTGTGGGTGATTGACTTTCCTATGTTCATGTGGGACGAAGAAAACCAACGTTGGGATCCATCACAACACATGTTTACCATGCCCATGCCCGAAGATGTGCCATTGCTAGACACCGACCCCGGCAAAGCACGCGGTAGCCAATATGACATGGTGTGTAATGGCTTTGAAGTGGCAGGTGGCAGTATTCGTATTCATGACCGTGAGCTACAAAAGAAAATTTTCCCGCTCATTGGGCAAACGATGGAACACGCTATGGAGCAGTTTGGTCACATTGTTGAGGCGTTTGAGTATGGTGCGCCACCCCACGGCGGTATTGCATGGGGCGTTGACCGCATCGTTGCGCTTTTAGCCAGTGAGCCAAACATTCGTGAAGTGATTGCCTTCCCCAAGACCCAAACAGGAAGCGACATTATGGCGCACGCCCCTAGCGAAGCCGAACCCAAGCAATTAGAGGATTTGTTCATTCGGGTGCAGTTGCCAGAAGAAAAGAAATAACCAAATAAAAGTGAGAGGGCGCATCAAAACGCCCTCTTTTTATTTAGAAGCTACTTATCCAGTAAATAGCGATGTAGCAAACCTGCCAAAATTCCCCCTGCAAAAATGCCGATGAAGTAGGGGATAACATAACTTAAATCTCCACTGGCAAGGGCTGGTCCCAGTGTGCGGGCAGGGTTTAGCGACGCGCCAGTATAAACCCCACCTGCAAGAATGCTTGCCACCAACGTAAAGCCAATGGCAATGGGCGCAAAATCACCTGCTTTTTTGTAGACAGCAGCTTGCCAAATGGTGCTTACCAAGAAAAACGTCAAGATGGCTTCGATAACCATTGCTTGTACAATGTTGTTCTGGGTTAAAAGCCCTGTGGTTGCACCATAGTTATAGGGTGATGGCAATAGAGCAACCAAAGCAAACGCTGCCACAATACCCCCTATAAACTGTGCCACAATGTATTGCGCCCCTTCAATGGGGGACTGCTTGCCCGTGACTATCATAGAAGCTGTGACAGCAGGGTTAAAATGTGCGCCTGAAATATGACCATAGGCAAAGATAATTCCCACCAACACAATGCCATGTGCTAGGGCAGGCACCACTACATTAGCATTTGTATTGGGTGTGGCGGTTACTGCTACTGCCAATGACCCTATAAAAACTAATGTAAAAGTGCCAAGAAACTCTGCGAGAAGTTTACGCAAGTCCATCGTTTTTTTAACCTTGTGAAATTGTAAATAAAT
This sequence comes from Anaerolineae bacterium, assembly GCA_034437555.1. Lineage (GTDB taxonomy): Bacteria > Chloroflexota > Anaerolineae > Aggregatilineales > Phototrophicaceae > JANWYT01. Next base: position 9,759 of record DAOTTQ010000071.1, on the reverse strand, counting down.
TACAAGAGATTATAGCGGTTTGTCATGTATTTTGCACACCTATCATAGTTTCACCTTTACAGTTGGCATGGAGTTTGTTATAAATTATGTCATGCCTGCAATGTGCGTGATGAGGAGTTAACCGCTCTGGGCCAACACTCTCTCAATTTAGGGGCTTATGTCTGATGTTTAGGTGATAGACACGCGTTGTCAAGACCAACACACCGAGCATGGCTCCGCCCTGCACCGCAGGACTCAAAGCCAACCTTCACACGGCAGAGCAGGCTCGCACTCATTGAACGGCATCCAAACTTTAGGATGCCGTTTTTGCGTTTTACAGCCTTATTGGGTGTAGTCTGCGCCAAACGTATTCACCATCAGTGAACCCAGTTTAGAACGATTGGGGATGAGAACAGATGCGCCGTCGCTGGTTGTATAGGGGATAAGATACTCATAACTAATCACACCCATAATGATATTTTCGGCGGGGATGTCTTTTACATATAACCCAAGCTGAATTACTTGCTCTAGCGTTAGTCCGGTGTAAAGTTTGTCTTGAAGCATTGTCCAAAGCTCTGGTGAACGAAGTACAAGCTGTGGAAGCATATTAAGGTCTAGCACTTTGTTTCGGACTGCCATCACGGTTTGTTGTTGACGTTGGGCGCGGTTGATGTCGCTGTCGCCGTGTCGTGTGCGTGCAAAGCGTAGGGCGTTATACCCATTGAGGTTATGTGTACCTGATGGCAAATAGAACGGGTCGTAACCGTAGTTCATGTTGGGGTACTGGGGGTCGTTGATGGTGTAGTCTGTGGTGACTGTAATGCCACCTAGTGTGTCTACAACATCAATAAACGCCTGAAAGTCCACAACAAGATAGTCGTTGACACGAATCCCTAAGTTAAGCTGAACCGTTTGCATCATTAAGGTTGTGCCGTAGCCTGGTTGACGTGATTCGCCAAAGACCATCGGTGAATTAACTCGCTGCAATGACGCATAGCCCGGTACTTGCACAAATAAATCGCGGGGGATGCTTAAAATGCCAATGCGCTGTGTTTTGGGGTCTATGCTGACCACCATCATCGTATCGGTACGATACGCTAACCCCTTTTCATTAGGGCGACGGTCTAGCCCTGCGAGTACCATTGTAAACCGCGATTGACCATCCCATGGGGTAAGCTGAATGTTGCTTCCATCCGGCAAAATAAGTGATTCGCCCAGTTCTGTTGTAGAAAATTGGCTGTGCGCTACAACAGCAGTAGGCAGAAATGCCATCACATCTGCCGTAGGAATCACTTCAACGGGGGTTTGATTGGCACGCACTAAAACAACCGCACCCATGCTAACGGCAATAACAGTCACAAATAAAAACCCTGCTACCAGTACCCACGCCCATTCGATAGGGCGATTGCCTGCACCCCCTGTCCGTCTGCGCTTTACGCGCTCTCTGGCATCAGAATCACGATAAGTAGAAGGCGGTGGGGGGGGGCTTGCACGCCGACTAGAGAACTCAGTGGTGCTATAGAGAGGTAATTTCTCTAGTGAGGGTTCTGTTGCTGGTGGTGGTGTCTTGTAGGTATAGTCATCAGAAGAAGTAAGGGGTTCTGTCATAAGAATCGCCACCTAGAATACGTCAAGTAATTAGCAGTATAGGACAGGGAGAGAATATGCGTCAATGGCGATTCATCTACGATAAACCTGCGGAAGGTGCGCTTAATATGGCAATTGACGAAGCCATTTTACAAGCGGTTTCTGCTAAACACGCTTTGCCCACTCTAAGGGTCTATGGTTGGCAACCCTTTTGTTTGTCATTAGGGTATGGGCAACATGCCAGCGATGCTGATTTTGAACGCATGAAAAAACACGGTTGGGATGCGGTGCGCCGTCCCACAGGAGGCAAAGCAATTTTACATGGTGATGAACTGACCTATAGCGTTGCCTTACCTATTGACCACGAACTAGCACAGGGTGATGTGGTGACCAGCTATCGGCGCATTAGCGAGGCGTTGATGATCGCTTTGCAACACTTAGGGCTAAGTCCACACTCCGAGCAAGTACCAAAAGGTAATCAGGGGTTGGGGGCGGTATGCTTTGAAGTGCCATCACACTATGAAATTACAGTAGAGAGCAGAAAACTCATTGGAAGCGCACAAGTAAGGCGCAAAGAAGGCATCCTTCAGCATGGCACGTTGCCCCTACGGGGTGATATTGCGCGAATTTGTGATGCCCTGGCGTATCCTGATGAAGTAACACGCCACCATGCTAAAACCCAAGTACGTGAGCGTGCCACAACGCTAAGCCGTGTTTTGGGGTATGATGTGGCATATCATGATGTGGCACACGCCTTTGTCAAAGGCTTTAGCGATGCGTTTGATTTAGACATGGCAGAGGGCGTTCTTAGCACAGAAGAAGCGCAAAACGCCCAAGCCTTACGCTATAATACCTATGACACGATTGCATGGACACAGAAACGATAATCCTATGGCTGCTCCAAAACAACTTACTCTTTTCCCTCAAAACCCCGTTAAACCAGAGGACATTGGTAAAACAACACCCATTGGCAAAACGCTAGAGTTGTTTGTACAGCATCTTAAGCGTGAGGGCAAAACCGAACACACGATTAAGGCGTTTTTGGGCGATATGCACTTGCTCGGTGAGTTTAGTGGGCTAGATATGCCAGTAGGAAACTATAACACACCTTACTTAAACGACTATCTAAAGTGGGTAGAGTATGGGCGTGGCGTGCCGTGTAGCCGAAAAACATATGCTCGTCGCGTGACAACCCTAAAAGTATTTTTCAAGTGGCTTTATGCGGTGAAGGCAATAAACTATGACCCCGCAAAGCCCATTTTACAGCGTTCTGGTCCCGCGCCCTTGTCTAATGTACTTACACAAGAGCAAGTGCGCGAATGTTTAGGGTTGGCGCAGATGATGAAAAAAGGCGACGAAATAGACCATCGCCCCCAACTTATTTTGCGTTTATTGCTAGAAACGGGCATTAAAAAAAGCGAAACCGAACGCCTCACCTTAGCCGACATTGACCGCACACAACGCGAAGACCCCGCAATTTTTATTCGGCATGAGGTGAACAACGTTTACAAAGAACGCCGTTTGCCCATTAGTACCGATTTACTGCGTGTTCTTGAGTTTTACTTGCGCCAATATACCCCTAAAGAAGCCGTGTTTACTTGCACCACGCGCAACTTAGAGTACATCATTACGGATATTGGGCAACAAGCCGATATTCCCTTTAAGCTATCGTTTGAGAACTTGCGCTGGACAATGGCTGTGCGCGATTGGCGTTCTGGCGTGGATGAAGAAACCATCCGTGAGACGCTCGGCATTAGCAAAATTACGTGGTACGAAACGGGTCACAAAATTAAGCAGCTTGCCGAGCAACAAATTACAGAAGAAAACGAAGGCTAGTAAACGCGCAAAAGCAAGCCCTTTAAGTAGTCGCCTTCGGGGAAGGTGAGTGCAATGGGGTGGTCTTCGCCTGCACCCAAATGACCAATGATTTGGGCTTGCCGCCCGCTATCCACCAATGCCCCAAACACGATTTTCTGGAATAGGTCACGGCTGATTGCCCCCGAACAAGAGAACGTCATTAGTAAGCCCCCCGCTTTTACCAATTGGAAAGCGTGCATGTTAAGGTCTTTATAGCCTCTGGCGGCTTTGTCTACTTGTTGGGCGTTTTGGGCAAATTTGGGTGGGTCGCAGACGACTGCGTCGTACATGGGCAATTGATGAACGGCTTGGCGCAAAAACTCAAAGCAATCTGATGTGACAAAGGATACCGCGTCTAACGCGATGCCATTGTGTTCAACGTTTTGGCGTGCTAAATTGAGAGAATCGGCAGAAGAATCGACATTCACCAAGCTCGCGCCTGGCAAGCCCTTGAGCGCGGAAACTCCAAAACCACCCGTATAAGCAAATAAATTAAGAATAGAGGGGTTTTGAACGCTTTGTAGGGCTTGTGCTAATGAAGCCCGATTGGGGCGTTGGTCAATATAGAAGCCTGTCTTGTGTCCTTTGTAAACATCTACGGCAAATGTGATGCCGTTTTCTTGCACCAGAATGGGGTTTGGGGGTGTTTCTCCCCATAAAACGCCTGTACTGGCTTTTAGCCCTTCTTTGCCACGCACATCAACATCGCTTCGTTCATAGATACCCAAAAGAGGGCGTTCTGGAAACAGGCTGTTGAACGTTTCTGCAAGCCAACGTGCAATCTGACCTTTACGGCGTTCTATGCCCAAGGTGAGGGCTTGTAGGACGGCGTACTGCCCATACACATCCACCACCAACCCCGGCAAATAATCGCTTTCGGCATGAATAAGGCGAACGGTTGTATTTTCTTTTAAGAGGGGCAAGCGTGCATTGATGGCGCGTGCGAGGCTTTTTTGCCACCATGCCTCATCAAGAGGCTCATCTTTCCATGTAAGGATACGTACTTGGATTTGCGATTTTTCGTTATAGTAGCCACGCGCTAAAAACGCGCCATCGGGGTCTGTGACAGTGACAAATTCGCCATTGCGGGCGTGTTGTGCGCTGATGATAGCTCTGCTAAAAATCCAAGGGTGTTGATTAAGCACGGGTTTTACGCGCTCTTTGGCAATACGAATAATACCTTCTGTCATGGGGTGTCCTATGCTGATTGAACTGATTTAATGGAGTCGTTCGCGCAAGCCGTTTTCATCTAGGATGCTTACGCCGAGCGATTGTGCTTTGTCTAGCTTGCTTCCAGCGGCTTCACCCGCCACAAGATAGCTGGTTTTCTTGCTTACACTGTCTGTTACCTTGCCCCCGTACGCCTCGATAAGGGCTTTTATTTCCTCACGCGGAACGCTTAATGCGCCAGTAATGACAAACGTTAAGCCTTCTAGGGATATGCCTGCCCGTTCTTTGGTTTCGGCAGTTAGGGTTACGCCCGCTTGCTTTAGCTTGTTTATCAATGCTACATGATAAGCGTCCGAGAACCAAACGACAATGTTTTGCACTAAAATTGCCCCCAAACCCGCGACGCTCATTAGGGGGTGACCTGCTTCAATTAAGCTCGCTAGTGAAACTGTGACTTGAGAGAGATCTTTACGCTCTTCGGGCAAGGTTTCTATGAGGGGCTTAATCAGGCGTGTCAGTTTTTTCTCTAGGTCGTTGGCATCATGGTAACGCGGCAATAACTCCAGAATGGGGTTTTGCAGGCGTTCTTTAGCGCGTGTAATATCGGAGGTACTCTCTAAAGTGAGAAGGGGTGAAACTAACGTGATGAAAGCCTGTTCGGCGTGGGTGGTGGCATGGCAAACGCTGATTAGAGCGTCTAAAGACCCAAAATGACTGGCGAGTTCTTGTGATACTTTTTCGCCCACCCCACCAATGCCCAACGACGCTAGTAAACGTGCTAAGGGGCGCGTTTTTGCTTGGCTGATGGCTTGTAGGGTGTTCGTAATTTTCTTGTCGGCAAAGCCCTCTAGCCCGTTAAGATGGTCGGCAGTAAGCGTGAAAATATCGGCTTCATCTTTGACGATACCTTGTGCGATAAGCTGTTTAATGGTTTGTCCACCCACGCCATCAATGTCCATTGCGCCTCTAGAGACAAAAAACTCTAGGCTACGATGAACACGCTCGGGACAAGTGACGTTGGGGCAAAACCAATCCACTGCCCCCTGTGGGCGCAAAAGGCGCGTTTGGCAATTAGGACAAGCCTCTGGAATAGTGATGGGGGTTTCTGTGCCATTTCGCCCTTCGATAACGGGGCGCACGACATACGGAATCACTTCACCACTGCGTTTGACTACCACTAAATCACCACGCCGAATATCAAGCTGGGCAATTAAATCATAGTTGTGAAGACTGGCATTACTCACGGTAACACCACTCACAAACACAGGGTCTAGTACCGCCGTTGGCGTAATTTTGCCACTGCGCCCTACATTAACCGTCACATCAAGCAGGCGAGTGGTGGCTTCTTCGCTTGGGAATTTATAGGCGGTTGCGCCTCTTGGGTCTTTACCCGCGAAGCCTAGTTCTTGTCGTAATCGTAGCCCATTGAGCTTGATCACAATACCATCTACTTCAAATGGGAGCTTATGACGGCGGGCTTCCCACGTGGGCAATTGTTGAATAAGCGCGTCTAGGTTAGGCAAATACTCGGCGTGGGGGATGACGTTAAACCCCATTTGCCTTAAAAACGCTAGTGTATTCCACTCATTGTCAAATGACATGCCCTCAATGGCAACGACATCATAAATATATGCCGTAAGGGGGCGAGTAGCGGTAATGCGCGAATCTTTTTGCTTTAATGAACCTGATGCTGTGTTGCGGGCATTGATGTAGGGCGAAAACCCCTTGCTCACTTGTTCTTCGTTAAGGCGCGTAAACGCCTCTTTAAGAATGAGAACCTCCCCACGTACCACCAAACGCGCAGGGGGTGGGGGGGCTTCTTGGTTGACGGGGATTTTGAGGGGGATGGTGGGAATGGTGCGAATATTTGCCGTGACATCGTCGCCCACAGTGCCATCACCGCGTGTTGCCCCTGTCGTCAGCATGCCGTTAATGTACATTAGCACGATGCTTAAGCCGTCAAGCTTGGGTTCTAGCACATAGCCTAGGCTTGCCCCTTCAGAGAGTAGTTTGCGGTTGCGGTCTTCCCACTTGATAAGGTCGGTTTCACTAAAGCAATTCGATAGGCTTAAAATGGGGGCGGCATGCGCCACTTTGGGCAAGTATTCGCTAAGGTCGTTGCCAACGCGCTGGGTGGGCGAATCTTGGGTAAGCAGTTCGGGATAGGCTTCTTCTAGCTGAATAAGCTCATTGTATAACGCATCATACTCGCCATCCGTGATGATGGGGGCGTTAAGCACGTAATAGCGATAGATATGATGGTTTAGCTCGTTTTTAAGCTGTTGTGCGCGGTCTTGGGGTGTCATAGGCTAGTTTCCCCCAACAACCACTTGTAAATAATTGGCAACCGCCCATCCCGATTGTGAAGGATTTGCCACATTTTGAATTTTCCACCATGTAAACCCATCCGCTTGGCTGGGCCCATCTACAACAGTAAAGTTTGTGCCTTCGGGCGAGCGAAAGAGAACCGTTGTGCCTTGCACGCCCGCACTATCACGCACATTGAGTTGTTGTTCACTTACGCCACGCACTGTAATGGTGCTCCCTAGCGTAATGGGAAGCGGTGTGGGTGTAAACAGCACAGGTGGCAAGGTGGGACCCTCCAATGCTAATTGAGAGGGTGGGTTTGCGCCACTAAGCTGAATAGAGGATGGCACACTGTCATTCGCATTGGGCGCAGAAGCCCCACTACTAAGGGTGGGTTGCGCGGTAATAATGCGGATGATGGGCGTTACATCGCTAGGGGGCTGGCTAGAACCCAACGCTAATACCACTGCAACCACGCCAAAAACGACAGCCATCACCATAAGTAACATCAGCACCAAAGACCACCACGGCAAATAAAGCGCGTTGTCTTGGGGCTGTGGCGCACGAGGCACGGGACGTTGCCCCGTTGTGGTGGGGGGACGGCGTGGAGGTGCGCCTGTGGGCTGGATGTGTGCGCCTCTGGGGGGGGGCTGGTTGATGGGGCGTGATGGCGTAGGCGCGTTAATTTGTGGGTTGGAGCGTGGGGGTACTGCATTAGGTAAGGGGGCAGTAGGGCGTGTAACACCACTATCTGCAGGTCTTGTTTCGCCGTTATCATTTTCATGAAGTGGGGGCAGTGAGTTTGTCATGCTGTCTCCAGTTCTTATTTTCTAGCAGTTAACCATGCCGAAAACGCATCCCAAGACCACGTATTTAAGACATGCTTTGCTTCTACCCAGCCACGACGTGCCGTTAAGATGCCATAGGGCAAGTCGTCCATCATGGCGGGGCTGTGCGCGTCTGTGTTAATGGCTAAAGGAATACCGAGTGCAACGGCACGTCTTGCAAAGGGTGCATCAAGGTCTAGGCGGCGCGGATTGCTGTTAATTTCTAAGGCAACGCCATTCTTTTGCGCCTCTGCAAATACAGCATCCCAATCAGCATCTACGGGGTCGCGGTCGGGGATGTAGCGCGCGGAAGGATGTCCAATCATATCCACGTGCGGATTGCGAATGGCATTGATGAGGCGTTCTGTAATTTGGGCGCGGGGTTGGCTTAGGCTAACGTGAAGCGACGCAATCACAAAGTCCAGTTCTGCCAGCACATCATCCGGGTAATCTAGCGTGCCGTCCGCCTTGATGTCCATTTCTGTGCCGTGTAGCACGCGAATTTTGCCTGCGAGTTCTTCGTTAGCTTGGCGCACTTCATGGGCTTGCTCACGCAGGCGTTCAATAGAAAGTCCGTTGGCGACCCCCAAACTACGCGAATGGTCTGTAATGACAATCCACTCATGCCGACGTTGAAGGGCTTGTAATGCCATCTCTTTAACAGAGAGTGTGCCATCGCTCCATGTGGTGTGCATGTGCAAATCGGCGTGAATATCGGACTGTGTAATAAGAACGGGCAGCGTGTTCTTAAGCGCACTTTCTATTTCGCCACTGTCCTCGCGCAATTCTGGCGCAATATGGGGCAAGCCCAAGAACGCATATACGCCTTCTTCGCTGTCAAACGTTACTTTGGGGGCATCTTCTAAGATGTTGCCATTGGCATCTACGGGACTAAACGCAAACTCGTTAAGGCTGTAGCCCTTTTCTAAAGCAAGGGCGCGGAGTTTAACGTTGTGGTCTTTGCTACCTGTAAAGTATTGCAGGGCTGTTCCCCAACGACTTTTAGGGACAACACGCACATCAATTTGTAGCCCGTTTTGCATTTCGACAGAGCTTTTGCTTTCGCCATGCCCCAAAATACGCGCCACACCCACTGTTTCTACAAACGCCTGCATGACGGGGATGGGGTGGTCGCTGGCAATGAGAATGTCCACATCGCCAATAGTGGTTTTACCGCGCCGAATACTACCTGCCAGTGCGCCCTCTTCGGCTTGGGGTAATGCGAGCAAGCGGTTTAACACGGCTTCGGCGATGGGCTTGGCTTTGCCGAGGGGCATGCGTCCTGTTTGGCGTTTAAGAGATGCGATGCCATCCAGAATTTTTTGCTCGCTCTTTTCGCCCATACCCTCTAGGTGACGGAGCTTGCCCGCCTTTGCCGATTCTTCTAAGCCCACAAGCGTGCTAATTTTCAGTTGCTCCCAAAACAGCTTGGCTTTTTTTGCGCCCACACCGTTAACACGCATGATGTCTACGAGTGTTTCTGGCACTTCTTCAATCAGGCGTTCATAAAAGCCCAGTTTGCCCGTTGCCAATAGCTCTCTGATTTTTTCGGCAATGGCTTTGCCCACGCCAGAAATATCCTCTAGGGTGTTGTCATTAGCATAGGCTTGCAGGTCTCTAGGGAGGTCTGCAAGCACTTCTCCCGCCCGCCGATAAGAAAGAAACTTAAACTTATTCTCGCCTTTAATTTCTAAAAGGTCGGCAATATTGAGGAAAATTTGGGCGATTTGGACATTATTCAGCATTTACACCACCGAACCATCGTGTTTATTGATACCTATGGGGTGTCCCTCCACGATGGCATGTATCAGGTCACCTGTTTCTAAATATTTACGTGAGTTGTATTGAAAGAAGTAAATGTCTCCTTCTTCGGTTGCATCAAACACCACCACATCATCATCTTGTAAGTTAATGTGTTGGTTTAGAATTTCCTCCGCAATATCGGCGGCTGTTTTTATGTCTATCATCGCAATAATCTCGCAGGTAAGAAGGTTAATCTTTGGGTCTATTATAGCATTTTGTGGGGCATGCG
>DAOTTQ010000070.1:0-113070 GCA_034437555.1 Anaerolineae bacterium | reverse complement strand
AAGCGTGAAGAGGAAATTGAGTTTACGCCAATTCATCAATTTGAGCGTGAACAACATTTTTACTTACAAGTGTCCGATGGCGAGCGGTATCGCGCACCGCGTAACACTAGCCAACGTTTGTTAATGGCAATGGGGCTAAAGCATCCCAAACAACTTCGTGAATATCGCCGTTTGCTTGAATTGCCCGAAGTTGTTTGGCACATTGCAGATGACCTCAACTGGACGGAATACTCACTTCGTACCATGCGCGAAGGGGCACCAACCCCTGAAGAATTGACGCAACACGCGCTTATTAGGGCAAAAGATGAGGGCTATAGCGTACCTACAGGTGCGGTATCTGTTTTAGGCAAGCCAGAAGAGGGTACTCCAAAGACTGCTAAGAAAACGCAAGAAGCTGTCTTTGGAAGTAAACAGCATTACTCGCAAGTGGTTAAGTTAATCCGTAAGGCGGGGCATGGTAAGAAAGAAGTCAACCATAAGGCATTGCAGATGATTACTGAAATGCGCCAATGGCTAGAAGAACAAGAGCAGATTATTGGTCGTTACGAATCTTGATATGTACACACAAACGTTGTCGCTTTTTAGTCTTTGTTTTTAATTGGTTTTCTTCAATTTGATTTAACAACCTACAATTGTTTTTGTGGTTTTACTCATAAAAACAAAAAGCCCTGACATTGTTGGTGTCAGGACTCAGGTTGTACTTGGGATACAACTAGAAAAGCAAAAACAAAACATACGTACAAATCAATTTTAATTCTACGACGAAAAATCAGCATTTGCAAGAGAGAAGCGTACCAAAATACGTTAAGGAGTGTAGAGAAAGTGTCATATTCTTATCAAATGCTTCGGCTACAGAAGGCTTCTTTAGCCTATTTGGCGCAACGCTACTCTGTGATACCCGTTTGGGGGGATGCAAAACCTGACCAATCCAAGCAGGCAAGCATCCCCTGGACGGCGTATCAAAAACGCCTGCCCTCAGAATATGAAGTGTCTGAGTGGTTTTCTAACCCTGATTATCAAGGTCTTGCCATCGTTACGGGACGAGTGTCTAGCTTGGTAGTGATAGACTTTGATGAGGAAGCTCTTGCAGAAGAATTTGTGACGATGTTTCCTGACCTAGCAGAAACGCGCATTGTTTATTCAGCAGGTCGTCAACTACCTCATTTCTATTATCACATTCAGCCCACCCAAGACGTTCCTAGTCGGCGTGTGAAGGGCATCGACTTACAATCTGATGGGTGTTACGTCCTTGCGCCCCCAACAACGCTTAATGACAAAGCCTATCGTTCTAATGGCAAATTTCCAAAAGCACTGACAAACACGCATATTAGGCAAATTCTGGCGTTTATGGAATTACAACGCTTACGCCAAACCACTCCTTTGCCAGAATTGCTTGTCAATAACGCAAACAATAGTTCAGAAGCAATTTTGCCTTCTCGCTTGTCTCCCAAGCAAGCTGTGGCTTACTACCGCTATCACGCCCCAAACATCGGGCGGAACAATGCGCTCTTCCAAACCTCACTGCGCTTAAGGGATGCAGGCTGGGAAGAAGAAGCGGTTAAAACTGTTCTTGTGCCTGTTCACATTAAGCAACCCAAACGAGATGAACCCGCCGAACCACGCCAACAACGTGAACGCGAAGCCATGGCAACTATCAACAGTGCGTTTAGTCGCCCACCACGCCGCACCCCCACCGAGCGCGGTTTTGCTTTGTCTAATAGCATCCGTGAAAAGTTGTTGCGCTATGAATTGGTATGTGTCGCCCGTCTTTTGGATGTGCTAACCCGCCATAGCGCACCTGTAGGTACGGTATACACAGAAGGCGAGCTGCTTAAACTGGCAAAAAATCAAGTCGGGCGTTTTAGTGTGCGTAATGCACTGAATGCCACTTTTCCTGATGGAACACCCATTTTTGAACGCGAAAACCCTTTCCCCAGACCCCAAACCCTTACTAACGTTGCTTTATCTGATGAGGATGACGAATTTAACTCATGCTATTCGTTTGGGGTGTCATCATCAAACAAAAAGAGGGGAAGACCGCCCGTTCGTTTTCACATCCCTACCGCCCAGCAAATTGCGCTAAAATTACGAATAACATTAACAAAAGGGGATGAGCTGGAAGAAAACGACCTGAAAAGTCCCTGTGCTTATCGGATGGGTTTACACCGTGAGTTTGTCAAACGCTTATCAGGGGACTTTACGGTCAAGTTTTTTGCGAATCGCCTTAATGTGACACGCCGTACTTGCCAACGCTATAACAAGCAACCCAAGCTAAATGTGATGGCGCAGTATGACGAATCTGTCATTACTTGGCAGAATGTGGACTGCTTGAAGGTGGATGTGCCTCATCAGGGGTGCTTCTTGCAAGATAAGAACGGCAAACGCTACGCTGTTTCACTCTCAACAGGGAAGATGCTTTTGGCGAAACGATTGCAACCCGTGTTCATGCGCCAGCGTGAAAATTACTATTGGCACAGTGACGGGCGTTATGATGTTTTGCGCGTGATGGGGATTCGCCCACAAACGCCCCAGAACGCCCCAGAACGCCTTGAAGAGGGTGATTATGATAAAGGACACTACGATGCCCGTGAAAACGCCGTAGGCGGGCTTCTAGGGGCTTCTAATGGGGTACAGCAGTCTTGGCAAGAGTCGTTGAATAAAGACACAACGGCTACGAACGCGCAAATGCCAAATTACCCTGCACAGACGAAAACTGTTACATCCCAAAATCGTGATAAACCTACCCCACATAGTAAACGCTTTTATCACAAGCCTTTAGCAGAGACGGCGCAAGAACGGCTTGCTTTAGCACTTAAGGAGGCGTTCCCGTTGCGCCTCACTAATGCCCGACAACTTGTACACCTCTATGGAATTGCACTTGTGAGTGAAGCAATGCGTGCGGTGCGGATGCGCCAAAACGTCAATAGCCCATGTGGTTTTCTTATTTCGTGGCTTCGTAGTGAATCTAAGATACGGGGGTGGGTATGTGAAAAAACACTTATCACGACTAATTAAACATCGCTTATTGTTCTAAAATTTATTCAGCATGATAATGACGATAAGGCTTACAGAGAAAAATACCCTTAAGTGAGAGAAAGAACGCCCATGAACGAAAAAATCACCGCCGCATTAAAGAGCAATAATTCATTGGTGCGCCGACAAGCCATCATGGCACTTAGCCGTACAACGAGTGAGGATGCGATTCGCCTCTTAGCATCAGTCTATCGCAATGACCCCGAATCGGACTTGCGCGAGATGGCAAAAGATGCCGCTAAGCAAATTAGGGAACGGCTAAACGAGAAAGAACTAAAAGCCCAGCAAAAAGACCCTAGTCTGCCACAACGTCCCCCCCCTGCACGCAAATTAGAGGGTGCAGAGAAACGCCGTGTAGAAAAAGCGGAAGAAGAACGCTCGGCAAACTTTAATTTGCTGATATTTGGCGCAATCGTACTCATTTTAGGGGGTGTGGTGGTGGCTATTTTGCTGGGTGGCAATATCGCACGCATCTCTGACCAAAACCAAGCTCTCGCCCAAGTAGAAAATGCGTTGCTGTTTGTGGAAGGACGAACCCCTTTTGGCAGTAGTCTTGAAGGAAAAATCTATCGTTACGCTTCGGGTGGGGCAAACTTTATTTTGCTAGAACCAAAGGGCGCACCCCCACAACAAGGCTGGACATTGCTGGCGGGCGTATATGATGGCAAGCCTGAAAACGTCATCGGTGGTTTGGCAAGGCGTGCTAGCACAGAAAATGTGATGTTGCTTGTGCCGATTTATAGCACCAATGACTTTGGCACAATGGCGAATGAGCTTGCTTTTGCGCTGGATGTGGTAAAACGCAACTATCCCGTTTATAGAAATACGCAAACGCTCTATGGGTTTGGCGTGGGCGCAGAGTTTGCGTCTCAGTTTGTGGTGTGGTATCCCACCGAGTTTGCGGTCGCTTCTGTGGGTAACGGTACATCATATACCCCCCCAGATTTACAAACAGGAGCGCGTTACATTGTATTTGCGGGGCAAAACGATGAGGTAAGTGCAAGAGCAACCTCAGAGTTTATCGCGCGTCTTACCAGTCTTGGCAAGCGTCCCGCGCAGGCAGGGGTGTTACAAGGGCGCGGTATTGAAGAAATTCCCGAACAACTAGAAGCCACATTTGCACTCATTAATCAAATTAACGCACCCGCTCAATAAGTAAGCGTTGATAACGCTAAAGCTGTGCTAAAGAACTGCGTTTATAATGACGTTTCGCTGGTTTACCGTAAATCGTAAGGAAAAAGACCTATGACAACCTCTACTACTGTTACTAAAGCTCAAGCGTGGTATCAAGCCACCAGACCGCGCGTATTTGTTGCCTCTTTTGTGCCAATGGGCATTGCGGCAGCAGTGGCATTGCAAGATGGTGTGTTTAACTTGCCGTTTTTTGTTTTATCGTTATTGGGCGTGATGTTCTTGCAAACTGCCGCCAACTTGGTGAATGAATATGCCGACTTTCGGCGTGGTGCGGATGAACTAAAGCAAGCAGGACAAGGTATGGCAATCAAGAATGCGCTACTTTCCCCTCAAGAGGTACTCATGGGCGCAATCTTTACCACTGTCGCAGGGGTGGTGATTGGTCTGTTCTTGCTCTCACAAAGTGGGCAATACTTATGGCTCATTGGGATTGGGGGTGTGCTGGTTGCTATCACTTACACAGCGGGTCCCTATCCATTGGCGTATCATGGTTTAGGAGAGGTAGCGGCGGGTATTTTTATGGGACCTATGATTGTATTAGGCGCATACTATGTGATGAACCCTGCTATTCCCGCCGAAAAGGGTGTCCAGTTGTCGCTAATTGCGTTTCCTGTTATGTTTACTTGTGCGGCTATCTTACACGCCAATAACATTCGTGACCTTGAAGCCGACCGCTTGGTAAATAAACTCACTTTAGCAGTGCGACTTGGAATAGATTGGGCGCGTATTGAGTACAAAGGCTTGCTGATGTTATGTTATTTGTCACAAGTCATGTTGGTGTTAGTAGGGTGGATTCCACCCCTAACATTGCTCTCACTTTTAGTCATTCCAGAGGCAATACGTCTTTCAAAAGTATTTGACACAGAAACGAATGCGCTAGTGCTTCATATTGCACAGGGGCAAACAGCGCAATTACATGGTAAAATCGGCGCACTTATCGTTATCGGTTGGCTAATTTGGCTGGTAGCGCGCTCGTTTTTATAGCCTAGCTACACAAAATATGTTATGATTTAGTTACTTAACACAAATGGAAGATGTGGAACAATGACTCAAAATAACGAACCTACCCCAGAAATCGAAGAAACCCTCCAAAACATTGTTGCGCGTTTAGAGGAGACAGAAGAAGGGGCAATACGCCAAATTAGAATGATTGTCACACACGGCGGAGTTGATTTGGCTAATGACCTACTGAATGAAACGTTGGGCATTGAGGAACACGGTGGCATGATGACTGCCGATGGATTGCGCAGACGGACACCCGGAGGGGCATTCTTTTACTTGGCTAAAGGCAAGCTAAACCCACAACTAAGACGGCTTATCTTCCCCAGCTTTGGGCTAGCAACGCGCGGTGCTGTTATTGAGTGGGATGAGCGTGTTCCTTACTTTCAACGCTTGATGGACGAAAATGTTAGTGGATGGGTGGTAGGCTCACCCCGTATTATCTTAAAAGCGCGTCCTCGTAAGTGGGAACGCCTAGATAACAGCGTGGTCATGTGGTTTGAACATACGCCAGAATTGGGGTCTTATCCTCATGGCGTAACACAACCACCAACCGACATCAAAACAAGCTACTCTGTTTACATTTCATACAAACAATGGGAACGAGTGGAACCAATTATCACTCGTGATACCCATGACTATTTGCTAATTGAAGGCACGTGCCTTTTTGACCCAGAAACGCAGTCTGTGGCAATTTTTGCCTTGCTTGTAACCACCGAAAACCTAGACAAGAAGAACCGTAAAGCCTTGATGCTAGGGACACCCCCTTATTTAAGTGGCGATTTTGATGAGACAACGCTGGTATTGCCTCCTCGCCCTTCGCAATTACCCACAGAGAACAAAGAAAAACAACAACAAAAACAGGCAAAGCAAGCCAAGTCACAAGGGCAACCCGCCAGAACAGGCAAACCCACAGGACAACACCCTTCAAGACCTCAAGAGGGCAATCGTCAACGTTCTCAACCTGTAAGTATTCCAGAGCCAATGGTGGAAGCCCCAGCGGAACCTGTAGAAGAAGTCGATAGCATCACAAGCAAGCTACAACAATTACAACAAGCAGCCACAACGCTTCGTGAGCGTATTGCGGGCATGGAAGCTAAAAATCAGCCCGGCATCGCCATGACCCGAAAACTTTTAGAGAACACGCAAAAGCAAATTGAGGCGTTAGAAAATAAGGGCTAATCAACCCTTACAACATGAGACAAGAAAACACAAAAGGGGCGTAAAAGCCCCTTTTTGTTGTGTGGTGATGATATGATTGTTTTATTGCGCTTGTTCAGAGAGCCACTTATCGCGGTTTTGGCTTCGGGCAATCTTGCCACTACTGGTCTTAATCAGCCAGCCACCAGCCACTAACTTGACAAAATTCACGGTAACCTCAGATTGCTGTACGACCGTTTGGCGGATGGCTTGCAAAATTTGCCTGCGCTCTTCGGGGTCTTGGGTGTCCACTTCGGCAACAACGGCAATTAGTTCTGTGCCTTCGCGTTCATCTGGCACACCAAACACCACTGCACGCCCCGCATGAATACCCGCCACGCCGTTCACAATTGCTTCAATGTCTTGGGGATAGACGTTTTTGCCTGCGTTAATAATCAAGTCTTTGCTACGCCCAATGATGTAAACTTCACCGTCTAGCAAGTAGCCCCTATCGCCTGTGCGATACCACCCTTCAGCATCAAAGGGATTGAGGTCTGCCCTCTTATAGTATTCTGTTAGCATAGAATTACTTCTCACCAGTACTTCGCCCACCGCCATATCATAAAGGCTTGCCCCCTGCGGATTAACCACTTTAACCTCTACGCCTGCAATGGGCTTGCCACAACTTACTTGCTGGGTAGCAGTGGGGTGGTCACTTGGCACTGGGATGGCGGTTAGCTCGGCTTGTAGGGCAACACGGTCAATAATTAGCACCCGTGTGGCGGTTTGCAGAGGGGTTTGCGTCACAGCAAAAGTGTTTTCTGCCATTGCATAGCTAACGGTGAGCATCTCTGGCGTAACCCCATTAGGGGCAAACCGCTCCAAAAAGAGGGCGTGGCTTTCCGCATGAACGGGTTCGGAGCAATTGATGAATGCTCTCACGCTGGCTAAAGAGATGTTTTCAGTATCACGCTGACGAATACGCCGCGCCATGTGGTTATAAGCAAAGTTTGGTAGCCATGTCAAAGTACCGTTGTACTCTTGAATGGTTCTTAGCAAGAGCGCAGGGTGGCTCACCCAGTCAAATGGTGACATTAGGATGAGGGGAATCCCCTGAATGAGGGGAAGCAAGAAGCCCGCAATTAAGCCCATATCGTGATACAGGGGCAACCAGCTTACAATCACATCGTTCTCGTTTAGCAAGAGGCTTTCGCTATAGCTCGCAACGTGGTTTAGCACCGCACGATGTGAAAGAGCAACACCCTTTTGTAAGCCTGTAGTGCCACTAGAGTGCTGTAAAAACGCAATGTCATCGGGTTCTGGCGTATACAAGAGAAAGGTGGTCTCGTGATACTCTGTTAATTCAGAAGAGCTAAACACAGGGCAAGCCACACGCTCACGAAGTGTAATGGCAAAATCATCGGTAGTGAGTACCGCCCGCACATCAGAAATGCGTACTAGTTCGGATAGGTTGTTCATATAGACGTTGGGGTCTAGCTTTGGCGTAAGGGTGGTAAACATGGATGGAATTGCGCCAATGCTCATTGCACCCCAAAACGCAAAGATGCTCTCTAGGCTTTGGGTATACGCAACCACGACAAGGTCGCCACTGTTTACGCCTAAGGCTTGCAATGCCGACCCATAGCGCACGGTCATGATTCTAAAAGTTTCACGGGTAATCACTATCGGTTCTTTGTCTGTTTCTACAAACACAAAAGCCGTTTTAGCCCCGTCCTTTAGCGAAAAGGTTTTTGCATTTAATAACGTGTGCCAATTGTTACGGTTTGATAAATCAAGCATCGTCACCACACCTACTTTAAGTCACGCAGAACACGAGCGACCATTTGATTTAACGTATCCATTTTTTCCACCGTTAAATCGGGGTCGGGGATGTAAACGTTAAACTCACCTTCCACATAAACCGCAAATTCTGCCAATGAAAACGAGTCCATTAGCCCACCTGTGACAACGCCTTCGGTATCTGTGAGGGCATAGCTTTCATCACGAATCAGTTCACGGCAAATATAGGCGCGGATTTTTTCTTTTACTTCGGCTTCTGTCGGCATGATTTTATCTCCTTAAAAGAGGGTATCGGTTAGCGATGTTGAACAACGGTAATGCTAAATGTATCTAGTACATAATCTGCAAGGGCTTCTGCCAATGCTTGCGACCCTTTGGGGCTAAGGTGAACGGGGCTATCGGTAAATTCTTCTTTTGCGATGATGTTCCAAACGTCCAAATATGCCCAACCCTCACTGGTGCTTTCGGAGCGCATCACGTCCAGATAGCCATTGTAAACCCATTGAGGATACCAGAAGTTATAACGCAAGTCGCTATTTTCGCCATCTGCAATAAAAATAGGTTCGTTCGCAATCACTAATGGCACATCCCCAAGTAGCTCTCGCCCTGCATCCAGCACATCCAGCGCAATGTCATCGCGGGTGATGCTTTGTGGCGTTTCAAAGGTGTACCACGTTACATCTTCCCCAAAGTCGTTGCTAGGGCGGTCATAGGGAAGGTACACTTGGTCAATGCTCGTATTTGCCCACGCGAAACCGTACCACTGCAACCTAAACCAATCGGCAAGGGGGCGGCGTTGCCCAAAGAACGTTTCATCCAGCAAAGTAGGCGTAACAAACCGTGTATCATCACCAGAAGATAAAAGCCCATAGCGAGTAATGAGTTCTCGCACACGCTCGGCATTATTTTGGACGATGGGCGGGGCAAGCTGTTCCCCTTTGGGCAAAGACTCAAGCGTGACAAGCCAAATGACTAAATCGGGCTGATAGCGTTTAGCATACTCTAACAAGAGCAAATCCTTCGTTACAGACATAATTGGATGCCCGACGTTGTACGCTACCACGCGCCGACCATCACTAAGAACAGCATTTAGCGCGTTCAGTTTACCCGATGTTGTGTCGGCGTTTTCCAGTTGGATGCCCCATGTTGCGCTATCTCCAAGCAAAATGACCCTAAACTCATCGCTGGCTTTAGGGCGGCTAAGCGCATGTGTGGCAAACATTGCCTCTAAATTATTCAGGCTAAGGTTATTGGCGAGCGGTGTCTCGCCGTAGGGTAGGCGTTCACGATAAGGCACGAGCCATCCGTAGACGCTGGCAGTCCCTAAAGCGGGCAAGGGGCGCAATACGGCAAATAGCGCGTTGAACAAGATAAAGAACGCGATTGCCTTTAAGAACACGCGCCCTAAGAAACCCCATGTATAGGGCAAAGGTGGTTTTGTTAGCCAATGCCATCCGTTTATCATATACTCACCCCAAACAATCCGATAAAGACACGCCACGCCATCTCAAAGCTGGGCAATGCAAACCATACCCACCCCAAAACGACGAAGTGAAACGTGATAAACCATCCTGCAACTGTCCACGCTTGTTTGGTGCGTGGCTTATCCTTTAGGCTGATATACCATTTGCGCGTGCGGTCTGTCCATAATTTATGTATCCATAAGCCTAGCGCGTGCCATACCCCCCAAATAAAGAAGTTGACCGTGATGCCGTGCCACAAGCCAATAATTACCATAGTGGCAAGGTTACACACCAGCATGATGACTTCATTACTGGGCTTGGGTTTACGCCGAAGTAAGTTTCTTGAAAGGGGCGAAAAGACGTAAAAACGCACCCAATCAGAAAGGCTTTTGTGCCAGCTTTGCCAAAAGGCGGTAATGTTGTTTTTCAAGTAGGGGCGGTCAAAGTTTTCGGGTAGCTTTAGCCCAAAGAGAAGCGCAATCCCGATGGCAATATCACTATAGCCACTAAAATCGAAAAACAGGCGTAGTGCATAGCCGTATAGCATCACCCATAACGCGCCTGCATTAAGGGCTTGGTCGGCGTTTTGTGTGGATAGTGCAAAGATGGCAAGGCTATCGGCAACCACAAACTTCTTAAACATGCCCACAAAAATTCGCGTGAGACCTGTTGTAATGCGTTGGGCATCACGGGCTTCTAATGTGGGCAAGCCTTGCACATCTTGTAAGAAGCTATTTTGTGCTTCCAGGCGTGCAATGGGCCCCGCCGTGATGGAAGGAAAAAACACCACATACAGCACATAATCCCGCAATGATACGGGCGGTAAAACCCCGGTTTGGCGGTCTCGGAGCGTTGCAATTAGCCTAAACGCCACATAGGAAAAGCCTAGCCACTCTAGGTCACGCATGGAAGCGAGATTGGGGTCATTGCCTGCTTGTGTTCTTAAAAAACCTGCGATGAGTGTGGCAATCGCCTCACTTTTTACAATGATAAATAACCCGATGAGCGCAAGCAACGCCACACTAATCCAACGTGGGCTTTGCTTGGTAATGCGCCAAAGGCTTGCGCCAATGCCCAACGTCAGCGCAATCGCCAACAATACCCCCGTGATTTCTGGGGGACGGCTTGTAAGTTGTAACACTTCTGGTACTTCGATATAGCGCGTTCCCGCGACGATTAGGGCAATCGTGAGAATAACCCCTAATGCCACCCCATCTTGGCGTGTAGCAGTTTGTTCTGGCGAGCGCGAAAGCCACCAAGACACACCTGTTATCCCTAGCATAAACGTAGGCAGGCTGTAATCAAGCCAACGCACATTGAGGGTGGGCTGAAAGGCATACAGCGTAATCACGCTAATGCCCATCAACACCCATGCACGCCATGAGGCGGGCAAAAACAGCACGTAAAGCAGGGCAAGCGTGCCGAAGAGCAAAATTTGGTTAAAGTCCACGCCATCCCCCTAGAATGATTGATAAATCCATTGTGGCGCACTATCAGTGGTCACGATGATGAGCGCAATCACAATCAAGCACAAGCCAAGCGCGTAGACATTCTCACGGCTCAATAAGCGTCGCAACACTTTAGCCCCCTACCGCAATTCTGACCGCTTCAAGTGTTTGCAGAACGCGCAAATTCCACATGGCATACCCCCATTGTAAGTGGTCTGTTCTCAGGTCTAAAAAGTTATAGCTGGGGTTAGCGGTAAAGTGGAGCAAATCACCCTCCAAACCGCCATCGGGCAATTCTCTTACGGCTGCCCACATATTGATCACCGGAATGTCAAACTGCACTGCCACTTCTAAAATCACACGGTTAAACTCTAGTCCATAGCTTTGAGGGCGTTCGGGGTGTGGGCGTGTGGGCATGGTGGTTAAAATGGGCAATGCGCCACTGCTAATACTGTCCTCAACAATTTTACGGAGGGCGTTATAGTAAGTGGTGCTGTCTAGCAGTTGGTTATCGGCTGCGCCCAAGTAAATAAGCGCGACAGAAGCATTGCTATAGCGCAGTTCGCACTGTAGGGGTGATTCACCCTGATTGCAATACGAACGATTGGTGAAAATGGGGTCGATGATGCTGGTTGTAAGGTTGCCACTTTGTGAAGTAATTGGCTCACTTGTAAAGGGGTTACCCTGTTGCTTAAAGAAGTTGATGGTGCGTTGCAAGCCCCCAAAATTCCCTAAGTTATACCTGCCATTACCAAAGAAACCCAAGTAAGCCAGTGATGCCGAGTTGCTGTCGCCCACCTTTAAGAAATAGTTGGGGTTGCGCCCTAGCTCATTCACGCCTCTGCGATAGATGTTAAGGGCATTTGGGCTAATGTTTGGCACCATTGGCACATCCAAAAGACGCGCAACAATCGCCTCATCGCCTTCTGATAGGGGCAAGCCTCCTTCTACGGGTACTGCGGGCGCGGATGCTCCTTCAACGGGCGCACTTGGCACAAACCCAATCACTTCGTTTAAGATAGGCAAGCTAGCAAGCGTAACGTTCTCATCCCATACGGTATAACGAGAAGCTACCCAACCGCGCACAGCCCCATCTTGCGAGCGCACTAAAACCCAATCGCCTCGTTGATTGCGCCCCTCAACAATAACATTGGTGCGGGGTGCAAATTGGGTCATCACTGTTCCCATAGGTTCTGTCCGCACGTTGACCGTGTCTAATGTCATGGCAACAAGGTCTGCTTGGGCAAGCGCACCCCGCCCCATTAGGGCAATAAAGAGCAATCCGATAAGATACCTTTTCATGTTTTTTTCCTCATACACTGGTTTAAGACACAGTTCACAGAACTTTGTCTCTAGTTTTTAAGATTTATATGATAAAAGAGAGTGCAATATCTTGCTATAGACAAAGAGGAGACCCCCACATGCTGAAAAAGACCTTTGCCCTTTGCATTTTACTAGGGTTGGCGACTATCGCCTTTGCCCAAGACGAAACGCTCATCATACCAGAGCCTATCAAGGGGCAGTTTGACCTTGCCAATATTGAAGACATTAACCTAGAGGACTTTCCCGTTATTCCTGAATGGTCAGAAACCGCACAGCGCATTTATGACATTGGGCAAGCGAATGGCAACGTAGCGCAACGCTTCTCAAAAATTGGCGACTGCATGACAGCTTCCGAGTGGTTTTTGATGCCATTCGCAGGCGAAGAAGGCGAAACCTACACGCTAGGGGACTATGAAGAACTACAAAGCGTGGTGGAATATTTTAGTGTGCCTGCCCGTGATGAAGGCTTTGAGAAGAACTCTTGGGCAAATGAGGGCTTAGGAACACAGAGCGGTTTTAATACCTCTAGCCTTACCGACTGGCTTTTTGCCGACCCTAGCTGGTGTGATGCCAACGAAAGCCCCCTAGAGTGTGAGTATCGCGTCACGCGCCCTGCGTTTTCGTTGATGATGTTGGGTACAAATGACATTATGTTCTTTGAACCTGTGTATTTTGATGACGCCATGCGCTCGATTGTGTATAGCACCCTACAAAAGAACATTGTGCCTGTGTTGTATACGTTCCCTATTCGCCCCGAATACCCCGAAAAGACGGACATCTTTAACAAAATTATCGTAGACATTGCCCGCGACTATGATTTACCCCTCATCAACCTGTGGTTAGCGGTAAATGATTTGCCCTTTAATGGGGTAGATGAAGCCGAACCCATCCATCTTAGCTTGCCAGAGGACGGTAAGACGGGTTTCTTAGATGAGGATGGCTTGACTTACGGCTATAACGTGCGCAATCTTGTAACCTTGCAGGCGTTTGAAGCGTTCCTAAACGCCATTGAAGAAAACGCGGGTTCTTAGATAAATGCTCAAAATGGGGTGATTCCTATGAACCACCCCATTTTTGTGAGGGCTGTTTAACAGCAAACGTCAGAGTCGCCATCCAAGATGAATTGTAAACAGACGGTAAGTGATTCAAAGGCTTTATGATGCCCTTCATTATTCCAGTGGTCGTCGGGGAGGGGCGCGTAGTCCTTGCCAGAAAGCTCATCCACGCGAACCACACATAATCCCAGCTCGCTTGCTATCTCATTAAACAGGGCTTCTTCTGGGCTATTGCCATCAAGCTGGCTGGGTGATGGAATTGCCAACACCACAAACTTTGCTTTAGTAGAGGCTACCGTATTACGTAGGCGTTCCAGCAAGTTTTTTGTGGTTTCTTTCGTGACGGTGGGTACATCAATAGAGGCTGCACCGTGCTGTAAATTATCCAATGTGTTCAGTGCAAGCGTACCGAGTCGTGTGCTTCGCAATAGGCGTTCTAGCGTGTTCTTTGGGGGGCGTGTGCCGTATGAAGCAAAAAATAGTTCTTCGTCACTCATCAGGCGTGGCACAAGGTTCACATCCAACGTATAGCGATTTAGCTTTACGGTCTTGCCGTCGCGCTGTACGGTTAGCCAGCTTCCCATCGGATAGAGGTTGTCTCTAAAGTCGTTGCCCATATAAAACCCCAGCACCACAACACTAGGCTTTAAGACGGAAAGATAACGTTCGGCAATTCCTAAGGCTTGGTTTGTGCCACTGGCGGTAATGCCCGTGTTCCAAACGACAAACCCGTCAGGCTCTAAATGGGCTTTAAGCCGTTCTGCCCATCCTTGCCCCACATCCGCACTCAGTCCCCACGTAAACGAATCGCCTAATAGCAAAATGCGTGCTTGTGTTGTGTCTAGGTCATCCGATGAAACAAACTCGTTGGTGTCGTTGTAGCCCTCACTATTGACATTGCAAATACGCTCATCGGTACAAGTCTCTTGTGTGCGAATGTACTCGGTATTCATCCGACATCCCACCCCTTCATCACAAAGGGTACTTGGGTTAAGGGGTAAGAAGGGGTCTTGAGCGAATATCTCGGCGCCATAGGCGGGGCGGATGCCTGCAAACAGCAAAATCACTTCTAACAGAAGTATTGCCAGCACAGGAATAATAATTATTGCCAGCAACTGCCCCAAACCGCGTAAGCGCAAAAAAGAGACCCCGATTAGTGCAAGCCCAAGCCCCAAAACTCCCAATTGTAGCGGACCCAAACCATTGTTAGAGCGGGACAAAATTTCACTGGCTAGGCTAACGACAATCAGCCCAACACCCACCAGCCTTAAGCCCCACGACCCTGAAAAACGCATCCTAAGCCCCTTCATGGTGTGCCTTAGCGTGCCTCTCCGCAAACTTTCCACTCGCCGTCTTCTTCAACAACGGTGTATGCGCCGGGCGCAAGGTCGCGGTTTTCGCCCTGATACGTCACTACAATCGCGCCCGTACAAGAGACTTTGCTACCAGCACTTTCATATGTGCAAGCCACATCCTGAAGTTTGGCTTCTACAGACTTAAACGACTGTGCAATGCGTACTGCATCGCCTTCTTGCGCGGCACACATGGTCTTTTTAAGGGCTTCTTCATCGCCTGCAATGCGTGCCTCTAAATACGATAGCACCACGCGACTTTGTACGTCTGTGCTATTGGTGTTTGCGCCCCCACACGCCACTAAGACACCTGCCAAAATAACTAAAATGAGGGCTAATTTTGCTGTCTGCATCTTTTTTTCTCTCTCTTGATTATGCTTGTTATGCTTTTGAAACTTCTATAATATAGAAACGTCTTTAACTGTATAGGCTTGTTTTAAGCAAAGGAGATGCAATGAGACGATTGACATGGGGGCTAGGACTCTTTTTACTCATGGGAATTAGCACAATGGCACAGGGTGTTGCCCAATGTGCTACTTTATTGGGTAGTGTAGCATCACAAGTGCAAGAGGCTTGTGAGGGCGCAGAAGATGGCTTGGGCTGTGCAGGTGCGGGCGAAGTTTTATTAAATGGTGAAACTTTAACACTCGGCGCAACCTTTAGCGCAATGGATGTTAGCGAGCTTGCCACCTCTAGCGTAGATGTTGCCCAAGAGCAATTAAGCATTGTGCGTTTCTTGGTGGGTGCAGGCTTGCCAAAAGGGGGCATTAATGCTGTACTCTTTGGCGCAACCACCCTTAAAAATACCGCCATTGCACTAGATGGCGAAGTGATTGCTTTAGAAGTAAAAAATAGCGCGGGCTATGATGTGAATCTACGTGAAGGCACAGGCACAAACTTTGCCACAGTCGGCACATTTGGTCGTAATGGCATAGCCACCGTTGACGGCAGAAGCGCGGATAATAAGTGGTATCGTATTGTCACAGATGTGATTACGGCGTGGGTGAGCGCATCACTGGTGACGGTAACAGGTGATGTCAGTACGTTGCCTGTGTTAGATAACCCGTATACAAACCCTCTGCAATCCTTCATTTTAGAAACAGCAGGCATCAACGAAGATTGCGGATTTAACGCCAGTGGCTTGCTTTTATCTTTAGACGGGGAAGCCTCTGCAAAAATAAACGCAAACGGCGCAGAGCTGAACTTTACGAGTGCAACCTTGCTGTTACAGGCAAACAGTACCGATGGCTTAAGCGTGCAAGTCATTCGTGGTGAAGTGACCGTAAATGCTAATCAACAACGCGTTAGCGCACAGGGTGGGCAATCGGTACTGGTGAGCTTGGATGACAACCTGCTGGCAAATGACACACCGCGCACCCGTGACCGTTATGCTTTTGCCAGTGTGGCGGGCGCGCCCTTTAGCCTGTTAGGGGATGATGTGGTGTGCGTCGTCGGTTTACCCAGTGGTGCGGATGGTGTGGAGACACGCGGAGGACCCAGCAGCGATTATAGTGCGCTGGCATCCTTGAAAAATGATGAGCATTATGGCGTAAGTGGCACATACACCGCCGAAGATGGCACAATCTGGTACAAGCTAGATAACAATCGTTGGGTAGTGGCAGAAAACGTAGCAACATTGGGCTTATGTGGCAGTGTCGCCAGCGTAGATGCGCCCATCATCAGCCAAAATATAAGCACCACAAATAGTAACCAAAGTTTAGTGCCTACCACCAACACACGCTACCAAGCCAACAGTGGCAGCGACGTGCTAACGGGTCAGTGTTCCACTGCGCCCATTGCTGTATGTGACCATCTTGCTGTTATCATCCCTAATGCTGATGGCACAATTGGCTGGCGTGGGCAAGAACCCACTATTTACAACCTTACCCCACAGGGGGGCAACCGCTACTTCTTTAGTGGTCGTAATTTCGTCAACAACGCTAACCTGACGCTAGACCTCACGTTTACCAGCGCAGACAATTGGACAATGACGATGACGACCATCTTTGATGGCGACCCCACTTGTAACCATACTTTCTATTACACCGCGTACCAACTGAACTAACACAAACAAAAAAGGGGCGATTCTGTATGAGAAATCGCCCCTTTTTAGCCGTACGAATCGGCTGTGCTAGCGTGGACTAATCAACACCGTTGGCACAATACTGCCACCGCCTGCCGTTACGTTTAGCAGTGATAACGAAGAAAGGCGTGTCATGCACCCTAGCACAGCATCTCCATCAAAAACGTAGGGGTCGGCATCCACAAAGCGCGGACTAATATCTAGCTCGCCACTTAGCCATGATGGAAAATCACGCTGTACAACGGTGACGCGCTCTTGCACCACATGGGGCGTAACAAGTGCAGTTTTAATGCCATCTTCCCATACTTCTTGTGATGTTTCCCACCCCAAAAGTACGCCTGTTCCGCCGTATTCATCATTGGGCTTAATAACGAAGCGGTCTTTATGCTTTGCCAAAAAGTCCAAAAGGTCTACGCTGTCATCTTGGTAAGTGGTTTTGCGTTCTTCAATAACGCGCGTCCAAGGGATATGAGCGCGAATCGCTTCGTGTTGGGCTTTGCTAAAGAGGGCTTCGTTGCATTCATCACTTAAAAACGCAAGGCTGGCTTTTTTCGCAAGCATTTTTGCGCTAATACTATTGGTGATGAAAATTTTGCCGTCCCTAAACGCCTTATAAATGGGGTTATCCATACCCATCCGCGCCGTAAGTTCACTATAGAGTACGCGCTTGTATACAAGGTCAATTCTAAAGTCACCTGCCCACAAATGCCCATTTTTATACTCTAGGGTGCGTGGGTCGGCGAGGCGTGTGGATAGCCCATGCTGTTCAAAATGTTCACGGGTGATTTCATGCTCGTTTAGCGTGGGGACTTCGCGCCAATCTAAAATGCCTATTTGGGGCTTGTCAATGCCACCCCACGCCTTCCATGCTTTTAAGATAGAACTTGTTAGATTGCCCAAAGAGGGGAGAGGGCGCACATTATAGCGTTCTTGAAAGCGTTGCATGGGGGCAAGCTGGTTAAAAACTTCTGTTAGTGTATCGCCATAACCAATGCCTGCTGGCGTTTCGGCATTGTATTCCACGCACTTTAGCACGCGCTCCTCTTGCACAAAAAAAGTATCTAAACGCGAGCTTGTCCATGGAATAGCACTTGGCTTGTCGTAGGGCATTAACGCTTCTTCGTAATCGTCCATACGTAGCTGCGCCCGATGCTCAACACTATCACGGCAAATAGTGTGTACTTTAACAAAGGCAGTCAACAATGTGTCCAGCGCGTTCTTGATAAAGTGCCAGTCTTCTTCTATATAAAAGTGAGGGCGTAACACCACACACAAGGGGCGGTCTCCAAAGTAGAGATTGCGCTCTTTTAAGCGTTTTCGCATGAGGGCATCGGTTTCTTCTGCCAGCCCGTCTTGCTTTAGGATGTCATGGTAAAATTTTACAGCATCGTTTAGCATCGCTCTTCGTCCTTTGGGTAGGTTGGATGTGCGCCTTTTCCTTGTGTGTGTGCGTGTGTTTAGGCGTTCTTCTTGCGCGATGTTTTAGCCGACTTTTCGGCAGTTTTTGCTAACTTGCCCCAGTCGTAGCGGTCTCTGGTGCCTTCATTGCCTTGTGCCAGCGCAATCATGGTGTCTGCCATCGTTTGCACAATCCATTCAAAATGGTTGCGCCCTAGCGAGTTGACATCCATATCAGGGGCGGGGTTCATAAAGTCAATGGCATATGGAATCCCGTCCCGTACAGCAAATTCACTGGTGTTCATGTCATAGCCAAACGCCTTGTTGATGGCAAGCGTGGCTTCATAGATCTTATCAAAGAGGGGTTTGTCAAAGCTAGGTTCGGGGTGATAGTAACGGCGCGTGGGGTCGTATTGCATCACGCGCACTTCTTTTTGGGCAAGGCACATACAACGAGCATAACTATCCCACTCAATGAACTCTTGAATAATCATGGTTAAAAGCCCACTGTGGTTGTAATGATGCCACAATTCTTCGATGGTACGGCACACATACACATCACGCCATCCTCCCCCGTGTGCATCCTTTAAGACAACAGGGAAGCCCCCCACACTTTCTACCAACTCATGCCAATCTAAAGGATAGGACAGGTTGCGTAGGCTTTCATTGTGAACAATGCCCGGCACATAATCTTTGTTAGGCAATGCCACTGTACGCGGTGAAGCCAAGCCTATCTTGGTAATAAGCGAAGCCCCGAAAAACTTGTCATCGGCAGTCCACATAAAGGGGTCATTCACCACTTTTATGCCTTGCAATGCCTCATTCTTAAGATAAGTACGGTAGTAAGGCACTTCATGAGAAATGCGGTCAATAATCACGCGATATTCGCTAGGCTCATCCATCATTGTGCCACTAATTTTCACATAGTCGGCGGTTACGCCCGTTTTTGCGGTGCGCTTGTTTACTTCTTCTATAAAGGCGGGCGGAAATGACCACTCACGCCCCACCAATAGCCCAATCTTGATTAAGTCCTTGCTTGCCATTATTTCTTATCCTCTCGTTATGTAGTAAAGCCCATTAGGGTTAAAAATGGGGTATTTAGCCCCAAGTGTCGCTTTTAATCATGCCCGTTAATGTATTGGTGCATCATCTTTTCCCAATATTGCCAGTCATGTGACCAGCCATCCCACTCACGGAAAGCATTGCCAATGCCTTTGCTCCACAATGCGCCAGAAAGAGCGCGTGAACTGTGAACAAGGCGGTCATCCTTGCCACCTGCCATTACAATATCAATGTGGCGTAGAGCTGCAAGGCGTGCGGGGTCATTTTCATTCGGGATAAATTCCATCGGATTCCATTGGTAAACGGTGCTATCGGTATAGCCATCGGTAAACCCTCGAATGTCATATAAGCCGCTAAAGCCCAAAATGCGGTCTACTTTGTGGGCATAGTGCAAGCCAAAGCTCATGGCATGGAACGCCCCTAAACTTGCCCCCATCGTCATCAAGAAGGGATTACTGTTTTTTACATTGCTTAGGCTAAGCACTTCGTGGTAAATGTATTCCATATACAGGTGATGTCGCCATGCCCGTCCGCCGGGGTGCGCCCACCAACAATACCAGCTTTCGGCATCCACACTATCCACACAGTAAAGCTGTAGATGACCACTATTAATTTGGTGCGAAAGTGAAGCAACCATGCCTCTGTCTTCCCACTCATAAAACTTGCCCTTAGACGTTGGGAACACAATCACACGCGCCCCACTATGCCCAAAAACCAATAAATCCATTTCGCGCCCTAGTCGTGGGCTATACCAGCGATGATATTCTCTGTTCATGATGCGTTTACCTCCATTAGTGGCGTTCTGTTAAAGGTGTTGCTTGCGCCAAACGTGCTTTTTGTACGGCACGTTTGGGCTTTAGTAAGCCTGCGCCCTGCTTCTCTGTAGAAAAGTGGGGGAGGGGGTCGCTGGTACTTGATAAAATCTCGCGGACATCTTCAGGGCTTAGGGACGGGTTGACCTGTACCATTTGAGCGATAACCGCGCTGACAATAGGCGCAGAAACTGACGTGCCGTCCACGTGCTGATGATGCTCATCAATGATTTTGTGGTGATAAATGCGTGCTTGTAGTTTGGTGATGGTTTCGTCATCTAGCTTGTCTTCGGCTTTGCTGAGGGTACTCTGTTCTAGTTCCATTGCTTTTAGGTCAAGCGCAATAATGCCCTGTTTTAATATGCGAATGGCTTCGGCATGTGTTTCTGCTTTTAGTAAACGTGCTAATACGGCAATCTCTTTTGCCGTTGCCGAATCGGGCAGAAGAGGGGATGCCAACCAAGCCGACACGCTAATGAGGTTGGGTTTGGGCATACCATCGTATGCCTTGCCCCAATTATGATGAAACAGCGACCAATGTGAGGCATTGGGGGTGTTTTTGTCATCATAGCCCCCTACCGTGATGGCATGTGACGCAGAAGCAGGCGGAACAAGCATGTTCATATTGGCGTTGCCCGCGCTTATCACCACGTTAATGCCTGCTTGGGTGAGCTTTTTAACCATCACATAAAGCGGATGATGGGGGTCATTACTTACGTCATCACCGCCCACACTGACGTTAACAACCTTTACGTTATAGCGATGGCGTGTGTCATAAATCCAGCGCAAACCGCGCAAAATGTCGGGTTCTTTAATGCGTCCATCAGGGGTACTTACTTTAACCAACACAAGGTTGGCACGGCTGGCAATCCCACGATAAAACCCGCCCGACAGTGTGCCATCGCCCGCGCCAATAACGCTGGTCATTTGCCCATGCCACGAAAGAGGGGAAACCTCTACTACATTGGGCGTTTCTATCACATGGTTTGTACCACAGTCGGCATGAACCACCACACGCCCCTGAATATCAGGGTGGCGCGAAAATCCTGAATCGACAAACGCAATGGTTACCCCTTCACCACGCAGGCTGTCATCGGCATCAACGCGCTGTGGCGTTGGCAAAAGGTTGTTCTGTTTGGCGCGGTAATTTGGATAGTTTGACTTAAACTTAATGTGCATTAGTACCCTTTAGCCTGTTAAGCCTGTGCGCTGTGCGCCCATCGGCTTCGCAGAAGTCATAAAGTCATGAACAAAACGTTCTTTATATTGCTCCACAAGTTCTATCATGCGCTCTTGTTTGGGTGATGTGATAATCACCCCCGCGTGATAGCGTTTTGGGATTTTATAAGACACTTCTTTATCGTTATACGCGCTTAAGTCGGGATATTCTTGTTTTGCCAATGTTAGCAAGATTCCGCCGTACACATTTTTAGCTTTGGGTGCTTTATAAGGCTCACCCGTTAAAAGGGCATGTTCTACCTTCATCCATTCACGCCACAAGTTCACGCCAGTGGCATGGTCTATCATATCACTAATGTATGCGCCCCCAACGCGAGCCGCTATTTCTAAGAAATAAAATTTGCCGTCCGCGTGGGTTTTGATAAATTCGGCGTGCGTTACCCCATTTTTTAGCCCCAACGCCTTGATGACTTGCTCATTTAACCCCGACATGACCGCAACCTCTTCATGGTCACGGGGGAGCATACGGCTATCAAATACCCCACCGCCCTGATACGTATCAAACGGGGGCTTGCCGTATTCTTGTACTGTTCTAAATTGCACTTTGCCATTGTATATCACGCTATCAACATGATAAACACTGCCGGGCAAAAACTGCTCTAGCAAATAGTAAGATTGTTTATCGCCCAAGCTTTCTAGGGTGCGCCACACTTGCTCGCTATCGTGCGTCTTTTGAATCCCCATCGAGCCAGCATCCATACGAGGCTTTAGCATCCACGGCGGATTAACGGTGGTCATGTAGTGGCGTAGCTCATCATAGTTGACAATGCGTGTAAACGGTGGCACAAGAATGCCAGCTTCTTGGGCAAGCTGACGCATAGTGAGCTTGTCCCTAAAGTGTCTAATTTGGCTTACGCCTAGCCCACTAATACGCATGTGTTCACGGATAATGGCTACTAGCTCCACTTCAAACTCATCAAGGGGCAAGATGAGGTCTATTTTTCGCCCTCTCGCAAGATAGGTTACAGTGTTAATCACATTTTGGTATCTGGCAAAATCAGGGGTGATAAAAAATTCATCAATGAGTTCATAGGGCCAAGACTCATGGCGTTGGGTTTCATCGGTGATTAACAGCACCCGATACCCTAGCTCTTTTGCCGTTTGTAACATGATATCACCCTTATGGGTGCTTGATAAAAATAACACGGTTTTAGACATTGCATTAACCCCTGCGTTAAAAAGTGGATAGTCACAATATAACCTGTTTTGGGCGGTTTGGGCAAATTTGTTGGGGTTTTTCTATGAATAAGGCTTAACGTTAGCTTAAAGGCGTTTTCTTTTTGAAAGGTTACGCTTAACCTTTACACATTTTTGGGGGGGCATCATGCAACAAGCCACTATTTTTGGTGATATTCACGCTAATCTTCCTGCTCTTGAGACTGTCCTTGCGGACATCGACCAACGCCAACTGGCAAACCTGTCTTGCTTGGGCGATTTGGTGGGCTATGGCGTAACGCCCAACGAAGTCATCGAGTTAATTCAACGACGCGCTATCCCAACCCTGATGGGCAATTATGATTTGGGCGTGGGACATGATAGCGATGATTGTGGGTGCGCCTATAAAACGGACACAGAAGAAGCGCGTGGCAAACGCTCTATTGCGTGGTCAAATGCCCACACCACCCGAGAAAATAAAACCTTTTTACGCGCTTTGCCCGCCCATATCTCGTTTATACTAGGCGATTTAAGGGTGCTGTTGGTACACGGTAGCCCACGCAAAGTTAATGAATACCTTTACATTGACCGTACAGACGAAAGCCTAGAGCGTATTTTTGATGGTGTAGAAGCGGATGTGATGGTGTGTGGTCACACCCACTTGCCTTATTATCGTGTGTTGCCCAGTGGCCGCCATCTGATCAATGCAGGCAGTGTGGGCAAGCCTAAAGACAAAGACAATCGCGCAGGCTACGTGGTACTAGAAGCGCAGGGGCGCGAGCTAAAGGTAGACTTTATCCGCGTGGCGTATGATATTGAACGTGCAGCCCTCGCCATAGAAGCCAGCCAGATGCCTGCTGAATTTGCCCAAATGTTGCGCGATGGGGCAGGTTAAAAATTCGTTTAGCCAATCCCTTGACAAATGTCAAAAGGCGCGTTAATCTTACCCTGTTGTCAATAAACAACCCAAAAGGCAAAATAACGATGTTCAATAAATTCATCAGCAAGAAGGCGAAGAAGCAGAACCCAACCTAAAGTTCGGGCTGTTTTCGTTTACTGATGACATGAGCATCACCAAATGAGCAAATAGAAAACCGCCCGAATAGGCGGTTTTTTTTTGCTTGTTGCCCATCGTACATAATGAATCAGCTAGAAAGAAGACAATATACAATGCACTATACTAACGAACCAAAGTCAAAGAAGAATAAGAAGCCTTACATCCTACGACTGTGTATCGACTGGTAAAGTGTTGCGTTGCCTTCTACAAGAAAGCATCAACGAACCGCCATCCGAAGATACACGGGTGGCGGTTTTTTTATCTATTTTTTTCGTGAATATCATCAAGAGGAGAAACACAACATGACTAACCAAAACGTTCTTTGCCCCACCTGTGATGCCGATGTGCGCTTGCCCGATGGCGTAATGCTTAATGAATTGTTGGCGTGCGCCGACTGTGGCACAGAATTAGAAATTATCAGTTTGTCACCCCTTCAGGTAGAGCTTGCGCCCGAAGTTGAAGAAGATTGGGGCGAATAAAAATTATGCGCGTTGGAATGCTTGTTACCCTCATTCGTCCCGAAGAAAAATTGCTCATTAGTGAGTTTGAAGCGCAAGGCGTGACAGTGGATGTTATGCTAGACCGCAACCTTAACTTTGACCTAACGCAAGGCGCACAACAGCTTGCCCCTAATGGGGTGGCATGGAGCGCGTATGGCGTGGTCTTTGAGCGTTGCGTAAGTACCTCACGCGGTATGTATGCCCAAGCCATCTTGAACGCTTGGGGGATTCCCACCGTCAACAGTTATCACACCGCCAGCATTTGCTCCGATAAACTCCTTACCACGCTTCACCTTGCCCAACACAACATCCCACAGCCCCAAGCCCGCGTTGCCTTTACAGACGAAAGTGCCATCCAAGCTATTGAAAATTTGGGCTATCCGGCTGTGATGAAACCCGTTACTGGCTCATGGGGGCGACTATTAGCTAAAGTAAATGACCGCGAAAGTGCAGAAGCCATCATCGAACATCGCCAAGTGCTGGGGGATTATCATCACCATACTTATTATGCCCAAGCCTATGTTGAAAAAGGCGGGCGTGACATTCGCGCTTTTGTGGTAGGAGACCGCACGATATGCGCCATTTATCGCACATCCCCTCACTGGATAACGAACACGGCTCGCGGTGGCGTTGCTACTAATTGCCCCGTCACCGAAGCCCTGAATCACCTGTGTATTAAGGCAGCGCGTGCGGTGGGCGGTGGTGTGCTGGCGATGGATGTTTTTGAAACACCCTCTGGCGAACTGCTGATTAACGAAATTAACCACACGATGGAATTTAGAAACAGTAGCACACCCACAGGCGTAAATATTGCCCAAGAAGTGGTGCGCTATGTGCTGTCTTTTGTATCCGAAACCGCATCGCCAACGTGCTAAAACACGCCCTTACAGAAGGAAGAAAGATGCTCAACGTTGCAATTATTGGGGGAAGCGGTTACACAGGGGGCGAACTTTTGCGCCTGCTTCATCGTCACCCTAACGCCCAAGTGACCCAAATTACCAGCCGTGAATACGTGGGGCAATATGTGTATGCCGTACATCCGCATTTTAGAAAAGTAAGTGATTTGCAGTTTATTCACCCCGATGCTTTACAGCCTTGTGATGTGCTTTTTACAGCACTGCCACATGGCACGGTGGCAAAAGACATTGCACGCTATGCCGCGCTTGCGCCCGTTGTGATTGACCTCTCGGCAGACTTTCGCTTAGACGACCCCGCCGAATACCAACGCTATTATGGCGAAGCGCACCCCGCGCCAGAGTGGTTAAATCGCTTTATTTATGGCTTGCCCGAAGTGCGCCGTGACCAATTACAGGGGGCAAAATTTGCCAGTGGGGTAGGGTGCAACGCTACCACAGTCAACCTAGCACTCTTGCCTTTAGTGCGTGCAGGTTTGCTAGACCACGCCAGCATCGAGCTAAAAGTGGGGTCATCCGAAGGCGGACAATCGGTGAACGCAGGCTCTCATCACCCCATCCGTAGCGGTGCGGTGCGCGTCTATAGCCCCACAGGTCACCGCCACATGGCAGAAGTAAAAATGATTTTGGGTGGTGTGAAAGTGCATTTTGCTGTAACAGCAATTGAAATGATTCGCGGGATTCACTTAACGGCGCATTGCTACTTGACGGCTAAAGCTACAGAAAAAGACATTTGGAAAGCCTATCGTGGGGCATATAAAAACGAGCCGTTTATCCGCTTGGTAAGTAGTAAAACGGGTTTACATCGTTTGCCAGAACCGCGCATTGTGGCAGGCACAAACTTCTGTGATATTGGTTTTGAGCTAGACGAGGACGGCACGCATTTGGTGGTTGTCGCTGCCCTAGACAATCTTGGCAAAGGGGCGGCGGGCAGCGCAGTACAGTGTATGAACTTGATGTGTGGTTTTGATGAGACGGCTGGATTAGACTTTTTTGGAGTGTACCCCTAATGAACAACATCGCAGACGCAATTCGCTTAGAAAATATCTTGGTCGTTAAACTGGGTGGCGGTGCAGGACTAGATATGGAACGCTGCATTAATGACCTGGTGGTACTGGCACAAACCCGCCCGCTTGTGGTGCTTCATGGCATTAGTGATGCCGTAAATCGCTTGTGTGAAGAACGCGGTATTGAGGTGAGAACGATTGTTTCGCCCAATGGTCATGAATCACGCTACACCGACCCCATCATTCGTGAGCTATATGTGGAAGCAGTAAACCGCGTGAATGGGCAATTGTGTGAGGCGTTAAATGCGCGGGGTGTGCCAGCCGTTGGCGTACATGATGCCCTGCAAGGAGAACGCAAAAGCGCGATTCGGGGCGTGGTGAATGGGCGCGTGGTGGTGGTGCGTGATGACTACAGCGGAAGCATTACGAGCGTAAACGCAGACCCCATTTTTGAGGCTCTCCAAGCGGGCTTAGTGCCTGTTATTTCGCCAATGGCAACCAGCCCCGATGGCTATTTGAACGTGGACGGTGACCGCGCCAGTGCCAGCGTCGCAGGGGCAATTTGCGCCAGCGAACTGATTATTTTAAGCAACGTGCGCGGGCTGTATCGCCAATACCCAGATGAGAGTAGCCTAGTGAACACCGTCGGACGCGCCCAATTAGAGACGGCGTTGGGGTGGGCGCAAGGGCGCATGAAACGTAAAGTGCTTGGCGCACAAGAAGCCATTAACGGCGGTGTGGGGCGTGTGATTATTGCAGACGGACGCATTCAAACACCCATCGTCAACGCCCTTAACGGCGCAGGCACTATTTTTAACAGCCAATAACGCCCACCACAAGGACACACCATGACACACATCCAAGACACAGA
This sequence comes from Anaerolineae bacterium, assembly GCA_034437555.1. Taxonomy (GTDB): domain Bacteria; phylum Chloroflexota; class Anaerolineae; order Aggregatilineales; family Phototrophicaceae; genus JANWYT01. Next base: position 86,165 of record DAOTTQ010000070.1, on the reverse strand, counting down.
AAACGCTCATTCTAGCGGTGCATACGCCAAACGCCCCCTCACATTGGTTTCTGGGCAGGGGTGCTATGCCACCGATGACGAAGGCAACCGTTATTTAGATTTAACCAGTGGTATGGGGGTGGCGTTGCTTGGTCACGCGCACCCCGTCATCACAGAAGCCATTTATCAGCAAGCAGGCACACTGATTACTTGCCCCGAAGCCTTCTACAATGACCGTCGCGCTGAACTCTACACCGAGCTATCTAACGTGCTTCCCTCTGAATTAACGCGCTTCTTCCTGTGCAATAGTGGCACAGAAGCGATGGAGGGCGCGTTAAAAATTGCCCGTCTTTTAACGGGGCGCACAGGCATTATTAGCGTGAAACGCGGTTTTCATGGGCGCACATTGGGCGCACTCGCTACCACATGGAATCCACAATACAGAGAGCCATTTGTGGGGTGGACACCCCCTGACGTGCGCTACATTAGCCAAAATGACATTGCGGGCGCACAAGCCACCGTTGATGAGAGTGTGGCGGCGGTGGTCGTAGAATCGGTACAAGGGGAGGGTGGCGTTTATCCCGCCAATGCTGAATGGTTGCAAGCCCTGTATGCGTTGTGTGAAGAACGGGGCGCACTCCTCATTATAGATGAAGTCCAAAGTGGCTTGGGTAGAACGGGCGCGTGGTTTGGGTTTCAGCACGCGGGCATTGTGCCTCACATGGTTACACTAGGGAAGGGCATCGCCGGCGGTGTGCCAATGGGCGCAGTCGCATGGCGTGGGTCACTTGGCACCATTGGCAGTGGCACACACGGAAGCACATTTGGCGGTAATCCGTTGGCGTGTGCCAGTGCTATTGCTACCTTACGCCAATTGCAAGCCCTCCACGCGCCCGAACATACCCGCGAAGTAGGCGCGTGGTTCTTGGATGCCTTGCGTGGTTTGGCATTGCCTTCTGTAAGAGAAGTGCGCGGTTTGGGCTTTATGATTGGCTTAGAAATGAAAGTGCGCGTTACCCCATTATTGCAAGCCCTACAAGCACAAGGCATTTTGGCATTGCCCGCCGGCAAAACTGTCTTGCGCTTCTTGCCCCCATTGATTACGACCCAAGCGCAATTACAAGGGGTGCTAGAACTTTTGCCCAGCATCTTTGAAGGCGCACTAACGGCGGAAGGACGCTAACCCATGACCGCTTTACAATCTTCTGTCACGCGCATCACCGATGAACAAGCCGAAGCCTTGCTAGAAGGGGTGGTCGCAATTCCCAGCCCTTCCTATGAAGAAGCAGGCGCGGTTGCTCACTTGGTGGCGTGGATGGGTGACAATGGCTATCAATCGTTGATAGATGAAGCAGGCAACGCCGTAGGCATACGCGGTAACGGTAGCCGTGATGTTGTGTTGCTGGGTCATATTGATACATTTGGCGGTTTTCCACCTGTGCATCGGGAGGGGCGTTTGCTGTATGGGCGTGGTAGCGTGGATGCAAAAGGCAGTTTGTGTGCGTTTGCGGTGGCAGGCGCACAAGCCCAATTGACGGATGACGTGCGCCTGATTGTGATTGGTGCAGTCGAAGAAGAATGCCCAACGTCCAAAGGGGCGCGATATGTCGCAGAACGCTATCAACCGAGTGCCTGCATCATCGGTGAGCCTTCCCAATGGGATAGGATGACGTTGGGCTATAAAGGACGGTTGCTTTTTGAGTGGGCGTGGCGCGGTGACTTATCGCATAGTGCCTCACAAGAAGCCACCGGCGCAGAACGCGCCGTTGCCTTTTGGGAGGGTGTGCGCGCCTATGCTAACGCCTATAATGCCGATAAAACGCGCATCTTTGAACGCCTTGATGCCACCCTACAAGAGCTAAATACCGCCCAAGAGGGGGCATACGGTACAGCCCGAATGATTATTGGGTTTCGTTTGCCCCCTGCGCTTACCCCTGATGAGGTTGCTGATGCGCTTGCCCATGATGGGGGAGCAACAGTGCGCCCCTTTGGGCATGAACACGCCATCCTCGCCCCCAAAGATAACCCCCTGACACGGGCGTTTAGAGGGGCAATTCGCGCAGAAGGCGGAACGCCTGCTTTTGTCAATAAAACAGGAACTTCGGACATGAACATTGTGGGGCGCGTGTGGGATTGCCCCATTGTGGCGTATGGCGCAGGCAATAGTAACCTAGACCACACACCCCAAGAACACATTGACCTTGACGACTATTTACGCGCCCTCCGCGTGCTAACCCGTGTCCTAGAAACTTTATAAGCCCTAGCCCGTTTGCCAAAAAAGATAATTTGAGGAGAAATAACATGCCTTTTAACCAATTCAGTATTATTGAAAGCACCCTGCGAGAAGGCGAACAATTTAGCACCGCCACGTTTAACACGGCGCAAAAACTAGAAATTGCCCGTCTCTTAGACCAATTTGGCGTTGAAATGATTGAGATGACTTCGCCCTGTGCCTCACCCCAAAGCGAAGCCGATATACGGGCGGTAGTGCGTGAAAATCTAAACGCGCGCGTTCTTACGCATATTCGTTGCCACAAAGACGATGCCATGCGTGCGCTAGATACAGGCGTGCATGGGGTGGATGTGGTCATTGGCACATCGCCTCAATTGATGCAACACAGTCACGGCAAAAATATTCGGCAAGTGATAGATACCGCCTATGAAGTGCTGTCGTTTATCCGTGAACAGTCTCCCGATATTATCTTGCGCTTTAGCACAGAAGACAGCTTTCGCAGTAAAGAGAGCGATTTATACCGCGTGTACTTGGGTATTGCGGATACAGGCTTGGTAAACCGCTTGGGCGTGGCTGATACCGTAGGAGTGGCACTGCCTAGCCAAGTGTATTCGCTCGTGAGCCAAATTGTGCGCCTGACAGGGCTAGATGTAGAATTTCACGGTCATAACGACAGTGGCTGCGCCATTGCCAACGCTTGCGCCGCGCTTGAAGGCGGAGCAACACACATTGACACCACTATTTTAGGCATTGGCGAGCGCAACGGCATCACCCCATTAGGCGGTTTAATTGCACGCTTATACACGCTAGACAAAAGTTATGTCAACAAATACCAGCTGAATTTGCTGGCACAATTAGACGCGACCATTGCCCATCAATGCCACATCGAAATTCCCTTCAATAATTACATCACAGGCTCTAGCGCGTTTATGCACAAAGCAGGCATCCATGCCAAAGCGGTGCTTGCCGACCCCAGCACCTATGAAGCCATTAACCCTGATGATTTTGGCGTAAGCCGTGAGATTGCTATTGGGCATCGTTTAACAGGATGGAACGCTGTTCGCGCTCGTTCGCGCGTGTTGGGGCTAGAATTGCCCGATAATATGCTGCAAGACATCACACGCATCATCAAAGCCCGCGCCGATAGCGAACCGATGAGCCTTGTTGAAATTGATGACTTGCTCTATCAGTCGTCGGCACTCATTGAGAACGCATAAGGGGCAACCAACAATGGCAAAAACATTTGTGGAAAAAGTGTTGGCACGCGCCTCTGGGCTTGCCGAAGCATCCGCGGGGGATGTGCTAGACGTGCGTCCCGACCTTATTTTTAGCCACGATAACACGGCAGCCATCCGCAAGCTCTTTGAGCAAATTGGTGCAAAACGCATCCTTCATCCCGACCGTGTGGCAATTACCCTAGACCACGCCGTCCCTGCACCCACCACCGCCCACGCCCAAAACCATGCCGAAATTCGGGAGTGGGTGCGCCTGCAAAATATCTCACACTTCTTTGAAGTGGGGCGGGGCATTTGCCACCAAGTGATTAGTGAAGAAGGACTCATTTTGCCCGCCGAAGTGATTATGGGGTCGGATAGCCATACCACACATTTTGGCTGGCTGGGGGCGTTTGGCATGGGCGTAGGGCGCACCGAGATGGCATCGCTTTGGGCAACGGGTGAATTGTGGCTGGCTGTGCCAGAAACGTTGCGCGTAATGCTAACGGGCGCATTGCCCAATGGGGTGACGGCAAAAGACATTGCCCTGCGGATTCTTCGTGATTTAACCGTAGAAGGTGGGCAATACCGTGCAATGGAATTTAGAGGCGATACGATTAGTACACTTTCTATTGATGAACGCCCCGTTGTACCGAACATGATGGCGGAGTTTGGCGCAATTAGTGCCTACTTTCCCCCTGATGAACTCTTGTTAAATTGGTTAGAAGGGCGTGCCAAACGCGCCTTTACACCCCTTTACCCTGATGATGATGCCGTATACGCCCAAGAGTATGCCCTAAGCGTTGCCGATTTACAGCCCCAAGTGGCGTTACCACACCAGCCCGATAACGTGGTGAACTTGGCGGACGTGGTGGGAACACCTATCCAACAGGCGTTTGTGGGGACATGCACCGGCGGACGCTATGAAGATTTGGCAATGGTGGCGGATGTGGTGCGTGGGCAGACCCTACGTTCACGGCTGATTATTATCCCTGCCAGCGCGCAAGTGATAGAACAAGCCTTGCAAACGGGCGTTCTCGCTGACCTGATTCGTGTCGGCGCAACCATTAACACGCCCGGCTGTGGGCCCTGTATGGGCAATCACATGGGCGTTCCTGCCCCCAATGAAGCAACCATCAGTACAGGAAGTCGTAACTTTAAGGGGCGTATGGGAACAACCGATGCCAGCATTTACCTCGCTAACCCGTATGTGGTGGCTGCGAGTGCTGTTGCAGGGCAAATTGTGCATCCTAGCGACATTAACCCCACACTTACCAGCAAAGCGAATACGGAAGGGGCGCACCATGCAAACAACGCATAATGTGCATGTTTACGGACATAGCGTGAACACAGACGTGATTTTTAGTGGCAAATACACCTATACGCTTCGTGAAAATAGTGAAATTGCCTCACACGCCCTAGAGGACATCGACCCCGACTTCGTACAGCGTGTGCGTGAAGGCGATGTGATTGTGGCAGGACGCAATTGGGGTTTGGGGAGTAGCCGTGAACAAGCTGTTACTTGCTTAAAGTACAATGGCATTCGCGCCATTATCGCTGAATCGTTTAGTGGCTTATACTTTCGCAACTGCATTAACCAAGGGATTCATCCCATTGTGTGCGCGGGCTTACGTGAAGTGCTTCAAACCGACGACACGCTCACAATTGACCATACCGAGCGTGTGATACTTGCCAACGGACGACGTTTTAGCATCCCGTTATTGTCGCCAAGTGTGCAAGCCATCCTAGAAAGCGGTGGGCTAGTAAACATGCTAAAAGCCCGCTTCGCTCAAAACTAACAAAAATGGGGTATCACACACGGCGATACCCCATTTTTAACGGTTATGTTATGAACGAAGCACTAGCCCTCAAGCAAAAGATTTTCGGGGTCTTCGATAAGGTTCTTAATAGCGACCACGAATTGAACGGCTTCGCGCCCATCCACAATACGATGGTCATACGACATTGCCACATACATCATGGGGCGTATCACAATTTCACCATTGACGACAACTGGACGGTCTTTGATGGCGTGCAAGCCCAAAATGGCGACTTGGGGATAGTTGACGATAGGGGTACTCATCAATGAGCCGAACACGCCCCCGTTGGTGATGGTAAATGTTCCCCCCACCAATGCCTCTAATCCCAGTGACCCATTACGCACTTGTTCAGCGTATTCTTTGATTTTTAGCTCAATTTCTGCAAACGACATGCGGTCTGCATTACGTAAGACAGGCACAACCAAGCCTTCTTCTGCGCCAATTGCCATACCGATGTCATAGTAGTTCTTCTTTACGATAAAGTCGCCGTCAATTTCTGCGTTAAGCAGTGGGAACGCCTTGAGTGCGCCAATGCTTGCCTTAACAAAGAAAGAGCTAAAGCCTAAACCCACGTTGAACTTCTTTTGGAAGCTCTCTTTACGGCGTGCGCGAACTTCCATGACCTTGCCCATGTCAATTTCGTTAAACGTCGTCAGCATGGCGGTAGACTGTGTGGCGTTTAGCAGGTTTTGTGCAATAGTACGGCGACGGCGCGACATCTTTGCGCGTTCTTCGCGGGGATTGTTTTCAAACACAGAAAGTCCGCCATTGCTGGCAGGCGCACTAGACGCAACAGGTGCAGGTGCAGAAACCGCAGGGGCTTGTTTGTTGATGAACTGCTCCACATCGGCTTTCTTAACACGGTTGCCATCGGCAGCAGGTACTTGGGCAATATTCACGTCATTGGCTTCGGCAATGCGCTTTGCCACAGGGCTGGCTTTTGTTTCTGCAGATGGGGCAGAAGCAGAATCAGCGGGTGCGGGCGCGGTAGCGACTGGAGCAGTGGCACTGGCAACACCGTCAATAACACCCAAAACTTCGCCGGCTTTTACATCGTCGCCTTCAGGATGTGCAATGCTTTTTAGCACGCCTCCGCTTTCGGCAGTCACTTCTAGGTTTACTTTGTCGGTTTCTAATACCACCAACACATCACCGGTCTTAACGCTATCGCCTACTTTTTTCAGCCATTCGCTAATAGTGGCATCTACAACAGACTCGCTAAGGGGTGGAACTACAATGTTAAACGCCATGTTTCTCTCTCCGTCTATAGGTTCTGTGTAAATTGGTGGCGATACGCGGCATCAATAACGATGGAATGGTTGACGAGCCATGCGGTCTTAGAGCCTTCGGCAGGGCTTGGGCTACGTCTGCGCCCCACATAGTTGACAGGAATCCCCATGCCCACCAACTTTTTAATGCGATACTGCATAAATTCCCATGCGCCCATGTTCTTGGGTTCTTCTTGCGCCCAAACAATTTGCTTCACGTTCTTATACTTGCTCACAATGCGGTTTAGTTCTTCCGCAGGGAAGGGGTAAACTTGTTCTAGGCGTACAATAGCAACTTCGGGATGGTCGGCGCGCGCAAACACGCTAAGGGTGTTGTCTCGCCCACGATTGGCTTCTAGTAGCTTCTCTTCGGTGTTACCCGCCATTAGGTCATAGTAGAACTTGCCCGAACAGAACACCAAGCGCGTTATCTTGCTGGGGTCGGTTTCGGGGTCATCAATGACGGGCATAAAACGGCTTTCGCCACTTAGCTCTAGGGCAGACGAAGCGACATCCGCATTACGCAACAAGCTCTTGGGTGCCATAATAATCAATGGCAACGGGTCTTTGTTTAGCAATAAGGCTTGACGGCGCAATAAATGGAAGTATTGGGCGGCTGTAGTGCAATTGGCAATACGGATGTTAAACTTGGCTGCTAGTTGCAAGAAACGTTCCAAACGTCCACTAGAGTGGTCGGGACCCGCGCCTTCGCTACCGTGTGGCAATAGCATCACCAAAGAGGGCGTTTGTCCCCACTTTTCACGGGCAGACACAATAAATTCGTCTACGATGGTTTGCGCCCCATTGATAAAGTCACCGTATTGCGCTTCCCAAATAACCAAGCGTTCGGGGGCTTGCACATTATAGCCATACTCAAAGCCTAGCGCGGCATATTCTGAGAGGGGGCTGTTACGCACCTCAAAGCCCGCATTGGCTTGGGGGAGTTCTTGCAATGGGGCAAGCGGTTCACCGCTTTTCGCATCATATAATACCGAATGACGATGACTAAATGTCCCTCTTTCGGTATCCTGACCCGTTAAACGAATCGGAATACCGTCTGCAAGGATGCTGGCAAACGCAAATTCTTCTGCGGTTGCCCACTCAATCACTTTGGCAGAGGGGTCATTCAGCACTGTGCGTCGCCCACGAATGGTCTTTTCAAAGCGTGGCGAATAGAAATTAAAGCCTTCTAGCGTGCCTGCCAAGCCATCGTTGATTTCTGTTAAGGTGTCCATTGGAACTGCCGTAAGGGTACGACGCGCTAAGCCACTTTCGGGTTCTTCTTGCTTTTCTAGCCCTAGATGTTCGGGGTCTAGCGCTTCATAGGTTTTTTGCAACACAGCATCGTGTTGCGTCAGCAGGGCTTCGGCTTCGGCTTCTGTAACATACTTTTGGCTGATGAGTGCCTTTTGCCACAGCTTGCGAATGGGTTCGTGTTGGCGCACTTGCTCATACATTTTGGGTTGTGTAAAGCCAGGTTCATCCAATTCGTTATGCCCGTACTTACGATAGCCCACCAAGTCAATTACAAAATCCTGCTCAAATTCTTTTTGGTAGGCAAATGCCATCCGCGCCACTTCAATACAGGCGGCGGGGTCATCGGCGTTGACATGCACAATAGGAATCTTAAAGCCTTTGGCAAGGTCACTGGCGTGAACGGTACTGCGTGCGTCTTTAGGCAGTGTCGTAAAGCCGATTTGATTATTGGCAATAAAGTGAATTGTGCCACCTGTCCAATAGCCGGGCAAGCGCGACAAGTTCAGCGTTTCTGCCACAATGCCCTGACCAGGGAAAGCTGCATCCCCATGAATCAAGATTTGCATGGTCTTGTGGTGGTCAAATTCGGGCATCCCGCGCTTGCTTGCGTCTGTGCCTGCTGCGCGTGCCATCCCTACAGCAACGGGATTGACCGCTTCCAAGTGGCTTGGGTTGGGGGGCATGGTAAGGGTCATGGTGCGCCCATCACTGGTTTTAATATCGCGCTTCCACGCCTTATGATATTTTACGTCATCAATGATGCGCCCAACCGCAGCTTGCTTCTTTTGAACTTCGATAAAGTCCTTAAAATCGGCAAGAATACGCTCATAGGGCTTTTGCATCACGTGCGCCAAAACGTTCAAGCGTCCGCGATGTGCCATTGCAACGGCAATTACTTCCACGCCTGTATCGGTAGATAAACGCACAATTTCATCCAGCATCGGCACCATCATATCCAGCCCCTCAATAGAGAAGCGGTACTTAGAAGGGAAGGTGCGTTGCAAGAATTGCTCAAAGGCTTCAATTTGGGCTAAGCGATTAAGTAAGGCAACCGCTTCTTCTTTTGTGCCTTCAAAGCGATAACGGCGAGATTCGGCAGCCTCACGAAGCCATTGGCGTTGTGCAGGAATACGCATGTGGTCATTGTCATACCCCATCGAACCACTGTACACGCCCTTTAAGGCTTCACAAACCTCTAGCATGTTGGCACATCCTGCCGTTAGGGGGCTTTCAACGAGTCCCGGTGGCATTTGGCGCAAGTCCTCTAGGGTAATGTTGTGTGTTTCTGGCAAAAGTTCGGGGTCGCCGATGGTGTTCTTAAAAATGGGGTCTAGCGTGGCGTTCAAGTGCCCATATTGCCGAAGGGCTTGGGCATAGCTGACAGCCCCCACGACTTTTTGCATATTAAGGCTAATGCCACCCTCTGCAACAGCTTCGTGGCTTACGCCGTTGCTGGCTTGGGCTTGTAATGCGGTGTAGGGCGACCATTGTGCAAAGAAAGCGCGAGTGCGCTCATCAAAAGCAGATGGGTTTTGCAAATAACGCTCATATAAATCTAAAACGTAGCCCGCATTGGGCCCATGAAAATCAAGTTGTGATGACATACTCTACCCACAGAATCGGCGATAATTGGTGTGATGACCCTATCATACCAACGTTTAAGTGAGGATGGTATGTTGTTTTACAAGAATTAACGACTTTTTAGTAAAACAGCACTTTTTTGCACAATCAAAAGCCCCACCAACGCTCATTATCAGCACAGTGGGGCAAATGAAGTTATGGGCTATTTGGCGTAAAGGTTGCCGTTACTGGCACACGCGCAGGGCTAGTCTGGGCTGCTTCTACTAATGAGGTTTCTGGCACGCGGTTGGTGTTCTCTACGTTAAACACCTCACTATCTAGCACAACCCCCACATTTTGTAGGGTCGTTTGCCCGTCTAGCCACAAGAAGTTAAGCCCACCGCCTAGCTCATAAATTGTGCCGTTAATTTCGATGTAGAGCTGTTCTTTTGTAATAGACGTTTGGACAAAAACGCCTTTTAAGATATTGTCGTCCTCTTCAAAAGTGGCGTTTACAGACTGGAATACCCCAAAATCGGGCTTGTCGGGGTCGCCTATTTTTAGAAGGGCAATCTCTTCATTAGGGCGAGTAGCACGGACAAAACGGCTAGAAATCCAGCCTGTAATGGCTTCATTGCGTGGTACTTGCACGCGCACCCATTCCCCGTCTGCGGATTGGGCAACGGCAGATGCCACTTCATCAACGCTTAATGCACCCACAACGTCCGAAGTTTCATCGGGGTTTTGGCGTAAATTAACCCTAAATGCGCTGTCATTGATAACTTGTACGCTTGCCATTTCGCTATCGTCTAGCACGGCATTATTGGTGAGTGTTGCGCCCCCAAAGGCAATCAAACGCAAATACTCTTCCGTGTTGCGTGTGGGCAAATTGGCTTGTAGGGTAAGAATGGCGACTGTGTAGGGGTTGATGTTACCCTCTGCATCAATGCCCACGCGTAACTCACTAACGTTGTTTAAGCCCACGCGCTCGCCTGCTCGCTGTAACAGATATGTTTGCTCGGGCGTGATAACATCTAATTCACTACCGCCGCCATAGCACAGCGTGTTCAATGAAAGGTTAGGGCAGAAGGTATTTTGTGCCAGCGTTGCTGCCTTTATAAACGCCGTTTGTGCGCCCCCGCTGGTAAAATCAACGGTTGGCGCAAACCCATCCACCATAGGCTCGAAAATGTTACGTAAGGTGGTGGTTGCTTCGTCAGTTGGGGTTTCAAAGTGCCAAGCGTAATGCGTATCATAAATTTGGGTAACGTAAATACGCCCCGTGACTTCTACATCTATAATGCGCCCCAACGAATTGCGCGTGCGCTGCGTACGGACGTAAGACAGGGCTTGCCATGTATGGGTTTGGCTGGTGTAGGTGCGTAAAGAAACACCTCTTGCCTGATACGCATACTGCTTAAAAATAGCCGTAAGTGCATCTAAGGGATGACGCGCCTTAAACTCTTCAAGGGCAGCAAACGTTAAGCCCTTATAGCCAAAAGGCGGATTGATAAATACCCATCCGCGCTCATCATAAGCATCCCAGTTTTTAAGGCGTGGATAGGGGATAAAGCCGTTGTATAGCCGATACAACCATTGGCTTGTGTCGTCAGCGAGTAAGGCATCTGCGCTAATGAAAGAAAGCATGTTCAGGAAGGGTCTAAAAAGCTCTTCGGGTGTAACTTCGCTGTCCATGCGTGTGTCTATACTATAGACAACGCCTTGCCCCCCTAAAATTGTGTTTCGGTAAAACACGACAGCACGCCCACGCCATTCTGCACCGTCAATATAGCGATAGGTGTGGTCAAAATAGAGGGCAGGGCTACCGTTAATCTCTAGGGTTAGCAGTTCGGTTTCACGACGTAGCCCATAACGTGCTTCTGCGTCACGGGCGATGGTGTAAACATTGGTATCCGCAATAAATGAATAAATGTTTACGGCAATGTCTTTGTCGGGGGAGGTGGTATTAAGCCAATTGCCAAAGTTCACCACAGGCGACCAATCGCTAGGCGTTTGGAACGTTAAGCCCAAGTTGACATCGGTATACCCGCGTATATCTGGGGCGGCACTTTCGTTATCTACGCGCACACGCACAGAATCAAAACCGCTTGCACCCCCAAACGAATAGACCACAAACCCCACATTATAGTTTCCGGTTGGGGTGGGCTTGCTTTCCCACTTTAAGCCCTCATCGCCCCAAACATAAAATGTGCCAAGTTGTTGCTTGGTGTTGCCGTTGGGTAGCACTGTATAACGATATGCCTGAAAGTCTGAACCCGTAGGAATAATAACGCTCGCCAGTGTGCCACTGCGTGTTGTAGAAATAACGCTGACAATGTTGCCAGTGTCCTCAAACAGTATCGTAACATCATTCCATAGCGTGTCGTTTGGCTCACGATAACGCCCCTCTAGGGCAAAGAGTTCGCCTTGTGTGCGTAAGAACTCATTGGATTGTGTTTGTCCATCACTAATCACGGGCAATGTAAACGGTGTCCATTGGAAAACCGAACGGTCAACGCCCGAACGCCACTCATTGACAAAGCGCACGCTGTTATCATCTTTAACCGCAGTCAAGATGTTGGTTTCTGCCAACCGAATGACGGTGCCGTCCTCTTGCAATTGGTCGATGGTGAACGCGCCTTCACTAATACGCCTCCCCACAATTTCAACGTTGACGGTGGGGGGTGAGGCGATGCTTGCGGTATAGGGGTAAACGCGCGTAATCTTTACGCTAGGTGCAATGGGGGGATGAAACGTAAGCGGTGAATCTTCGACACGCCATAAGCGAGGGGAGGTGGTGATAAAGTAATCACGCAACATGCGCCCCCACGCTTTAAGGGGTGAAAATTGCAAATAGTCGCTGTCAAAGTCGCTTGCATTGGACGGAAAATAAATGTTGTAAAAGGTGATACGGTCTGCGATGCGCGGTGAGGCAACGGCATACAGCGTAGGGGCGATGGTTGCATCAATCACGTCTTGTGCCATCGTTCTTAGGGTGTTGTCGGTGGTGCGCTCTGTAATTTGGCGCATAAAGTCGCCAATGTCCACTTGCTCGCTAATGCCCAAGAATGCGCTATACGTATAAACATTAGAGCGTGCCGCCCCAAGCAACGCGCCATAGCGGGCGGGGTCTGTGTTTACATACGCGGCAAATGCCTCAATGGCTTCTACCAATGGCGTATGCTCTGTCAGGTCTGTCAGGTTGTAGGTCAGGTAATCTTGGTCTAGCTGATTGCTTCTGTTTTGGACGGCGGTCATGTAGCCGTCAATTAAGCCACTACCCAGGGTAGCGATTTCAATCTCTGGGTTCTCCTGTAGTTGGCGCGTTAAAAAGGCGAGGTCAAGCGCAGGGTCTACCACAATTTCGGCAGATGCCAAAGACACCGAAAAGAGGTTTTCTAGCATACTGTGGTATTCCACACTGCTCATTGAACACGCATCATTGATGAGCAAGTCAAAGCGTTCTACGCCTGCTTCTTGCCGTGCAAGTTCAAAAGCTGTGTTCAGTTCGGGCAAGCCTAAAATATTTTCGCCTTCGGTGTCATCCGTTACAATGCCTTGCCACGCCCCCCCGTGACTGCCAATGAGAATGGCATAGCGTTTGGCGGGGTAGTGGCGCACACCCCACACTAAAAACTCGGCAAGCGTTTCGCCATCGCTAGTATCACGCGCTCCTAAATCGGCAAGAGGTTCACTATCAATGGTGGGCGGAAAGTTAATTCCTTCGTCCGCGCTAATGTCGGCTTGCACTTCAAAGAGGCGTGTTGTTTGCCAGTCACCACTTCCACGTGAAAATTCGGGGTGACGGTCTAGCAGGGCAACAATGCGAACTTCTTCGTTGCTTCCGCCGGCAATCTCAAATTCATTAAAATCATTCATCACGCCCGGCTCTAAATTGGTATCGCCCCCAAAGTAAGCCAAGATTGTCCACTCGGCTAGGGGCGCAACTTCTTGTAAAGGATACCCCTTGCTTTGCAGGCTTTCTTCGGATACGTCATAGTCTAGTAGGCTTTCGCTATCTTGGGGGGGGCGCATGTTTATAGACAGCTTAAAGTCGCCCGTTGTATTGCCATTAAGCACGCCAAACCGCGTTGCGACTACGGTATATTCGCCTGCGGTGGCGCGCGTAAAGAAAATGCGTGAGTCGCTATTGGTCGGGTCGATGTCATCGTTTTCTGCCACAATAACGCTGTTGCTACCTACTAAATAAATTAATGTATCAAGATTTCCTGTTTGGCGTTCAAGGGTAATTTCTACGGTTTCATTTTCGCCAATGCGCAGGGGATATTCTAAAAATGGGGTTCTGCCATTAATTGTGCCAAAAATGGGGGCGTTTTCGGCTAGTGTTTGTCTTGCAAACCCAAGTACAAGAATCGCTATCATCCCCAAAACAATCTTTTTTGTCATATGCCTAGCAGTCTTTGTAATGGTGGGCAACTGTGAAGTTAGCATATCACAAAATTTCCCACCACATCATAAAAATACTGTACAAATTTGCGTTGTCTAACCTAAAAGAGGCGCAATATGGTCAATGACATCTTGATTGGTTTGGGGTGTTGGCACATTGTCAAAAAGTCGCCATTCTTCTGTGTGTTCTATCTGTGCGTTGGGTGCAAGCGTTACCAATGGTGACAATGTTTCTAGCTCTAAGATAGCGTGGTCGGTGAATACTTCTAGGCTACTACCAAAATCAGGGTAGGTGGCATTAGCGATAAAGTGGGCTTTTTTAACAAATAGCGTGCCGTTATTCACATAACCTAGCCATCCTTGTGGGCTGGCAATACCGATTTTTTGAGGGACTTTTGCGGTGCTATCTTGGCGCAATAGCGTATATTCTTTGCCGATGGTGAAGCGTTTATCTGATAAATCGGTATAGCCCCATAGGTTAATGCGCCCCGCAGGAAGCAAGTTTGTTTCGTGGCTACCATAAGGGGGCATGGGCAAGATGGCTGTACCGCCTTTTGCCATGATGCTTAATGACCACGCGCTTACTTCCACATGCCAAGCGTTGCGGTTAATTAGGCGGTGTGTGACGGTAACAGAGGCACCGTCTTCGCTCAGCCCAAAGTCAATTTGTTTTTCAATGCCTGCGTGGTCGATGGCTTGCACAAACCGACAAAAATCAAAGTGATACCCCACATCTACAAGTGGCGCATTGTCCATCGTGTAGGTGCGTTGGCGTGTTTCGGGGGCATGCCACAAGCGATGCCCGCCGTAAATGCGCCATTTATCCCCCCCTTTATTGCCTAAATCATCTTCAATAACCGCAAATTGATTCTCTTTTCCCACAAAACCAAAGTGCATCACACGCAAGCCAATTTCTAAGGGAATAAAGGCTTCGATGATGCCGTTGGTCATGTGTAAACTTTGCCAACCGCTGTAATTCACTAACGAATTTTCAAGAGGCATAAGGTTTCCTGTTCTGTTACAATCGTTTGGTGCTTATTATAACAAGTTCTAGGAGGTGATGCGATGAGTGTGGTTTGTATGGGTGAACTCCTCATTGACTTTGTGGCAATTGAGAGTGGTGTAAGCGTGGGTGATGTCAGTGGATTTGTTAAGGCAGCAGGGGGCGCACCCGCAAACGTGGCTGTTGCCGTTGCCCGTTTGGGTTATAAGGCGGGCTTTATTGGGCAAGTGGGCGATGACCCCTTTGGGCATTTTTTAGCGAAAACTTTAGAGCAAGAAAGCGTACAAATAGACGGCTTGCACTTTAGCCAAGGAGCGCGGACAGCGTTGGCGTTTGTGTCATTGGGTGAGGATGGCGAGCGCAGTTTTTCGTTTTATCGTCATCCCAGCGCGGATATGTTGCTTCGTCCCGAACAAATATCTGCCGAACACATCACCCCGTTTCGCATTTTTCACTACGGCTCCATCAGCCTTATTGGTGAGCCAAGCCGTTCTGCAACGCTACGTGCCCTAGAAATTGCCGTAAAATCGGGCTTGTTTATTTCCTATGACCCCAACCTACGCCTAGCCCTGTGGGAGAACGCAGAAGCCGCCAAAGAGCAAATGCTAATGGGGCTAGACTATGCCAACTTGGTGAAAATTAGTGAAGAAGAACTGGACTTTTTAGCAGACGGTGACATAAACAAACTTTGGCGAAGTGACCTGCGCTACATTGTTGTAACACGCGGTGACAAGGGCGCAGCCCTATACACCCGTGATTTATCCTATCTTGTGCCGTCCTTTGCTGTTGAAGCCATAGATACCACAGGCGCGGGTGATGCGTTTGTGGCGGGCTTGCTTTCGGGCATTATTGCCCACCATGATTACCAAGACCGCTTGCCCGAATTGGTGCGTTTTGCTAATGCCGTTGGCGCACTAACAACCCTGCAAAAGGGCGCGATTCCGTCGTTGCCAACACGCGCCCAAGTGGATGAATTTATACAAAATTCAACAGTGCTATAGCTAAACTATTCTTTAAGATACCCATACAGATAACGACATAACTCCATGGCGTTTCTGGGCAATTGTTGCTGATTATCAAGGGCGCGGGCATTACGGCTGTTTTCGTCTGCCAGCGTAGGGTCTGCGTCCTTTGTCATTAAGGGCAAAAGTTCGGCTAAACGTTGCCAATCGTTCCCCAAGTCAATCGCAATTGCCTCAATATCCTCACCATAGGACATACTAACAAAACTCGCCAGTTCATCGGCAATATTCTTTGCCGTCCAGTTCACTTTGCTAGGAAATAGCTTTATGGGTTGGCGCAAAACGTCATTCGCCACAATTAGTTGTTCATGAAATTCAATCGGTGACATATCCCCAAAGGGGTTGGGTTGTGTATTTTGCTTTAGCTTAATCTGAACGACCTTGCCCTTCATCAGGTGTCCGCCCGCACTACGGAAAATTTCTACAATATTTCGGGGGGCTTCTGTGCCTTTTGCAATGGCACTCACCGCTTCATAAGCAAGGTGCTTGCTGTCCATTGCCTTGCCCAATTGGCTAACGGCTTTAATGAGCTTCAGCAGTTCTCCAGCGACCTTTTGCCGACGAATTTTGTCGACGCGCACGCGGAAGTTCTCTAAAAGTGCATCTAGTTCGGTGGCTTTTGGGCGTTCTTTTAAGAAGGCTTCGTGCGCGTTTTGTAGCAAATTTGCAGTCACATAAACGGCATTAGCATACTCGGCTAACGATAAGCCATTGGTAAATGTGCTAAATTCAATGGCACGCTGTAGCTTGGTGGCATAGGGATTCCCCAGTTCTTTGCTGTAGTGTTCCACAATGCGTTGTGCCGGCTTGGGGTTTGCGATGCGTGCATAATGACGTAATACCTCAAACGCCAGACCTTGATAGGCTTCATGGGCGTTTAATTGGCGGTAGGTTTCGCGGATAGCCATTAGGCTGTCGCGGTCTTCTTTGTTCTCTGCCACTTTGGGCATGATGAGGGCAACTTGCTTTACTTTGGCATCGTTGTTGTGTGTCAGATGATATTTTAGCAACGCAAGTGGGGCTTCATAGTGAATCACCTGGGCATAGCGCGGGTTGGTGGTCATTTGTTGAGTGGCTTCGTTTGCAATGTCACTGAATTCCACCGAAAAATCAGAGGCTTCAAGCATACCGCACATGGCACACACCAATGGCACGTCCTTAACGTACAAGTCACGCAGGGTTTCGATGGCTTTTTTAAGGTCTGGCACACTTAGGCGCGTAGAAGCAAACATAGTTTGAAGCATTTTTACATAGTCCAGCTGGCGTTCTCCACCGTAGATATTTTTGGATTGTTCTACCATGGCTTTTGCCAGCAAGTCGTACCGCCGACTAGCGAGAAATAGCTGTAGCACATAACGGGGGGCAGGTTCGGGAAGGCTTTCAATGCGCTCATCACTGGTTTGGCGTGCCACATTCAGCACTGTGCCTAGGTATTTGCTTCCGCGTGGTGTCGTAGAAATTCGCGCCATTTGCGCTAGGGTGGGGGTGTCGATGAGTGGGAAGCGGTTGGCAGAGTAGGCAATGTCCACAAACTGCATTAAGGCTTCGTCTTTGTGGTCGTCCCCCAATTGTTCGGCGGCTTCTACCAGGATGCCACTGGGTAACTCACCATCTTTTGCGCCCAATGCCGCCAAGAACCGTTTAATCTCACGGGGCAAATACTTAATGAGGTTAGGGACGTTCATCAATTTTTGGAAGGCAGCGCGGTCTAGGTAGGTCATGCCCAATAGCAAAATTTGTGAGGGCAGTTTGGCATCTTCGCTGGCAAGTGGCACAGAAACTTCAATGACCTTCGGGACAATGCGGTTAATCAGGTGTGCTGATTGCATATTTTGTAGCTCACCAATAAAGTCTTTGAGGCTTTCGGTGTCTTTTGCTTGCACAATGTCGCGTAAGTCCATCAAGGCAGCGCGGTTAAGCAAGTCTGTCCATTCGGGGGACTGGGGCGCAAGCGGGTTTTCTAACCAACGCGCCAACGTTTGAAAAATTAGCGTGGCTTTGCCGTTTTGGATAGCATCTACAAAAAGCTGATGCACACTTTTAGCCAACGATGGAAACTTGGCACAGGTGAGTGCAACAGGGTCGGTATAGCTCGTGTCCTCAAGTGCCAACGAAAACTTAATGAGGTGGCTTGCGTATGCCACACGCATCTCATCACCAAGGGTGGGGTCATCTGACAGAATTTGCGAGACGTCCTTTGTCTCTACAGGCAAGTTATTCATCACCGACTTATCAATTTTAGAGCGGTGTGACGCATACGCTAGGGCTTCTGCCAGTGTGTCACCGCTCTTAAAACGCCATCCCGCCGTATTCGTCAAAGAGTCGGCTTGCTGAACGGCATGTTCGGCATCTAGGCGCAATTGGCTAATGATAAAACGGCTGTAATCGTTTTCCATTTCGTTAGAGGCTTTGCCCGTTTCCCAGTCATAAAGGGTTGCTTTGGGGTCACCCACATTGCCCTCTACAAAGGCAACTTGCACGTTGGGCATTTCTGAGGCGGGCGTATACAGCGAAAACGTCACACTAAACCGTGTTGACGAGGGCAACAGCATCAGCAATCCCTGAATAAAGCCAAGCCGAGCCGTGACATCGGCAGGGGCGTTAATAACTGCCAGCGTGCGCCCATGAATAATGGCACTTAGAAGCGGTTCTATATTGCGTGTTTTGTTGCGTGTGTAGGTCATCAAGTCTAGCAAGTAATTAGATTGTTCGGCTGTCCCAAAGGCTTCTGGCACATCAAATGTAACGGGCATTACGTCCGCTATCATTTGAAACGTGGGTAGTTTGTCGGGAATGAGGGCGAGATACGCGCCCACATTACCCTGTAAAGCGCGTGGCACATCAGAGGGCAAAATAATCACATGCTGTGTTGTGTTGCCCGCCTCGCCCTGTTGGGCATGAAATAACAAAAATGGCATGTCACGATTGCCTCTAAGGAGTGACCATGAGGCGCGTGCCTCGTCCTGAAGAACTACCTGACGATAAAGCCCTTGCGCGATGGCGATACTTTCATCGCTTACGCCCTTACTACGAGCTAAAACGCGCTCTTCTCCCTTAGGTGCGCCGTGATGCACCAACTGTCCGTAATAGAAATGTTCTAAAGCAACCATATTCACATCCGTTCACCAGTCTAAAAGCGATTTAGCACTAAAACTTCTTACTATCATACTGTTTTTTGTGAAAATGCCCAAAACAATGCCCATGAATTTTGTAAATCCTAGCACGTCTTCTGCGCTATAATCTGCGCTATAGTGGTGCATTTAGCCCACCATCAACGATTGTGACGTGCTTATGAACACTTTACCACCCCCATTTCATGCCTATGACATACATCCACAAGCCCATGATGCCCTTGTAGACCGCGATGGTAATGTGCGCCAACCGTACCAACAATTGTATGAGCTATTGTTAAGTATGTCACTAGAAGAGCTGATGGAACGCCAACAAATGGCGGACGCATCCTTCTTAAACCAAGGCATTACGTTTACGGTTTACAACAACGAAGAAGGCACAGAGAAGATTTTCCCTTATGATTTGTTGCCTCGTGTAATTACTGCTCAAGAGTGGGCGCATGTAGAGGCAGGCTTACAGCAACGCATTACTGCGCTTAACTTGTTTTTGCAGGATATCTATCATGATGCTAAAGTGCTTAAAGACCGCATTATTCCTCATGAAATGGTGTTCAGTAGCACCCATTACCGCCACGAAATGCGCGGTGTTAATGTGCCAAAGGGCGTTTATGTGTCGGTGTGTGGCACAGACCTTATTCGCTTGCCCAGTGGCGAATTTGCCGTTTTAGAGGACAATTTGCGCGTGCCAAGCGGTGTTTCGTACATGCTTACCAATCGCCAAGTGATTAAACGGGTGTTTCCGCGCTTGTTTAATCATTATGGGGTGCGCTCTATTGATAGCTATGGGCGCGACCTTTTGGGCGTTTTGGCACATCTTGCCCCTTCTATTAATCGCGAGCTGACGATTGTTTTACTTACGCCTGGTGTTTATAACTCGGCATACTTTGAGCATACGTTTTTGGCGCGTCTAATGGGGATTCCGTTGGTAGAAGGGCGTGACCTTGTGGTACATAATAACGTAGTTTACATGCGTACCACAAAGGGTTTACAGCGCGTGGATGTTATTTATCGACGGGTGGATGATGACTTTTTAGACCCACTTTCTTTTAGAAAAGACTCTATGTTAGGCGTATCGGGCTTGTTTAATGCCTATCGTGCGGGCAACGTGGTACTGGCAAATGCCATCGGAACGGGTGTTGCTGACGACAAGGCGATGTATTACTATGTGCCAAAACTCATTAAGTATTACCTAGACCAAGACCCCATTTTGCCCAATGTCGAAACCTTCTTGATGGAAAACGACACCCATATGGCACACACACTGTCTAACCTAGAAAATATGGTGGTTAAAGCGGTGGGCGAAAGTGGCGGTTACGGTATGTTAGTTGGTAGCCACAGCACGTCCGAAGAACGTGAACTGTTCAGACAAAAAATTATCGCTAACCCACGCAATTACATTGCACAGCCCATCATCCAGCTTTCTTGTGCGCCGTGTTTTATCAACAATCGCATTGAACCGCGCCATGTTGACCTGCGCCCCTATATTTTATATGGTGATACGGTGCAAATTGTCCCTGGTGGCTTAACCCGTGTGGCACTAAAGCAAGGCTCTCTTGTGGTTAATTCCTCACAAGGGGGCGGGAGCAAAGATACATGGGTACTTTCATGATATTCACTGATACTTTTTACACCGAAAGGCAAGCCCTATGCTTCTCTCAAGAGTAGCCGATAGCCTCTATTGGACAAGCCGTTATTTAGAACGTGCTGAACACACCACACGGCTTTTAGAAGTTCACCTTAATATTGCCCTAGATTCTGGGGATGCCTTAACCAGTCGTTGGAATCGCTTACTGGATGCCTTGCAACAAGAAACCGAAAATCCCGACCTCAGCGATTATGAGGTAATGTTTTTAATTACATTTGATAGCGAAAACCCCCAGTCGATTGTGTCTTCTATTGCGTCTGCCCGTGAAAATGCGCGTCAGGTGCGTGAAGCCGTAAGCTCGGAAATGTGGACACATCTTAACGGCTTGTACCTTCATGTACGCAGTTTAACTATGGAAAGCGTGTGGAAAGGGCAACCGCATGAGTTCTTTCGCAGTATCCGCGAAGGGTCTCACTTGTCTCAGGGCATTACCGACTCTACAATGGTACACGGGGAAGGGTGGCATTTTATTCAGCTTGGGCGTTCTTTAGAGCGTGCCATTTCTTGTATTACACTTTTAGATGTGCAACTTCGACAATTCGCCCTTAAAAAGCCAGAACGCCTTTCCATGGCAGAATACTTTGATTGGCTTAGTTTTCTAAAGTGCTTCACAGCGTTTGAAGCGTATTGCAAGCTGTACACGGCGGATATTCGACCCGAACGCATTGTGAACTTTTTGCTGTTTGATGCAACGTTTCCACACTCTTTACACTTCTGTGTTGACCGCATTGCGGATGCACTGGATGCTATCGCCGAAACCACCGCGTTACCCAAAACCCATCGTCTTTATCGGATGGTGGGGCGGTTGAAGTCTCGGTTAAACTACGACGAAATTAACGAGGTGCTAGAGGATACGCACCACTACCTAGAGGACTTAAGCCGACAAATAACCCATATTCACAGCGCGGTTTATGAAACCTATATTTATCGTCCTGTTATAACAACATCCTTTGGGGCTTAGCCCATCCCACTGCTAAAGGCATGCTATGTATTATTATACAATTCGCCATGAAACCAGTTTTTACTATAGCGAACCCATCAGTGAAAGCATGATGGAACTGCAAATGCAACCCAGAAATGATTATCACCAACGCTGTGCGCGGTTTCAAGTTGTGGTAAGTCCTAGAGCGTCCGTGAACACCTTAACGGATTATCGCGGCAATACGGTGGCTGTTTTTGATGTGCCACTGCCTCATCATCGCCTGATGATAACGTGCGAATCGTTGGTAGAAATTTCGCCCTTTCCCGCTTTACCAGAGACCCTTCCGATGGAAGAATGGGCATTGATAGAGAACGCACGTCTGGACGTTGAACGCTTTGACATGCTCTCTAGTAGCCACTTTACACGCCCCACAGAAGCCCTTAAGGCTTTTATACAAGAGCTGGCACTCCCTACAGGCTTAGACCCACTCACGCTGATTCGCTTGCTTAATACGCGCCTGTATGAGTCCTTTGACTATCGCCAAAACACCACCACCGTTGATAGCACCATTGACGATTTGCTAACGCATCGTGAAGGTGTGTGCCAAGACTTTGCTCATCTAATGATTGCGACTATACGCGGTTTTGGGATTCCTTGCCGTTATGTTAGTGGGTATTTGTCTCATCGCGCCCAATTTGAAGCACGCTCTGCAGCAGATGCCTCTCATGCGTGGGTGGAAGTGTGGTTTCCTTCATTGGGGTGGGTGGGGTTTGACCCCACCAACAACGTTTCTTGTGCAGAACGTCATATTCGTGTGGCGGTAGGGCGTGATTATGCCGATGTTCCCCCCACGAAAGGCGTTTTTAGAGGGGAAGCCGATACGATGCTAGAGGTTGCTGTTAGCGTAGAGGAGTTATCTCAATTGCCACTAATCGAAGAACGCCTACAATCGCCTGTGGATTGGTCAATAGAATCACAACAGCTACAAACCGATCAACAAGAGCAACAGCAGCAATAAGCCTTGCTAGGATTTGATTAGCTCGGTTTCAAGGTCTGCAATCGTGAGCCTTGCCCCTTCACTAAGGGCTATTCCATAGTTCTGAGTAGAGAGCATGGCTCGCGTTTCTTTGTCTATTTGTCCTATCTCGTGGCGCAGGTTGGGGTTTGTGATGCTTTGCACGCCCAAAAACCCAATGATACGTGCAGCAAGCGTGGGCTTGCCCATCTGATTGGTGACTTCTGCAAACGCAGATAGCACGTGATGTTTTTGCAAAAGAGGGGCAGTGCTTGCCTCTTGATACGCTTCTTTGAGGACTGCAAATGCCTCGTCAAACGTTGCGTTGGCAATATGCCACTTGCTGAGGGCTTTAAGCGTTTGTGTAATGCCCACTTTGTCACCTACCACACGCCATTGCTCAAGGGCTTCAAGAAGCTGTTGGTGGGCGTTCAAAATACCGCCTAGCCGCGTTAGCGTAATGCCCAAATCTTTTTTAGCATCGGCAATGCCTCGTTTATCCCCCACAGAAACCAGCGTTTTAATGGCTTCTTCACAGTGCGCTTTTGCCTGCATAAAATCACCTTGTGCTAAGTGAATCCGCCCGATATTGTGGAGCGCGTAGCCACTGCTGCGTTCATCACCAATAGAGCGCACAATGCTTAGGCACTCTTGGTAGCAAAGTAAAGCATCGTCAAACTCGCGTTGTTCTAAAAGCAATGCTCCCAAGTTATTTAAGAGCGTAGCGACCCCGTGTAAATCGCCAATTTTACGAAAAATGCTGATGGCTTCATCGTAGTACACACGCGCCGCTTTGTGGTTTTCGATGGTTTTTACTACAATGCCGATATTGCTAAGGGTGGCAGCAATGCCCCGTTTGTCATCAATATCACGCCTTAAGGCGAGAGCTTCTTCATAGTAGATTCGGGCTTGGGCGTGGTTGCCAAAGAAGTTTTGAATAACACCTAAGTTATTGAGCGTGGCGGCAATGCCCCGTTTATCGTTGATGTCGCGCCGTAGGGCGAGAGCTTCTTCGTAGTAGGTTTGCGCTTGCGTTAAGCTGCCACGCTTGGCATAAAGTGTGCCAATGCCGTTAAGTGTATCGGCGATAAGGTGGGTATCACTAATTTTTCGGGCAATCTCAAGGGCTTGGTTAAGATGTGTTTCTGCGCTGGCAAGGTCGCCGCGTTTTTCTTCTACGCCCCCAATGCCATCAAAGGCGGCGGCTACGCCCGCCAAGTCCGCTAAAGATTCTGCCAGTTGTCGGCTTTTTTCGTAGTGTTCTATTGCCTCACCGTATTGGCTTAACCCCTCATAGGCATCGCCCATGCCACGATGCGCCCGCGTAATGGGTTTCTCGCCGTCCAAACCACGCAATGCCCTTTTGAACAAGCCCAGTGATTCAACAAAACTACCGACATTAAGGGCAATCTCGCCGGCTATCAGGGCGTAGTGCGCTTCTTTGGCGAGATTGCCCGCCACGCGCCAATGGTCTGCTAAAGCGTGTGCTTGATTAGCATCGTTAGGGTAGGCGGTTTCAATGGCTTGCGCAACTTGCTCATGATTTTTGCGCCGTTGGTCATCTGCCATATCATTCAGCAGGGCTTCACGCAATTTATCATGGCTAAAACGCCATTTGCCGTCCCAATTGGTAAAAACGTCCACGTTAGCACAGGTTGTTAGCCAATCTTCAAGGTGTTCGTTGGGTGAAGTGGCGTGCAGAACATTCAGGTCTAGCACGCGCCCATTGACTGCCGCCAATTCCAGTAAGGGGCGATAATAGGCAGGCACAAGCCCCAAACGCCGATTGACCACTTGTTGCACGCCCCCTGCGAAAACGTGCGAGGGTAACGTCATATTTCCCACATCGCTTAGGCTACCGGCATCTTCGGCAAGGGCGCGAACGGTTTCGACTAGAAAGAAGATATTGCCTTCGGTTTCACGTTCTAGCAGGTCAATCACGTTAGCGTTTGTGCTACGACTGCCTAGCATTGAAGTGGTTAGTTCGCGGATGGCGGACGTTGTTAGGCGTTGCAAACGGATAAAGTCCATTTGTGGGAAAATCTGCGCCACATCCACTTCTTCATCTGTGCGGTAGCTTGCCACCAGCATCAGAGGGGCGTTTGCGGTGCGCCTCAAAATGTGAATCGGTTCTAGGCTTTCGTTTGACCACTGAATATCCTCTAAAATTAGCAGAATGGGCTTTTGTGTTTTGGTAAATAAATCTGCTATAGCAATGGCAAGCCGTTGGCGTGCGTCTTTTGCGTCAATTTGCGTGATAAAAGGGATATAACGGTCTAAAATGTCGCTAATGTCTGGCACAATGTCACGCAAGACACTGGCTTGCAGGTCGTCGATGGGGTTGGCAAGCAAAATGCGCCGAATGGGGTCTTGCCATAGCTGATAGGGCGCGCCGTTTTCTGCGATTTCTTGCCCACGTACCACAATTGCACCGCGCACAATGGCTAAATTACGTAGTTCATCCAATAACCGAGACTTGCCAATGCCACTTTCGCCGGCAATCAGCCATTGGCTTCCTGTGCCTTTTAGCGTTTCTTCTAAAGCGTTGGTCAGTGTTCCTAGCTCTTTATTGCGCCCTACAAACCGCGCACTTTGCAAAAAACTCTCGCGGATGGCTTCGTTTTCTAGGGGGGCGGTGCGCTCGATAGCGTTACTAAGCGCGTAAATGGCATCATACGCCTCTTGATAGCGTTCTTCGGGTTCTTTTGCCACCAATCGCCCAATAACGGCTTTGAGGGATTCGATGTTTTGTTTAGAAAGGTCACCCGTTGTTTTCTCTATCAGCGATAGGTCGGGGTCTTTAAGGATGATATTTTGCACCAGTTCGGCGGTATCGGTGGCATCATACGGGTGAACCTGCGCGAACAATTCAAAGGCAATAATGCCCACCGAATACAAGTCACTGGCGGGGCTTGCACCATCCATCCGTAAAACCTCTGGGGCAATATAAAGCAGTGTGCCGCTAATCTCTTTGGCTTTTTCTAGCTCTACGGCAAGCCCAAAGTCCAGCACCTTTAGCATATTGTCTTGCGTAATAAGCACGTTGGCGGGCTTAAGGTCTCTGTGAACAATCCCCCTGCGGTGCAAATAAGCCAATGCCTGCAAAAGCTGTATTATCAAGCGCAACTTGCCAAAAGAATCCAGTGATTTTGCGGCTTGCTTAATGTCTTTGGCATCTTCTAGCAAGGGCATGACAAAGTAAGGGCGTTGCGTTTCATCAAACCCATAATCAATCACGCTCATAATATTAGGGTGGCGCAGGCTTGCCAGTGTTTGAAATTCACGCGCTAAGGCTAGGCGTGTGTTCATACTTTGGTCATGTGCAATCACGCGCTTAAGCGCAACCGTTTCACGGGTCAGGCGGTCTTCCGCGCGATACACCACGCCCATTGCACCCGCCCCTAACTGATTTTGAAGTAAATAACGGTTGCCAAGAATTTGTGGGGTTTTGGGGGGCAAAATGGGCATATATCTTCCTAATCTATACAATAACATAAGCGCAATTACAGATATTGTAACACCATTTGCCTCCTTAAAAAACTAGACGTTCTTTTTTAGAACACTTGTTTTATTTTTATTTTCGTATATCCTAGCCTAGAATGGCGTTAAAGAATTGTTGTGATACACAATAAAAAGTGGTGTATGATAGTCAAGCTAGTTTATGCAGTAATGCGAATAAAGCCATAAAATGTCTAAAACAACTCTTGACAGTTTGTGGTGACTATGTAACACTTGTGAACCGTTGTGACCCTTCAAAGTAACAACATGAATTTTGAACACATTATAGGGTACATACGTAAATAGCTTAGGTGTGTACAACACCATTGCTTTTCTGCGGTTATTCGCCCCACAAGGAGTAAGCTATGCCGTTACATGCGGACATTGCAAGCACACAAACAAATTTTGACATACGCCAAGTTACCGCGCCTAATCGCCTTAAAGGGGTGTTGGGTATGTTGACGGGCTTGCGCTTGCGTTATGCAGGTGCGGTTATTTCGCTAGGGCTGGCGGGTTTAATGAACACCCTCGCGCTCTTTTTGCTTAGTTATCTCATTGACGGCATTTTGCTGGGTCGTCCGGATGATCTGGTGACTTTGCTGGTGACAGTGGCAGCGGGCTTTATTGGATTAAACATGCTTCGCGGTTTTTTTGCCTTTCAAAGTGGCGCGTGGGCAGCCGAAGTATCGGAAGAAGTGGCATTGCGCTTAAAGGACTTCCTTTTTGACCACTTGCAACACTTGCCCTTTAGCTATCACGATAAAATGCCAACAGGCGAGCTAATTCAGCGTGTAACGAGTGACCTTGATGCAGTACGCCGTTTCTTTGCAGAACAGCTAATTGGTATTGGGCGCATTGCGCTCTTGTTTGTGGTCAACTTTACGGCATTGCTCTTGTTAAAGTGGGACTTGGCTCTCTTTTCGGTGATTGTTGTGCCGATTATCTTTGTAATGGGCTTGTTCTTCTTTAAGCGTGTTGAAAAAGCCTATGAAGCTTATGAAGAACAGGACGGCGCACTTTCGGCAGCACTTCAAGAAAATTTAAGTGGTGTGCGCGTGGTAAAGGCGTTTGCGCGTCAAGACTATGAAATTAACCGCTTTGAACGTGAGAACTACAAGAAGTTTGTACTGGGTAGACGCTTTATGATGATGCACGCCTTCTATTGGCCCGTTACCGATATGCTCACTGGCACACAAATGGTCTTGGGTTTTGGTTTGGGTGCATACTTCGTCATCAATAATCAAATGACGTTGGGGACGTTTGTCTCTTATATGGCAATGGTGGGGTGGATTATCAATCCCATGCGTGAAATGGGGCGTTTGATTGTGCAACTAAGCACAGGCTTGGTCTCGTTTGACCGTGTTGCCAAAGTAGTAAACAACGAATGGGAAGACTTGGGCAAAGACCGCCCCGCACCCATCGAAAACCTAGAAGGTTACATTCGCTTTGAAAACGTGACGTTTGAATATGAAAGTGGCAAGCCTGTCCTAGAGGACATCACTTTTGAAGTGAAGCCTGGACAAAGCATTGCATTATTAGGCTCCACGGGGTCGGGTAAAACGTCCCTCATGGCATTACTAACGCGCTTTTATGACTACACACACGGCAAGATTACGCTTGATGGTGTGGACATTAAGGACTATCCACGCTGGTTTTTGCGGGCAAATATGGGTGTTGTGCAACAAGAACCCTTCTTGTTTAGCCGTACCATCCGTGAGAACATCACCTATGGCGTAAATCGTGAAGTAAGCGACGAAGAAGTCATTGAAGCAACAAAAGCGGCGGCTGTTCATGAGGTCATTATGGAATTCACAGAGGGTTATAGTACCGAAGTGGGCGAGCGTGGCGTAACGCTTTCAGGGGGGCAAAAGCAGCGTGTGGCACTGGCGCGGACATTGCTTAAAAACCCCAAGATTCTCATCTTGGATGATGCAACCAGTAGCGTAGATACGGAAACCGAATCACAAATTCGGGAGGCGTTACGAGGGATGATGCAAAAGCGCACTAGCTTCATTATTTCCCATCGCATTCAAAGTGTGATGGACGCAGATATAATTCTTGTGATGGACAGGGGTCGCATTGTGCAACGTGGCACACATGAACAACTGATGGCAGAGGGCGGTATGTATCGCCGTACCTATGATATGCAGGCGCGTATTGAGACAGAACTACAGGAGGAACTCGCCGATGTCGGATAATGTCGGTTTTGACGAAGAAGAATTTAGCCAGTCCATGAATACGGGTACGCTCCTTCGCATGATGGGGGAGCTACGCGAGCATTGGATGTATGCGGCGGGCTTTATGGTATTTATTGGCTTGGTGGCGTTTATGGAAGCCTTCATGACGCGCCTTAATTCCCTCATCATTGATGAAGGTATCGTTGCCGGCAATAGTGACCGCCTATTAGAAATTGTCCTGTTTTATCTGGGCTTGTATGTCTTTTTCTCTTTCTGTGTGTTTGCCTTTATTGCACTGGCTGGCACGCTAGGGCAAAAAGTGACGTATGTGCTACGGCGTAAGATGTTTAATCATCTGCAAACGCTGTCGTTGTCTTACTACAATAAAACGGCAGTTGGTTGGATTATGTCACGGGTAAACAGTGACAGCGAGCGCATCGCTGACCTGGTAAGCTGGGGTTTCCTAGACATTATCTGGGCAGTGCTTAATATGTTCACGGCGTTCTTGTTCATGTTTAGCATCAATTGGCAATTGGCGTTGATGGTGTTACCCATGATTCCTGTGCTATTGTTTGTCGCTAACTGGTTTAAGAGTAAGATTCTGGTAGAATACCGCGAATCACGCCGTTATAACTCAAAGGTGACTGGCTCATACAATGAGATGATTACGGGTGTGCGCGTTATTAAAGCCCTTAATCGTGAAGAAAAAACCCTAGAGGAATTTGGGGGCGTAACGCGCAAAATGTACACCGCCAGCTATCGCGCAGCGTGGTTTAGTGCGCTGTTCTTGCCCAGTATTTACCTCATTAGTGCGGTGGTTTCGGGCATCATCATGGTCGTGGGCGGTCAACAGGTGGATAGTGCGCTTGCCACAGGCATGACCATTGGTCAGCTTAACGCCTTCATCGGTTACATCACCTTTATGATGTGGCCCATCCAAGACTTGGCGCGCGTGTATGCCAGTATGCAGCATGCGATTGCTTCGGCAGAGCGCACCTTTAGCCTAATGGACACGGTGGCGGACATTGTAGACAAACCAACCGCCAACCCACTCGATAAGATTGAGGGGCAAATTGTTTTTGATAACGTGAGCTTTAAGTATAGCAACGATAAAGACGTGCTAGAAAACTTTAGCCTTACCATCAACGTAGGCGAAACGATAGCATTGGTTGGGGCAACCGGTAGCGGTAAAAGCACCATTGTCAATTTGCTCTGTCGCTTCTTTGAGCCACAAGAGGGTAGCGTTATCATCAACGGCAACGATTACCGCACTTACCAGCTTCACACGCTTCATAACAAGCTGGGCATTGTCCTACAAACGCCACACTTGTTTAGAGGCACAATCCGCGACAACATCCGTTATGGTCGCCTAGATGCTTCTGATGCGGATGTGGAACGTGCTGGAAGCTTGGCGGGGTCTCATGAATTTATCATGGCACTGGAAAAGGGCTATGAAGAAGAAGTGGGTGAGGGTGGTGTACTCCTCTCCACCGGGCAAAAGCAATTGATTAGTTTGGCACGCGCCATCTTGGCAGAACCCGAACTTTTCATTATGGATGAGGCGACCAGTAGCGTGGACACCCTTACAGAAGCCCTCATCCAAAAGGGTATGGACACCATCATGAAGGGGCGCACTAGCGTTGTCATTGCCCACCGTTTAAGCACCATCAAGAATGCAGACCGCATTGTCTGTCTTGACCACGGGAAAATCATTGAGATGGGAACGCACAGAGAACTCATCTTGAAGGGTGGGTATTACCACAACCTTTATACAAAGCAATTCCGTAAGGAACGTGAAGTTGCCTACGAACAAGAAGTGCTAGTGAGTGATGCTGTAGAACTCGTTAAATAACGGCAACGTTATCTGATTCTCTCAATAACCAAACACACAAAGGGGGCGTTTATGCCCCTTTTTTGCGTTTATGCCGTATAATCAAGCCTTATAGATGAATGTAATTAAAGGACAGCGTGATGAAAAGATTTTTAACAATGCTGGCGGGAATTGCGGGTTTAGCCTTTTTAATTTTGGGCAGAACACAAGCACAAGGGGCAATTATTGATACCCTAAGCCAAGACCCCGATTTTACCATCTTTATGCAGTCGTTAACGGTGGCAGACCCCTCTTTATTAGATGCGCTGATTGAAGCAGACTCTTTAACCGTACTTGCTCCTACAAATGATGCTTTTCAGCGATTGGCTAGCTTTTTAGGAATTTCGCTTGAGGATATTACAGGCAATAGTCGCCTTATTACGGCACTTCTCTCTTACCACATTGTTTCAGAACGCCTGACCATAGACGAACTTTTGTTACGCAATGGCGAAGTTGTGCCAACGCTTTTAGCGGGCGCGTTTGTGCAAGTAGGGCAACGGAGCGAAGGTGTATTGGTGTTTAATAACGTGGGTGACATTGTAAAACCCGACATTATTGCGGGAACAAGCATTATCCATGGCATTGATGATGGCTTGCTAAACCGTGTGATTGAAGAAGTTATCTTACAAGAACGTATTAACTTTAGCGCAGTAGCCGAAGCCACCCCAGAAGTAAAAGCAACACAGGCAACCGAAGTCACTGAAGAATCTCCTGAAGCCACCGCAGAAGCTGATGGCGGATTGATTGTGGCAAACGTTCAGTTTGCTCATTTTATCCCTAGTGTGCCAGAGCTTTTGGTGGTTGCAGACGATGTGATCATTGTCCCTAGCTTACCCTTTGGCACAATCACAAACTTTGTGACATTTTCTGTAGAGAGTGTCAATTTTAGTTTTGCAAATACCACGCCTACTAACATCTTTACCCGCATTGACGATATCGAGCTAAAAGACAAGGACTTTTTACTCGTGATGCTGATCCTAGATGAGAATGGTGCGCCAACATATCGCGTTATTCCTTTAGAGTTTCCGCCTCTGGAAGAAGGGCAGGTTTCTGTAACCCTCTA
Source organism: Anaerolineae bacterium (assembly GCA_034437555.1). GTDB lineage: Bacteria > Chloroflexota > Anaerolineae > Aggregatilineales > Phototrophicaceae > JANWYT01. The sequence goes on along the minus strand of DAOTTQ010000070.1, from coordinate 55,081 downwards.
TCATGGGGTATTGGGTGCGCCTTCGGTGACGGTGCTTGCCGATGATGTTGCGCTAACGCAATCCATCTCTTTTGGTGAAATCCAAACCGTATCTTTGCCCTTTGGTGTTTATCGCCCACGCGTTATTGACAATGACAGTAAACAAGACCTCGTATCGTTGGGGCGCATGAGCCTATGGGAAGGAAGTTATTACTTCTTTGGCATCATTGCCAGCCTTGACGGCACTTTGCAATTGGCTGTTACCTCGATTACCCCCGAGGACATTAGCCAGCTTTCTAGTGCATTTAGCCGCAATAAATAATTCGTATTAACATAAAGATGCAAAACTTGGGGCGGGAGACCGCCCTTTTGCGTCAAATTTACCCGTGTAAGGATAAAACACCCCATGAAACAAATCTCTTTTTCTGAACGCTTTCGCTACAGCTTCGATAACGTCATGTCGCGTGGCACTTGGGCATTAATTTTGTGGCTGGCGTTGGTGACTGTGATAGTAGTTTTTGTCATTTCTACGCTTCTTTTGGTAACAGGGAATGGGATTCCAGCAGAAGGCACAGAAGACCCTAGCCTGTTTCAAACCGTGTGGACAAGCCTTATGCACACCATTGATGCCGGCACAATTGCGGGCGATTCTACGTCTAATCCTTTCTATTTGGTGATGATGATTTTTGCAACGGTGGCAGGACTATTCATCGTCAGTATTCTAATTGGTATTATTACCAGTGGCATAGAAGCACGCCTAGAGGACTTACGTAAGGGGCGTTCTTTTGTCGTCGAGTCGGGGCATACGGTGATTTTGGGGTGGGCGCCAGAAGTTTTCTCTGTCATTAGTGAGCTAGTGCTGGCAAATGAGAACCGGCGCGGCGCTTGCATTGTCATTTTGGCAGATAAAGACAAAGTAGAGATGGAAGACGAAATCTACACGCGCATTGAAGACCTAAAGACTACCCGTATTGTTTGCCGTACCGGTAGCCCATTTGACATCAACGACCTGTATATTGTGAACGCGGATAGCGCCTCCTCTATTATTATTTTGGGGGGCGAAAGTGATGACCCCGACGTTCACGTCATTAAGACGATTTTGGCACTTACCAATAACCCGCAACGAAACAATAAGCACTATCATATTGTGGCAGAAATTCGTGACCCCGATAACCTAGAAGTAGCACAGATGATTGCCCCCAACGAACTCACTGTGTTGCCTGTGGGCGAGCTAATCGCGCGGGTAGCAGTACAAACCTGCCTTCAAAGTGGGCTATCTGTGGTCTATACCGAATTACTAGACTATCAGGGAAGCGAAATTTACTTCCAAGATGCGTCTCATCTGGTGGGCAAGACGTATGGCGAAGTCCTCTTTATGTATGAAACGTCTACGGTGATTGGCATTGGTTTTGCGGATGGTAGCGTAAACGTCAACCCCCCGATGGACACACGCCTTCAGGAAGGCGATAAAATTATTGTCATTGCCGAAGATGATGACCTCATTATCGTGTCTGGTAAGACAAGCTATGACGTGCAAACCAGCACAATTGCGCTTAAGGATGCCCAAGCCCCCCGCCAGAAAAACATCCTCGTGTTGGGCTGGAATCAACGCGGATTGATGATGATTCGGGAGCTAGAGAGCTATGTGCCAGAGGGAAGTAACATGCTCATTGTCTCGGACTTTCCCGACCTTGAGGTATTGATTGCCCAAGAATACCCCGACTTGAAGAACTTGCGCGTGATTGTACAACAGGGGAGTACCACAAACCGCCGTCAACTAGATGAGCTACAGCCCGCCAATTACGACCACATCATCACGCTAAGCTATATGGACACGCTTGCTCCGCAAGAGGCAGATGCTAGAACGCTAATGACCTTGCTTCATCTGCGTGATATTAGCCTAAAAACAGGCAAAAAGTTTAGCATCGTGAGCGAAATGCTAGACGTGCGTAACCGCGAACTGGCAGAAATTACCCGCGCCGATGACTTCATTGTTAGCAACAGCATCATTAGCCTGATGATTTCGCAAGTGTCGCAGAATGTGGCGTTGATGGCAGTCTTTAATGAACTTTTCAGCTCGCAAGGTTCAGAGATTTACCTAAAGCCCATCGGCGATTATCTAACACTTGGCGCACCCGTTAGCGTTTATACGCTATTTGAAGCGGCGCGTCAGCGTGGCGAAACAGTGATAGGCTATCGTATTGCTAGTTTAGCCCAAGACTCTGGCAAAATGTACGGCGTGGTGATTAACCCCAATAAAGCCGACAAAGTGAGCTTTAGTGCAGAAGATAAGATCATCGTGTTAAGCGAACGAGGCTAACCGCTATTTGGTGCTTTTAACAGGTTGCCAAAGGTCTTTAAGGGACGTTTGGCGCAGGCGCACACGCCAATACACCAATAGCCATAGGTGCAAACGTGCCATAAACAGCGCGAGTGTCCAAAAACGCTCGCGCCATGTGCGCGGATATGCCAGCGCAAAACCCATGCCATCACGCGCTTCTAGCCTAAAAGAGCGCATCTGTACGGACGATTGGGTGATATAAGGCTGAACATAGCCCCCCGCAGAGCGCACTTTTTGTTTTAGCCAGTCAGCATAGGTGGTTGGATACTTTACGAACACGCGAGCTTCAGGGGCGTATACAATGCGGTAGCCTGCCTCGGCAATACGGTGTGAAATAACGGCATCTTCTGCTAGGGCATCTTCTGGAATATGTGCCATCAAGCTCTTCCGATAGGCGAATAAATACCCCGAACACAGCATAAATGCCCCCGCTTCAGCCCGCGTTTCCCGTGTTTGATGGGCAGCATCTGTGAGCAAATGAGACCAATAGCCCATCCTGTTTTGTCGTGAATCTAGGCTCATCACACGGGCAGTCACCGCGCCCACATGTGCATCTTCAAAGGGTGGAATAAGCAAAGAAAGCGCGTTCTCGCTGATAAACACGTCGCCATCCGTCAGTACCACAAGGTCATGTTTGGCGTGTTGTAACCCCAAATTGAGGGCGGCAGGCTTGCCTTTGCGCTCATCCTGAATATGCTTAACGCGCTCATCTTTACTCGCATAATCAATGACAACTTGGGTTGTTTCGGCATCGGGGCAAATGACTAAAATTTCGCCATTATGGGGTATTTGGCGCAGGCAAGTTTCTATGGCTTTGCCAATGGTCAACGGCTCTTGATACGATGTGATTAGCACAGAGAACACTAGGTAACCTCCTTTAGAACGCGCTCAAAATCTTCTGTAATGCTATCCCATTGGAATTTTTGGCGCAATGTGGAAAGGTTTTGGCGATACTGTGCCAGTTCATTGGGCGCGGTTATCCACGCTAAAAGTGCGTTTTCTAGTGCTTTTGCATCCCCCACAGGCACAAATTGCATATTCACCCCATCCTGAAATGCTTGCACGCTCATATGGGGTTGTGTGGTGAGGATGGGGCAAGCATGTTCAATCGCTGCCATCAAACTTCCTCGCCGATAGCTTGCGCCATCCAAAAACGGCAATGCCACACAGTCTATACTTTGAAGCCATGCGCTCACTTCTTCATTACTGGCATACCCCGTCCAATGAACGGCTTCGTTTAAGCCCAAGCGGGCAATATCGGCATCAAGGCGTGCGACATATAGGCTATCGGTGGGACCGCCCTCACGTCCACCAATCATCACAAGGCGCACATCATGATAAACGCGACACGCTTTAAGAGCTGTTAAAAGGTGTTCCACCCCGCGATTTGTGTACAAAAAACCAAAATGTCCCACAATAAACTCACCGCCTACGCGCTGGCGTAGGGTTTGGCGTGTGTTATTGCGTAGAGTGTGAACGGTGATATTGCTACCAATGGGAATCAGCGAAACGTTCTTAAGAGATGCGAGCGAGTGCAAATCTTCGTCATTGGTCACGACCGTATGAGCAGAATAACGTGCCATTTGACGCATCGCCCACGTCCGTAAACCGCCCGCTTTTGGGAACAAATACGGGGGTAAGAGGTCGTGAAACGTGGTGATAAATGGCACAGAGCGCATCAAAACACGCATCAAAAAAGGAAGCGCGGTCATCACACCTGAGAGGTTGTACATGCCCATTTGAGATTGTAAAAGAATGACTTCTAGCTGATGTGTTTTTGCCCATTGGCGCACTTGCCCTACAACATCTATACCCCATTTTCCTGCATAATGTGTTGTGTGGGTGTTTGGGCGGTTTTCTTGTGCGTGGGGTGGGGTAAATAAATATACTTGATGCCCCATTTTTAGCCATTGCCCCACCATGATATGCGTATACGCGCCCACACCACCCAGTAAGGGGGGGTATTCACCGCTAATGACACCAATTCGCATAAGTCTTGCCTTTTGGGGGATAAGGGGTTGTTGTGATAAGAGGGGCGTGGGCGTGCCAAACCCCTCTTAGAGTTACTGATGATTGGCGCGATAAAGAGCGCGACTTATTAGTAGGCTTTGTCGGGCTTGTTGACGTTACGAAGTTCGGCAATCAACGCTCTAAATTGGTCAAAGTATAGTTGTTGCTTGGCATCGCTCATGGCAACAGGGGGGTTAGGATGCACTTCTACCATTAAACCATCTGCGCCACTGGCTTTTGCCAAACGCCCAAAAGGAATGGCAAGGTCACGTCTGCCCGCAGAATGTGAAATATCCACGATAACGGGCAAATGCGTTTCCATCTTTAGCAAAGGTACTGCGCCAATATCAAGAGTGTTACGCACTTCTTCGTTAAAAGTACGAATACCACGTTCCATCAGGATGATATTGGTATTGCCACCACTGGCAATATATTCTGCCGAGTAGATGAGTTCTTTTAGGGTTGCGCTAAAGTGACGTTTTAAGATGACGGGTTGGCGTACAGAACCCAGTGCCTTTAGCAAGAAGCTATTTTGCATATTACGCGCACCCACCCAGAAAATGTCGATATAATCAGACATCATCGGAATTTGTGAAGCGTCCATAATTTCACTGACGACCAACATGCCATACTTATTGGCGACTTGGCGAGCAATCTTTAAGCCTTCTTCGCCCATGCCTTGAAAGTCATAGGGTGAGCTACGGGGCTTGAATGCCATCCCGCGCATAATCTTTACGCCTTCGCTTGCCAAAACTTCGCCAACGGCATCCATTTGGTCAAAGCTCTCAATGGCGCACGACCCCGCGATAATTTGGAAGCTCCCATCACCAATTTTTGTGCCATCAGGAAACCCAACCACCGTGTTTTGTTCGGGGGTTTTGCGTTGCACAATAATCTTGGCGCGGGCTTCGCGTTCTTCTAATGCCATCGAGGCTTTGAAAATTTCCTTAAACAGTACCTTAATGGTGTCGTTACTAAAGGGACCCTTATTTGACGATTGTAGGGCGGTTAGCATTTCTGCTTCACGTTGGGGGTCATACAGTTGCATTCCACTTTGGGTTTGTAGCGTGCCAATGCGTGAGGCAAGCGACGCACGCTGGTTAAGTAGTTCTAGCAATTGCAGGTTAACTTTGTCAATTTCTTGACGCAATGACTCAATACTTTCTGTCATGGTGCGATGTCCTTCATCAGCGAATTGTAGGGGCTGTTAAATGAACTCTCATTTTAACAGCAACTCTCACTTTTTGCTAAAGTTTTTTGCCATTTAGCCTTGCAAAAACGCGATAACGCTCTGTCTGCCGTTTTCTGTCAGCGAAAGATGCTTATTTTGCAAGGTAACGAGGTGCTGCGCTCGTAAACGCGCCACCACAAGCGTTGTCTTGGCGGTTGTCCAGCGAAAATGCTCGTGAAGCGTTTCATAATCTAGTTCTACGTCTGCTTCGGGTGTGCCTTCATGGTTATACATATGCCCCAAGACCAATTGATTGGCAAAGTGGGCGCGTTGCTCGGCACGCCGAACAAGATTACTGAGTAGCCCATAGCGAGGCGAAAACACCCATACCAGCACAAAAAGCGCGAACATCGCCAGCACAATGCTGGCACTCACGGACGTATTCCAGCTAAAGAAGGGAATCCCAAGCACCACGCCACGCGCTAAATCATACCCCAAGAGCGCGCCCACAACGCCGACCAATGGGCTAATAAACAGCATCCGCGATAGCCTGTCGGTGAGCAAGTACGCGGTAGCAGGCGGTATCACAAAGAAGGCAATTACTAAGATAGACCCCACCGCCTGAAACGCCCCCACCGCTACCAAACTAACCATCACCATGAGGGCATAGTTAAGCAGAACGGGCTTAAAACCGAGCGATTGTGCCAGTGCTGCATCAAATGTGCTTAGTTTTAACTCTTTATAGAAAACCAGCACAAATAGCACACACAACACGCCTAGTACGCCCATAATGCCAATGGCTTTGGGGAAGAAAACCACCACGGGAGGCGCGTCTAGCAAGCCCGCGCTATAGGCTTGGGTGGGGGTATAGGTGCCACAATTGGCGCATGTTTCTGTAAACGTGGCTTGGTCACTACGGGGCGAAATGCCCAGTTCGTTGCAATTGTTGCACACACGATTTGATGAGGCTTTGGGGTGTTCGGATGTGATAGTGATGGGGTCGCATTGTTCTAAACAATAGGTGTTTGTGTCTGCCCACGCCAGCCCAATTTCGCCCGTCAGCACTGCGTCGGTGTCTAGATGAATACTATCGGTGTAACGCGCCACCAAAATGATGCTGATGGCAAATAAAAAAGGAAACGCCAAGCCGAGCGCGGCATCTTGCTTTACTAAGCCCGACCGATAGATAAACTCCGTGAGTAATACCGTTGCAACGCCACTAACCGTTGCCCCAAAAATGAGCAGGGGAGATGACAAATCTGCTTCTAAGCCGAAGACCCCCGTCATGATTAAGAACGCCACCACAATGCCCAAAAGAACGGTATGGCTGATGGCATCACTGGTTAAAGACATCTTTCGCAAAAGCAAAAATGTCCCTAAAAGCGCACCACATAGCGCAATTAACGCCCCTACAATCATGGCGGTATGGCGTGGGTCACGAAGAAACGCATTAAGCGCCTCCACTGTCGTAAACGGCAATAGCACCTGTATGATGAGCCATTCAATAATGTTCATCGGCTAGTCCTCCTGCAGGGTGGTTTGTTGGGAGCTTTGATGTCTCCACGACCACACCAAGCCACGTTGTGGCGCAAATAACAGCGAAAACACCACAAGGCTAAACGCCACAATGATAATAAAGGGGCCCGTTGGCAGATTAACGTCAATTGCGCTAATGATTGCGCCCACACCCCCCGAAAACCCGCCAAACACACCCGAAAGCACCACCATTTGGCTTAAGCGTTGTGTCCATTGGCGGGCTGCGATGGGGGGTGCAATGAGTAGCCCCACCATCAAAATAACGCCCGCCAACTGCAAGCCTAGCACCACCGCCACTACAATCATCGTAGAAAGCAACAAGTCTAGGGTACGTGATGGGAAACCGTTGGCTTGAGCAAAGTCACGGTCAAACACCAGCAACTTTAGTTCTTTCCATAGGAGGGCAATTACCCCAAAGCACACGCCCCCCACGATGAGGATAAGCTGTACATCACGCTCGACAATGGCGGCGGCTTGCCCAAAAATGAACTTATCTAGCCCCGCTTGGCTGGCGTTGCCACTGCCCTGTATAAATGTGAGTAACGCCATGCCTAGCGCAAACCACGAAGCCAACGCTATCGCCATCGCTGTATCTTGTTTAATGCGGGTGGTGCTAGTGAGCGCGTTAATAAACAAAATGGCAAGCCAACTGGCAATGCCCGCCCCGATAAGCAAAACGCCTAGCTCACGACCAAACAGCAAAAATGCAACGGCAACGCCGGGTAGGGCGGCATGAGAGAGAGCATCCCCCATAAGGGATTGCTGACGTAACACGGCAAACGTTCCCATTACGCCACTAATCACCCCCAATAGCACGCCTCCCAATGCCACAATTCTAAGCGTGTAATCGTAATTTACGCCCCAAGCCATAGCACTGAACGGCACAAATAACACGGACATTAGGCTAATGACCGCAATCACGCCCCAAACGGTTAAACGCGCACTCATGGTTAATCTGCTCCGATGATTGAGGTTTTATAGCCCTCGAATTGAGTTATGCGCCCACCATAGGCTTTCATGAGGTTTTCGGGCGTAAACGCTTCTTCTGCACGCCCACTAGCAATAATCTTGACGTTAAGCACGGTTACCCAATCAAAGTATTCGCGCACCGTTTGTAAGTCATGATGCACCACAATCACGGTTTTGCCGTTCTCACGAAGGGTTTGCAGAATAGTGACAATGGCGCGTTCTGTTACCGCATCTACCGCCGCAAAAGGCTCATCCATAAAGTAAAGTTGTGCCTCTTGAACAAGGGCGCGAGCCAAAAACGCCCGTTGTTGTTGCCCACCACTTAACTGGCTGATTTGGCGGTGAGCAAAGTCTTGTAAGCTCACTTGCTCAAGGGCGTGCATGGCGCGGTCACGCTCGGCTTTGGCGGGGCGTTTGAACCAGCCTAATTTGCCATACGTTCCCATCAGCACTACGTCCAGCACATTAGACGGAAAATCCCAGTCTACGCTTCCTCTTTGTGGCACATACCCCACCAAATGTTTGCTTTGGGCAAGGGTGTTACCGAAAAACTGCACTTCACCGGCAGCGCGTGGAATAAGATTAAGTGCCGCCTTGATGAGCGTGCTTTTGCCTGCGCCGTTGGGTCCCACAATGCCCATTAAAACGCCTTGTGGCACGCTTAAATCAATGTCCCAAAGGACGGGCTTTTCATGGTAGGCAACCGTTAAATCGTTAATTTCTAGGGCGTAATTCACTGGGGTTATTCCTCTGCAAACAAGCTAAGTAGGTCATCAGGTAAGGCGGGCATGAGGTCATCGGGGTAGGCGGGTATTACCAATTCAACGCCCTGTTCTTGATAAGAGGCAAGAATAATGATGACGTTGCTGGCAATCATGCCGATATAAGTTCCGCCAAACTCATCCTCATTGCCCATTGCGTCGCTATAAAGCTCACGAATCCCCAAGCCCACTGTGCCACCTTCTGATTGTACCGCTTCTCGTACCGCTTCGATGGTGTTTTTAGATACGCTACTTTCTACAAACAGCACAGGAATGTTGTTTTCGTTGACAAAGGACACAATGCCCTGAATATCGCCTACGCCAGCTTCGTCGGCGGTGCTAATGCCCTGAATTGCCACCATTTCCCAGCCAAACGCATCCCCAAAATACTGGAACGCATCATGCGAGGTCACCAAGAAACGTTGTTCTTCGGGGGCTTGGCGCATGGCTTCTACTGCCCAAGCGTACAAAATATCCAGTTGTGCGTTATAGGCTTTTGCATTAGCGCGAATGAGTTCGGCATTGCTAGGAAGCAAGAGGGCAATTTCTTCTGCTAATGCGATTGTACTTAGTTGCCAGTTGCGCGGGTCAAACCAGAAGTGAGGGTCTGGTATACTTTCGCCTTCATAACTAGTAGAAAGCGTAAAGCCTTCTTCTACGATGGGGTTAGACAGGGCAACAATGCGTACCCCTTGTTGTGAAAGTGATTCAAAGACGGCATCAAAACGCCCCTCAAGATTGATTCCACTATAGACAATCAGTTTGGCTTCACTCATGGCGCGGATATTGGCTTCTGTCGGTTGGTACAGATGGGGGTCTACGCCCGCCTGCATGAGGGGGGTAATTTGAACTTCCTCAACGCCTTCCGTTAGGATGCGCGTCAGGTCAGTGGCTTGTGTGGTGGTGGTAACAATTTTTAGCGTTTCTTGAGCTTGTACAACTGAGACAGCGAGGATAAAGCATACAGCAACGATAACAGGGTTAAAACGCATAGTATAAATTCCTTAATGCTAGTCTAACTAAATTTTTCGACTTACCTAAAATATATCACTCGCGCCACCCTTTGTCAAGCACAACCTAGCCACTTGCACTAACCAACTGACTAGGGATAAAAAGAGACAACTGACTAGGTGTATTGTTAGATAAACTGTAACTACTCAGCCCCCCCAAAATGTAGCGTGAAAGACAGGATATAGGGTATAGCTTAAGCATGAGTGAAAAAATACGTGAACAACTCAGACAACTGGATAAAGAACAGCTCATCGACATCATTCTTGAATTAAGAGAAGTCATTCAGAGGCAAGAAGTGCGTATCAAAGCCTTAGAAGACCAATTGGCGAAAAATAGCCGCAATAGCAGTAAACCACCAAGCAGCGATGGGTTCAAAAAGCCGAAGCCGTAAAGCCGACCTTGCGAAATCACAGTTTCTCGCCAGTATGAGCCATGAACTTCGCACCCCATTAAACGCCATCCTCAATTTTACCGAGTTTGTGTCGTTAGGGATGCTGGGGACAGTAAACGAAAAGCAAGTAGACGCGCTAAATAAATCGCTTTCCAGTGGGCGGCACGGCATTGCACCCGCCAGTCATGACCTTATTTTCCAACGCTTCCAACAAACCGAGACAGGGATTCGCCATGCAGGCGGAACAGGCTTAGGCTTGCCCATTAGCAAATATCTGATAGAAGCACACGGCGGAACAATCTCATTAGAAAGTGAAATAGGGCAAGGGGCGACCTTTTACATTAAGTTGCCCATCAAAATCTCTGAATCCTTGCTCACACCATCCTATTAAGCCAACGTGATTCCTTTGAGGAGATAAAGCGCAATGTTTGACCAAGTGACCGTCTTATACGTAGAAGATGACCCCTTTAGCCGTGAAGTTATGACGATGATTGCAGAAACCGTCATGGGCGTAAAGCATATCACCCTCTTTGATGATAGCCAGAACTTTATCAGCCGTTTGGAAGCCTTAAACCCACAACCCAGCATTATTTTGTTGGACATTCACATTAAGCCCCTGAATGGTTTTGAAATGCTTGACCTCATTCGTCAAAGCCCTACACTAAAGCATTTGCCCGTGTTGGCACTTACTGCCAGCGTTATGAACGAAGAAGTGCATCAGCTACGCACCGCAGGCTTTAACGGCGTTATTGGCAAGCCTGTTAATTTACAAACGTTTCCTAGCTATATCGCCAAAGCCCTACAGGGTGGTGCTGTTTGGCAAATGGAATAACTGATAAAATAAAACACGCTATCTAGGAGAAATTAAAATGACAATAGCCCTCATCATTGACGATAACCGCATGAACATTGACGTGCTAAAGGTGTTGCTAGAAGCAGAAGGTGTGCAGGCTGTTGTCATGGAGTCTCCACGTAACATTGCAACAGCGTTGGAAACAGTAGAAGCGGTGGATGTGGTGTTTCTAGACGTTGAAATGCCCAATTACAATGGTTTTGTGGTGCTACAAGACCTCAAGAAATATGAGATGCTCAATGAGGCTTCGTTTGTGGCATATACGGTTCACACCAGTGAAATTGATGTCGCACGTCGCGCTGGTTTTAACAGCTTTTTGGGCAAGCCACTCAATGTACGTCGCTTTCCCGAACAGCTAAAGCGTATCCTTAATCGTGAAGAAGTGTGGGAAATTTAAGCACACACTTGCTCTAGCAAAAGGGGCATCCTTAACAGATGCCCCCCGAATTAGGCATCACGCCACGCAAGGCTAATGCGCCCTTTTTCTTTGTCTACGCTCACAATTTTGATGTCAATTACATCACCCACCCCTAACCGAACATTCTTAGGTATACGGCTGACGTGCAATAAGCCGTCTTGTTTTACGCCAATATCTACAAATGCGCCAAAGTCCACGACATTTCGCACTGTTCCTGCCAAGAGCATCCCTTCTTTCAAATCTCCCATTGTTAGAACGTCACTTCTTAGTAGGGGAAGGGGTAAATCTTCGCGTGGGTCACGTCCGGGGCGTTTGAGTTGGTCGAGGATGTCTGCCAAAGTTAGCTCACCCACACTAAGCTCTTGGGCTAATTGTGGCACACTGCGCGCCTTCTGTAAGGATTGCAGGGCAGTTTCGCGGTCTTTTGGCGCACTCTTTAGCTTAACATTGGCGATTTCTAGCACCTTTTCCGCAATACTATAGCTTTCAGGGTGGATGGCACTGGCATCAAGGGGGTTACTTCCTTCACGAATCCGTAAGAACCCTGCGGATTGTTCAAAAGCTTTCGCGCCCATCCCCGACACTTTTTTGATGGCGTTGCGCGTCTTAAATGCGCCGTTTTCATTGCGATACAGCACAATGTTTTGGGCGAGTTTTGCGCCAATGCCCGCCACATGCTGTAAAAGCGCAGGCGATGCGGTATTCACGTCTACACCCACCTGATTTACGACACTTTCTACCACTACATCCAGTGTTGTCCCTAATTGCTTTTGGTCTACATCGTGCTGATACAAGCCGACACCAATGCTCTTAGGGTCAATTTTTACGAGTTCTGCAAGGGGGTCTTGCAAGCGTCGGGCAATGCTTACTGCGCCACGAATACTAACATCTAAATCGGGCAGTTCTTGGCGAGCGAGGTCACTGGCACTGTATACGCTCGCGCCCGCCTCATTGACGATGACGTAATGCACGTTGTCCAGTTTACGCGTCAATTCGGCAACTAGGGCTTCTGTTTCACGGCTGGCTGTGCCATTGCCAATAGCAATGAGGGTGACTTTATACTTTGTCACCAAGCCCGCCAACGTCAGCAATGCTTCTTTGTGCTGCTTTTGGGGTTCATGCGGATAAACGGCGGTGGTAAATAGCACTTTACCGCTTTCATCCACAATTGCCACCTTACACCCCGTTCTAAATGCGGGGTCGATGCCCATAATGATGCGGTTGGCGAGGGGTGGTTGATTGAGTAAGCCACGCATGTTATCGGCAAAAACGTTAATGGCGTGTGTTTCTGCGGTTTCTGTTAGTTGTCGGCGGATGTCGCGCTCTATGGCAGGCAAGAGCAATCGTTTTGCGCTGTCATCAGTGGCATCTTCTAGCTCATCGGCAAATGGTGATTGGCGTGAGGGGCGATAAACCGCACTCACCACGTCTAACCAATCGCGCTCGGCAATCTCGGTGCTAACACGCAATATTTTTTCGTGTTCACCACGGTTCATTGCCAACACTTGATAGGGCTTGGCGTGCTTCACCATCACGTTAAAATCATAGTAGGTTTCATAAACGGCTTTTTCATCGGTGCTATCTTTAACGCGCTTGCTGGTGATGATGCCCCATTGCAGGGCTTTCTCGCGGAGGTTGCCCCGTACACGCGCATCATCACTAATCACCTCTGCCACAATGTCACGCGCCCCTTGTAGGGCATCTTCTGAGCTTGGCACATCCTCATTGATAAATTGCTTTGCCAATTCGGCGGGGGAGGGCTTAAGGGGTTGCGCTAAGATGGCTTGTGCCAAGGGTTCTAATCCCCGCTCACGGGCAACGCTGGCGCGTGTTTTGCGCTTGGGCTTGTAGGGCGCGTACAAGTCCTCTAATTGCGTCATGCTCTCGGCAAGGTCTATCTGACGTTTTAGTTCTGTTGTCAGTTTGCCTTGCTCTTTGATAGAAGCAAGAACGGTGCTACGGCGGTCATCTAGGGCGCGGTATTTGACAACGGTTTCCGCAATTTGTCGAATGAGAAACTCATCAAGGTTAAGCGTCATTTCTTTACGATAGCGTGCAATGAAGGGGATTGTGTTGCCCTCATCTAATAGCCGTATCGTAGAAGCCACTTGTTCGGGCTTAATGTTTAGGGTTTGTGCGATGCGTGTATTATAGGCTTGCACCATAGGGGGTTTTGTCCTTATTATGCCAATCAAACCCCCTTATAGTACCCGAAAATGCCCCTAATTGACAGTCAGGGCTATTTTTCTTTGGTAATGGCAAACCCACTCATAAACTGTTTTTGAAGCAAGATAAACAACAATAGTGGGGGCAAGGATGCCACAATGCCGGCTGCCATCAGCACCCCATAATCGGGCGTTAGCCCAAAGTTGGCGGCTTGGCGTACGCCCACCTGTATCACCTGTGAATCGTTGTTATTGACAATGAGAACCGCCCACAAATACTGATTCCACGCGCCAATAAATTGAATGAGTGAATGTGCCACAATCACATTCCACGACATGGGAATAAGCACGCTAAACATAAAGCGAAGGGGCGTTGCGCCGTCAATTTGGGCGGCTTCTGCCAGTTCACGGGGGATATTGCTAAAGTGTTGCCTAAACAAAAATGCGCCCGTTGCTGTCGCCAGAAACGGCATGGTTAAAGCCAGTTGTGGGTATGTTTGCCCCCAACCCAGCTGTGACATCATGTTAAAGAGGGGCAATAAGATAATCTCGGTGGGCATCAGCAACGTTAGCAACACAAAGAAAAATAGCACCGTTTTGCCCGCAAATTGAAAGTACACAAACGCCAAGCCCGCTAACATGGCTAAAATGGTCTTGCCCACCACAATCACCGCCGAAACGATAACCGTATTGACAATGTATTGCCCAAAGTTGAGCTTCTCGAACAAGTCTTGGATGTTGGGAATAAGGTCATTACCCGGTGGAAATAGCTTTGGCGGTGGGAATGCGCCCTCCGCTACCGTAAGGGTGGCACTTTGAAGCGCATACAACGCCGGTATGCACATCACAAAGCAAATGATGATGAGGGGAACGTGGATGTCCCAGCGTGTTTTTTGCTTTTTTACAGAAGGTGTCATCACAGTTTCCCTTATTCTGAATAGGTAATACGGCTCTCAAGCGTGCGGAATTGGAGTACCGTCAAGCTCGCCACCAACAAGAATAAAATTACAGCTTGCGCCCCTGCTAAGCCGATAGGGGAGCCGGGGTTAAACGCATCTTCGTATAGCTTATAGATAAGCACGCTGGTTGCGCCCCCCAAAGACCCTGCTGCTCCTAAAGGCGGTCCGCCACTGGTGAGCGTATCAACTGCACCATAAATGCCATAGAACGCATACGTCACATTCGTGACCAACAAGAAAAAGGTAAACGGCGCAAGCATTGGAAGCGTAATACGCCAGAATCGTTGCACGCGGTTTGCCCCATCAATAGAGGCGGCTTCTAGCAAATCTTTGGGGACGTTTTGCAATCCCGCAATATAAAATAGCACGTTAAAGCCTAAAATGTTCCAGACAGCGGCTGCAACAATGGCTACCCGCGCCAAATTTGCATCCCTAAGCCAGCTTACCGTTGTGCCAGTTAGTGCGTTAAGTAAGGCATTGATAAGCCCTGTGTTGCCCTCGCGGAACATCGCCAAGAAAATTGCTCCTGCCACCACAGGCGATAGTGCAAAGGGCCAAATAAGCAGTGTGCGGTAGACATTGGCATAGCGCACTTTTTGCGATGCAAGCAGCGCAATCCCCAACGCAATCCCCAAACTAAAAACGACTACAGCAAACATAATCACAAACGTGATGATAAAGCTGTTTCTGTAAATCACGTCTTCGGCAAGCGCGGTATAATTGTTGAGGCACACAAAACGTTCTTGGGGCAATGGAAACCGCCGACTAAAAAGCGACAAGGTGACGGTTTGAATACTGGGGTAGTACAAAAAGAGCAATAAGTTCAAAACCATTGGTAATAAGAACAAATAAGGCAGGGTACGACTACGGAAAAATCCGCTTGTGCCTGCGTGTGATACCCCACCACGAAGCCACGTCCATAAGGGGATAAGTGCGATAACACTGCCAAAAATCGCCAGAAAAACACCCATAATCACCTGAATGGGAGGGGTTTCTGGGGTGTAGGTACAGTGTTGTGTGGGCAATACTAGAAATTGTGAGCCAAGACCGCCCACCAATCCGCCTAGCGCAATTCCTCTGATAGAGGGTTTGCTAATCAAGCGTGCTGTGGTTACTACCCCAAACAATGCGCCAATGCCTACTGATGGAAGCCATTGTGAAGGGGTTATGCTGGTGTAATGGGTAATAACGCGACTGAGTGCATTAGGGGCATCTGCAATACCACTGCCTAGCCAGCTAAACAACGACAAGATGCCATCCCATTGGCTAAGGAAAAACCACCCCAAAAAGACAACGGTCACTGTCAAAACAAGGGGTGCGGTGTATTCCCCAAAAATGGGGCGCGATGCGTCCTGTATATTGTCTTCGTTCATGGGCAACCCACTTAATTAGGATGGTTATCAGATAGGCAAACAAGGGGTAAGACAGGCTTACCCCTTGAGAGAATACTTCTTTTATTCGCCGATGGTGGCGTTGTAATCTGCCAACACAGCATCCGAGCGCGTCTTGGCTGCTTCTAGGGCTTCAGAAGCACTAATACCACCATCAATGATGGATTGGAAGGCTTCTGCCAAGATGGTACGGACTTCATTGGAAGGACCAACAACCGCGCCCTGTGTAGCAAAGTTGCTTTGTGAGGCTTGTAATTGGTCTAGTGCCACACGGAAGAAGGGGAGGGTTTCAAACCAGCTCACTTCAACTGCGCCTTCAGCATCGGGAGAGGTGATTGCGCCGTCAGCATCCACGAACAAACCGCCCACGCTAAGGTATTCAATGCTTTCTGCGCGGTTGGGGAAATAACCACTACCTTGATGCCAGCGAATGTCATTTTCGGCATTGGTTAAGAAGAATACCCAATCCGTAGCCGCTTGTGTTTCGGCTTCGCTCTTGCCTGCCGTCACCCAAACGCTTGCACCACCAACAGTTACGCCATTGGTTGCTTCTTCGTTGGGGACAAAGAGAGGGGCAATACCCAAGTTTACGCCTGCACCAGCAAACCCATCCACGAAGAGGGTAATACCTGCGGTACTGTTAATGTGGAACACGGTTGCACCACCCCCAAACAACGCGCCTTCCCCATTATAGTTATTGGGCGTGCCTGTGTAGGTGAACAAGCCTTTTTCTGTTAATTCTTGATAGAAAGCACCCACATTAAGCATTTCTGGGCTGGTGTATAGCATTTCTGTGGCGCGTGCAGAACGACCGTTATCGTTATTCGCAATTAAGCCATTTTGCATCGCAACCCATTGTTCTGCAAACCAAGACGCAACAGGGAAGCTGATGCAAGCTGTAAAGGCGGGATTAACGGCTTTGATGGCTTCGCTAAAACTCGTAATACGTTCACAGATTTCAATGACTTCTGCGAAGGTCATCGGGCGGTCTGTAGGCACTTCTACGCCCAACAGGTCGGTGAGGGTTTTGTTGTAATACACAACAGGGTTCGAGGAGTTCCAAGGCACACTCCATGTTACATCGCTCACTTCGTAGTAAGCACGCACAACGGGCAAAATGCCTTCAAGCTGTGCCAACTGTTCTTCTGAAGCAAGGTCTTGGATGGGCAAGAAGAAACCGCTATCAATGGCAAGCTGTGTAAGCCCTTCTTCTACTTGTACAACATGAGGGGCATTGCCTTGTGAAGCATCTAGCAAAGAACGGTTAAAGTTTTCGATGTAATCGGGGCTGGGAGCAGAAAGATTAATGGTAATGCCGGGGTTTTCGGCTTCAAAGGCATCGGCAATGCCACGTAGCACGTCGCGGCGTGTGTCGCCTTCGCCTGCAAAAATATGAACAAAATCAATGACGATGTCCTCTTGTGCAAAAGCTGGCACAAAGGTCATCAAGCTAAAACCGACAAGAAGAACGAGTTTTGTAAAAGAACGCTTCAAGGTGATACTCCTTTTGTTAAAAACGTGAATTGCTATTTCAAAGAATAGGTCAACTATTTCAAGGTTATTTTAACAAATTGTTATCCTTTTTGCTTGAATATCAGAAAAGGGTGAGTATTTTGCTTACTCACCCTTTTTTAGAGGTTTTATTCGCTATCTGTAACGGGGTAAATGCGGTAACTTTCTACCATAGGTTCAAAGATTGTGGGGAAAATGGAGGCAGCTAGTTCGCCTTTGGGGGCTTCTACCCAGATAGCATATGTCTTGCCATCCTGTTGCGTGGCATAGACGCGCCCAATAACTTCAATGCCATCTCTTACACCTTCGTAAATGGTCGCACGCCAATCTAGGCTATAAGGCACGGGTTCTAGGTCACGAGAGGCTTCAAAGTAGTAAATCTGGTTGCCCGTGATAACGGCGGAGTCGGCATTTTGCGTTACCAAGCCTGTCACAAGGTTATTAACGACAGAGTCAACCCCTTGAACGGTGGTTGTAATTTCAACCACACGTGTGCCAATTAACGCGCCACTTTCTTCTGTTGTTGGCTTAAACATCACCCAACCATCTTCTGTTTCGCTTCGCGCCCAGGTGTTTGGTACATAAAACTCTACGTTATCGCCCAATTTACCACGTTGCCAGGCGGTTCTGGCTTGTGTGCGTGCTTCATTAGGGTCTGTAAAGCTAATGAGACTTTGAACCGTCCTAAAGAACTCCTCGTTGTCTTCGCCAGATGTTTCTGCGGCAAACCCTAGCCCTAGCCCGTCTTGCATCAGGATAAACATTCTTCCCGTAAAGTTTGTGCCATTTGCCACATAGGTATAGGCAAGTTCAAGTGCATCACGTTCTGCAATCGTAATAGGGGTAGGCTCACCAACAACCGTTAAGCCATAGAACTCGGTAATGCCTATGATAGCGGAGGCGGGGTCTGTTCCACCATATAAATCTAGGTAAACGCTTAGGTTCTGGCGCTGGTCTACACTTTTGCTACGATAAAGCGTCAAATTGTCGTCAAAGGTTAGGGTTTCCCATGTGCTAGGCAGCGGCACATTAAACCCGAGGAATGGGTCGGAATAGCCCGACAAAAGCGCACTAATGCCGTCGTTGTTAACAACAATTTGTGCTTCGGCATTGCCCAAGCTACCACCAAAGGCAGACACTTGTAAACCGATGTTGTACACACCTGAAGGGGCAGGAAGGCTTTGCCACGTAAGACCGCCTTGGGGCCAAACGTAAATGTTACCCGGTTCTACGGCAACCCGACCATCGGGTGTTACAATGTTTTGGTAGGTTTGAAATTCAGAGCCAACAGGAATTTCAACTACGGCAACCGCGCTGGTATTTTGCCCGCGGTTGACAACGCGCTGAACGGTGCTAACACCACCTCTGCGCCCAGCAAGGTCAAAAGCAACGCTAACCTCATTCCAAACGTCACTTTCGGGTTCACGATAGAGACCATCTAAGAAGGCTACACGCTCTGTTACATTTACAAGTTCAACCGAGCGATTGATGCCGTCTGACACAACGGGCAGTTTTGCATCCCATGAGATAAAGTATTGCTCTATGCCTTCTTCCCAACGGTTAACGCGCTCTACTTCACCCTCTACTGTAATGGGCGTAAGAATAGGCTCGATGCCCACGCGAATAACGGTTTCTTCATTAATCACGCGGTCAAATGTAGCGCGCCCATCACTGATGTTGCGTCCGCGCACTTCCACATTAATTTGTGGCAGTTGCAGGATGTTTGTTTCTTTTTCTGTGCTGTATGTAATTTTCACGTCGGGCGAGATGGGCGTATGAAATGTAATTTCGCCTGCGCCACCCGTCCAAATTTTGGGCGTAAAGGAGTTAAAGTAACTCCGTAGCATACGACTCCACCCTTTAAGAGGTGTTTCATCAAAGTAGGCAAACTTAAAATCTGCACTTCGTTCTGGAAAGTAGACGTTAAAATAAGAGGTAAAGCGTGTTGCGCGTTCACCACTTTGCCCATACAAATAGGCAGTTTCTAGGGCATTTAAGACCGTTTCGGCGGCGGCAATCATCTCATCATCGCGGGCATTAGAAATGACGCGACGCATTAGGTCGCCAATGTCTACGCTATCCTTGCCCCCCATGAAGCTGGTGTACACATACACATTAGAGCGTGCTTCACCCACCGTTAGCCCGCGTACATTAGGATTACGATTAACCACTTGGGCAAAGTTTTCTATCGCAGAAACAACCATCGAAAAGTCATCAAGGCTAATGAGTGCATTGGTCATATACACAATGTCAGTGGTTTGGCGTTTGGGTACATCTTCGTTGATATACTTATCAATGAGGAGCTTAGACAGTTCTACAATATCGACACTGTCGGGGGCTCCACGTAAGCCATTAAGCAATAGGGTCATATCAAGGGCGGGATTTACCACAATTTCTGGCGAAGCGATGGTGTAATCAAAGTAGGGCGCAATGGTGGCAAAGTATTCCACGCTTCCCATTAGGCACGCGTCATTAATGAGAAGAGCAAACTTCTTACCCCCTGTGGCTTGCAGGGCAAGCGCAAACGCCTTATCTAATTCTGGCAGTGTAAGAATGTTTTTAGAGTCACCTTCAAGTTGTGCTGTATCATCTGTCACAATACCGCCCCAGCCTGCACCGTGGCTACCAATAGCCACAATATAATTGTCGGCAGGGAAGTTTGTCACACCCCACACCAAAAACTGCGCCAAAATTTCGCCATCAGCCGTGTTTAAGGGGTCAAATTCAACCAAGGGTGTAGACGCTAGAAACACGCCATCATCGCGCTGGGTTTCGCTGGTTTCGTCAATCACCAGTTGCCCCTCATCGTTGATAGAAGCCGCTACTTCATAAATGCGCGTGTTGCTCCAGTCGCCATCTGCCACACTATAGGGCGCGGCAGTACGGTCAACCATGGCAAGAACGCGCACCGTGTCATCACTTCCCCCGCCTAGCTCAAACTCTTTGAAGTCTTGGATGATGCCAGGCTCTAGGTTATTGTCGCCACCATAGTACACCAACACTGTCCAGCTGGCTTGTTCGCGCGGTTCAAAGTCAATCGGAAAGCCCGTATTCAGCAAGTCGCCTAACCGTGTGCCAAAGCTGGCAGTGGGGGAGGGCTGTTGAATGTCGATGAGAATACGAAAGTCACCACCGGTATTGCCTCTGTCTATCTTGAAGCGTGTTGCAATAATGCGATACTGCCCTGCAACGGCTTGGGGATAAATCAACAAAGAGCTGGAATCTTGATTGGTAACGCGGTCATCGTTCTCACCCACAATGCTTCCGTTTTCGTCTACTAAATAGAGCAGTGTGTCTAAGTCACCGCCTGCTTCGCCCTCAAGAGGGCGCATATCAATCGTTACAGTGCTGCCTGTAATAGGAACACGCAGTGCGTATTCACGGAAGGGCGTGCTATTGTCAATTCGCCCCACATAGTCAGCTTCTACATTAGGGGTTTGTGCTGTTACCAGCGACATGCCTAAAAGCCCAAGGCATAAAACAAAAAATAAGCGCAGTTTCATTACAAAAGACCCTTCGTAATTTAGCCAACAGATAAAAAAATAGGGCAGAGAGACTCTACCCCAATTATTTCACACTATAAAGAAAAAGCAACTAGCATCTGCCTAAGGCTTTTAGTGTTGAGTTACAAGGAATGCTGTCGGGGCGTGTGCCAGAGATGCGGGCGTCAAACCCTGCAACAAGGCTTTCACCAATGGTTTGGTCAATGACGAAGTTCAACTTAGCGTTGCTAAATTGGGCAGGAATTTCTGCGCCGCCCTTAACTTCTTCAATGGTGGCGATGCTATTTACCTTAATGCTTAGTACTAGTTCGCCAGTCATGCTGTCATAAGATTCAACGACGGCTACGATTTCGGCGGTCATGTCGCCAATCACCAAGAGGGAAGTGGTTTCTAGGTTAAAGACCACCCAGTCACTTACAAATTCGGTCAGAGTGTGCAAGCCTGCTGCAAAGCTAGGTTGCAAGAAAATGAACCCGATAGATTGTTCATCAATGGTTAATGTGAGGATGCCATCACTGTAAGAACCGGTAGCGATGTCCAAGGAAAATGCGCCGATGAATGATTCGTCTAGGCTAAAACCACTTTCTTGGGCAGAAGCGGTTACAGGTACAATAATGAGGGCTAATGCAATTAGGAATTTGATGATGTGTTTCATGTTTGCTTCTCCATAGGTTTTCTTCTTCGTTTCCATATATTATACCTCACAAGAGACATTTCTAATGTGCAAGTTGTTAAAACTTGTAAAAATGTCTTTATTTTATGACATAAAAAAGGTGTAAAGACCAGCTCAACGCACCGTTGTATTACTTTTATGGACGCTAAATGCGTGTTTAGCCAGCATTCATGTTTCTATGCGACACTTATCATGTTTTTACGTAATAATAGAAAGGGTTTACCCGCTTGCCTCTTATAAGAGAGACGACCTGTTCTACACCCCATTGTTTAGAAGATAGGGGGCGTGATAAATGGTATGCATAGCAACCACAGCACAAAACAGCATCTTAAAGTGGTGCTCAAAAACCAAGCTCAACCCATGCTTACAACTCATAAGGAAGGTTTTCTAATGGCAAATACTCCCCCCAACGTTTTAGAAATTACAAACCTCACCAAACGCCTAAGCGTGGGTGAAGTTACTGTCGATGCTCTCAAGGGGGTTAGCTTTAGCGTTCAGCGTGGCGAATTTGTGGCAGTGATTGGGCCCAGTGGCAGTGGTAAATCGACACTCTTGGGCTTGATGGGCGGACTGGATGTAGCGACCAGTGGCAAGATTGTCATTGATGGAATCGATATCACCACCATGAGTGAACGCGATTTGACCCGTATTCGTAACGAAAAAATTGGCTTCGTCTTTCAATCATTTAATCTCATTCCCACGCTAACGGCGTTAGAAAATGTGTCCTTGCCCATTCAGTTTACGCGCAAAGCCCACAAAGAAAGCCCGTCACAGCGTGCTAAAAGTCTGTTAGATCTCTTTGAGCTTGGCGATAGGCTCGACCATCGCCCTAGCCAACTTTCGGGCGGGCAACAACAGCGTGTGGCGATTGCTCGCGCTCTTGCCAATTATCCGCCACTTGTTTTGGCGGATGAGCCAACAGGAAACTTAGATACCACGTCTTCAACGATTGTTATGCGTGCCTTGCGCCAGATTCAAAAGCAAATGGATACTACCGTTATCATTGTGACGCACGATATGGACATTGCAGCACAAGCCGACCGTGTGGTAACGATTGTGGATGGCTTGATTGCCAGCGACAATGACCCTCGTCAACAAGTCCAAGCCAATAGCATTGAGGCGTTACGCAAGAAGCACTCAACAGGCGAATTACCCGCCTTAGAAGTTTAGGGGGGCGCATGTTCGGACAACTGAGCTTTTTCATATCGCACTCTTGGAACGACCTTAGAGTAAATTCACAACGGACGTTCTTTGCGCTATTGTGTATTTCGGCGGGTGTGGCAGCCATTGTTAGCCTACAAACACTTGCCAGCATGATTCAAACCACACTTGTAAGCAACCTTCGTGAAAACAATCGTGGCGACTTGCAAATTAACGTTTCGCAAAGCCAAAACGATGGGGCTGTGGCACAACTTGAGCAGGGTGCGCGCGATGGTCTTTTATTAACCAGTGATGTTGCCTTTGCGGGCTTTCAGGGCAATCAATATGTCCTAGCCGAACCAGGCATCCTAGCCGTGCAGGACTGGTTTTTGCAAAATTACCCCAGCTCCGAGTTTACATATCGTCAACAATTGGTAGACCCCATTGCCGTATTTACGGGAAGTGGGGTAGGCACAGCCCTGATAGCCGAAGGAACAGGCGAAGAAGTGTCCGGTGTTGTGCCTGTTATGATTGATGCCAGTACTTACCCTTTCTATGGCGAAATTTTTACACTTGAAGGCAAGTCCTTAAAAGAAGTTCTCAATACGCCCCTTGATATTGTGTTGGGCGTAAGTGCTGCCGAAACGCTAGGCATTAGTGTGGGGCAAACTCTCACTGTGAATGGCTTAGAAGGCGTGTTTAATGTGGTGGGTATTGTGACGAATGAAGCCGAAATTCGTAACCCCACCCAAGATATTTTGGCGGCACTTAACGGCTTTTACATCCTAGATAGAAAATCGCTGTTTTTGTTTGAGGGTGTGCCTGTACGCTCTAATATCGCCTATGTGAAGCTAAACGAAGATGAAAACGTGGATGACGTGGAAACCGCTTTAAGAGAGGCGTTTCCGTTTTTACGCGCCACTACTACAGAAGAGCTACGCCAAGCCTACACACAAATTTCTGAAGGTGTAAACCAATTGGTTACTGTGATGGGCTTGATTGCGTTACTCTTAGGGAGCATTGGCATCATCAACACCATGCAAGTGATTGTGCGCCGTCGTGTACAAGAGATTGCTGTGCTTAAAACAGTGGGTTTGCAAGCCAATCAAATCACCCAGTTATTTCTTGTAGAAGCCCTCATGATGGGCGTCATCGGCAGTATTGCGGGTGTTTTATTGGGTTGGGTGCTAGTATTCGCCATTAAAGGCGTAGCAGAAGGCTTACTAGGAAGCAGCTTGCCCTTCCTGATTGTGCCGAGCGCGGTAGTGAGCGGGATATTTGTAGGAACAATTGTCACAACAGTATTTGGCTTTATCCCCACGCTATCAGCAGGACAAATTCGCCCTTCATTGGTGCTTCGTCCCAGTGACAACCCCATTCCTAAAGCGGGGCGTGTGCGTACGGCATTTGCATTACTTCTAACAATCCTTGCGCTGGTTGCGGTGGCTTATGGCATTCTAGGTAACGTTTTTCTTGCTTTTGGCGTGATTGTTGGCTCTTTTACCGTGGCAGGGATTTTGCTGTTCTTCCTGAATTTCCTCATTTGGATTGTGGGTCGCTTCTTCCCTTCATTCGGCATTATTGACCTTAAGCTGTCGCTTCGTGAGATGTTAGCAACGCGCGGACGTGGGTCTGTGACGCTGTTGGCGTTGGTGGTAGGCGTGTTCTCTCTTAGCCTCATTACCATGTTGGCAAGCACGGTCTCGGAAACCCTTAGCGATGCCTTCCTGACAGGAGATAATATCTTTATTCAGGTGGGTGGGGGCGAAGATGCATTACAAACGGTAATTGAGCGCATTGAAGCTCTAGAAGGTGAAAACGACTATGCGGTAACACGCACCTATAACATGACGCTTGTCTCGCTTAACAAAGCTACCGAAGAAGTGTTGAACACCGAGCAAATTAGCGAAGTTCTACGCGCCAATGACTTTTTCTATCAACAAAGTTTAAGTGGCACGCCTAGCCCAGAAGACACCAATACCAACAACGGTAGCGACTTTTCTGGCAATCAAAACCTTGTAGACCGACGACTGCGCGAAATGCAAAGCGTGTATAGCCCTATTGATAGCTTGCCCCTTGATGAAGCCCGTACACAAACGCTTAAAGCGGGCAGGCATTTAACACCAGAAGATAACGGGCAACCCTATGTTGTGGTGCAAACATCCCCATTTTTGGATGAACTTGGGATACAAGTGGGGGATAGCTTTACCTATGAGTACAGCTACGGCGGATTTTTAGGTGTTGGTGGCACAACAGGCACAATCACCTACGAGATTGTGGGCATCACAGACACCATTACCACCGTGAATCTTGCCGAGTCGGGGCAATATACGTTTGTTGGCTCATTGCCAGAAGCCATGCCACCCTCACAAATCCGTATGACCGCCAACATTCAGGACAATCAAATCTCGCCTTTACGTCGTTCTTTAAGCACACTCCCACAAACTTTCTTGCTAGAAACAGAGTCTATCAACCGCCTATTGACGGCGTTTATAGGGCAATTTACCACTTTCCCCTTGTTGGTAGCGTTGCTTGGGTTGGTTGTCGGGGGTATAGTGATTGCAAATTCGGTTGCACTGTCTACAATGGAACGTCGCCGAGAGATTGCCATCATGAAAAGTGTGGGGCTACAACGTGAGCGCGTACTTGGCATGTTGCTCATTGAAAATGGCATTTTGGGTATCATTGGCGGATTGCTAGGCGTGGGCATGGGGCTGATTGGCTTGGTCGTGTTGCTAGGTGACGATATTGGCAATCGTCCACTTCCCATTGACACCGCCTTCTTACTGATGGGGCTATGCTTGCTGGTTGCGCTGGTTGCTGCGCTTACAACGGCATGGGGCGCAAGCGGTGAGAAACCCCTAAACGTTTTACGCTACGAATAACACAGACAACACACACAAAGGAAGCGTACCTGTGGGCAAATTAGCACAACTCGCCAGCGTTAAAAATACGCGCCTAGAATCGTTTGTTTATACGCCACCTCCGCAAGCCTATGGCGCAATTCGCACATTGGTTTGCTTAAACTTGGGGTATAAAGTGGGCGCGTCCCCTGCGTTAAACTGGGGAACGGTGGCGGGTGTGCTAAGGGGTCTACGGCGCGTTACCCCAAAGGGACGTATTTTGTTAGTGGATACCATTTGCCCCTCATCAGGGGCAGACGCACTGTTTACAAAGCTGGGGATTCGGGAAGCCATCGACGAAGAAACGCGCATTGCTACCACCGATGACCTCATTTTAGTACCCTATACAAATCCGATGACGCAAGCCATTACGCATCAAGCCATTAACGCGCCTGCCTATCTTGATGAGTTTGATTGTGTCATTAACGTGACGACATTTGAGGCAACCCCCAAAGAAACCAAGGGGGCAATTACGCACCTTTATCATTGGTTGCCTTGCGATAGCCCCATCAAGCCCACTGAGGGCGATACGCGCCACCATGATATTTATCATACGCTAGGGCGATATGTGGATGGGGTAGTTGTGGAATACACGCTAGGGCAAAGTATTAACGTGGCGTGGGGCGAAAACGCTTTGGCAGTTGATGAAGGCGTGTGTACCCTTACGAAAACGCCATTACCCAACCACTTGAAGGCACTCAAGGATACTTATGCGCTATGATACATTTGTGGCAGCCACACATTACGTTTGGGGAATGCAAGATGCTCAAACCGTAGACACATGGTATGAAGATGGCGACATGATGTACTTTAAGATGCGCACAGGCGAACACATCATGACGTATCTTATTGAATATCCGCTAAGTGTGCAAAATATCTTGCATCATCTTAGTACCAACACGCGCAATGGCATTAGCACAATTTTTATCTTTTGGGCGGATATGTTTTTGCCCGCAGATGGCGATGACTATCTGATGGAAGATTGGATGCAGGCAATCGCCAGCGTACAAGGCGATAAGCTATTTGGTTTTGAGGTAGCAGGGCGCGATGCGTTTTTTTATCCTGTGTATTTGCAAGGGCAGGGCAGAACGCGCCGTGTTAAGCAAGGTGATGTGATTGATTTTAGCCAGCTTCATACCTATACCATAGAAACCAATACCACGTATTTGAAGGGAAGCTGGCGTATCGCCACCTTTGATGCGCCAGACGGCACTTCTGTACCGCCCCCTTATACAGAACCGCTTAAAGTGTCGCCGATGGCAAAATACTATGCTATATTGGGCTTACATTCCACTGCTCCCATCGAGGCTGTTCGGCGTGCGTATCGTGAGATGGCACGCCAATATCATCCCGACCTAAACGCAGACTTAACCGCGCATCACCGCATGACACAAATTAATGAAGCCTATCAACGCTTGATTGCCTACCACGAAACCCTAAAGTAACCCAATTTCCCCTGATTTAGGGTTTATTAAAGCCTACTTGACATAACGTTAAAGAGAATACCATCTATTTGTGGCAAGATTCACTAAACGGAACTGTTAAAGTTGCCTACATCAGTTGGAATCATTCACGGAGGACGAAAATATGCTTGGAGGCGGTGTTTTGGACACAGACAAAAAGTTTCTTCCAGAAGAAACAGACAACCCCATCGCAGGTCTAATCCGTGAATGGTATGTTGACCGTTCTATGGTGACTTACAAATTGACTGCCGTCTCTGAAACCATTGTAGATGGCTGGATGCAATTGGTTGTAGACACCTTAAATGAATGGGATAAAGACAAACCTTATCTTGCCATTCATGACCTTTCACAGGCAGGCGTGTCTTTGCAATATGCTGCCATGGTTAATTTTGACATGATGAACATTGGCATTACGATGGGCGGACGGTTTACTTTAGAAGAACTATTCGATGCCCATCCTAATTGGCAAGCACGGGTAGCAGTGAACTTTAATTTATCACTTTCGGGGCAAACGAACCGCACCTTAATGAACTTTCTAAATCGTGAACATCCGTCTATTCGTTATAAGACGTTTTACAGCCGCACCAAGTGCTTTAAGTGGCTAACAGGTGACATCACCGATACCAATGAAATACACGGTGTTAAACCTACAGAATAAAAAGTGTTATCACCATTCAATAAAAAAGCGAGCATACGGCAAGCATGGACAATCAAATAGGAAAAATAATCAAGAGCTATGAACTAGACGGACTCATTGGCACGGGCGGCTTTGGCGCAGTGTATCGGGCAAAGCAAGCCGTTGTTTCAAGAGAAGTAGCCATCAAGATTATTTGGCCCGCCTTCGCCAACCATCCTAATTTTATTCGCCGATTTGAAGCCGAAGCACAGCTTGTCGCAGGCTTAGAACACCCCTATATTGTGCCGCTTTATGATTACTGGCGTGACCCTGAAGGTGCATACATTGTGATGCGTTATTTACGCGGAGGTGCGCTTCGTGACCGCATAGGGGATGAAGCACAACGCTGGGATGTAAAAGATGTCAACCGTGTGCTAGAAAATGTGTCTAATGCGCTGGCTTTGGCGCACCGCTATGGTATTGTTCACCGTGATATTAAACCTGAAAACATTTTGCTGGATGAAGACGGTAACGCTTATCTGGCTGATTTTGGTATTGCCCAAATTTTAAGTAGTGCAAGTAATGAGGATGATTTTAGCAACATGGGGTCTCCTGGTTATGCCTCTCCCGAACAACTCTCTGGCGGACTTATCTCTTTGCAAAGCGATATCTATAGTTTGGGCTTGGTTATATGGGAGCTTTTGGCTGGGCAACACCCATTCCCCGATTTAGCCGATATGTCGATGACCGAAGTGATAGAGCTACGTTCCAGTAGCCCATTGCCACCCCTCATTGACTTTAGACCCGATTTGCCCCTTGCGCTAAGCGAAGTCCTTCGTAAAGCCACCGAAATTGACCCCAAAATGCGCTATGCTGATGCGCTCACCCTAAGCTATGAATTTTCCAGTGCCATCGAGAGCATGCTACGCGGTACACCCCGAACCTTACGCTTGGTGGGCAATGACAACACCCCAAACCCCTATAAAGGCTTGCGTGCGTTTCAAGAAAGCGACGCAGGGCTGTTCTTTGGGCGTGAGGCTCTGGTCAAACGCCTGCTTAATCGCCTACGCGACAGCGAAGACTATCACCGCTTTTTGGCGGTTGTGGGCCCCAGTGGTTCTGGTAAATCAAGTGTGGTACGGGCAGGGCTAATTCCTGAACTTCGTCAGGGGGCATTGCCTAACTCAGAGTCCTGGTATTATGCGGATATTATTCCCGGCACACAACCCTTTCAAGAACTCGCCAACGTTTTGAATGGTTTAGCCGTATCGCCCTCCCATAATTTACTAGAACGCCTCATGCAAGATAGCACAGTGCTTCACGAACTATTGGGTGAAGTGCTTGGTGATTCTACAGAAGAACTTTTTCTCTTTATTGACCAATTTGAAGAGATATTTACGCTGGCACATAGCGAGATGCAAACTAATCACTTCATTGATTTGCTCTATCATGCGTTGGTACATCCGCAAAGCCGTTTGCGCCTTGCCATCACCATTCGTGCTGATTTTTATGACCGCCCCCTATTACAACCGCGCATTAGTGATTTAATGCGTGAGCGTACCGAAGTGGTTGTGCCAATGTCACCCAATGAACTAGAGCGCGTGATTATCGAGCCAGCGCGTAAGGTGGGTGTGGGCATTGATAACGGGCTAGTGGCTTCCATTATTGCCGAAGTGAAAGAACAGCCCGGCGCGTTGCCCCTGCTACAATATGCCCTTAGCGAACTTTTTGAACGGCGTGATGGCGCGTTTATTTTGCCTGATGCCTATCGGTTGTTGGGGGGAGTGCGTGGGGCGCTGGCACGCCGTGCTGATGAAATCTACGATCGTTTTGACAAACCCCATCAAGAAGCCATGCGCCAGCTTTTCTTGCGACTTATCACGTTGGGGGAAGGCACAGAGGACACGCGCCGCCGTACATTGCTTAGTGAAGTAACCAGCATCGTAGAAACCGACGCAACAGCCGATGACAAAGCCATGATGCAATCCGTAGTGGATACGCTAGGGCGCGCGCGTCTTTTAGCTTTTGACCGTGACCCCATTACCCGTAGCCCAACCGTAGAAGTAACACACGAAGCCATTATCCGCGAATGGCAACGCCTACGCGACTGGCTAGATGATAGCCGTAATGATGTTCGCTTGCAACGCACGCTGGCTTCACTGGCAACAGAGTGGGCAAATGCGGGGCGCGATACGAGCTTTTTGCTACGTCAAGGGCGTTTAGAACAGTACGAACGTTGGGTCAAAATTACCACACTGGCATTATCTAATGTGGAACGTGAGTTTTTTACGGCAAGCATCGCAGAAAAAGCACGCCAAGCCGAAAGCGAAAAAGCACGCCAAGAACGTGAGAAACAATTAGAGCAACGGTCTTTTAGGGCATTGCGCTTATTGGTGGGTGTGCTATTGGTGGCGGTGTTGGGTGCATTGGGGCTAACAACATTCGCCTTAAGCGAAAGCGCACGCGCCGAAGAAAATGCCCGTGTCGCAGGCGAACAAGCCCAATTTTCACGCAGTATTGCCTTTGAGGCGGGCGCACGCAATGCCCTTAGCGAAGATAACACCGACTTAGCGATTGTGCTGGCTCTTTTAGCCAATGAAGAAGTAGAAAACCCACCTCTTGCCTCTAGAAGCACGTTGGCAACGGTTGCGCTTGCGCGTGGCACAAAACAGGTATTCCCCGGTCACGAAGCCAGCGTGCTAGGGGTTGCTATTAGCCCCGACGAAACGCGCCTTGCTTCTTCTGCTGCTGATGCCATTGTTAAAATTTGGGACGCACAAACGGGTGAACTCATTTATCGTATGACGGGGCATGGGGGCGATGTGGAAGCGGTAGCCTTTAGCCCTGATGGGCAGTTTGTCGTGTCATCCGCAGCAGATTTTACAGCGATTTTGTGGGATGTGGCAACGGGGCAAGAAGTACGCCGTTTCTTGGGGCATACCGCGCCTGTGCGCCGTACCTTCTTTACGTCCAATGGTACACAAATTATTACTGCCAGTAGTGACAACACGCTTATTAAATGGGATGTCGCAACAGGCACACCCCTCATGACGTTTACAGGACACACAAGCGCGGTTTTGGCGCATGCCATTCACCCCAACGACCAAACTATGCTTTCTGGCGCACGCGATGGCGAACTCATTTACTGGAATGTGAATACAGGCGAAATCATCCGTAAAATGAGTGGACACACGACTGCTATTACAGACATCGCCATTAGCAAGGACGGCACACGCGCCGTCACATCGTCGGGCGATGGCACAATGATTATGTGGGATGTGAACAACGGTAATGAGCAACTACGCTTTATTGGCACACCCATTGAAATTCGTGCGCTGGCGTTTATGCCTAATGGCGAAAATGTTTTAGCGGCGGCGATTGACGGTAGTGTGCAAATTTGGTCAACGGCAAACGGTTTACAGATTGACCGCTTGTTAGGGCATAACAGCGCGGTGCTATCTTTGGCGATGGGCGCACAGGGCAAACTTGCCGTTACCGGCTCTCAAGACCAAACCATCCGTTTGTGGAATGTGGGAAATGTGTCAGAGCTTGCCGTGATTAAAGGACACAGCGAGCGCGTTTCTGAATTGGTCGTGGGGGGGCGTTCTGGTAACCTTTACTCTGCATCCCCCGATGGTGTGTTTAAGGTGTATGCTCCCGATGGCACATTTAGGCGCGAATTTGTGTTTACAGATTTGCCTATTCTCGCGCTCGCAATTAGTCACGATGAAACACGCGCCCTCGTTGGTTCTCGCAATGGCAGACTGTTTGAGCTAGAGCTAGGCACTGGCGCAGTTATCCGTGAGCTAGAAGGGCATACAGGCAACGTACTGGGCGTAAGTTATGACATAAATAGCCAGCTTGCTGTTACCACCAGCCAACAAGGTGAAATTTTTGTGTGGCAATTAAGCGATGGGTCACGGTTACAGGTGTTTAGTGTGGGTGATAAAGCCGTGTATAACGCTGTTTTCTTGCCCGATAGCAAGCGTATTATCGGTGTGGCTTCTGATGATTCACTGCGTCTTTGGGACATTGAAACAGGCACAGAACAACGACGTTATAGCGGGCATACGGGTACTATTTACACGCTAGACATTAGTCCTGATGGCTCTTTAGTAGCTTCGGGGGGGCGTGATGGCTTTGCGATTGTGTGGGATGTGCAAAGCGGCACAGAACGCGCACGCCTAAGTTTAGGCACAGATACCGTGTGGGAAGTGGCGTTTAGCCAAGACAATACCCGTTTAATTACGGCAACCTCTAGTGGCGCACTAACGCTTTGGGATGTGCTAGAAGGGGATGCCCTGCAACGCTTTAATGCCACTAGTACCGTTTTTAGTGTGGCTTTGGGCAATGACGGCACACGCGCTTACAGTGGTCAGGACGATGGCACAGTGGTCATTTGGAAAACGTTCACGTTTAAGGACAATGACGCAGTACAATGGGCAAAAGAAAACCGCTATGTGCGCCAACTAACCAGCTTTGAATGTGAACAGTTCCGTGTGGGCGAGCCGTACTGTAGCACTACGCCATAGCCTGCTCATACCAATGGATTGTTTTTTCTAAGCCCGCCCGTAATGTGACACTAGGCGCATAGTGTAGAAGGCTTCTTGCTTTGGTAATGCTAGCCGCCGAGTGCAAAATATCTCCCTCACGGGCGGGCTGAAAATGGGGTATCACTTGTTTGCCCATCAGGTCATTAAGTGTGTTCATCAGCGTTAAAAGGTTAATGGCTTCTCCTGCGCCAATGTTAAACACTTGCCCTTTTTCCAGTGGGGCGGCGCTGGCTAAAATATTCGCATGAACCACATTTTCAATAGGCACAAAGTCGCGGGTTTGCGTGCCATCCCCATAGATGATGGGGATTTGGGTGTTAAGAAGTGCCTTTATGAACTTAGGAATAACCGCCGAATAGTGTGATGTGGGGTCTTGGCGTGCGCCAAAGACGTTAAAATAGCGCAAAATAACCGTTTCAATAGGAAAGCTATTGGCAAAGGCTTGGCAATATAGCTCGCCGGCTAATTTTGACGCGCCATAAGGAGAAATGGGGTGTGTGGGAAAATTTTCATCCATCAATGGTTCTGGACGCTCTCCATATGCCGAAGATGACCCCGCATACACCACGCGCCTTACACCCTGCTTTACAGAAACATCCAGAACGTTTAATGTGCCTGTTGCACAATACTCATGGGTGCGCTGTGGGTTGGCTAAACTTAAAGGAACAGAGGGCAAAGCAGCCATGTGAAAGACGGTATCTGCGTCCTTAAAATGCGGTAGCAGTGTGTCGGGTTGGGTGATGTCGGCGTAAATAGAGGTAAAATCGCCACCTAAAGCCCCAAGCAAGGCAATGTTTTCTGGTTTGCCTGTGGCAAGGTTGTCAATGACGCGCACAGTATGCCCATCTCTAATGAGGTGTTCTGCCAAATGCGAGCCAATAAACCCTGCACCGCCCGTTACGACCGTCACTTTTTTACTCATTGTGCTTGCCTTTGTCCGTTGCGATTTGTCATTTTATTGTATCAGAGTGGTAAAAAGATGATATAGTGCGCTACAATATGCGTATATTTCATTTTAGCAATAGTGAATCATTTCGATGGGAACAATACCATGAAATTTTCAATTCAGCCCAAAACTTTAGGGCTGGTGGGTGTGTTGTGTGTTATTTTGGTGGCGTTAGTGGTTGTCCTGGCGGGCGTTTATCCAGTGGGTGAAGACTGGAAAACGGCATTTTACCCCGCCACACAGCAGTTTTTTACACCCTATAACATCCCATTGCAAAAGTTTGTTGGCTTTCCTCACACACTTTTCTTTTTGCCACACGGCTTTTTACCCATTGAGATAGGTAATGCTGTCAATTTTACGTTGCATTTGCTGGTTCTCACGCTGTTATTGCGCCGTTACAACGCCAATTGGCAAGCCTACTTGATGACGTTTACCTCTTTTACGTTTATTGACCTTGCCCGTACTAATAACATTGATTGGTTGCCCACTTTGGCGTTTTTGTTGCCTCCACAATGGGGTTTGCCCTTGCTGGTAAGTAAGCCGCAGATTTTGGGTGGCGCGGGGCTGATTTGGTGGAAGCGGTCGGGGTTTAGTTTGCGTTTTCTCTTGCCCACAGTTGCGCTTTTTGCCATCAGTTTCTTAGTGTGGGGGTGGTGGTTGCCTACGGTGCTTCAGCTTAGTGGGGGGCTTACGAATACCTTTTGGAACTTTTCGCCGTTCCCGTTGGGTATTCCCATTGGGGCATACTTGCTTTATCGCGCTTACCAAACCGATGATGAAGTGTTGGCAGCCTGTGCTACGCCTTTTTTTGTAACGTATTTTGCACCCTATAGCTTATCACCCTTAATTGCGTTGTTGGCGTGTCGTTATCCACGTATGGCGTTTTATGTGTATGTATCGTTCTGGTTCTTTTTTATCGTAGAAGCAAGGCGTTTGGTGCTTATTGGCAGTGGATAGCAATGGTCTTTTGAAGAACCTTGCAACATCCGCTATAATCTCACGTAGATTTATACACTAGGTTGTACTGAACATGATGTTTAACGCCTTACCCAAAAATGCACTTCATCCGATTGATGCACTGATTGAACAATCGAGAGACTTTGTTACCCGTGACCTGCAACAAGCCTATGATACTGCCATACAGGTGTTAGTGCAGGTAGAGCTGTTGCGTTTGGAAAAAGGATATTTGTACTTGAGAGGCATGGCAGAAGCCTATTATGTGCAAGCAATTGTCCATTTCTATCGCTCTGAATATCAAGAAGCCATTGACCGCGTTATTTTAAGCACAGAAATTTTTGAGGAATTGCGCTATGACGAAGGTTTAATTCGGTGCTGGAATATGGGAGGGCTGGTGTATCGGCAGTTAGGAGATTTCCCTAACGCCACTGACTTGCTTCATAAGGCATTACAACTTGCCGAAACCATGCCCGAACCGCGCCATGTGCTGATGCCCCTCAATAGTCTCGCCAGTCTTTACATTTATCGTAACGAACATGCAGCAGCCCTTCCGTATTTAGATCGTGCATTACAGGTGACGCGAAGTGAGCAGTTGGCATACCAACACGCGAAGGTACTAGGCAACGCGTCTGCCTGTTATGAGGCTCTAAAACAGTATGACAAAGCCTTAGAGGCGGGGCAAGAGGCACTCGCCTATTTTGAAATAACCGAACAACACCTAGACCAGGTGTATGTTTACGCCAGCCTTGCGCGTGCGTACCAACACACCCATCGTAATGAGGATGCCCGCCAC
Organism: Anaerolineae bacterium; assembly: GCA_034437555.1. Lineage (GTDB taxonomy): Bacteria > Chloroflexota > Anaerolineae > Aggregatilineales > Phototrophicaceae > JANWYT01. The sequence continues at coordinate 20,067 of DAOTTQ010000070.1, read as the reverse complement.
GCCCTAGAACGTGCCCTCGACATTGCAACAAGGGGTGGGCTAGGTAGTAATCGTTTGCAGGTGTTGTATGATTTTGGCAATTATTACCTTGCGTTGGGTGATTTAGAACGCGCCAAAACCTATTTTATCCAAGTGCTAAATGATGCTGCGCAAACAGAAGGTGATCGTGCTGTGTATGTGGCGCATCGCGAACTGGCAGAAATTTTTAAGCAACAAGGCGATTTTGAACTGGCACTCGACCAATTAGAGCAGTATTTAGAACGCCGTGACGCTATCATGACAGAGGAGAGCGAACAACGCCTACAGAATCTAGAAATTCGCCTTCGTACAGAACAATCGCGCCGTGATGCCGAATACTATCGCCAACGCACCCAAGAGCTAGAGCGTTTACGCGAACAAGACAAAGTGCATTTTGAGCAAATTAGCCGTATTAAAGAAGATCTGCTAAACGATACAAGCCACGACCTTAAAAATCCGCTTGCCCGTATTATGGTTAATGCCAGCTTTCTAAAACGCCATAAAAAATTTGACGAAAAGGGCATCAGCTACCTAGAAGGCATTATTGAGTCGTCTAAGCTAATGAATGATTTGGTGGTAGAAGCACTAGAATTGGTACGCTTAGAAGTCGGTCACCCCCCAGAAATGCAGGCGATGTCCCTTGTGCCACTGATTGAGGAAATGGGGCGCGTCTATGAAACATTGGCAGAGGAAAAGGGAATTACATTAATCACAGACACTTTTAATCACATCATACAAGTAAAAATGAACCCCCGTGAGATACGCCGTGTGATGGAAAACCTGATTAGCAATGCCATTAAGTACAGTTCCTCACAAGGCACTGTTCATATTACTGTTCAGGAACACCCCACAGAAGCCCTTGTCCGTGTGTGTGATAGTGGTGATGGCGTATCCGAAGATGACATTGTGCGGATTTTCGACCGTTTTTATCGCAGTAGTAAGCACATCAAAGACCGAAAAGAAGGCACAGGTTTGGGATTAGCCATTGTGAAGAAAATTGTCGAAAATCACGGCGGTAAAATTTGGGTAGAGCGTGTTTCAGATGGGGGTAGCGCGTTTTGCTTTACTTTGCCCAAAGCTACAACCCCCTAACAATGAAACGCTGGTTCTTTAGAGTATTTTCGGCAGTCGTTGCGCTAGGACTCATTGTTCTCGTACTCGTTCAAATTGAATGGGCGCAATTTTCGGCGTACTTGGGCAAGCTCACGGTGTGGGACGCGCTTTTATTTGGCGTGGGCTATTTGTGCCTTAATGTGTTTCGCACGTTGCGCTATCGAGCGTTGTTGCGTGGTGATGTGCCATTGTTGCAGACATTCCTCATTTCGTGGTTTCATAATGCCATGGTGCGCTTTTTGCCGTTTAAGCTGGGTGAAGCAACCTATATTTTAGAGATGAACTCGCGCCTTTCTGTATCCCGAAGTGAGGGCATTAGTAGCCTTTTTGGGGCGCGGGTGCTAGAACTCTTGGTTGTGATGGTCTTTGCGGTGGGTGCGCTCTTTGTGGCAGGCGAAGTGTTGCCCCAGCAGTCGCCTCTTGTGCCGTTTTTCTTGTTGGGACTGTGTGTCGTAGGCGGGGCAAGCCTTTACTTTTCCTCTGATGGGGTAAGGCTATTGGCGAAGGTGCTAGGGCGGTGGGACGCGTTCTCTATCCGTTTGTTGCGCCTATCCGATTCGTTGCAGTATTTACGCCAACCGAAACCGTTTGCATGGGCGTTGGTTTATTCGCTGGGAACGTATACCTTTAGCTTTTTGCCCAATGCGTACTTACTAGGGGCAATGGGCGTTAATTTGCCTACACTCTCTTTAGTGCTATTGGTAAGTTTGGGCATGTTTGCTACCGCTTTTCCGTTTAGCCTAAGCGGTTTTGGAATGGTAGAGGCAAGCTGGGCAGTTGGGCTTGTTTTGTTGGCAGGCTATAGCTCAGGAGAGGCAACCGCTATTGGTCTACTGCTTAATATGGCACAGCAAATCAGCGCACTTATTTTTGGGGTGATAGGGTGGGGGATGTTACAAGTCTTGCCCCATACACCCTCTACTTTGTAATTGAGGCTATAATAGGAAAAGAGGATACTTCCCCCCATTTCTTAGGGGGTGAAACAATGCTTTTTTTGTCGTATTCTGACTACTTGCTTTTACACACTAAGATTCTAACTCAGTAACCCATACTATAAGGACTGTTCTTTATGACACAAACACCCTCGCCCTCTGCGAATGAGGTCTTTACGCATTGGCATACAATCCCAGCAGAAACGGTTATCGCAGATTTACAAACGAGCCCCGAACAGGGTCTAACTTCTGCGGAAGCACAAACACGCCTAGAACGCGATGGCGGAAACGAACTCATTGAAAAACCTGGACGAACTCGCTTTGAAATTCTCCGCGAACAAATCGAAAACCCCCTAGTGCTGTTGCTGATTGGTGCATCTGCCATCAGTGGTTTGCTAGGCAAGTGGGATAGCTTTATCGCCATTTTAGCCATTGTGATTATTAACGCCGCGTTGGGTGTGGTGCAAGAATTCCGCGCAGAACAAGCCATGAGTGCGCTAAAGAAGATGTCTGCGCCCTCGGTGCGTGTGCGCCGTGATAGTAGCCTGCGTGATGTTCCTGGACGTGACCTTGTGCGCGGTGATGTGGTGATTTTAGAAGCGGGTAGTGTTGTGCCTGCAGATTCTCGCGTTATAGAACAGATGAATTTGCGCGTGCAAGAAGCCTCACTAACAGGCGAAAGTGAAGCCGTCGAAAAAAGCACAGAACCCATCAAAGATGCCAACGCTGCACTAGGCGACCGCCATAACATGATTTTTATGGGAACAAACGTCACTTACGGGCGTGGTTCTGCTGTGGTTGTAGAAACAGGCATGGCAACACAGTTGGGGCGCATCGCGGACCTGATTCAAGGCGTAGAAAGCGGCAAAACTCCCCTACAACGCCGTTTAGACGAACTGGGCAAGGTGCTATTTGTGGGGGGCTTGGTGGTGATGGGCATTGCCTTCGTCATCGGCTTACTTGTGGGCTTGCCCATTATTCCCGATTCACCAGACCAAGAATCTGTGTTGTTGCAGGCTGTTGCCATTGCCGTGGCAGTTGTTCCAGAAGGCTTGCCTGCGGTGGTAACGATTGCATTGGCTTTGGGCGCGCAACGCATGTTAAAACGGCGTGCGCTCATTCGCAGATTGGCAGCTGTTGAAACGTTGGGTAGTGTAACCACCATTTGTAGCGATAAAACAGGCACACTAACTCAAAATCGTATGACTGTGACGCTTGTAGACGTGGCAGGCACTCGCGCCACCATCGAAAACGCCATCCAAAAGAAGTCTACACATGAAGACTATACCATTGCCCAATGGGTGACGTTGGTAGGGAGCGCACTGTGTAACGACTCTGTGTTACAGCCCCACCCCGACACGGGCATTGAAGAGCTGATTGGCGACCCCACAGAAGGAGCGTTGGTGGTGGCTGCTCGCCGTTACGGGGTGGAAAAACCCCATCTAGAGGGCGTGTTACCCCGTGTTGCCGAAGCTCCCTTTGATAGCACCAGAAAGCGCATGTCTACGGTTCATAAGTTTACAGAAGGCTCGACTCTCGACGAAAATGACCTTGAATTTTTGAAGGATGTGGGTCTTGACCAAGGCGAGTTTGTGGTCTTTACAAAGGGCGCAGTGGATGGCTTACTCCTGATTGCCAGCCATGTGCTAATGGAAGGCAAGGTTGTTCCCATTACACCCGAACTAAGCGAGCGCATTACCAAAGCCAACGATGATTTGGCAAAAGAAGGCTTGCGCGTGCTGGGGCTAACGTATCACATCTTGCAAGAATTGCCTGCTAAACCCAACGAAGAAAGCCTAGAAACAGGGCTTATTTTTGTGGGCATGGTCGGCATGATTGACCCCCCTCGTCAAGAAGTTTTTGATGCGGTTAAAACCAGTGTCACTGCTGGCATTCGCCCCATGATGATTACAGGCGACCACCCCTTAACTGCGTATGCCATCGCCAAAGATTTGGGCATTGCGAAAGAGGGCGACACCGTTATTACGGGGACAGAATTATCTACAATGTCTGATTCAGAACTGCGTGAGCGCGTGAAAACCGTGTCTGTGTATGCGCGCGTATCGCCCGAACATAAGCTAAACATTGTAAAAGCCTTGCAAGACAATGGGGAAGTGGTTGCTATGACGGGGGATGGTGTAAATGATGCACCTGCCCTTAAGCGAAGCAATATCGGCGTAGCGATGGGTATTACTGGCACAGCCGTTAGTAAAGAAGCCTCTGATATGGTGCTAATTGACGATAATTTTGCCACTATCGTTGCTGCGGTTGAAGAAGGGCGCACCATTTATGACAATGTTCGCCGTTTTATCAAGTATTTGCTGGCAAGCAACACAGGCGAATTATTTGTGCTTTTGGCAACACAATTGGTCTCTGGTATGTCTCTGCCCCTTACAACACTACAAATTTTGTGGATGAACCTCATCACAGACGGTGTGCCTGCGCTGGCTTTGGGCGTGGAAAAAAGCGAGAGAGGCACAATGCAACGCGCCCCTTATGACCCCAACGAAAGCCTCTTTGGGCGCGGTTTGGGTCGTCATATTGTTATTGTGGGCTTGGTGATGGGTGTTACGGGCTTGGGCTTGGGCATCTGGGCATTCCAACAACACCAACAGGGTGTAGAGACATATGCCACCAACACATGGAATACCATGGTCTTTATGTTCTTGACGATTGCCCAAATGGGACATGCCATTGCCTTAAGAAGCCATCGCGAGTCTGCCTTTACGCTAAACATCTTTGGCAATACGCTTTTGTTGGGTGCTGTGGTTGTTACGTTGGCGTTGCAATTGCTGGCGGTGTACTTGCCATTCTTTAACACGCTGTTCAATACCACACCGCTGACTGCAACACAATTGCTGATTTGTATGGTCTTAAGTTCAGTAGTCTTTGTAGCAGCCGAAGTAGAAAAGTTCTTCATTAGGCGTGGCACGCTTAGTTAGGTTGGCTAACAGTGGAAAAGGGGCAGAAATGCCCCTTTTTTGCGCCAATTCTTTTGCAAAGTGCTTGACAAATGTAAAAACGTGCTAAAATCATGACGATAGAATATCGTATTTTCATGGCAAGGTGAAGGTGTTTTTCTCTATGGGTTTCAACAACGATAACGATCTCGTTAAGACACCGACGGATACACGCAAGCGTTCAAAAACCAACCCTAAGCGTGTCACTGATGCTTTTGACATTAAAGAAGAAAGCTACATTAAAGAAGAAGGAATAGGCGTTGACTATGACGAAGAGGATGAACGTCGTCGCAGGAAAAAGCACCGCCAGCGCCGAGAACGCGAAGAAATCTAAAACCCCATAACTCCTGCATGACAATAACTAAAGAGGCACAGTGTCTTACCACTATGCCTCATTTTTGCGTCTAGCTGTTATAAAATGCGTTGCCCAAATGCGCCTGCAATAAGTTCAACGGCAAGGCGCGCGGTTTCGTTTTGGCGGTCTAGGATGGGGTTTACTTCGACGGCATCCATAGAGCGTACTTTTTGGCTGTCTGCCATAATTTCCATAAACAGGTGCGCCTCACGATACGTTAGCCCGCCAGCAACGGGAGTTCCTACGCCGGGTGCGTGTTGAGGGTCTAGCCCGTCGAGGTCTAGGCTAATGTGTAGGTGGGTTTTATCGGCAAAGTAGTTCAAAATTTCATAGGCAATTTTGCCTATGCCAATCTCGTCTACTTCGCGCATGGTGTATACCTTAATATCCTTTTTGGCAAGGCGTTTGCGCTCGCCTTCGTCAAGGTCACGGATGCCTACTAAGACCAGTTGCGAGGGCTTTAGCTTGGGGCGGTCATAACCCACACGCATCAGCGCATCACCCCCTTCACCTAATAGTGCGGCAATCGGCATCCCGTGTACATTCCCAGAGGGGCTAGATTCGGGCGTGTTGATGTCTGCATGTGCATCAAACCAAATCACCCCCACGTGTTCATCGGCAATCGCCGAAACCGTACCCACGCTAATGCTGTGGTCACCCCCCAAAAACACAATGCGCTCATCAGCCTCATGAGCCGTTTGCACACGCTCATAAATCGCTTGGCATACTTGGGCAATTTCTTTAATGTGATGTGCTTTGCCTTCTTCAACGCTTGCATTAGCGTCTAGTTCTTCGGCTTGGGGGGCGGTTACGTTGCCACTATCTACCACATCATAGCCCAAGCCTTGCAAACGTTCATATAAGCCTGCGTAGCGAATGGCACTGGGTCCCATGTCTACACCGCGCCTGTTTTGCCCCAAGTCCATTGCTGCACCAATAATACGGATGCGTTTCATAAGGTTTAATTGCTCCCAAATCTGGTAGGTAAACTAATATTTTCTGCAAGCGATAGTACGCCAATGACGCGGTAACTTCCTGCGAGTTGCCCCACATTAAGCCACAAGTCGCGGTCGTCATTGTCAACATGGATTCTTACCCACCGTCCGCCGCCTTGCCCGCCCACGCCCGTAATATAGGCGCGTTGGTTGGTTTCCATCGTTAGGGCAACGTTCAAGTCGCTGTCACGCACGTTTAACGGCACGGCAGCCACCAGTACAGGCTGATAGGTGAGGTAAAGAGGCGTAATGGCACGACCATTGACGGCAACGCTAAGGGTGGCTTCGGTAGCTTCTTCTGTGCGCGGCACATAAAAGAACGTATAGTCTGTGTTGACCTGTGCGTTAAATGTGGCAGGTGTGGTTAAAGGGTCTAGGGCTGTCAGCAATGTACAGGCGGTTTCGTCTCTTTGCGCCAAATAAAGCCCACCATCAGGCAAGGCAATCGTCACGCTATAGGCGCGAGCAATATCGGCATCATTGCTCACATTAAGGCGCATGGTGAAGGGTAACGCCACATCTTCTAAGAGCAAGCCCGCACTGCCCACCGTTTCGTTAAAGAAGCACCGTGAGGGGTTTTCGGGGGTGTCGTTGTTCACGTTCAAAATGCGCCCCAAATCTGCTTCAATCTGCATGACATCTTGCACAAGGCTGACCTCTACAGAACCGCCACGCTGATTAGGAAGGTTATTTTCGTCTAGCTCACGCAGAATGAGGTTAATGCGCTCACTGGTTGTTGTGGTAGGCGGGCAGTAAATCACGCTATCCACGCTAAGGGTGGCGAAAGGATTGGCAGCAGATTGGCAGGATGCGCTCTCTAGGGCAAATGCCCCCTCTAACGCGCTATATTCTACGGTAACGGGGGCATCACTACTGGTGTTTAGAGTGATAGGGGTAAATCCCTCTATTGTCCCCGGAAATAGCCTGTCTCGCGCTAGTTGCACGTCATAACCGCTTAAATCCAATGTATCATCACACCCATCGCCAATGCCATCGCCATCCGTATCGCGTTGGTCGGCGTTTGGCACGTTAACGCAGTTGTCCAGCGCATCTAGTACGCCGTCATTATCGCTATCATCGCAATTATCGCCAATACCGTCGCCATCACGGTCAAATTGGTTGGGGTTAAAGACGTTGGGGCAGTTGTCGTTTGCGTCAATAATGCCGTCCCCATCGCTATCAGGTGGGGTGGGGGATGGGGTAATGGTAGGGGTGGGCGTTGTTGTGGCGGTTGAAGAGGGCGTGGCAGAAACCAACCCAACAGCAACAGCCAGTTGTCCGCCTTGCGTGGTGATAAGGCTAATGCCCGCCAATAGGATAAACGTGGTGACAACGGCTGTAATTGCTACCACAAGCCACACATTGCCCGCGGGCTTTTGTGTGCCATTCCAAATTGCACCCGGCAGTTCTTTAGGGGGTACGTAAGGTCTTTTGGGGTTCTCGGTCATGCCTCGCTATTTCCTGTTGGCAGGTTTGGTAAAAATGAGCTTATTTGCTTCGTGCTTGGCGGTGGCTTCGGCTTCGCACTCGGTAAAGAGTTCACGAATTTTGCGGATGTTGTTCTTTAGGTTGCGCCTGTCACGCCAGTTTAGCTTGCGGGTTGCCAGCGTTTCAAAGCGTTCTTTAAGGCTAGTAAACTGTGATAGCCACGCGGTATAACACCCTTCATCATAGGCTTCTACGGGGCAACGGCGCAGGGCGTGCATTAAACCGTCGATTGCGTCTAATACCCCACTAATGCGGTCTAGGCGTTCTGTTTGGGGCATGGCATCTAAGTAAGTACACAGCAATTGAGACTCATGCTTTTGAATTTGAATCAGTTCATACTCTAGCAAGCTAAGGCGTTCTCTTGCGTCCTCAATGAGGTTGTTTGCGCCCCCAATTTGGTTGTTGTGGCGTTGGATGGCAATATCATGGGCTTCTAGCTGGCGTTGCATTTCACCGCTAATAGTTCCCATTTCACGCTTATTTTGCTCTAGTTGGGCTTGATAGCCGTGTTCTATCTCACTTAATTGCCCACGTAAGGCACGAATTTGTTGCATCACGCTGGGCGCATCGGCTTCGCCATCAATTTGGGATTGAAGCGTTTTTAGCTCGTTCATCAGCGCGTTCATTTGCCCATTCACTCCTTCATCACTTTGGATGAGGTCACGTAGGGAACTGACATCCTCTGTCACACGCTCTACTTTAGAGAGTGTTTCTAGTGCGTCGGTAATCATCTTTTGCCACGCCTGACGGACGCTTTCATCGGCTTGAATCACGTCACTCATGTTAATTCCTAACTCTAGGGCTTCTTGAAGAAGGGTAAGGTGCGCTTTAGCTTCGGATTGTTGCACCTCTAAGGATTTTTCTTCGTGGGAGGATAGGGCGTTTTGTTTGGCACTCATCAACAAGGCTTGATACGTTTTGTAAAGGCGTTCATAGCCATTAAGAATGGCTGTCATTACCAAAGTGCGTGGCGTGTCGTGGTGTGCCACGCGCAATTGCTCAATGGGGTGGCGTGTGCTACGTTCTGTAAGTAGGCGATAGCTAGGGTACGCACTTTGAATGGCTTCCCACGTTTTACTTTCTAGTGCCACCTGAACCACTTCAAAAGCGGTATCGCTGGTTTGTAAGATGTGTCGCTCAATGGCTTCACGAAGCGCAGAATTGGCGTTTACAAAACTCGTGTTAAGCAAGGCTAACCCGCGTTTTGCCTGGGCGACAATGTTGCTTGTGCCGTTTTTTTGGCTTAACAGCGCCACAATATCGCCTAATTGCTTTAGTTCGTCCGCTAGGAGCGTATGTTCAGCGACGAAGGGTGTAATGGCTTGCCCAAACTCAATCAACCCCTGTGCCAGAGGCAAGTTCCCTACTTTGATGGCTTCGTGAAGTTGGCTCATCATCTCGGCAGATTGTCCCACCATTTGGGCAATTAGCGTAAACGGACGCACCGAAAAATCCTCGTGGGCGGGGGAGGGCAATCGCAAGTAGGTCATGCCACTTTGGTGATACACTTCGGCAATTTCGGATTGCAGGTTGTTTAGACGTGCGCTCCAGTTATGAGGAAAGTTTTGCCTTAGCACACTGGCACTTTGGCGCAATAGTAGCTCTTGCTTTAGCTCGCGCGGAACATTGGGCAGGGGTGCAAGCGAATTTTCGACTTGTCGCAGTGTTTCTTGGGTATCCTCTTGGGGCGAAACGTGTAATGCAAAGCCTACTGCGCTTACTAGTTCGGCAGGCGTGCCACTTTGTAATAGGGCGTGCCACCGCCCCAGGTGTTGCCATAATGTCCATAGCGTAATGTCTTTTTGTTGTGCTAACTGGGGTAAGTCACGGCGTAGGCTGTTTGTGAGATTTTGTGCATCATTTAAGTTGCCGTTGTTTAATAAAACACGCAAATTATCTAAGAAGTCTCTTTCTATCGTTATTTCAGAACGCGCTCGCAACAAAGCTTCCATGCGTGCGGATTGTTGCGTGTTGCGTTTGGCATGGGGCAGTGTGTCGCGTAGGTGAACGCGCCACCATAAATCAAGCCAAATTGCGCTTGCGGTTGCGCTGTTGGTCTCTACTTGATAGGGGGTAGGCAATGTCTTTAGCCAATTATACAGGGCATCGGGCGTTTGTGTGTCTACAAAGCCACCCATTTGGTGAATTAGGTGTTCCCATTCGCGCAGTGTTTCACGTAGGGGCAAATAACTGGGCTGGTTAAGGTGCATAAAGCGTTTTTCTAAGGGCGTTTGTAACAGAGTCATCAAGACATAGCGCAAGCCCACGCTTACCATGCCTTCGGGCAAGTACGGTGCGTGGCGTGATTGCCATAGGGTGTCATCAAAGGGATTCAGGGGTAGGCTGGGGCGTTTGCCCGTAAACCATGTCAGAAGTGTATTGCCCACGTGGGTGATGGTATGAAGTGGGGCAATTTCGCTGGCATCTTCAAACGCTTCAAAGGGCAATAGTGCAGGAACGGGGTTGCCTTCGTCGTCTGCGATGATTTGCCAATCCCCTAAACTGGCGTGATACAGTTTGCGCGGTTCGGCTTGGTGAAGCACATCAAGCAAGGCTAAGTAACCCCGCACAGCCTTGATTGCCAGCCGTTCTGCTTTTAGAACGTAGCCCCCCGAGAGGTGAGCATTAATGGCGTTTTGTAGGGTTTGGGTGGGCGTGTTGATGACGAGAACCGTCCAGCCCAGCGAGTGCCTGCCTAATGCGACATGAGGCAAAATAATGGGCTGTGAGGCTTCTTGAAGGGCATTATAGGTGTTAATGAGGTCGTTAAACCACTGTTTACCCCTGTTATCATCAATAAGGTGTGGAATAAAGATGCCGTATTTATCGCTTTGTGTAGCATGATACAAAATGCCATGGGCATTGTGGTATGCGATGTGATTCTCGTTGTAGCTTAGGCGCGTGCCTTCGGCTAGGTTTAGCGTGCCACCGTGTACGATATCAAGATTAAATTCAGCCATGCGCCATCCCTTTTTTAGCGTGCCGTGTGTGCTGACCGTTGTCATTATACGCCATTTAGACAGTCGCTAACAGGTATTTAGGAAAAATGACAAAAGACTAGGCGTGAAACCTTAAAAAACGTGGCATAGTAGCGGAAACTTCTTCACACATAGTGTCACTCTTTAGGCGTTTAAGGCGTAACAACAGCCGAGAGTGACGAATTTTCTTTGATTATGATGATGCCTTTGCTTGGCTAAAAGAATTTACCAACTAAAAAATATGATGCCCCTTCAAGATGAAAACAAACGTTATGTTGCCTCCTCAATGCTTTACAGAGTGAGGCTGACATGCTAAAATTATTTTGTTTCTTATTATAACATTGTTTTAGGGGCATCTTATGCAATTATGGCGCAAGTCACTTTATCTGCTTACCCTGTTTTGCGTCCCCGTTTTTGCTATAACAGCCCAAACGCCCCCGACTTTTGGCGATTTCGACCCCCAAACCACTGCAGACATCACGCTGGGTGATTACCCCATTTTGCCCGTACTGACAGAACGCGCATTAGACCTTTATACCCAAGCTTTAGAGAGTGAACGCAACCCTGCCATGTTTTCTAAAGTGGGCGATTCAATGACGTTTTCGCAGTCTTTTTTGGTGGGCTTTGGCACAGATGACTATGATTTGGGTGATTATGAAGAACTACAAGATGTAGTGGACTACTTTAATACGGGCGAGATTAGCCCTTTTAACCGTGAGAATTATGCCACTGCGCTAGGCTTTTCAACGGCGAGCGCATTGGATTCATTCTGGGCAGATAGCGAGGCTTGTGAGCCTAATGAGTCGCCCTTAGTGTGCGAGTTTCGCGCCTCACAATCAGTTTGGGCATTGATGATGTTTGGCACAAACGATGTGATGAATTTTGATGAAGCGACGTTTGATTATTTTTATCGTAGTGTGATTGAAGCAACCCTAAACGCGGGCGTTATTCCTGTTTTGTATACGTTCCCCATCCGCCCCGAAGAACCCGAAAAATCGCTACAGTTTAATAAAATTATCGTAAGCATTGCGCTCGATTATGACTTGCCCCTCGTTAACCTCATGAAAGCCCTAGAAGGTTTGGATAATGGCGGTGTTGACCTTGAAGATACCCTGCATTTGACTGAACCGCTTCTTCCTTTAACAGTCACAACGTTTAATGAGGAAGCCCTGCAATCAGGCTACACTGTGCGAAATTTAGTTACCCTACAAGCCTTAGATATTTTATTACGTGATATGGGTGGCTTGCCAAAGGATGAACGATGAAACGCTTATTTTGCTTCTTTCTGTTGTGTGTTGCGCCCGTTGCTATGGCTCAAGAGGCTTGCCCCGTCTTTGATGAGGCTCTCGTTGAAACGCTTAAAACCCAATGCCGTAGCCTTGCTGTTGGGGAAGGGTGTACACCCAATGCCGAGACGCTACTATTAAGAGATGAGAGCATTAGTGCGCCTGCGCTGGTTAAAGTGTCGGGTGGTTTAACGTTGGCTGTGATGGGTGATGCTACTCTTACACCTGTAGAAAGCCCTATCATGTTGGTGAGTGTTACGAATGCAAACAGCTTTGAGCTGAACCTTCGACAAGGCGCAGGGAGAGATTTTGCGTTGGCGGGAACTTTGCCAGCAGGGGCGGTTGTAGAGGCAGATGGCAAGAGTGCAGATGGGCAATGGTTTCATCTGGTACAAGGCGCATGGGTTTTTGCCGAACTTGTGGTGGTTGGGGGTGATTTAGATACGTTGATTGTTAAGGGTAATGATGAGGCATCTGTACCCCTAAGTGAATTTGCGCTTGTTTCATCTGGAGGATGTAATGACTCTGGGGTGTTATTTAGCGTTTTAGGCGAGGCAGAAATAACCCTGAACAGTGTTAGTATACAAGCCAATGGAGCCACTGTGTTTGTAGGCATTAGCGACCAAACCTCTGAACTAGAAATTATCGTTACAGAAGGGGATGTGGTGGTTAGCCTACTAGATGAACCCGAAACGTTGGTGGCAGGCGAAAGCCTAATAATGACTGCTGACGGGCTAGAGCGCGTAGAAATAGCTGAAACACGCCTAGAAAGCTTACCATTTGCGCTTGTAATTGTGGATGCTGGCACGCCTGAAGATGTGGTGTATCGTTATCTTGAGGCGCGTACACGCTCTAGCTCCGCTGATATGCAAGACTTGTCATGTGCCGCATGGGACTTGCAAGCCATGATTCAGTCACAATCTTTTCGTGCTATGAATGCAGAATTGAAGAATGTAAACTGTTTAGCCAATACCACCACAGACACCGCTCAAGTGTCTTGTGAGGGCGTGATTCAAACCACCTATAACGGGCAAAACCGTGAATGGGCTTTGCGCGGTTTTGAACTTACCCAAGAAGAGGGTGAGTGGCGTATTTGCGGTGAACTAAACTAGTACGATAAAATTTGTCGCCACACGGCATCTAGCACTTCAAGGGCGGTTAAATTGCGGATGACATACCCATAGTTAAGGTTGTCTCCGTTAAAATTTGCCGACATTGCAAAATCTGTTGGCGAGGGAAAAGAGGGATGTACCCCGTCATTTGATAAGCCCGTGTTGGGTAGCACCTGCATCGCTCGCCAATAGTCCCATAGTGGGATGCTATTGGCGGCAGCTATTTGCACAATCGTTTGATTATAGGGTGATACGTCAAAGCCACTGCGGTTGGGGATGGTGCTGACGATAGGGATAACACCCTTATCAACACTAATTTGTACAATGCGCTGAAGGTTGTTGCGATACTCATCTACAGGGACTACGGCAACATCGTTTGTGCCAATTAAAATGAGCGAAACCGATGGCTTAACCACGCGATACTCGCACTCTAGGGGTGTTTCGCCTGCCTGGCAAATGCCTCCCCCTGCTTTTGCGGGGTTTAGAACGTCGCGGGTAGTCCAGCCATTATCTGCCGTAAGAGAAATGTTCGCAAACGAATTGCCCTCGCGTGCATTGGTCGTGGAGAAAAAATTAATGGCAGACTGAAGGTGTTGATACACCCCTAAGTTGTAGCTTCCCCACCCAAACGGGTACAAAACAAAGGTTGCAACAGTCAGGCTATCGCCTACTTTAGAGAACACATCGCGCCGATTGCCCATTTGCTGACCACGCTCAAAAATCTGTCGTGCATTGCTAGATATGCCCGAAACCACGCTAATTCCGTTAGGCGCAGGGACTGTTGGGTTTTGAACTGTTTCACCTGTAATAGGCACGGCGTTTGCATCCGAAAAGATACGCAAGTATGCGCCCCAAACCCAGCCTGCTTTGCCATCGGGTGTCATCACCTGAAACCATCCGCCGTCACTGGTGCGCCCGATAAAACGCAATTGAGTTCCTATAGTCAGTGTGTCTAATACTTCTCCAGATAAGCCGGGTACAGAGCGCAGGCGTAGCCCGTCGCCATATTCTGGCACTTCGGCATCTGCGGGCGCATCGGTAGTGGGTTCTGCTGTGGGAATAATCTCTTGTGTTGCCTCAACAATTGCTTGTGCAAGATTGGGTACTGGCGAAGGAAGCGCGGTGGGGCGTGCCAATAATGGGGTAGGGGTGGAGCTGACAAGAATAGCAATTGGTGGCACTGTGACCACAGTCGCGCCTGTTAGTAGGGTGGAGCTTACTTCGGGCGTTAGGCTTGGTGTTGGGGTATGAGTGGTTATGGGCGATGGAAGTGGGGTTGCCGTCACAACAATAATCACGCCTGGCTGGCATCCTGTTGACAGTACAAGAAAGATAATCATCAGGACGGTAAACAGATACTTCATAATCTTTGTTTTGACCTATTCGCTAAACCCGCCAATGGTTGCATTGGCGGGTGTGGGATTGCGGTGCTTATCGTTGCAAAACGTTGCTTCTAAGCGTGTCTAACGCCTGAAGCGTAAGGAAGTTTCGCAGGCTTACACCATACAACGTCTCTTCGCCATTAAAACTAAAGTACGTTTCGCCTTGTGTAAGGTGTACGGGGTCTTGAACCAACGCACCCCCTTCTGGAAGGGCTTGAAGCGCACGGTAAAAGTTGATAAGTGGCACATTATGCTTGTTTGCAATGCTAATTACAATCGTATTGTACTGAATAGTTTGCTCATAGCGATAGCTGGCGTGCATTGGGAAGGTAGATAGTAACGGAATAACCCCTAAGGCTTTAAGGTCTACGACGATTCTTTCCATGTTGGTTTGGAAGAATGCGGCATCAAATAGGCGCACATCTTGCCCACCAAACATAACAACAGCCACGCTGGGGCGCACAATATCATATTCACATTGAAGCGGTACAAGCCTTCCGCAGTATTCAGGAGACCATGTGCCATCAAACACTGCCCCAGACACAAAACCATTAACGGCAGCAACGCTGTTTTGCATAAACGAGTTAGCGACGTTTTTAACGGGTGATACAGAGAAGAAGTCGATGGTGGCTTGTAAAGAACCATAGCCCCCAAGGTCGTAATTGCCGTTACCAAAACCGATTAAGAAAGGTTGGGTCGCTGTTACACTATCGCCCACTTTCATAAAGGCACGGGCATTGTTCCCTAGTTGTTGACCACGCGAAAAAACATCATATACTGTTCCTGTAGCCATGTTATGAAAAATGGGTGTTTCCATCACCAGCGACAGTGATGCTGCTGGAATGTTT
Organism: Anaerolineae bacterium; assembly: GCA_034437555.1. GTDB lineage: Bacteria > Chloroflexota > Anaerolineae > Aggregatilineales > Phototrophicaceae > JANWYT01. The sequence continues at coordinate 4,600 of DAOTTQ010000070.1, read as the reverse complement.
GTAACAGGCGCAGAAATCGTGCCAGATTGCGCTGTGCCAGACTGTGCCGTTACAGGAATATTCCCTAATTGGCTGGCATCAAACTGAACATAACGAGTGGCAACCCAACCCGCGACACCGCTATCTTGAGTACGAACGTAAAGCCAGTCGTTGGCTTCGTTGCGCCCCTCAATTATGACAATTGCCCCCGATGCAATTTTGCTTAAAATATTTGCAGGGTCAACGACGGGTTCGCTACGGACGTTTAATGTGGAAGCTACTACAAGCCCCTCAAGGCTTTGTGCTAATGTTCCCAATGATGAAAATGAAAACAGGATTGCCATAACAACGATGATTAAACGACTTGTTACAGGTTTCAGGTTTGTTTTCCTTTACAATTTATATTATATTGAAATAATTGTATATGATTTCTGATAAACAGTCAATTAACGCCCTGATGTAGTGTCACTTTTATCTCGCGTGGCTGGCTGTTGCTTGCCAAAATCAGTTATCCAGAAAACTTGTCTTATTATTGGTGATGTTTATAAGCGAGTAAAGGTCATTTTTTGTGTGTTATAAAACCCTTATGCTATAAGTATTCCATGCTATAATAGACCTATTCCACCATAGGATAGGTAAAAATGAGCGCACTTACTCCCGATGAAACCATTTTAGGATTACTTGCTCGCCAACCACAACATGGCTATCAATTGTTAGAAGTCTTTCATGACCCTAACCGCTTAGGGAATGTGTGGAGTTTAAGCACTAGCCAATTGTATGCTGTGCTAAAGCGTCTGGAACGACAGGGCGGTATTAACGGACAACAAGTAGAATCCGAAACTGCGCCTACACGCACCGAATACGCCATCACCCCAGAAGGCAATTTATACCTACACAATTGGCTGAACACACAAACACCATCGGCAAGCATCCGCCGTGTACGTGTCGAGTTTTTAAGTCGTTTGTATATTGCACAGCTCTTGAGGGTTTCGGTAAACCCCATTATTGAACACCAACGCCATGTGTGCCAGCAGGAACGCGCAAATTTGGTGCGTAATAGAGAGACAATGGAAGGCGTAGGGGCGTTAGTTATAGAACTTGTTATTGCCCAGCTGGATGCAGTGCTAGATTGGATAGAACACTGTACGCTGGTTTCAAATCCGTTACAATCTTAAAGGAGAACTTTCTATGAAGAAACTTTCGCTAGTGGTTATTTCGATTGTGCTATTTGTTGGAACGCTGTTTACCAGCGCACAAGAAAGCCAAACCTTAATCGTATTTGCGGCTTCATCGCTTACAGATGCGTTTGAAGAAATTGCGACTGCTTTTGAAGCCGAAAATGACGGCGTAGAGGTGCTTTATAATTTTGGCGGGTCATCTAGCCTTGCTAACCAGCTTGCCGAAGGTGCGCCTGCGGATACTTTTGCGAGTGCTAATACCGTCCAGATGAAGGTGGCGCAAGAATCGGGACGCATTGCGGGTTCGCTCCGTACCTTTGGTCAAAATCGGCTGGTGTTAATTGTGCCTTCTGACAATCCTAAAGGCATTACAACACTACGTGATTTAGCGAATGGGGGGGTGTTATTGGTGATTGCTGCGCCCGATGTTCCTGTGAGAACGTATACCGAGACACTTCTGGAACGCCTTGCTTCTGACCCCGCGTATGGCGAAGACTACCGTACAGCAGTCTTGGCAAACGTGGTTTCTGAAGAGCAAAATGTGCGCCAAGTTTCGGCTAAGGTAGCGTTAGGCGAGGCAGACGCGGGTATTGTTTATGTGTCTGATGTTACACCCGACCTTAGCGACCAAGTGATAACGATTGCCATTCCTGATGACCTCAATACCATCGCTACCTATCCAATTGCCCTCACAAATAACACGGCAAATCCTGAACTAGCGCAGGCATTTTTAGACTATGTGCTATCAGATGAGGGGCAAGACATTCTGGTAAAATGGAACTTTATCTCGGTACGTATTTCCAAAGTGCAGCATGGGTGCGCCAATGAATAATGTACGGGGTAGACGCTACACCGCTTAGACCTTGACCCCATATTAGGAATAACACATGACAGAAGACCAAAAGAAACCTAAGCCAAAAGTCGTTCAACCGCTTGCGCATTTTTGGGCGAAAGCGACTTCTGTCATTGGTTCGGCGTTGGTGATGGGGATGGCAACGGTTGCGTTGTTGTTTTTGGTGTTGCCTATTTTTGCGCTCATTTTGCGTAGCATTTCTAGCCAAGCATGGGAGGGTGTTTCAAGTTCTGCGGTGTCGGATGCCATCTGGCTTAGCTTTGTCTCAACGCTATTTAGCATAGCACTCACGGTATTATTTGGAACTCCCTTGTCGTATATTTTGGCACGCAAACACTTTAAGTTCAAGCGATTGCTGAGTGTGCTTGTGGAACTGCCGATTGTGTTGCCGCCCGCTGTGGCGGGGTTGGCGTTGCTGATTACATTTGGCAGGCGCGGGCTATTCGGTTCCACTTTAGCAGAACTAGGTATTGCGCTTCCCTTTACTTTTTACGCCGTCGTTCTCGCCCAAACCTTTGTTTCTGCGCCCTTCTATATTCGTTCTGCTCAGGTCGGTTTTCAAAGTGTTTCTAAAGAGGTAGAAGAAGCTGCTCGTGTGGATGGGGCAGGGGGCTGGCGACTGTTTTGGTTTGTTACCTTTCCCCTATCCAGTCGGGCGTTGGGGGCAGGGCTGGTTTTGTGCTGGGCAAGAGCGTTAGGTGAATTTGGCGCGACCATTCTTTTTGCAGGCAGTTTACAGGGGCGCACCCAGACCATGCCTTTGCTCATTTATAACATCATTGAGCGTGACATCAACGCTGCTATTTGGACGGGGCTTATCCTTGTTGCGGTGGCGTTAAGCGCACTTTTATTATCACAATGGTTAGCCCCAAAACCCGATGATTAAAAACGGTTGGGTTATCTCACCCCAGCTGAATATGAGGCAAACTGTTTGACAAGACAACCGAAACTGGTGTTAGAATAGGCACAAGCACTTTTGTGTCCAACTTTTTTGTGTCACTATAGCGAGCCTGCCCCTTTTTTGTAGATACTCACGTCATTTTACCGTATCTCTGCTAAAAACGTTGCCAATATCATATGCAAAAAAAGGACACCCCTATGAGAAGTGTCCTTTTTTATTGATGGGGTGATGAGGCGTGTTTTTGCCCGCATCAAACCCTGTGTTAATTTTGCAGAAGATTTAGCAAATTCGTCGTTACTCTAGGATAAAAGTAACGTTGATTTCAATGCTAACTGTGATTTGCCCAATGTTAAGCTGAGTAGAAGAATCACCGCCAACGGCACGAGCAGTGTAGAGGGCGTCTACAGGATAAGGGGTTGCGCCTGTATATTCACTGATGGTGATTACATTGCCCAAACCAAGACCAAAGGCGGTTGCCAGTTCGGTAGCACGTGCATTTGCGTCCTTAACGGCTTCTAGGCGGGCTTGGGATTCTAGGGCTTTGGTATCGGAAATACCAAAACTTACGCCATTGATAGCATTTGCACCTGCGTTTAGCCCGGCATCAATGACTTCACCTGCTCTGGTAATATCACGCACGATAATCGTTACCGATTGTTGAACGCGGTAAAAACGTTCACCTGTAGATACACCCGTTTGTGGGTTGTATTGTTCTTCGGGATATACGCTGAAGTTTGCGGTTTGAATGTCGGTGGCTTCTACGCCCAGTTCTTTAACGGCGTTGACAATTAACTCTAACTTTTGGTTGGCTTGGGCAACGGCAGCACTCACATTGGCATCCAGTGTGTCTACACCCAAGTAAATAGAGACGGTGTCGGGTATGCCAAACGCTTCGCCAACGCCCGTAACATTGACGGTGCGTGTGGTAGGTTCTTGTGCGCCAACAGGGGCAACAAGCAAGGCACTAACCGCAATAACGGCTAAAGCGAGTGTTCCAAAACGTTTGAGTGTGGTGGTTATCATTGCGATTTCTCCTAAGGTTGTTGTAAAGTTATTGTTTGCATTACATCATCAAGACGATGCTCACATGCTAAAAGTTCCCACGAGTTTTATTTTTGTGGAATTTGGCTTTTTCAACATTTCCGCATCAACAACCCACATCATAACCGTATCCCAAAAAGGGCTTTTATACCTGCTAAAAGCCCCACATTGTGTAGGTGTCTTAATTTTCGCCACACACAAAAGGCGCACCTGTGATTGCAAAACGCGCCCGTTGCTCTGAGCTAAGGGTAGCAACTGCCCCCTTTTTCTGTCCAGCTCGGTAGTCCAAGCAGGGTCGCGCGATTGGGGATACATAGCATCGCAAAAATCAGATGGCGCAGTTGGCGCAAAACCGTCGATGAAAGGTGTGGCTCAAGGCAGATCAGCAGTGGTATAATTTCTGTCATGGGTTTTCTTGTCTCGTGTCGTGCTGTGAAACAACACTTTACTTAAAAACCCTACCATTTTATCCCCCCATTTTGGCAAAGGTATTGAAGAGATAATCAATTCATCGCGTTATCTTTGGTATGACCGGGAAATGAAAATAAAAATAGAAATCCCTATCTTCAGTGGGGCAATCATGCTTATGGGTATGAAGATAAAAATCGTATTGTAGCATATCCACTTGTTATAGATGCCTTTTTGAAC